>JAKSLM010000027.1 GCA_024401225.1 Bacteroidaceae bacterium | reverse complement strand
ACTGCCGAAGTAGTCTTCTTGGTAGTCGTGAGCTCAAACTCAGCATTCTTGATGAGACCACGGAGACGGTCGGATGCCTGCCATGATGCGCGGAGCGACTTGATGTTCACACCAGCATTGTAGTCTGCCATCGACTCAGCAGGCTTCTGAGTCATGCGGAGCCAGAAGGTACCGAGATCACCGAGGTTGATTCGGTTGCCGAGAAGGAGGTTCTCGCGGATGCAGTCGGTAGCCATCGTAAGGATGCCGACGATGTCACCCTTCGAGTACACGCATCCGTGCGAGGTGATGTGTTCAGCGAACGCATCGAGGTCGAGAGCATCGGTGCTCTGGAGCTGTGCGTAGGCACCCATCTCAGCAGCCTCGATGATTGCCTCATCCTCAGCTGCAGGCTCCTGACCCGCCTTCTTCGCCTTGTTGATGCGACCGAGTGCTGCATTGTACACAGCGATGTCCTTCACAGGCTTCATGGAAAGTGAATACTTGATCATAATTTTGTTTTGTGTTTGTGTTATGAGATGAATAAAAGATAAAAATGCCTTCCTTGTCTCCCTTGTAACTACTCCGGTATCTTAATTTTTGCCTTCGGCGAACGAAAATTTGCCGTAAATTATCCGAAAATTTATTCGTAAATTTACCGTAAGACAATCCTAACCGGCAGCATACATCCCGCATGGATCTTGATGCAGTAAGGCAATTCTAACGGCAGCATACATCCCGCATGGATTTTTTACCCGCAGGGCATTTTGGATGCGTAGCGTATTTTGTTTTTCGTTGTCTTCCGGCAGGCAGTAGCGTCAATCGCATCTGCAAGTACCGCAGGTCTTGCGTGAGGTGATTGGCGGTGCTGGATGCCAGGGCTTCACGAGTGAAGACCAAGGGAAGGAAGACGATGAAAACATTTTTCTCTCCTATCATCACAATAACTGTTATCTATTTGTCAGGAGCTCGGGTAGAGGCACATAGCTTCGCTCTCCTTTTGACAATGCAAAGTTACGACTTTTTCAGCACCTCACCAATGTTTACCCCATTACCATAAGCACATTTACACACTACTGCGCAGTACTGCGCAATAACTAGCGAAACGCTTGCATAAGTCAAGAAAAATGCGTATCTTTGCATAGTAAAACGAAAAGGTAATACGCCTTCGGCGGACGAAGAAAAAGAAGATAGAACAATGAATTATAAAACTTAGTGACTTACGCTAGATTGGCTTTGCCAAAGCGGACGAAAGAAAAACAAATAAAAATACAGGAAAATAATAAAAATAGCTCTTTCGTAACAGTATCGAGCAAGAAGAAAATATTTTTAATGTTTTATCCTATTTTTACCTATTTTTTCTTCGTCCGCCGAAGGCGTATAAATCTTCTTCTTTCTTCTTCCTCTTTGGATGTCTAAAAATCTTAATTCTTTCCGCTTCGCTCCAAGCGCTTCGCGATAACTTAATTCTTTCCGCTTCGCTACAAGCGACTGCGTCGATAACTTAATTCATAATTCTTAATTCTTAATTCATAATTTCTAATTCCCATGAAATGTTCCTTTACCTCCAAGACCGACCTCGCAAGGTCGTACTTCCCAAACCACTCCGATAGTGGTGCACGCCGCCTGCTGATGGGCACCATCGCAAGCACCCCTCCCCTCATCTCCATGCTTCACGAACTGGGCTACACCAAGGAGCAGCATTTCTTCACTCCCCGACAGGTGGAGATAGTGATTGAATACCTCGGCAACCCATTCAAATAAGTGATAAGCAACAAGGAGCTTTGCGTATGAGATAGACTCAAATCATGCTAAAAGCTCGTTGAGCAAATAGAAGCACATCCAATTGTGCAGATGCCATCTATTACTGCATTTTTTTGCACATTGCGCATAATTAAAGCATTTATGTTTTGCAAAGATGAAAATATATTGTATCTTTGCAGCATAAATGCACAATTATGGATTATAACAAAATGATTAGCAACGACGAACAAGCCATGACAGTACAGGAACCAGTCGCAATAACATACGGTTCCACATCTGCATCTTCACGTTCAGGGAAGGTCCACCCTTTACGTTCTGACTTGTCTCGTGCCATTACTGGTGAGGAACTGATGGAGCGCCTACGCCCACAACTAAAGAAGCTAAGGTTTGATTCCTGATTTTCCATTTTACATTTTCCATTTTACATTTTCAATTTTATCCCCAGATTCCTTGCAAGGAATCAAGCAACTCCTTGCAAGGAAACACTCAACTCCTTGCAAGGAGTTTTCTTTCTTATAGCACTGGATAATCACTGCCCACCTTCGCGCCGCCGCCTCAACGCCTCCTCGCGCTGCCTGATGCACTCCATGCGGTTGATGTGCTCAATCTCGGCATCGCGGTCGACTATGAACTGACGCAGCGCACTGGTGATGGTGACCGGATCGACCGCACCGTAGAACCTGCCGTAGCGCCCCGACATGAGATAGGCGAAAAATAGCATCATCTCGCTCATGCGCAGGTAGTAGCCAATGCCCTGGAGCATGTGAGCCAGGTCGTGGATCACGCGAGCCGAAAGCTTCTCCTTCACCCCGATGTACTCGTTGACATACCCGAGCTGAACCTCCAGCCACGCCTGCGTCACCTGAAGACCGTAGAGCCTGCTCACCAGCGAGAGCTCGGGCGACTGCCCCTTGAATATGCGGCTGCGGTCGCTGACGGCCATGATCGACGAGATCTTGTCGGGCGTGTAGGCCTCCATCAGACTCTTGCCGTCGGGAAAAGCCTCCATGAGGCGCATCTCCTCGGCTGTCAGCGCCGCTGGCTTAGAAGGCGAACAGGTCGTCAGGGTTTGGCACTGGCTCAACCCCTGTGAGCTGGTTGATGATGTGCTGCTGGAAGCGTCGCATGCGCTCCTCACGTCCAGCTTGTCCATTAGAGTAGATATCGGTAGTGCTGCCATTGGCGGTCGATCTGTGTTTCGTCCATGTGCTCACGCATGCCTTCCAATTCTTCACAGGCGTGTGGTGACGGCCGTACACCCATCCGCCCTGCTCGTAGAAATCGACAAACTCTTTGCCGCTGAACGCCACAATGCCTTTGCTGTCGAGATACTGCTGCACCTCCTCGGCTGTGGGCGGTGTGAAACGCTTCGCGGGTGCTGTGGACTGTCTGCCAGAGGAAGGAATAGATTGAACATTTTCAGAACTTTCTTTTTTATTATATTTTTTCTTTAAATTAACCTTCTTCTGTATACCTTCTATGTCTTGTGTCAATTGCTGTGTCAAGCCATCGTGTAAGGCATTGATTGTCAGTGTCGAACACTGTGTCAAATAGTGTGTCAAGCCACAATTGCCGCGCTGAATGGTTATAACTCCCTCTTTCTCAAGGCGTTCGAGAATGCGTCGTGCCACATCCCTTGTCACTCCCCAAAGGTCGGCCAGTATCCTCAGCGACATCAGCATCTGCCCGCACTCCAGATGCACGGTGCCATAGCGCGACACATAGTCATGGGCAGAATAGGCAACGACGGAGCAGAGGGTGACGATTGCCACCCTTTGCTTGTCATCGCCCTTCCGCCAGGCGTCTGTAGCGAACAGAGCCCGTGGAATACGTACGAATCCGTCCATAGCTACACCTCGCTGATAGTGTTAGTTACTCCGAGGTCAGTCTCCAGCACCACGTACTCGCTATCGTCGTCGAAGCTGATCACAACCTCGTCGGCCAGTATGCCACTCATCATGGCGTGAACCACATTGACCGGCAGACGGAACGTGCGCTGCCCCGTCAGTCCCTCGCCTACGCAGCGCGACGGGAGCGTCATGACCACCGATCGGCCAGGGGTGACCAGTTCGGCCATGCCCGACACGTGGCACACGACTTCGGCCACGCGCGCCCCGACATTGCGTGCACGCTGTATGGCACGCCGCATCGCCCTCGTGTCAATGCGCATGCCGCGTGCGCCCGGCTCCACAGGCGTGCAGACGCAGTCAGGCACCTCCTGCGCGTCGAGGCGCAGCACGTACGGCTGGCACCACGCCATGAGCATCTGCTGTGCGCGGCTATACACCCAGTGTACCGTGCCACCGCTTATGGCAGCCATGTCCGAGAGCACCTGCGCCCCGTCGCGGCTGATGCATACGTGTACAGGCTGATCCACGCGGCACCGCTCGTCGATGGCAAGGGCGGTCTCGCTTCGATACTCGTGCTGGGCAGTCATCGAGAGGGCTTCGACCACCAGCTGGTCGGCACCCAGGGTGAGGTGTACCGCCTGCTCCATAGGGTTGCTGCTGCGACCGCCCAGACGGCTCACCGCCAATGCCGTGCGCAGAGCCTCGGGCAGCGTGCCAGCCATGAAGGTGCCGTAGAGCAAAGCCTCGTCCGACTCCACTATCGCATCATGGTCGGGGTACTCAAGCGCCTTCCTGCGGTACATGCCGTCGAGGTGGAGCGAAGCGTCCTCGCCCAGGCTGACATCGAGCGCACTGCCCGTAGCCACGTAGTCCGCCCGCAGCTGTCCCACGCTGCGGTTCACGGCGCTCAGAGCCGAGCGTGCGAACACCCACAGCTCGTCCCTGCTGCATGCCACGGCATCGGCATCGATGGGCTCATTGCCAGCGTTGCAGTCGGCATCCGCCCCTGCCCCGCTGAGGTTCAGACGGATGAAGGCATCGTAGGTAGGTTGTGCAATGGCAGCGCGGAGGCACTTGCGTCCGTCGTCCTCCACGGTGATCGACAGCCCAATGCTGTCGTAGTTCTTCTCGTCGCTCTGGCGCACTATGGCACGCAGAGGTCGAAGGTGGTTCTCAAGTTCCGAACCAGTGATATTCAGTTTCATATCTTCTTACTGTTTGTTTTGATTGTGGGTTAATGATTATGGGCGGTGCCGACCGCCTGAATGATGGTCTTGACCATCTCCGGCGTATATCCCCTCCTGTTGGGCATATACCCGAGGCGCCTGAGGCGAGTGAGCAACCATGGCGTGCTCATTATGATGCCAGCCAGGCGTATGCCGGCATCCTTGGGCGAGAGGTTAGGGAATAAGCGCTGCGCCAGGGCGGAGCGCGTCATCCACGTGTAGCCGCCGTCACCACCATCGCCGTCGCGAGGGAAAGGTGGTGCGCTCATGACGGCCCTCCTCTGCCGTGCTGACTGATGGCCTACTGCTGTGTGTCGACGGAGAGTCGTCGACCAGTGCCTGCAGCGATGCTATGGCATCGCGCAGCCTCTGTTTCTGTTCACTGTCCATATTCAAATTACTTTTTTTAGAAATTCAACATTCCCATCGCGAAGGGTGCCGCAAAGGTAAAAACAAAAATGCTCACCGACAAGAAAAAATCGTGTCGAGGAGCATGCCGGGAACTAACGGGAACTAAAAAGAACTAAAAAGAACTTTTGCGGGAACTGGCGGGAACTAACGGGAACTATCGGGAACTGTTGGGAACCGTACATCCTCACCAGTTCACCTGCTTGTTCCACGTCCTTTTGCTATTATTGTACAGGCCGTGGCGGTTGAGAATATGCCACAGAGGGCCCTTGCACGACATGTCGGAGATGATGTGCCTCTCCACCAGTCCGCACACCATGCTTGTGATGTCCTGCGGCCGGGCATTGCTGATGGCAGCGAGAAACTTCTGCATCTCCTCCCTGTTGTTGTAGAACAGAGGCATCAGTTCCTCCTCCACCCCCAGAGTCCGTTCCTTCTCCACGCCGTCGCTTATCACAGCCAGAGCTTGCTCGATGCTGGTGCGCACCTCGTAGCCCACGTCGTGTGCCGAAGCATCGTTAGCATCGCGTGCTGCGTAGTTGATATTGATGTTTATGTCTCTGAAATGTACATTTCTCTCATTGAAGCTGCCTCCAGCCGTGCGGTTGTTGTGGCCATACGTCTTTCTGTTTTTCATTGGTTGAATTTATTTTACAGGATTCTTATGTTTTTACTTTTCGACTGATATTTTTTAATTCCCACAGAGACACAGAGGAAACAGAGTTCTTTCTTCTTGTCACCGAGGCTTTGGCACTTCGTGCTGCGCAGGAGGAGGACACAGAGCCATGCGGTGCCTCTGATGGTACAATCGCCAGAAGGGCGACTCTGTAGGCTCCCACTATCCGCATGGTATATATCTCAGTGCTCTCTGTGCCTCTGTGGGAAATCAGTCCAAATCAACAACAGATATTTTTTAATTCCCACAGAGACACAGAGGAAACAGAGTTCTTTCTTCTTGTCACCGAGGCTTTGGCACTTCGTGCTGCGCAGGAGGAGGACACAGAGCCATGCGGTGCCTCTGATGGTACAATCGCCAGAAGGGCGACTCTGTGTTCTCCCACTATCCGCATGGTATATATCTCAGTGCTCTCTGTGCCTCTGTGGGAAATCAGTCCAAATCAACACTAGTGCTCGCATGTAGTTTTTCCTGTGTTTTTGTTCACTAAATACCTAAACTTTGGAAAATTGAAAAGTGTTTTTCGTGCTGTGAAAAAAAGAAAAAAGGCGTGGATTTTGTGTTCAATGCGTTCCATTCTTAGGAGCCTGGAAATTCCCCACACTGGAAACATGCAAAGAACATCCACGCCAATTCATATTTCAAGTGATTGAAATACACAGCATGGACGTTCAACGCATCATTTTCCAGTGTTTATACTTTTAAGTTTTCCAGGCTTTAAAGAATGGATATGATGTATTTACGTCTATCAAAACACACCGTCATTTCTGACGATGGCAGATGCTATATCTCATCTGCAGCGGCAAAGTTACTGTTTTTCGCTTATACCGCAAAACTTTGTTCGATGTTTTTTACTTATCCGTGATATTTTTGTGTCCCATGAAGCAGCAGAAGATCCCAGCAGAGCACCTGTCAATCAAAACAGGTAGCTCGCTGCAAGCTGGATGGTGCGGTTGCGATCCTCACGGGAATGGATATGGTTTGTGAATGCATGTACATAGCGCACATCCACACCCCAATGGTCATTGATAGCATAACTGAATCCTCCTACCAAAGAGAAATTCACAACATTGCCACCATCGTTATTCGTGGCACCACCATATATTTGTTTGTTTGATATCTGCAAACCCAATTGTGGGCCAGCTTCAATACACAATCCCTTGAACAATCTGACCTTTACCAATACAGGAATGTCAACAAAATGTGATTTAGTAGTATTCTGAAGAGATGCCTTTGAATATGGGTTAGTAAAAATATATTTTGTCGTATCTATGGAACAAACATAAGAATACTGCAAATCTGCTTCTATAGCAAAAGCGTCACTAATGTTATAAATTCCTACCAGTCCGGCATTGAAACCTGGGCGCCACTTGATGTCGTAGCAATATGGCGTGCTTGATTTTGTGTTGATGTTTGCACCAGCCCTGACACCCCATTGGAATGTCTGAGCCTGCATGCTGCAGCAAATGCCAATCAGCATAAGCAGAGTGATAAGAAATGATTTCTTTTTCATTGTATTTGGTGTTAAGTTGCTAATCTTCAGGATATATATCACAAATTGTTTTTACGTTTCTTAAACCATAATGGATTCTATTAAATGTATTAAGATAATATCCATTGTCGTTTCCATTTTCTCCCCAATTACAATGGAAATAGGTTGGACCAGTTGTTTCACGTCTAAAAGCCTCGTTGTATGGAGGATCTGTATAATAATGTATAACTACATTGTAGCGATATTCATATGAGTCTATTACCCATGTACAAGATCCAGTAGATTGATAACCATTCAAATATGGTTCTCCATAAGCTATCACAGGATGACCCCGACCTATAGAACCACATACTTTTGACGAACTGAAGTTTTCTCTGGACGATGCGTTGAAGCCAAAGTGTCTAATAGTACTTCTGATGTCACCCAAATTGTCATAATTATCATTTACGGTAATATAGCTATTTAGATATGACGAAATCTCCGAAAGCAATGATGATACACAATTACTATTGTAGCCAGGATTACTACCATAGACAAAGCCATTTTGTGCATTTATGGCATTCCAATCAAATGTAACACCTCCGTGTGTCGATGGATGACAAAAATACGCAGCAATTTGTCCTATGGATACAGCCCCACTTGTTGGTGCTTTTTTATTATTCAGCATAGAGTTAATACCCATTTGCTCAGAGCTAAGATCTGGAAACTGAGCATTGTAAGGATAGTAACTTCCCCATTCCGTACCAAGTGAACAAGATACTCTTGTATCATGCGAGTATCCTCCACGATAAAATCGTTCTCCATCAACAGTTACTATAATACAATTTAAGGGTATTGAATCCTCCGGCAGGGGAATCGGTATGTCAAGATGTGAAGTTGGGACAAGGTCTGCATTATAAGATAAGACTTCTTCCCTGTAGAGGTCTGTTGCTGATTCCATAAAAAACTGAAGTCCTGCGTTTGTTTCAAAGCTCTCTTCGGATATGTTACCTTCATGAGAATACGCATACACAGGTGTTGTACGTGCATCTGTAGAAACAATCGCAAATCCAGCATTGTCCCCAAAGTTAATGACATGAAACGCCACCTCTATGCTATCTCCAACTCCACGTGTTTTATTCTTTGTCTCCCTCCAGATGAAATGATTCTTTACCGATGGATATGAAGCTGCTCTTGTGTCGGTAGTATTCGAAATGTAATGTCTCGAAATATCCAAAGCCTGTTCGTACGAGACGTAAGAATGAGCATCTTTTTGCTCTGATTGTACTTTCACATTGCTTTCAAGTTCTGTTAGTTCATTGCTACAACTACCAAGAAGTCCTAACATGGATGCTAATAATATAAACTTTTTCATGAGTGTATTACTATTGTTCTTAAACGTTATTTTACATTTCTATTTCGCCCACGAAGGTGATTGCTCCAATCTGGAGCTGGAGCTCAAACACGCCAGTAAGGTATTCTGGGAGCACAACCTCACCTTCCCAGTCGTCGGTCTCGATGACGGTAGCTGTATAGATCACTTCATCGTCCTGCACGAGTGATATGGTGCAGCCGATACATGAGGCATCGAAGGTAAGAATGTTACCGTCGATGTAGACTGATGGGATACGGATTGGAGAACGAGGTGGTTGATGACCATCTTGATTTGATTCTCTTGCAGTGATTACAATCACTTTTCCATCTGCATTGGCAGAAGAATAGCCTATGCAAGCAAATAGAATGGCAATAAATAATTTTTTCATTTTTTGTTTAGGTTGATAAAACTAAATTCGCCGCAAAAATATACCATTCTATTGAAATTACGGTATTAATTCAGTCAATTAAAGTAAACAAAAAATACACAATTTGTTTTATCACTTTACTAATCAAAATGTTGTACTCTACCTCTAATAAAAAAAAATCACATTGTCAGTAAATTGTCGTACAACCTTTTAGATGTATTTTCACTAAATAACTTTCTGTTTGCACTTGATTTTGTATTTGTGACATGCTGAATAGACCTTTCCATTATGATGGAAATTGAACTATTGGAGAATCCCAATCTGGTCAGTATCACAACCCTTAGTTCTGTCTTGCTAAGACAATTGTTATTTACTATCTTGGCATAGAATTCTGGTAAATAGTGTGAGGTGAGATTCGTTAAGCTTTGCCAATCTTTTTCGGTAATGCTATGTGTATTTCTTGGGGATAGCATGTCATTAAACACCTGCATGGTTTCGTCCTGTAATATCTTATTGACGTTGATTTGTTCGCCCAAACCAGAATCCTGCTTCTCAATTTCATTAATGCAAATTTGTAAATTTGCAATCTCCTCTTCCTTTATCTTGACATAATTTGCGAAATCATAGTTTACTAAGTCAAGTTCTTCTTTTGACTTTGAATAATTCTCAAGCATCTTCAAATATTCATTTCGCGCCATGATTCTTTCTGCCTCCTTCCGTCTGATCTTCTTGCTATAAAGTATGTACAGAACGAATGTTATGACACACGAAACAATAAGAATAATGTATATAAGAATCCGACTATGCGCTGATTCTAATTCTTTCTCCGCTGCAATGCGCTGATTACGGGAATAGTCGAACATCCCATCTGCATTGAACATGGCTTGGGTATGGAGGGAGGTATAATCGTTATAAATTGCTTGGTCCTTTAGCCTAGAGTACTTGACTATAGAGTCTGTGGCATTATTGCTTACATATAGGTTCAGAAGGCCCTCATACGCATCAAAATATTGTCCATATTTCAAAGCTTTATAGAAATAGCTTTGTGCAGAATCTAACTCATTAACAAGCCGATAATATTCTCCTTTTATACAATAATAATGTTCACGTCCTTTTGCTATCTCATTAAATTCATCAAACAGCATTGACTTTCGTTCAAAATTATTCAATAATATCTCCGCTTCTCTTATCTCATTCCTTTTTAGATAAATTGATACTAATGGCAAGGACGAAATTGCCGCATCCGAATCCATATTATGTTTTCTAAATAGAGCAGATGCTTTGTTTATACTCTCAATTGCTTTTATTGTATCGCTCAACAAAAAATACGCCTTTCTATCTAACTCTATGCCTACAATATAGTTCAGGGTATCATCGCATAACTTCGCATATTTTCTAAATTCTTCCAAAGCCTCCAGTTCTTTATATGGCATGGCCTGTCGGTCAAACTCATTTGCTATCTGCCCCCATACCCTCATCAGCATGCCGTAGTCGCAATCAGCGCTCAGGGTGTCAGCCTTCTCGGTGGCATCGAGATAGCATTGGAGTGCCATAGGCGACTCCTTGAGATCGCGGTACACGCATCCCAGCAGGTAGTGCGCCTCCACCTGTTCGTTGGCTGTGCCGTGGGCATCGTAGTACGCCACGACCTCCTTCATGATGCTGTCGGAGGTGAAGTCGACGTATGCCTTGTTCTGCGCCTTGGCATGAAGCAGATGGTAGCGCATGCGCTGCGAACGTGAGTAGCCATCGGTCATGTATGCCACGCTATCGAGCATGGCGAGTGCGGAGTCAGGATGCTCGTCCATCACTGCCTCTACACGCACGAACAGTTCGTCAGCCTCCTTACGCCCGCACGACGACGCAAGCAGAAGCACCAGCAGCATAACTGATGCCTGAATGATGATGGATGATATGTAATGGTGGAGTTTCACTAAGTTGGGTAATTTTATAAGGAGTATAGTCGAAATGGTTCTGCTATCCGTTCCGGCTATCCTTTCTCGAAGGTACCAATAATATTGGGGCTTCTATCGGATGTAGAGGTCTCCTATCAGTATTATTTTTTGAACAAATCACTATGTGTGCCTGTTCTGACAAGACGTACCAATTGAATTGTATCAGCTATGTCGTACATCAAGAGCCAGTCGGGATTGATATGGCATTCCCAAATGCCTGCAAATTTTCCTTGGAGAATATGTGGTCGATAGGATTCTGGCACCTGACCATCATGAGCCAAATAGTTAAGTGCTGTACGCATATCCTCAATATTTAGCCCTCGCTTCGTCATAAGTTTAAGGTCTTTCTTGAATTGACCAGAATATTCCAGCTCGTACATTTTACCCCAAGCATTGAGTTAACAGATCATCTACAGAAGATGCTTTATAGGTCTTTCCTGCCTTCACATCTTCGATTGCCTTGATGGTTGTCGCATTAAGCTCTGTTTCAGACGAAGAAGGAGCTAAAAGCTTTTCTGCCAGCCATTTGCGATTCCTGGCGCTAAGACCAAGTGACTCTATATAAGTCCAAAGATTATTCATTGCTGTTGTTGTCATAATCAACTCAATTTTATTTTGCTGCAAATATACGGCATTCCAACCATACCACCAAACACTTCCCCTATTTTTTTTGTTCTTTCTCGAAGGTTACAATAATCTTGTGTCGGAGAGATGGGGGCATATCAAAGGAAAAGAAAAAAGCATCCCGAGTGGAATGCTTGTATGATAAACCTATCTTTTGAATTTGACTATGCAATCTATGCACACTGGGCTTGACGTGAGTTCTTCAACGAAGACATTGGCTGGATGCATGTCTTCAAGATGGAGACGATCAGATATGTAATTGACACCTGTCGTATCGCCATTGTCATGAAAACCTTTAGTGGCAACCATGCTGTCTATTTCTGCTTTTGAAGCCAGACGCTTGCACTCGATGTATGGCTGTGTAAGAATCACACGAAATAGCCCATCCTTATCACGAGTAAAACCTATGACTCGCATGATGGTCTCTGGGAAAAGGTAATTGTGGAGGGCAATGGCCTCAAGTGCACGACCAAGGGTAGCGTAGATTGATGTGCGAAGCTTAATAACATGAGTATCTCCAGATTTGCCATAGACTTTTGCTTCAGCTCCCTGGGCCATCATTTTGCCATAGTTTTCATTTATCCATTCTTCTGCTTCAGGAATCCATACGCCTTCCGACTCTGCCCATAATTGTAACTGACGTTCTTGCTCTTCGTCTATTTCCCAGTTGCTTGGGCTTGTTCCTTGGCTGCCTGAAGCATTGCTACCTGAGCTAAGGCTTTTTCGCGTGTTATCACATACGATGAGCGCCCCAATGAGGAGCGGACCAGCCGAGCAGACTCCAGCATGCTCTGGTTGATTAAATTGAGGAAGGTCTGTTTTGCCATTGAGTATCTCGTCTATTTGTTGTTTTATTGTTTGTATGTCCATATATTGGTATATATGTATTTTGCTGCAAATATACGGCATTCCCACCACACCACCAAACACTTCCCCTATTTTTTTTGTTCTTTCCACAAAAACAGCCGGAACGGGTCTGCTATCCGTTCCGGCTATCCTTTCTCGAAAGTACCAATAATATTGTGTCGTCTATCGGAAGCTAGGCAAACTCATATCAGGCAATTTAGAAGTTTGCTAAATATTCATCGCAGTTTAATATTGGTACGGACGACATTTTGAAATGTTTAGGATTTCTTGTCAATATGTAATCCAGTTCGGCGTCTTCTGCCGATACGAACTGAAGAGTGTCTTCAAAATCCGGCGCTTCAATCTCAAATGCTCGCGAAGAGGCTAGAACACTCCACCTACAAGCGAAGATTCAAGGTCGGCTATGCGCATCTTATCTTCATCTGTATGCGATCTCCTCCAGATTGTCACTTTGGAGTCACCGTCTTGACGAAAAACAGGCCTTTCAAGCTTAATTCAAAAGCTCCTTGAGTTCTTTATGTAGTAAAGGCAAATGGTTGATTATGATGCTCCAAAGAATATCAGCAGATAAACTGTCATATGCGTGGATGATGTAGTTTCTGGCATCCACAATCTTTCTTGCATTAGTGATGTTTATCTCTGGTTCAATCTTTAGAATGCGGTTCATGGCCTCACCCATAATCTCTATGTTTCTTTCTATGGCTTGTCTCAATAACATATTGGTATTGAAATCGGAGAATAGTTTTGGGGTATCTCCAAAGAAACTTTCCACTCGTTCTACGCATGCAAGAACATCATAAAGATATTTTTCAACTTTCTCGTCCATAAACCAATTGTTTTGTTCTGTCCACAACTCTTCTGAACACAGGATTCTGTATGCTCTTGTCTTCTACGAGATCAATAGGTCTGCCGAAAAGAACCTGAAGACTGTTCTTGAAATCAAAGTAGTTGTCAGCATATTCATTCAAACTTACTCCTTCAAAGTTCACAACAAAATCGACATCACTACCTGCATTGAATTTGTCAGTAAGAACAGAACCAAAGACAAACAAATTTTCCACCTTATGCTTTTGACATAAGATATAAAGTTTTGATATGTTGTCTTGTATTATGTTCATAACATCTATTATTTTGCTGCAAATATACAGCATTCCAACCATACCACCAAACACTTCCCCTATTTTTTTTGTTCTTTCCACAAAAACAGCCGGAACGGGTCTGCTATCCGTTCCGGCTATCCTTTCTCGAAAGTACCAATAATATTGTGTCGTCTATCGGAAGCGGTTCAATTTCAATGCAAGTTTCAGAACGAGCATGGAGGTGTCGCCATATCGCTGGGTTTCGCTCCAGTTGGAACCACTCATCTGCGCCTCGAATCCTCGCTGAGACTTCAGGATGTCGCGCCACTCGACTGAGGCGGTGATAAAACTGAGGAATCGGTACTCAAGACTGGTGTTCCACAGCCATTCGCTGCGGTTGGCAGACTCCAGTTCGTAACCAAACTTGCGAGTGAAGTTGAGGTCGGACTTCAGTTTGACATTCAAGCGAATAGGCAAGGTATACTCGATGTTCATGCTCGCTCCCGCCATCTGGCCCTTGGTGGCTGTGGATAGGTAGTCGCTCTTGTTGTGGTCGAGGGTGTAGTTGACACGACCTATCATCATCAACGACTTGTTGCTATAGGTGGCATAGGCCTGGGCATCGATGCGGTGCCAGTTGCTGGCACTCGTGACTGGCGCTGCCTCTCTCACATCCTGAACGTACGACACATTGTGGCGGTAGTTGTAGTTGCCCACTGCAGCTACGGTCACATCGCCAAATGCCTTGGTGAGGAAGATGTAGGAATTGTTGCTCCAGTTGCCATTGATGTTGGTAGGCATGGTGCTTCGGGCTCCGGTGCGCATGTCGATAACAGAGAGCATGGTCTGCTGGTTGAAGGTCTGATCCATTCGGGTTGACAAGCGCATGAGCGATCCCAGCTGGTACTCGACGCTCATGGAATGGGTGAACGACTCCTTGAGATCGGGATTGCCACGGCGGATGTTCATAGGGTTGGAGTAGTCGACAGCACTTGAGATGTCCTCGGGCGATGGAAGTCCGTTGCGACCGTTGTAGACGAGGGTGAGCTTGTTCTTCTGTTGGTGCATCTTCAATTCCATGCGGGCATTTGCCTCATAGCTTACCGAGCGGTATTCGCTATGCATATCCCTCACATACTGCACGTTGTCGGCAGTGCGGATGGTAGGCTGGGCAGCACCTCGTAGCTGGAGGAGGAGCAGATCGTTGTCGAATCGGAAGTCGACTCGCGGACCATGCTTCACATCCTTGTATTTGTTGTCGTAGTACAAACTGTCGATGGCCACCAGTCGCTCACCTACCAGGTCGCTGTACGACTGGCTGTTGCTGTGACGGTTCATGTTGAACTGGTAGCTCACGCTGAGGTTGGAGTACTTGCCAAACATGTGACGGAAGCGGAGCGAACCACCCCACTGCAGGCCATTGGATGGGCGGTCGATAACGTGGTTGACGCGGCGCAGACTGTCGCCAAGCAGATAGAAGCGAGTGTCGGTAAGGTTGGTGTTGGTTCCGCTGCCTTCATCGTGTCCAAACGAGGCATTGAACCCAAACTCGGTGCGTCGCTCCTCGGTGAGATAGCGTGTCAGTCCCCCACTCCAGCTTATGTTCTGATTGACGGACTCGGATGTATTCTTGGTGCGTGTGCCGCTCACGGCCATGGCGCCCGTAGAGATGGAGTCGGACGAGGTGGATGTGCCCTCCGACTTGGACTTCGAAAACGATGCCCTGGTGTTCCAGTAGGTCAGCGTTCCTATATGTCCATCGAGGCGCAGGTTGCCTCCGTAGCTCCTTGATTTGGAACCACTACGACTCTCGCGTTTCGAATCCTGGGTGTATTCGGGCATAAAGGTTCGGCTGTAGCTGTCGGTCCGCGTCTCACTATTGGAATAGTCGTAATTCACGCCTCCTTCGACCTTCGTAGCGCCCAGCTGCTGCTCGTACGATGCTCCGGCTCCGGTACGCACACGCTTCTCCACCATCTCGCCTGCATTAGGGATGTTGGTGGTGTGGAAGTTGGCATGTGCCTGACCTCCACCTTTCACCCAACTGCTCAGGTCGACCGAGCCTTGTATGCGATTGAAACGGCCTGTGGTTCCGATGCTTGCATTGCCAAACATCACCTGGCCAGTGCGCTCCTTTGTGGTCATGTCCATCACGAGGTGCTGCTCGCTCATCACGTCGAGCGTATCGTCCGGCACCTCATAGACCTTAAGGCTCTTCAGCTTGTCCTTAGGCATGTTCTGAAGTGCGATGCTCATGTCGCGCTTGAAGAAGTTGTCGCCATTGAGGCGTATCTCCTCGATGTCACGGTTCATGTATGTCAGTCGGCCGCCAAGGTACTGCAATCCAGGCAGTCGGCGCACCAAGTCGAGCAGCACGCTGCCGGATGGCACATCGTAGGCATCGGCATTGAAGATGACGGTATCGCCATTCTGATACATCTTGCGGAGCTCGCCTATCACCTCTGCCTCACGCAGGGTAAGAGGATCGCTCTTGAGCACAAGCGAGTCCATCTCAACCTGAAGCACCTTCTGGCCCAACAGTTTCACCTCAGTAGGCGTGAACACCTTGTTGACTCCATCCATGCCCACATAAGTCACCTTGATGAGCAAGCGATTGTCTTGCAGCTTGTGGCGCAGGAATATAGGTACCAGAAACTCACCGTCGGCATTGGTAGCTGCACCAAACACCTGGGATGTGTCGCCCACGCATGTCACCTCCACGTTGGCTCCCTGCAGGGGATAGGGACGAGGCTCGAAATCGTCGGTACCATACACCTTGCCGTTCACCACGAAGATCTGCTTGGCAAACATCTTGATGAATGCCTGCAACTCTGGTTTGCTTGCCCACTCCTTCAGCAGAGGGGAATTGAGATAGCTATTGATATTGTCCTTCGACTCGCCATTGCGCAGCACTCTGTTGGTCACATAACCTTGTATCTGCTTGGTGTCCTGTGCCATAGACGCAGTTGCTCCATGTGTGCACAGGAGCAAGAGCATGACAAAGCGGAAGAGCCACGAAGGCAAGTTGATTGTCGTGTTCGAATGTTTTGTGTTCATTGCAAAAAAGGAAATAATGCCGTATGCTTTGCTTATTCAAGCAGCTTCTGGAAGGCTTCCTCATTCTCCGGATCAGAATAGAAGGTGATGAATTCGGATGGCGACATAGAGAAGTAGTCGTGGAAGCTTGACGAGAAGTAGCTATGGCTGGAGAAGCCAACCTTATAGGCAATCTCGCTGACATTGATCTTGTTGTGTACCAAGAGGTAGGCTGCCTGCTTCAGTCGGAACGACTTGATGAAGACATTAGGCGAGATGCCGTAGCGCTCCTTCATCTTACGGTTGAGATGCACGCGCGAAATGCCAACCTCCTCGCTGAGCTGCTGCACGCCGAACTCGCTGTCGTCGAGATGCTTCTTGATGGTTTCGTTGATCTTGGCAAAGAGCTTGTCCTCGGCCGATACGACCTCAACGTTGGTGTAGTTGAGCACCACATCCGTGCGGCGCGCCTTGTTGCGCATCGATTCACGCACCTTGAGCACCTGAAGTATGGCGCTGCGGAGAAGCATGATGTTGATAGGCTTCTCAAGGTAGTGGTCGACCTGAAGATTGAAGCTGTGCAGGCGGAGCGAGTCGTTGCCCTCGCCTGTGACCATGATGACTGGTATGTTCTCGGTCTCTGGGTTTGTCTTGATGAGTTGACAGAGCTCAGCTCCATCGCCATCAGGCATCTGATAGTCGGTAACCACAACATCAGGACGAGCCTGGAGCACCTGTTTCCAACCCTGATTGCCGGAGAAGGCTACGACCACGTTGCACACCTTGTCGAGTTGTGAGCGTACATAGTTCACGATCTCAGGATCGTCATCGCAATAGAGCAAGGTAGGACGCGAGTCGTTGATGCTTGCATTGTAGTAAGGGAAGGTGAGCGTGAACTCAACGCCATCAGGCTCCATGTTCTGAGCCTCGATAGTACCGTAGTGCAGCTTGACAAGTTCGTGAACGAGGTTGAGTCCAATACCGGAGCCCTGGCTGTTGTTGCCTGCCGAGCCCTGATAGAAGCGCTCGTAGAGGTGTTCGCGATCCTCATCGTTGAAGTGCGAACCGCTGTTATAGAATCGGAGCACGACCTTATTGTCAGCCACCTCACTCTTAACGCTGACCTTGCCGCCCGCAGGGGTAAACTTGAAGGCGTTGCTAAGGATGTTGGTGATGATCTTCTCAAAGTGCTGACGGTCCAGCATCATCTGTATCTGACTGTGCTGATGCTCTGTCTCGAACGTGATGTTCTTGATCTGAGCCACACCCTTGAACTGTTCGTAGACATTGTTTGCATACTCCACGTAGTCGGTGTCCTCAAGCTTGATCTCAAACTGTCCGGCATCAATCTTGCGGATATCGGTGATCTGCTTCACGATGTCAAGCAGGCGGTTGCAGTTGCGCTGCATCACGGAGTAGAGGTTGCGGCGCTCTGGATCGGTATCGTCGGCCATGAGCTGTGCCAATGGCGACTCAATCATCATGAGCGGCGACTTCAGCTCGTGGGTAATGCTCGTGAACATGTTGAGCTTCGCTTCCTTGAGCGACTGCTGCTCCTCATTTGCCTTGATCAGCTTCTTCTGCTCGTGGCGCTCCTTCCATGACTTGAAGAGATAGTAAGCCACGGCTGCAAGTATAAGCAGATAGATGAGGATGGCAGGGAGGCTCTGGTACCATGGCGCATGAACCACGACACGTATCTCCTTCTCTGCCAGCACGGAAGGATTGTCCTCGTAGTAGGCTATCACCTTGAGCGTATAGCTGCCGACTGGAAGTGAAGCGTAGGATGCCTGAATGAAGTCGATGTCCTTGTGCCACTGCTTATCAAAGCCCTCGAGGATGTAGTCGTAGTGTATACGGCTTGGATCGGACACATCAGGAACCGAGAAGGTGACGGTAAATGAGTTGGTGAGATGCGTAAGGTTGATCTTTGTAGCATACATGATGCTGGCATCGAGCATGTCGCTCGACGCATCGTACTCCACATTCTCTCCACCTATGCGAAGACGGGTGAAGAAGAGTTCACGAAGTTCGGTCTTACGATTCTGTATATCCTTAGGAGTGAAGCAGATGATACCATTGTCGCTTCCGAAGAGTATGTTGCCCAGGCCTGGCTGCAAAGAGGAGTTGCGATGGAACTCGCCCATGCGATAGCCGGTAAAGGAGGTGTAGTTGCACACTTCGTAGGTCTTGGCATTGATGCTTGAGATGCCGCTGCCCGATGATACCCAGAAGTAGCCATCGTGCACCTCGATGCTTCGCAAGTGATCGTCGCGCATGCCGTCCTTCTTGTTGATAAGCACCAGTTTCTTGCTTTTCTTATTATACATGAAGAGACCTTCGTTGCTTGCAAGAAGGATGTTGTCTCCATATTCATTAAAGTCGGACACACCATCGATGGCCTTACCCTCGTAGTGCAGTTCGTCCTGCTTGCCCGTCTTCTTATTGTAATAGCATAGGCTGCCCGCAGCACTTACCCACAGGGTCTGATCGGAGTCGACGAAAAGCTGCTGTATCCATCCGTTCTTCAACGACTTGAACGAATAGACCTCGATGCTTTGCTGTGTAGGACGAATGGCATAGACTCCATTGCCGTTGGATGCGGCATAGATGATGTCGTCCTTTTCGTCGTAGGCTGTACACAGTATCTTCTCATTGCTCAATGGGGCAAGCCATCCGCCCGCACCGAGTGTCCACATGCCACCTTCATACATCTGCAGACCGCCACCATAACTGCCCGCCCATGCTGTGCCACGCTTATCGACGAGTACACACTGCACAAGTCGTGAGCGAAGTCCTTCATTTACAGTATGTGCCGTAGCAAGCTGCATGCCATCGGTGGTAAACACGCCACATCCATCGGTAGCAATCCAATAGTTATGACCATAGTCGATGGCCATCGATGTGATGCTGGATGCATTGAGACGGTTGCCATCAGGCGAGATGGCATGATAGCGGAATATGTCGTGCGACGAAGGAATGACAAGCAAGCCTCGCTGGTAAAGAGCACACACGAGATTGCCGTCCTCATCCTCAATCATGTCAGCCACCTTGGAGTAGCGGTCCTCGATAGGCGCAACCACATCATTGTAAGGAGTGACGATGTCGGTCGACGGATCGAGCGTCCACAGGCCATCGCCATCAGTACCGACTATGAGTTTGCCGCTTTTGCTGGCAAGGATTGTCTTCACATAGTAGCCGAAGCCCGGCACGATGGTGAGCGTATTGTTCTTTGTGGTATATTTGAGCAAGCCACGCGATGTAGCAAAATAAATGTTGTCGCCACACTCCACGATGTCCTCCACGGCATTGTTCTTCACATACGAAAGTACCTCGTCGGTAGCCTGATAGTTCTTGGCATGATGGCCCTTGAGGTCAACATACACCAGACGATGGTCGACATTCGAAGCCCAAAGGCATTCGGACTTGTCAATGTACACCTTGTGCACGAAGGCATTTCCAAGCAGGTTGATAAAGTCGCGCGACAGCTTCGACTCCACCTTCTTGTTGATCGCATCATATATGTATATGCCATAGCCATCGGTGGTGACGAGCACCTTGCCCTGCTCGATGTAGTCAATCACACCGTTCACGGCAAATCCTGGTGCATCGTTCTCATCGTCGGAGAGCTTGATGCGTTCAAAGTCGTCGGTCTTGGCATGAAGCATGTAGAAACCGTTGTTTGTACACACCCAGTAGTTATCCTCATCATACTGCTTTATTTCGTTACAAACACGAAACAAAGGTTCAGAAGTTTTCTTATCGACGCATGGCAGGTACTGAAAGCGCAGTCCGTTGAATCGGGCCAGATCGCCATTTCCCGTGACCCACACCATACCCTTGGTGTCCATCATCACGCTCCTCAGCGAACTGGTACGTAGTCCATGATCGGCAGTGTACAAGCGTGAAACCTGCGCCCAGGAGCTTATTGCACACCATATCAATAGTAAAAATGTTATTAGGTTTTTCTTCTTCATAATAGGTTTGTTTTCAATTCTCGTGCAAAGGTACAAGTTCTTTTTGATATTACATAGGCATTATTGCATTTTTTACGTTACAAATGTAACATTCGCTGTAAGAAATGTAACAAACGAACCTATTTTTGTTAGTATAGTAACACATTTGGATATTATTATCCACAAAATTTGCACCTTATTTTATAATATTATATATTTGCAACGATTTACAAAGTACTTGTCTCAGTAGTGGGGCAAATATACCTTATTTATATAATAGAGAAAAGAAAAGTAACATTATATTTACTTATATTACTAATTTTTAATTTATCCTATTTTATGAAAAAACTGTTTACTTTTGTTTTTGCGATTGCTGCTTCTATGGCATCGTTCGCACAGGCACCAGCAGACTGGAAGGTAGGCGACAATGTTGCTGCAGCTCTCGGTCTCGGTGATGTAGATGGTACATCATTCTCAGGAAACGTTAGCGAGAACAGCGACACCAACCGTCCTCACGACAAGGTTGTCGAAACTCTCGGTGACTACTGGAAGGTAGATGGCGATATGCCAAACGAGTTCCTCGAGTACTTTGATGGTCACATCGGTATCTACGGTTTCTATGACAAGAACAAAGCCGACATGTATCAGGTTGTAAAGTTCCCTGCAGGTTCTTATACTGTAGACGTTCAGGCTCTCTACCGCGAAGGAACTCCTGCCGACAACTTCACAAACCACTTCAACAAGAAGTACATGAAGTATGGTCACCTCTATGCTGACTGTCTCACATCAGAGGATCCAAACTCAACTGTAACTCGTAACTTTGACTGTGTGCTCCGTTCACTTGCAACTTCTGAACAGCACGAAAGCGTTTACTACTATGGCGATGGTTCATGGATGAACGACTTCGATTACGAATCAAAGGAAGTGGACGAAGAAGGTAACAAGATTCACTACTATTGCCCACAGTGTCTCGTAGGTCTTAGCGAATATTTCGCTCTCGACAAGTACCACAACACAATGAAGATTGTGGTTACTGAAGACACTTATATCCGTCTCGGTTTCCGTAAGACTGGTTACATCACTGCTGACTGGCTCGTATTCACTAACCTTCAGGTTATCTACAACGGTCCTGCTGACGACGCTGCAAAGATTGACCTTGCTAAGGAAGAGTTCGCAGCTTCTCTCTCTAACCTCGAGGACGTCATGAACGATGTTATCGCTGCTGGCTTCGAAGGTCTTTCAGGTATCATCAGCGACGCTGTCATGAATGCTAACGATGAGGTAGACGCAGCTAGTACCGAGGCAGAAATCGTTGCTGTAAAGGTTAAAGTTGACCAGTTGGTTGACGGCTTCAGCAACTCACTCCAGTTCGTTAAGAACCTCGCTGACCTCCTCAGCCAGAGTGAAGCTATCATCGCTTCTACTGACTTCCCTGGTATCGACGCATTCAAGGCTGCTTATGCTGCTGCTGACGCTGCTGCTAAGGCAAGCGACATCGGCGACGACGATCCTGCTGCTTACTATCAGGAAGTATACAACACTCTTTCAAAGGAGCGTGCTGACTACCTCAACACTCAGGAGAAGGATGCTTCTGGTGCTAAGGACTTCACATCACTCGTAAAGAACCCTTGGTTCGTAAATCCAGAGTACACACCAACTCATAACGACGATGGAACCTGGACGCTTACAGAAGAGACATGGAACTGGGGTAACGTAGGTAATCCTAACTCATATGCTAATGCTAAGAACGGTCGTACAGATATCGCTTCTGACGTAGTTCTCGCTCCAAGCAACGACGTTACAAACCAGTGGTACAAGGCTAACAGATACACATCTGGTTGGTCATCAGGTATCGCACTCTACTATCAGAGTGGTCTCATCGGTGTATCTGACGGTTGGAACTCACTCTCTGTAGGTACTATTGGCATCGAGCAGCAGCTCGTAGGTCTTCCAAATGGTTACTACAGCCTTAAGGGTCTCGTACGTGGTAACAATGGCGACGTAAACTGGGATGGCAAGAGCCGTGAAATCTTCGCTCAGAACTCAAGCGACGAAATTGTGGTTTCTGAGACTGTTAAGAATGATGGTGATCGTCCAAACAGTGCACAGTATGGCTGGTACGAGTGGAATCCAAATGCATGGGCTGACGTTAAGACTGCTATCATCTCTGCACTCGACGGCAAACTCCTTATCGGTGGTAGAACAAGTAAGGTTGCTAACTTCACAGGTTTCCGTCTCTACTTCTACGGTGAGGAAGTTGACTTCAACGGCCTTATCATTGAGGACATCGACAAGGTTAAGGCAAGCATCGAGGATCTCGCATTCGCTGGCGACAAGGCTAAGGCAAGCGAACTCCTTGCACTCGTTCAGACTCCTGTAGTTGACGGTGCTGCTTACGAAGTTGCTCTCCAGCAGCTCGCTGACGCTCGCAACTATATCTCTACAGCTCTCCAGGGCGAGAAGGCTTACAAGGCTCTCGACGTTCTCACAGGTCTTTCTGAGTACGACTTCGTAACTCCAGCTTACGACTATGCTCTCAACCTCGGTTCTAAGGACACTGATACTTACGAACTCGTTGAAGCAGCTAATGCAATGGCTAACGCTTACTCTTCATACTGCGAGGTTTACGATCGCGCTGTTAAGCTTGGTGACGCTGCTGTTGATGCAGTTATCGCTCAGCAGACTGCAGAAATGAAGGCAGAAATGAAGGAGCCAGAGACTATCTTCGCTTACATGGATGCTCTTTCACTCCCTTACAACACTGCTATGATCAAGTCGGTAGGTGGTGACAATGCTTCTGAAGCTAATCCAGTTGAAATCACTATCCTCCTCCAGAACCCAACATTCGAGAAGGCAGCTTACGCTAAGGCTCCTATTCCAGACAACACAGACCCAACTACTGGTTGGTCAGGTGAGACTCCTACTAAGAATGAGTACGCACGCGGTAACGCTGAGCTCTGGAACAAGGGTGCATTCACTCTCTCACAGAAGATCGTAGGTCTCCCAGCAGGTAAGTACGAACTCCGTGCTCGCGCTCTCTACCGCGACGCTACAGCTGTTACAGAAGCTCTCGTTGAGGAGTATGAGAAGGCTGGTGGCGAAGAGAACTGGGCTAACCACAACGCACAGCTCTTCATGAAGAATGGTGACGACAACGATCAGTTCTCTTACATCAAGGCTATCGAGTCGCTCAAGTCTACTCAGAACTCATTCACTTACGTAGCTAACGGTTACGATACTGAGGAGCAGGAAGACGGTTCTACTATGGTATTCGCTACAAGCTTCCAGAAGATGGCTGGCACTGATATCCCTGCAGAGGAAATCATCGGCGACCCAACTATCAGCGAGGTTAACGAAGGTGGCTATCCACTCGATACTAAGATTGGTGACTACTACTACCCAGCATCTATGTACGGATTCTACATGGTATGCAAGAACAACCCTGAGGCTTACAACAACTCAGTACAGATCACTGTAACAAGTGCAGAAGGCAACACAGTTGAGCTCGGTTTCCGCAAGACAGCTGCTATCAGCCAGGACTGGGTAATCTTCGACGACGTTCAGCTCTTCTACCTCGGTGGTGCTAACCTCCCAGACGCTATCCAGAACGCTACTGCTTCTGATAAGGTTTCTGAGATCTACAGCGCTAACGGTACACGTGTTAACGCTCTCCAGAAGGGTGTAAACATCGTTAAGACTGCTAACGGTGAGGTTAAGAAGGTAGTTATCAAGTAAGCAAAATACTACTAACTCTACATTATACTAATCGGGAGGGAAGTGTCATTTCGGCACTCCCCTCCCTTTCTTTTAAACATGTGCCATGTCACACGTTTTTTTCGTTTTTGATACATTTTCTGCTATTTCTTTAGGTTTGTACACAAATATTTTGGGTTTTGATAATGGCTATTGCACAAAAAACTAAAATCAAGTACCTTTGCACTCGAAAAGAAAACTCCCGCATAGCGGCAAAGGACATAGAGTTGTTCTATGGCAATTACAACGGTAATGACCATGCCCTCCACAGCGGGATATTACGCGCTACTTAACAAAAGTAAACAAACCATACAAAAAAATTTTTTATCAATTCATTTTTAATCTTTTTATGAAAAAAATCTTACTCTCTCTTGCTATGCTCCTTTCATTGGGCACAGCATCATTCGCCCAGAACTGGGAAGTAGGACAGGAGATTACCAACGACGAGTCGATCGGTTGGGGTAATCTTAGCTTCGAAAGCAATCCTCTGGACTTCTGGACGATTGAGCTTTCTAAGGGTTCAACAACTCAGACTGGAGGTCTCTTTGAGGTCTACGACGGTGCAGACGTCAACCTCTATCAGTATGTAAAGCTCCCTGCAGGTATGTATAAGGTAGAGGCTCAGGCTTACTATCGCTTCGGTAACTCATGGGATACTGACCCTAACTCATTCAACACCGATGCATGGCAGGATCTTGCACAGCTCTATGTGCAGAACGGTGCTTACAACATCGAAGACCAGTCGTTCGTAGCAGGTCGCACATTCAAGTGTCCTCTCATGCCACGTCTCTTCGAGCAGTATGGCCAGAAGATCTATGATATGACAGCAGCTGGCGATCCTGACCCAGGTTGGGATATGTCAGACGGCAACTACCTTGGTGAAACTGTATGGGGACCATGTTCCGTACCAGGCTCACTCGCATGGTTCAATGCAGGTCACTACATGCCATACGACGATGGCGAAGGTACAAAGTACAACTCTGTTACTTTCTTCCTCACTTCTGAAGGGTATGCTCGCGTAGGTGTCATGAAGCCAGAGGCTAAGGAGGCTGACTCATTCATGGCTACAAACTTCAAGCTCTATTATATGGGTGAGATTGGTGAGGCTGCTGAGATCATCGCTCTTCAGGACGATGCTCTTGACTACTTCCACCGCCTTGAGGCACTCCGCGACCAGTATACAGGTATGATGTACACACTCATCGACGATGCTCTTCAGGAGTTCGATGCTGAGTATGGCGACATCACAAGCATGATGGATAAGGATCAGCTCGAGCAGGCAAGCGTTGCTCTTCAGGTTCTCCTCATCGATGCTGAGGGTTGTGTAAGCTCGGTTGAAGCACTCAACAGCATAATCAAGACTATGCAGCACCTCTATGATAATACCAACTATAGCGGTAAGGAAGCATTCGGTGCAGCAATCGCTAAGGCAAGCCAGTGCATCGATCCTGACTATGAGATTCAGGCTGACGATGACTTCGAGACATTCGAGAAGGCATACAACGAGCTTATCGCTGCTCGTGTAACATATATCCTCACTATGGATATGACTGCAGGTTACTGCGACTTCACTCCACTCGTAGCTTATCCTTGGTTCTGTCTTCCAGAGTATGAGCCAACATGGGATGCTGAGAGCAACAAATGGGTTCCAAACGAGGCTGCTATGTCAACTGACTCTGGTGATGGTACTGCATGGTCAGAAAAGGGTGACGTAAATGGTACTATCAACAACATCGCTAAGGGTGTAAACGTATACGGTAAGGTTGGTACTCCTGGCGTTTGGGCTCAGAGCGGTACTGAAGGCGGTAGCCTTGAGGTTTACTGGAACGACTTCCTCACTTGTATCAAGAAGTGGGATATGCCACACGAGGGCTACCACGATGTCACTCAGCTCGTAACTGGCATTCCTAACGGTTACTATAAGGTAAAGGCTCTCGGACAGACTTGGACTAACGACTGGAGCGCTGACGGTTGCCACAATCAGATTTTCATCCAGAGCAGCACAATGGAGTCATTCTCTCCATATCTCACTCCTGGTGGCTGGTGGGGTAACGACATCAACCAGTGGTTGGAACTTGAGTCTGACATGATCCAGGTTACTGATGGTGAGGTTACTGTTGGTTTCCGCGACAATGGTTTCGCTGCTTGGACTGGTATGCGTCTCTACTACTATGGTGAGACACCAAACTTCAACGCACTCTTCGCTCCTGTAGTTGAGAAGGCTAAGGCTGAGGTTGAAACACTTGCATGGGCTGGCGATAAGGCTTACGCTGAGGCTCTCCTTGCTAAGATTCCTGCTGACATCGCAGGTCAGGATGAGTTCGTTGCAGCTTCTGAGGCTGTAAAGGAGATCTCAGCATACGTAAGCAAGGCTAACGCTGCTGTCAACACATTCGTCAACGAGACTCTTCCTAAGTATACAAGTCTCCCTGACATCTACAGCACTGGTTCTGAGAACGAGATTGCAACTATTGCAATGCTTGGTGTACTCGAACTCGGTGAGGGGGCTAACGACACTTATCAGGATGCTATCACAGCTGCCAACAACTACCTCGCATACGAGAACTACCTCCGCTACCGTACTTCACTCGCTGAGTACAAGAACAACGAGAAGCTTCAGGCTGTACTCGCTGAGCAGGATGCTGACCTCACAGTCAACTTCGCTCAGGCAGACAAGCTCGTTGCTTATCAGTCAGCTCTCGCTACTCCTGTAAATATCGCTAAGTTCGCTGCTCTCGGTGAGGCAACTCCTGAAAGCCCAGTCAACGTTACATTCCTCATCACTAACCCAACATTTGAGAATGCTAATGATTCACGCGACGGTAACGGATTCAACAACAACCCTAACGAAGGTTGGACAGGTAAGTCTGCTGCTGGTGGCACAATCTACGCTTCTGCAAACGAATTTGGTCGTGGTGTAGCAGAAATCTGGAACCAGAAGGCATTCACATTCTCTCAGAGCATCTCAGGTCTTCCAGCAGGTACTTACGAGCTCCGTGTACGCGGTCTCTACCGTGATGGTGGTGGCGTAGATCAGAACCAGATCAACAAGTACAACGCTGCTGGCAACAAGGAAGAGTGGGAGAACCACAATGCTGAGCTCTACGCTAAGATCGGTGACAACGAATCAGCAACTTACCTCGCTGCTATCGAGGAACTCGTATCTACTGAGAACTCATTCGTTGAGGTTATTACTAAGCAGGACTACGACCAGCAGAGCGACGGTTCATACATCTGGTTCCCAACCAACATCACTACAATGAATGGTATGGATGTTCCTGAGACTGCTGAGACTGCAAGTTACGCTCATGCTGATGAAGGCGCTTATCCATTCGACGTTAAGGTTGGTCAGTCTGATGGTACTGCTCTCTACTTCCCTGCATCTATGTACGGATTCTACATGGCTTGCCAGAAGAACGCAGATGTATGGAAGAACGCAGTTAAGTTCAACGCTAACGAAGGCGACACTGTTGAAATCGGTCTCAAGAAGAATGACGGTGTAGGCAATGACTGGGTAATCTTCGACGACTTCGAGCTCTACTTCCTCGGATTCGACCCAACTGCTGTTACTACAGTCAACACATCTTCTAAGGTTTCTGCTATCTACAGCGTAAACGGTGTTCGCGTCAACTCTCTCCAGAAGGGTATCAACATCGTTAAGACTTCCGATGGCGCTATCAAGAAGGTTATCGTAAAGTAATCCAATCGTACTTCATACTACAACAAAAGGATGCATCCGCTTTGGATGCATCCTTTTTTCATAAGCGGTATAGCGGAGGCATCCAAAGAGAAAGAAGAAAGACAAAAAGGTGGATGCGTCCTTTATGGTAATCGGGAAATCAAGATGAATAATCGGGAATCAAGATGACTATACCACAATAAAAGGTGTGCTCCATTACAGAGCACACCTTTTTATATTTTACTAAAAAAGCCTGTTACTTCACAGCGATAGCTTCGATCTCGATGTTAGCACCCTTTGGGAGCGACTTTACAGCGAAAGCGCTGCGAGCAGGGAATGGAGCGCTGAAGCACTCAGCATATACTTCATTGACAGCAGCAAAATCGTTGATATCAGCAAGGAGCACAGTCACCTTAACCACGTTCTGCATAGTCATGCCAGCCTCTGCGAGGATGTTCTTGATGTTTGTGAGCGACTGAAGAGCCTCAGCCTTGATTCCGCCTACGGCAAACTCACCTGTAGCAGGGTCGATAGGAAGCTGACCGCTTACGTATACTGTACCATTTGCCTCTATAGCCTGGCTATAAGGACCGATTGCTGCTGGAGCATTCTTTGTTGAAATAGGATTGTTCATGATGTTTTTTTTTGATTAAATGAGTGATGAGTATTATTTTGCACGCGCACCGTTGATGTTGTATTCCTTCTCGCCATTGCGAACCACTACACTACCCTTGCGCAACACCTTGCTTGCACGCTTGACATCGGCAGCAACCTTATCCACAGCAGTAGGATCGGCTTCAAACTCTACGTCTCTGATGTAGAAGGTCTGCTCTGCACCTCCATTGTAGAAGCATGCTATGCGGATGTGTGCAGGGTCCATCGCCTTTCCGGCATCGCTTACCATGTTCTGCAGATCGATGGTAGCAGTCTTCTGACCAGCCATGTTGATGGTAAGGTGATCGTCCCAGAAGTTAGCATTGTACGAGTTGTCATAGATGCGGAGTTCTGCGCCCTTTGCACCATTGCGAGCCAGATTGAACGTAACGCTCTTGTAGCCCGAAAGGTCGACTCCCTCAGGATCATCAAAGCGCCAGCCTACACATCCGTTTGCAATGACCTTTACGGTCGACACAGACTTTGCATGAGATGCCGTATTCTCAAAGAGGATGTGATCATTGAACCATCCATTCGTGCGCTCAAACGGATCCTCAGGTATCGACTGATACTGATAGCGCTCAGCACTTGGATAGTTGACCTTGTAAAACTCCTCGTACCACTTGAAGCAAGTCACGCCGCATGCTTCATCAGGATTGTCCCTATCCATGAAGGCAGGTTCCACCTTCTTATTGTTTATATACCTATCTATATTGATGTAGTCACCCGTACCGGTAAGCGTCATGCCTACGTTGCCGAAGTGATCGAGAATGGCACGGTAAGCCTTGCCCCACTTCGAGGTCGAACCTGTGGCCCAAGTACCATAGTTCTTATACACATTCTGTCCCCACTCGTTGACATGATCAAACTCGAGCGGCATACGCAGCGGGCTCCAGTCCACCTCAGTTATCACGATAGGATTGGTTCCGATGACTGGCACCTGTGCAGCAAACTTCTTGATAGCATTGGTAGGATCGCAATGGTCATCCGAGCAGTCGTACCATCCTGAGTAGTTATGCACCGCAAAACCATAGTTTTCGTCTATGATAGGATACTTGGCATACGAAGCATAGCTCGACTGATAACCAGCACCTGGCACGAGGATGATGCCCTTGAAGCCATTAGCACGAATCTTATCCACTACTGGTTGGAAGAAATCGCGGAGAGCCGTATCCGACTGTCCTCCCTTTGCATCAAGGCAGGTTCTTGGCTCGTTGGCAAGCTCGATACTCACGTAGCCTGCATACTTCTGTATCGAATCGTTCTTCGAGACGCGATCCCACACATCAATGAGGTACTTCTGATAGGCATCGCCCACTTGAATCTTCTCTGGGCAAACGCCAGGTGGACGCATGATGATGTAGAGACCATGCCCCAGTCCCTTCTCTGCTATCTTCCAGAACAGAGTCTTCATGTATGTGCTGAGTCGGGCACCCGAATAGGCGCTGATGTCATGTTCACCATCCGAATGTTTCGATGGATCGTTGGTCCAGCATGGATCCAGATGCAGACGAAACAGATTGCAGTATGCACCCTGCTTATGGTCTGTGATTGCGGTAAACAGTTTGTCGAAATATGTGATGCACGACCTATAGTTGCTCTCCATCGAGCCCTGTCCTCCCCAAGGGTTGTACCATCGGTAACTGTTGAAATAAGGGTTTGGAGTGTCCATCACACCGTGCAGCACTACCCTATTGCCGGCATCGTCGCACAGTTGGTTGCCATCCACATGCAGTGGTCTGAGATCCTTGAATGTCGACTGGGCCATAGCGACTCCAGTACATGCAAGCATTACGATTAAAAAGATTTTCCTAAACATTTTCTTGTGATTGTTTTTAAGTAGCATTTTGTTTCAGTATGCAAATTAACAACTTTCTTCCCAATTATCATACAACAATTGAGCATTATCTTTTCAAATTTGTAACATTTGCACTCCACTCCCACATTAATTGGACCTTTTCAGCGCTTATAGGCAAAAACAAAGGGTCCGCAATCACTGCGAACCCATATTGAAGAAAAATAACCTATCTAACTATTACCATACTTTTCCCAAAGGATGATAACGTTTTCGTGTTGAGATAACGAGTATCTCACTTGAAATAATAAATCTAAACTATTAACCTAACTTATTAACCTATTAAATGGATATGTCGCAGATCCTTGTTTTTCTGATCTGCGTTGCAAAGGTACGTACTTTCCCTCACAACCTATATCTAATTTGTTTCTCCCTCTTTAATTTTTGAAACATACCCCCATAAATGCAACATTTACTACATTTACGGGGGTAAGATGAAACATTAGCGCAACTTTGCGCCTATATTTATCATTCGTTTTTTGGGTTTACACATGCGAAAGTTGAACCAAATAATTCTGTACGTTTAATTTCCTTTCTTTTTTGCCTTCGGCATACGTAAATTAGCCCGTGACCCTTTAGCTGGGCGTAGCCAATTTAATCGTAAATTGCTTTTTCTAGTGAACAAAATAAAATTTACGGAATAATTGGCTACGCCGAACTAAAGGTTCGCGGGACATTCACGGGCATTTACGTTATAAAAGAATTACATACATCCGTACGAGACTCTGGCAAACAAAGCTGTATTTAATGTTTTTGTATAAAACGGCGACTACAACTTGATGGTTACAGTACCGCCAGTAGCTTTGGTTGAGTAGTAGTAGGCAGCGTAGCGTGAACCCATGAAGAGGCGGCGATAGTCGAAACGCATCTTGTAGTCACCACCTATCTGCTGATACTTCTTGCCATCCAGGCTATAGTAGAAGTTTGCGATGTCGCGGTTAGGATTGAAGTCGCCAGTCATCACCATGCGAACAGCACCAAGCTTCGAAGCAGGGACCTTGATGCGCTCCACCTCCTTGTAAGTCACATCCGTGATTGCCTTAGTGTCGTTGGTGAGAGCCACGTTCTCCTCGCTGAACACGAGGTAAGTATCCTTACCCTCCTTGCGGAGCGAAAGCAAACCAGAATCACCGTTGAATGCAGCCAGACCTGTCACATCGCCATCCTTCATCTTGCGAGCATCGATGGTGATAGTGTCAGCACACGTTGGTCCCCATGTGCGCCAAGTGATGGTGTTGCGAGCATCGTATATTGACTTTGCAGTAGCCTGAGTAGTGAGTTTAACCCATTCGCCTGGCAAAGTGAGCGAACCGGAAGCTGTAGTGATGCCCTCCTTTATCACATTGTGATTCCACTGGTAGTCCTTTGTGATAGTGGCATGAGCAGGAGTCTTGTGGCATTCGCAATCCAAGTGGAGATCTACCACCTCAGGAATCTTGCCATTGAAAGCGAACGTAGAGAGCTGACCGCTGCTGGCATCAGTCTGAGGATTGGTCCAGTCCACACCTCCGAGCATAGGCCAACCATCCACCCAAGTACATGGTTCGAGCGTGAGCACACGTCCTATACCATTGCGATCCTGGAAGATGACGCCATACCACTCACCATGCTTACCATCCACGATAGTACCCTGACCAGCGAGTGAGAAACCGCCGAAGTCACTCTTCAGCATCACGCGCGACTCGTATGGGCCCTCGATATTCTTACTTCGGTAGCAAATCTCCTCACGACCAGTGTTAGGCCATGCGATGCAGAACAGGTAGTACATGCCGTCGTGCTTTATCACACGGCTACCCTCATGCAGTCCGCGAGGCTGTCCCTTCAGTTCGAGGCGCTTGCGGATGCCACCTGGCTTCTCAGCTGTGAGGTCGGCATTGAGCTCTACGAGGCTGATGTTGCCGCTACCCGAGAACACGTACACGCGATCGTCATCATCGAAGAAGAGCGATGAGTCGTGGTAAGCAGGCAAGCGCGAATGGAGCTTCCATCCCTTTGCTGGGTCATCAGTCTTGAACACCATACTCTTGTGTGGATCGTCGTTAGCCACAAACAGAGCCCAGAACGTGCCCTTGTGATAACGGAGCGAAGTGGCCCACTGTCCGCGTCCATATACAGTACCCTCCTGTAAGTCGTAGCGAGGAGTATCCTTGATCTCATCGAAGAGGTACGACACCGTCTCCCAGTGAGCCAGGTCCTTACTTCTCATTATCGGACCTCCAGGGAACACATGCATCGTAGTGCTCACCAGGTAGTAGTAGTCATCCACGCGGATGATGTCAGGATCAGGGCAATCAGCCCAGATAAACGGATTCTTCACTTGTGCATCAGCACAGATGCTCACAAGCAACATAAGTAGCGCAATAATTTTTTTCATACGTAGTTTGATATTAGTATATAAAGTCGTCATGTTTATATTTGCCACAAAATTACGACATAATTCTGACACTAGCAAGAAAAGCATGAAAAAGTTTCCTCTTTATATATAATAAGGTGTAAACAAACAGCCCCGACCATGCAGGTCGAGGCTGTTTGTTCGCACCATGTAATGAAGTATATACTACTAATCTTCCGAGTTACCCCAGATATCATCTGTTGGCTCTGCTGGAGCAGGAGCGAAACGCGCCTTTGCATTATTACCAGACAAGCAATTAATGCTCAAAGCTACATTGCGTACGCGAATCTGTGGTGCTGAATAATTCTTCTTCATAATGATTATATGTTTTTAGTTTTTACCAAATCAAACACTTTTGATTAATTGCAATAGTTCTCAAATATTCTGCTGCAAAGATATAGATTTATTTGCAAATAAAAACAACATAATTGCAGAAAAACATCATTTCATCACAAAAAAAACTCAAAACGACATAAAAAGATAGGTAAATAGGTGATACTGATTGCAATCGCTAGAAATTGTTCATCTCCGTTCGCCGACTATCATCAACATCACGAAACTCCTTGCAAGGATTTCATTAACTCCTTGCAAGGACATCGCCAACTCCTTGCAAGGAATCGGCCAACTTCTTACTAGGACTTTGTTTACTCCTTGCACGGTGGTTGATCGAGCAATATATCCTTGAAGGAAACGATTCGAACAATACACATCAATATGCAATTTCACGACAAAAACACCCTACACCCTACTAATATCGTACAACCAACTGATTAGTACAGCGATATCATAGTAGGGAGTTTAGCAAACACCCTACTAACACTCTACTAACATACATCTGCATAATCGCCGTAATCTGTGAGAGATGAAATAAGGTGGCATCCAAAGAGAAAGAAGATAGAAGTGCGTGGAGATGAAAAATTGAAGGGAATGTTTGGTAATTACGAAAATATTTCGTTACTTTGCACTTAATTACTTAATACAAGTTTCTTTCTATGAAAGCGCTTCGCGATAACGCATGCTCAACTTGTAAGTGAAGAACGAAGAGTGAAGAGTGAAGAATGGGAATACGCACACTCATTACTCTTCATTTAGAGGAGAATTATAAGCCGTGCAATTTGCATTCTTCACTCTTCGTTCTTCACTCTTCACTTTCAACGAGAGCAAGTTGGAAACTTGCGAAAGTTGAATTACTGAGTCCACTTTAAAAAGTCGGACAGTTTATTGTTAATACTTGTTTATCACTCTCAAATAGCAGTCTGATTATTTGTTTATCTGGAATAAAAGTTGTATATTAGCACTGTAATTCTAACGGTTAGATATGTTTCGCAAAACAGATACAAATCCACAGCTTGACCTCTTCACAGCTCCAAGTAACATCTTGCCTAAGCGAGCCCAGAAGAAGTACACCGACGAGAAGGCCTGGCACAACCAGTTCTTCAAGCTGGTCACGTCCCAGATAGACGAGGAATCCTTCAGGCCATTGTTCGAGGAGACCAAGATGGGTGCTCCCAATGCCTCAATCCGTATTCTCGTAGCAATGAGCATCCTCAAGGAAGGGTTTGGCTGCAGCGATGAGGACTTGTTCGAGAAGTGTGAGTTTGACCTGTTGGCTCGCAAGGCTCTCGGCTTGGAGATGCTGGATGACAAGCTTCCTTCGCGAGATACCTACTATCTGTTCGGCCGCCGTCTGACAGCCTATGAGCAGGAAACCGGCATCAATCTGATGGAGCGTTGCTTTGAGCAGGTGACTGGAGAGCAGATCAAGATATTCAAGATATCTGGCAACTCCGTCCGCATGGACAGCAAGCTCATCGGCAGCAATATAGCGCAGTATTCCCGTTATGAGCTGATACACCGCACCCTCTGCAAGGTACTCCGTGATGAGCGTATCATGATAATGCTCAACCCCAAGCTGCGCAAGGGTGCCGAGGCCTGGCTCAGTGAGGATTCCGGCAAGACCGTGTACCGCTCAAACAAGGATGAGATGGCTCAGCGGCTCGTCAAGATAGGCTCATATATATATGATGTACTCAAGCGACTGAAGGAAGACGCTCCAGGATATGACCTGCTCCATCGCGTGTTCCATGACCAGTATGTCGTAGAGAAGGGCAAAGTGGAACTCAAGGACAAGCACAAGGTGTCAAGCGACAGCCTTCAGAGTCCCGATGATCCAGATGCCACCTACCGCGACAAGGACGGACAGAAGGTGTCCGGCTATGTAACAAACATCACCGAGACGGTGGAAGAGGACAAGCCCAGCATCATCACGTCCGTACAGACAGAACCCGTCACCTTTGCAGATTGTCATTTCCTTGAGGATGCCGTCCATAACACGGAGAGAGTGACGGGACAACTTGTCAAGAACGTCTATGCTGATGGTGCATATCAGAGTCCCGACAACCGTGAGTTCGCTATGCTCCACATGGGAATGGAACTACTTACGAGCAAACTGCAGGGAGGATGCAGATACCTCCTTGACAGAGAGCCGGGGACAGACAATCTCAAAGTCACAGATACTGAAACGGGAGAGGTGATGGAGGCTGTCTATGTTGGCGAGAACAAGAGGGTCGGCAAACACTGGAGGGTAAACCTCTCACATGTCAAGCCCACCCATCCTTGGCGCTATTTCAACGAGGAGGAGGTCAGACGATCTGAGCTTAGACGCAAGATCGAGAGCCTTCCCATAGAAGAGCAGAACAAGAGAAACAACATCGAGGCTGCCATGTTCCAGTACAGCTTCCACACACGCAACGGAAAGACACGATACAGAGGCCTGTTCAGACATCGCCTCCAGGCTTTCCATCGCTGCATGTGGATGAATCTGCGCAGATTGGTGTTATTCCAGACAACAATAAATCAAAGACCACTTACGGAAGCGGCATCAATCCTTTTGGGAAAGGTCTGCAACCGTATATATAGCCTCATGGAGGCCATTTTAGACCCGACGAAGGTCTTTCGCGAATATTTAACGCTCTTGGCAGAAATATCTGTTTGTCTGGCATTGAAGCCCAGATTTTTTGTTTCAGAGCAGATGTTTAACTCAAAAGCCACTTTTTAAAGTGGACTCAA
>JAKSLM010000026.1 GCA_024401225.1 Bacteroidaceae bacterium | reverse complement strand
GGCAAGGGTTACTATTTTTCTCTATTAATCCAATTACCTTTTTATCTATTTTTATTTATTGATGTTTCATGCCCTATAATCCACACATGTAAGCGAATCTTACTTTGTAAAGTGAAATAATCGCAGAAAATTCACTTTGTAAAGTAAATAATTGCTATATTTGCAACATAAATCACCAACTCACACACAATATGTATCCCTGAAACTGGCGATTGTCTGGTGGATGGCAAATACCTCTTTGAGATAGGAGGGAAAAAGAAAAGCTACAAACAAATAAAGGACATGAATGGCAGTTATGTGGTTGCTGATAACACGGAAGTTGGAATGGGAAACAAGATTCCTCTATGGATCTTTGGATTCATGTATTAGCATGGAAACGCGGAGTCGTTAATACATAATTTCTTAATGTTCTTGCCGTAGGCCATGAAATATCAATAAATAAAAATATAGAAAAATGAAAAAATGCTTTCTTGATGAGTGCCTGCCTTTGGGCAGTCTTGATGCAGAGCCATCCCGATCCTCCTGATGAGCGAGCTCATCGATAGCCTCGGAATGACTCCGCATCAACCTCGTACCGAGGTCTGCTTATCGTCGAAAGAAAAAATATGCTTCGCGTTCAAAATTCGTTTACGCGTAAAATAATACACATTTCCAAATGAAGAATCTTTCAAGCATCTTAATAGTCATCCTCACCATCATTGCCTGCAAGGGAAAGGATGATACAGAATTTGACATCCACGGTGTGTGGACGTTGGAATGTATTCACATCTCTGATGGGAACGACTACGTTTATGATGAACACAATAGGGTGTTGCAGGTGTTTGCTGACAGTACATATTATGTAGGCCGTAAGTATTCGGAGCCTGGCAGGTTCGAATTTGAACCAACATACAGCGGCAGGTATAAGCTCATCGGCAAGGGTGGAGGCGAATGGCTGTACTTTGAAGACGGAAAACGGCACGCGTTTTCCGTGGTTAATGACTCGGTAATCAATATAGAGGATGTGGGCAGAACGTACGAGTGGCATAAGATGGATGGAAGCAAGAATCCAAATGTGGGTGATGTGCTTAGCATCGTAGAAAAGAATAAGGAAGCGTGGGATGAGGACAAGACCACTTATGTGATATCGGAAAGGGAGCGTTCGTTGGAGAGCGATAGGCAGAACCTTGTGGTAGCCATTCTGTGCATAGTGCTTGCATTTGCCTTGTTTATTTATCATACCCGCAATGTGTTCCGCGAAAAGGCACGCATCGAACAGCAGTTTAAGCAGATCCAAAAGGAAATAGAAGAACGCCCTAAGGTGGTTCGGGAAGCCTTGATGACTGTGGAGGATGAGTTCCTCAACTCCGAATTCTACCTCTCCAGCCGAAAGCGAATCAGCAATGGCGAACAGTTTAAGAAGGCTGACTGGGAAGAGATAGAACGTCAGGTGAACAGCGCCTACCCAGGTTTCACCAATCACCTCTTCAGCCTCTTCCCGATGTCGCAATTGGAGATGCAAACATGCCTTCTCATCAAGATGAGGGTATCAACAACGGACATTGCAAACACCCTGAACAAGAGCACAAGTGCCATAAGCACCATGAGAAGCCGCCTTTATGGCAAGGTTTTTCATGATAAAGGCGGTGCAAAAGAGTGGGATGAGTTTATCCTTTCATTATAAGTGAGTTAAGGCCGATTTGTGAACAATTTGCAAACAATGTTTTGGGTGGTTTGCAAAAATGTGAACAATTTGCAAACAAAAATCTTTGGTTACCTCCCATGTAACATCTATCTTTGCAGGCAAATTCAATTCACACATGTTCAACTCTAAAATCATTAAATCATGAAACAGAACAGAACTGTAGCACGACTCGCAATGATGTTGTTTGCGATGTTTATCTCATCAAGCGTAATGGCACAGAAAGCCAAGACTACCGACAAGGACCTCATTGGCGTATGGATACTGGAGTCAATGAAGTTTGAAGGTAAGAAGGACAATTATATAGGTGAAGATTACAATCAGATAAAGGTGTTTCGCGCGAATGGCGAATATGCCTGTGCCGAAGTGGCACGAGTCGATGGAACGGAGACTATGATTCTCCCTCACGAGTACGGCACATATACATATAAGGGTGGAAAATACACCGAGTGCGGTCGCAATGGTACGGTCATCATGCTCGACAAGACTCACTTCGAAGGCCAATGGAACAACCGTCACGACAAGTGGCGCAAGGTGACAAACATGCCTGCTGAGCTTGTGGATTATGTAGTGGACAAGTGCAAGCGCCAGAATGATCCGAAGAATATCCAGACTCTCACGAATAAATTCATCCTTAGCAAACCTAAGAAGTAACAATTACTTTTAGCAACCCAATCCCAGACTTTATGAAACGAATTTGTATGTTGGCATTCCTATGCCTGCAAGCCCTAATTATGTCCGCAGACGTGGTCACAGGACGAGTAGTCGATGCCGAAAGCAACGAACCTCTTGAAGGTGCTCAGGTGCAAGTAACTCGGGTTGAAGGCAATAGTTGGTATATGTATGACATGACCACAGACTCATGCGGAATCATAACTATCGATACTGGTAATTTCATGTGCCGTGTGAACATGACCATCAACTACTTCGGTTACGAGGAACTGAAGATGAAGGAGTTTTACTTCTACCAAGGTCAATGTGGATGACCGTCAGAATTGGAATGCAAGAGTAGCTTACGACCGTGCCTTGGGCAAGTATTTCCGTATGAGCAGTAGTTTAACTTACAATGCAAAGGCGAAGAAGGCTAAGAAGAAATAAATAGTTGAATATAAGATTAGTAAAACTATGGCATGCCCCACCGCACCCGGCTGTGAAGTTAGGTGCGGTATTTTTTTTATTCTGCCTCAAGGAATGTGGAATCGGACACCTCGATGACGAGACTATCGCCTTCGCTCTTGAGGGATGACTGCTCCTCCTTCTGGTCGTAAGCGTTGCCCGCCCAGTAGAGGAAGAAGAATACGCAGCCTATGACTACGACTGCCATGAACATCATGCTAAGCATGACTGTGCGATTGAATTTGTCGGCTTTACGGGACATGAGGTTAGAGGTTAGAGTTGAGAGTTGAGAGGTTAGAGTAATAAGTAAGAGCAATGTGCTATGGATGCAGGATCTTGTTGTATTGGTCGCGATCGGTGAGGATGGTGATGGCGCGGCTGAAGTCGTCATCGTCCTGAAGTGTCACCTCTACCTGTCCTGCCTGGAAGGCGTAGCGCTTGATGACTTCGACTGCCATGAGGCGGCGTATGTCCTTCTGATGCTTGTCGAGGTCGCGGTCGAGGTTGTGCTCGAGCATCTTCTCGAGGGCTTCGAACTCGGCCTTTGCATCGTCGTAGTAGCCTTCGAACTGGGCTGTCTTCTTCAGCTCTTCGAAGCGCTTGATGCTGATGCGGTCGTAGGTGAATCCGCTGTCCTTGACCATCTGCTTGAAGTCGGCAAAGTCCTGATCGGTGATGACGAGGTCGCGGACTGCCGAAGGGGCTGCGTGCGACTGGGTGTAGCGTGTGCCCCAATCGGTCATGACATTGTCGTTGCTGATGTAGTAGAGGAGGTTGGCGAGGGTATCGTGCTGGATGGTGATGTCGGGCATGATGCCTCCACCGTCGCGCACTATGCGGCCACCTGCGGTGTGGAAGATGTGCTTGAGACTGTCGTCGGCTTCGGTAGAGCCACCCTTCTTGTCGCGGATGGCACGCAGCTTCTTGTAGTCGATGGCCTGGATGCAACGTCCGCTTGGGATGTAGTACTTGGAGGTGGTGAGCTTGAAGCTGGTGTTGTAGGCAAGCTGGCGTGGCGACTGTACGAGTCCCTTGCCGAAGGTCTTGCTGCCTATGATGACTGCACGGTCGAGGTCCTGAAGCGATCCGGACACGATCTCGGCTGCGCTGGCTGTGTTGCCATTCACGAGGACAGCAAGGGGAATGTCAAGGTCGAGCGGTTCGGACTTTGTGATGTAGGTGCTGTTGGCATTTGCCACCTTGCCCTTGGTCTGCACGATGGTGAGGCCCTTGTTGACAAAGAGGTTGACGATCTCGACGGCCTCGCTGAGCAGTCCACCTCCATTGCCTCGGAGGTCGAGCATGATGCTTGTGGCACCACGGTCCTTGAGGTTGATGACGGCGCGGCGTATGTCCTTCGAGCAACCTTCGGTAAACTGGGTGAGGTCGATGTAGCCCACGGTGCCGTAGAGGCCGTAGTATGGCACGGCTGCCACCTTGATGCTCTGGCGCGTGATCTTGAATTCACGCTCCTTCTTCTCGCCCGGACGAAGCACCTTGAGGATGAAGGTGGTGCCTGGTTCGCCGCGCAGCATGTCGCTCACATCGGCTGTGCTCATGCCCTTGGTGATAGCCTTGCCATCGATGCTCTTGATGACATCGCCCACCTGGAGTCCCACCTCGGCGGCTGGCATGCCTTCGTAAGGCTCGTAGATGATGATGGTGGAGTCCTTGCGCTGGCGTATGACGCTTCCGATGCCGCCGTACTTGCCGGTGGTCATCATCTTGAGGTCGTCCATGTCCTCCTCGGCATAGTACTCAGTGTAGGGGTCGAGGCTGCCGAGCATGGCATCGATGCCGGTGGTGATGAGCGACTTGGCATCGAGCGAGTCGACGTAGTACATGTCGAGGTCGCGGAAGAGGGTGTTGAAGATCTCAAGGTTCTGCATGACCTCAAAGTTGTGTTCCTTGTTCTGTGCGCTCGCTCCCACGAGGTGCGACTGCAGAAGGATGAGCGCAAGTATGGTGTATAGTTTTTTCATCGTCTGATAGTTTATTTTGATTGCAAAGATACGTATTATTTTAGTTTTTGTCGCTATCGTAGTGTTTTTTTGATGGTTTGTGTTTCAGTTTTTAGTTTTATTTAGTAATTTTGCACTATGGAGAAAGATTTACAACGTCTGCTGCGACGCTATTACCAGTATCTGAAGCTGGAGAAGGCCTTTTCGCCCAACACGATCGATGCCTACCAGAGGGATCTGGATAAGTTCCTGATATTCCTCAGGGATGAGGGACTGGATGTGCTAACGGTGAAGCTTGAGGACATGCATGCCTTCTCGTCGCTGATGATGGATGTGGGCATCAACCCTACATCGCTGTCGAGGATTCTGTCGGGGGTGAGGAGCTTCTACCACTTCCTGCTGCTGGAGGATGTGATAAGCGTGGACCCGACGGAGCTGCTGGACTTCCCGAAGAAGCGACGCCAGCTGCCCGATGTGCTTACGGTGGAGGAGGTGGATGCCATAGAGTCGGTCATAGACCTGTCGGCTGCCGAGGGCCATCGCAACAGGGCGATAATAGAGGTGCTGTTCTCGTGCGGACTGCGTGTGAGCGAGCTGTGCAACCTGAAGATGTCGGACCTCTACCTGGACGAGCATTTCATCAAGGTGGAGGGCAAAGGCTCGAAGCAGCGACTGGTGCCCATATCGGAGAAGGCCATCAATGAGTTGCACCTATGGTTTGACGACCGATGCAGGGTGAAGATCAAGGAGGGGTACGAGGACTATGTGTTTGTGAGTCAGGCGAGAAAGAAGAATCTGTCGCGCATCATGGTGTTCCATATGATAAAGGAATATGTGGAGAAGGCAGGCATAAGGAAGACGGTGTCGCCCCATACGTTCCGACATTCGTTTGCCACCTCGCTGCTGGAGGGTGGTGCCAACCTGCGCGCCATCCAGGCCATGCTGGGACATGAGTCGATAGGAACTACCGAGATATACATGCATATCGACATGACGCATCTGAGGCAGGAGGTGTTGGAGCATCATCCAAGGAATAAGAAGACTACCTCAGCCTAAGGGCTGAGGGGCTTTTATCTCCCAATCAATCTCCACGGGGTTGTTCTGCATCTTCATGATGAGTGGGAGGCGAGGATTGTCGAGCACCCATATCTCTGCTCCTTCGATGGAGTCGATGAGGTGGAGCAGCCCGTTATGGTTATCAATGAGTTTGAAAGGTGTGTTGCACAGGGTGCACGCACCTTTTTCCTTTATCTGCATGAGTACATCGTGCGAAACGATGGCAAAGAGCTCATCGTCGGGAAGGGTGAGGTGCTGATTGTCGAGCGGTTGCGCATAACTGATGGAAGTGGCGTGGCGGCGTGCCTCGGGTGTCATGGTGTAGGTGCCCTTCCAGTATCGCAGGTTGCGCTGAATGCCGTAGGAGAGGATGAGCGAGTCGCCTGCTTCGGTGATGTCGACATTGAAGCGGCGTGTCTGTCCATGCAGTTTGTAAGTAAAGAGGTAGCGGGTAGGTTTGTCCTGCTTCGATGGCACGACCACAGGTATGTCGCCTACGTTGGCTGGCTGGGCGGTGTACTCAATTATGAGTTCGCCTCCCTGCAGCAGTTGCTGGTGGGTGATGCGCCAGTCGGTGAGCGGAGCGCCATTGAATGTGGCATGGTTGCGGTCCGACTCCATGCTGCGTATGGTGAGCGTGCGACCATTGGCGAGCGAGATGGTAGCGGAAGGGACGAAGGGTGTGTGGATGAGGTAGTAGTCGTGGCCAGCATTAGGGTAGAGTCCCATCATGTGGAATGCAAGCCATGAGGACATGGATCCGGAGTCGTCGTTGCCTGGTATGCCTGTAGGCGAAGCGTTGAAGTTGGCATCGATGATCTGTCGCACTCGTGCATCGCTCTTCTCCGGGTGTCCTATCCAATGGTAGAGCATTGGGGTGAGGAAGGACGGTTCGTTGGCTACGTTGTAGTAACCATGTTCGAAGAAAGTGTCGAGGCGGCGCTCGAAGGCATCCCGTCCTCCGCAATAGTCGATGAGCGATGGCACCATGTGGGGGATGGACAGGGAGTATTCCCACGATGAGGCTTCGTAGAAGTAGCAGTCCCACCAAGCACAGTACCATGGACCCTCGTACGAGATGTCGGGAGTGTAAGGGAAGGTGCGCGACTGTCGCTTGCTATGGCCGAAAGGCACGGTGTCGAGCCATCGCCCATCGCGGCTCTTTGGCATGATGAAGCCCTGCGCGCCATCGTGCATGTAGTCCTTGCGCCAGAGGTTCTTCCAGCGTTCGCTTTGTTTGCTATATTGCTGATAGATGGAGTCGTAGCGTTGATAGGCTGTACAGTCGGCCTGATTCTTCGGACATGCATTGCCACGCAGATAGGCTGCCACCTGAGCTATGGCCCAGTCGCAGAATGAGTACTCGACGGTGCGGTTGCCACCTCGTGCCACTCCGTATGGTATGTAGCCGAGCGTGTTGTACTCCTCCAGTCCGCCTCGTCCTTCTGCCTCATCGTCGGCAGGTGCCACCTCGGCATCCTTGAGCATGGCTTCAAGAGCCAGTTCGTAGTCGATGTGTAGTCCCTTGGCAAGTGCATCGGCCACCACGATCTCTGCGTTCGATCCGCCCTGCGTGCGTCCGTTGGAGTTGCCGCTGCGTGCATCGGGCATATAGCCTGTGATGCGGTATATGTTGAGGAGCGACTCGATGATGGCTGTAGCTCGCTCTGGGTCGAGCAGGGTGATGAGTGGGGTGGAGGTGCGGTAGGTGTCCCAGATGGCATAGTAGTCGTCGTAGCACCGTCCGTTGACCCATCGCCCATCCTTCCAGATGTCGTCCTTGGTGCGGTCGACAGGCATGATCATGGTGTGGTAGAGGGCGGTGTAGAACATGCGTTTCTGCTCGTAGGGTGTGTCGTCGGCCAACTGCACTCTGGAGAGCAATGACTCCCATTTCTGTATGCACTCCCTGTAGGTGCGCGAGAAGTCCCAATGGGGTATGTCCTCGTATAGGTTATGCTGTGCCTGATCGATGGATATGAACGAGATGCCCACCTTCTGCAGGAGTTCATTGCCTGACTTATGGGTGACGGAGTAGAAGTAGACGGTGTAGGGACCGCCATTGTTCCAACCACCGCTGATGGTCTGATAACCAGTGGTTACGCTGTCGTTGACGACTTCGAGGTGAGAGTCCTCGTATTGCTGCGCTTCGCGTGCCTTAGGCACATCGCTTCGTCCCAGGAAGTGCTGGAGGTCGAAGGTGGTGCTGGCTATGCCTGTGAAGCGGTAGAAGGAAGCGCGTTCGGCAGTAGTGATCTCGGTCTTCACTCCGCTGCTGTATGTGCATGAGTAGTAGCCCAGGCGTATGTCCTCCTCCACGCGCGTACCTTTTATATTAATAAGTATGTTGCCGTATTTCGGTCCTCCTCCCGTGCCACTAACGTGAAGCTGGGAGAATCCTGACACTTCGGCAGGCATCGGTGCCCAGCCTGGATTGTTGCCCACTCCGCAGTCGGGACCGGGCTTCACCATGCCGTAGGGACACGACGGACCGATGAACACACGGCCCAGGCCTTCGGAACCTATACGGGGATCAACAAAATTCGTCACGTTCTGCCCGTAAGCAGAAGTGACGAACATTGTAAGTATGATAATAAGTAGTGTCTTCACGTTTTTTCTCTAACCTCTCACCTCTCCACTCTAACCTTTAACCTCTAAACCTACAATCCTACATTCTTTCAGGCATTTCGATGCCGAGCAATCCCATGCCGAGGCTGACAACCTTTGCTACAGCCTTTGCGAGCGAAAGGCGGAAGAGCTTGAGGTCGGCGTTCTCCTCACCAAGGATAGTGAAGTCGTGGTAGAACTGGTTGAACTCCTTTGTGAGTTCGTAGCAGTAGTTACAGATGGTAGATGGGTTGTAGTCGGTACCTGCTGCCTTGACTGCTGCGCCAAACTGATTGAGCTTCTGGATGAGTTCTGTCTCCTTGGTTGAGATGGAGATTGATGTTGGCAATGCTGCAGGAATGTCGATGCCCTGTGCCTGTGCCTTGCGAAGGATGCTCTGGATGCGGGCATAGGTGTACTGGATGAATGGACCTGTATTGCCATTGAAGTCGATACTCTCCTCTGGGTTGAAGAGCATGTTCTTGCGTGCATCGACCTTAAGGATAAAGTATTTGAGAGCACCGAGACCTACCTTGCGAGCCACTTCGCGTGCCTCTTCCTCAGGGATGTCGAGTGTCTTCATCTTGTCGGCACTTGCGGTGTAGGCATCGCTGATCATTGATGCCATGAGATCGTCGGCATCAACCACAGTTCCTTCGCGCGACTTCATCTTACCGTTTGGCAACTCAACCATGCCGTACGAGAAGTGAACGAGGTCCTTGCCCCACTTGAAACCGAGCTTGTCGAGAAGGATGGAGAGCACCTGGAAGTGGTAGTTCTGCTCGTTGCCCACTACGTAGATCATCTTGTCGATAGGGAAGTCCTGGAAGCGGAGCTTTGCAGTACCGATGTCCTGAGTCATGTAGACCGATGTGCCATCGCTGCGGAGGAGGAGCTTCTCGTCCAGTCCTTCGGCTGTGAGGTCGGCCCATACCGATCCGTCCTCGCGGCGGTAGAAGAATCCTTTCTCCAGTCCTTCCATCACTTTGTCCTTACCCTCGAGGTAGGTGTTTGACTCGTAGTATATCTTATCGAACGATACTCCCATCATCTTGTATGTCTCATCGAATCCGGCATATACCCATTCGTTCATCTTCTTCCAGAGTCCGCGCACCTCAGGGTCGTTCTGCTCCCACTTCACGAGCATGTCGTGAGCCTCGACGATGAGTGGAGCCTCATTCTTTGCCTTTGCCTCAGCAGCCTCCTCGTCCATGCCTTCAGCAACAAACTGGGCCTTGAGCTGCTTCACCTCTTCGCGATAGTGCTTGTCGAAGGCTACATAGTAGTCGCCGATGAGGTGGTCGCCCTTCTTGCCGTTCGACTCAGGTGTCTCACCATTGCCGTACTTCAGCCATGCAAGCATCGACTTGCAGATGTGGATGCCTCGGTCGTTGACGATGTTGGTCTTTACCACCTTGTTGCCGTTGGCCTCTACGATGCGTGCAAGGGCAGCACCGAGAAGGTTGTTGCGCACGTGTCCGAGGTGGAGTGGCTTGTTGGTGTTAGGCGATGAGTATTCAATCATTACGAGAGGTGATGACTCGCCTGCAGGTGTGAAGCCAAACTTCTCCTCAGCATTGATCTTGTTGAGAAGGGTGATCCATGGTGCATCGCTGATGACGAGGTTGAGGAAGCCCTTAACCACGTTGTACTTTGCAACGATGTCGCTGAGGTTGTCCTGGAGGTACTGGCCAATCTCGTTTGCTACCTGCTCAGGACCCTTGCGTGCTGCCTTGACAAATGGGAATACAACAACTGTGAGGTGACCCTCAAATTCTGCCTTTGTCTTCTGAAGCTGTACCATCTTTGTGTCAGCCTCGAGGTCGTACAAAGCCTTGGCTGCAGCCTGTACTCCTGCTATGATTTTCTCTTCTATAGTCATGATTGTATGCAATTTTGGTGCAAAGATAGTGATTTTAAATAAAAAGAACGGTCTTTCTCACGAAAAACCGTTCCAAAAGAACCAATAAAATTAAAGTGTTCAAATTTATTTAGTAGAAAGAGTATACTTTGTTATCTGCGTCCGCCGCGTGCACCTCCACCTGCGTTGCCACCGCGTGATGAGCTACCGCCACCGAAACTGCCTCCGCGAGTCATGCCGCCTGAGTTGCCGATGCGTGATGGTGCAGATACTGTACCGCCGCTGCGTGAAGGGCCTGATACTGTACCACTGTTGCGTGAAGGAGCACTGGTACTTGGGCGCTCACTCATGCTTGGACGTTCGCTGCGGTTCACCTGTCCACCGCGTTCACCCATGCTTGGACGTTCGCCACGGTTCACCTGGCCGCGATCGCCTACAGTTGGGCGGTTCATGTCAGCATTGTTGTTGCCTGGGCGGCTTACGCCTGCGTTATTGCCTGGACGGTTCATGTCGCCGCGATTTCCCATATTAGGGCGTTCGCCACGGTTCACATCTCCTCCGCGATTGCCTGCGTTAGGGCGCTCGCCTCTCATGTCGCCAGTGCGTGTTGGGTGCATGCTGCCTGGACGTCCTGGGTCTCTGTAGTCGCGTACGTGGCTATTGACTGTCACGCCTCTGCGGCCATCTCTGAAGCCTCCGTGGTAGTCGGCTGGACGAGGTCCGCGCGATACGCCTGGACGCATACCTGTGAAGAAGTGTCCTCCACGATAGGTGTTGTAGTAGGTTGGTATGCTGCAGTAGTAGTGTGTGCGCAGGTTGTCGAATGCATAGATGCTGAAGCGCCAGCGATAGTTCTCGAATATGATAGGGCGATAGAAGTAGTCGTAACCCATGAGTCGTGACCAGATGATGTCGCCCAGGAGAGAACGGAGTGCGTAGTCGCGATAGTCGCATATTGACATGTAGTCATCATATCGGTATCCAAGAGCCACATCGTCGAGATAGTCATTCACACCGCAGATGAAGTCGTAGTTGATACGGTACATGTCATCGATGAGGTATGGATCGTTGATGCCGAGTGTATAAGCCATGCGGTCGGTGAGGAATCGCGCATTGTTGCGGATTGCGTTGTAGCTCATAGGCTGAGCATTCATTACTGCCGATCCGATGAGGAGCATCATTGCTGCGAGTAGTGTTCTTAGAGTCTTCATATCATTCAATTTTAATGGTTACTATTCGTTTTTGTTATTTTTCTGCTGCAAAGATACGGCAATAATAATCCCCTCGCAAAGGACTTTGCCTATTTGCGAGGGGATTTTCCCTATAGATATTTTTCTTGAGGGGAATCTTAAGCGTTTAATCGTTTAATCGTTTAGTCGATTATCCGTTTAGTCGATTAATCGATCATCCGATTAACCGTTTATCCGATTAAGTCTCTGCATCAAGAAGCTTAGTCTGTGATGAGATTGTTACCAGTCATCTCCTTTGGCTGCTCGAGGCCCATGATGTGGAGGATGGATGGAGCAACGTCAGCGAGCACACCGTCCACTACCTTTGCATTCTTGTTTTCTGTCACATAGATGAATGGTACTGGGTTGAGTGAGTGAGCTGTGTTGACCGATCCGTCTGGGTTCTGAGCGTTGTCTGCATTACCGTGGTCAGCGATGATGATAGTCTCGTAACCAGTGGCCTTTGCTGCCTCTACAACCTCGTTCACACACTGGTCGATAGTCTTTACTGCAGTCTCGATAGCTGAGTATACGCCTGTGTGACCTACCATGTCTGGGTTGGCGAAGTTGACAACGATGAAGTCGTACTTGTCCTCCTTGATTGAAGCCACGAGCTTGTCCTTAACCTCAGGAGCCGACATCTCTGGCTGGAGGTCGTAGGTAGCAACCTTAGGGCTTGCTACGAGTACGCGCTCCTCACCCTCGTATGGAGCCTCGCGGCCACCGTTGAAGAAGAATGTAACGTGTGCGTACTTCTCAGTCTCAGCTGTGTGGAGCTGCTTGAGACCCTTCGATGAGATGTATTCGCCGAGTGTGTTCTCAACGTTCTCCTTAGGGAAGATGATGTTTACGCCTGTGAATGAAGCGTCGTATGGAGTCATACAGTAGTACTGGAGCCCTGGGATAGTCTTCATGCCCTCTGCCTCCATGTCCTGCTGAGTGAGTACGATGGTCATCTCCTTAGCGCGGTCAGGACGGTAGTTGTAGAAGATCACTACGTCGCCTTCCTTGATTGTGCCGTCTACGTTAGCGTTTACGAGTGGCTCCATGAACTCGTCTGTGTTCTTGTGCTCCTCTGTGTGGCTGTCGTAGCATGACTGTACAGCCTCTACCATGTCAGTCACCTTGCGGCCTACGCCATTCACGAGCTGATCGTAAGCTACCTTTACGCGGTCCCAACGCTTGTCGCGGTCCATTGCGTAGAAACGTCCGATGATGCTTGCAATAGCACCTACGCCTACCTCGTCAATGTGCTTCTGAAGATCGGCGATGAATCCCTTACCCGATTTTGGGTCGGTGTCACGACCGTCCATGAAGCAGTGTACGTAGCAGTTGTTGATGCCGTACTCCTTAGCGATGTCAACAAGCTTGAGGATGTGACCGAAGCTTGAGTGTACACCACCTGTTGAAGTAAGACCCATGAGGTGAACGTTCTTGCCGTTCTCCTTTGCATATCCGTATGCAGCCTTGATCTGTGGGTTCTCAAGGATAGAGTTGTCAGCGCATGCGCGGTTGATCTTTACGAGGTCCTGGTACACGATGCGTCCAGCACCGATGTTGAGGTGACCTACCTCCGAGTTACCCATCTGTCCGTCAGGCAAACCTACGTTCTCACCCGAAGCCTGAAGTGCAGAGTGTGGGTAGTTTGCGTTGAGATAATCCATGTAAGGTGTTGGTGTCTGGAAGATCACGTCACCCTTTGTCTGATTGCCGATTCCCCATCCGTCGAGAATCATAAGAAGTGCTTTCTTTGCCATAATGATATTGTATTTTAGTTTTGTTTAATTGTTCAGGGTCTTCAGTCCCGCCATGTATATTTCGCTTGTTGGGTTCATGATCTGGTAGTATTCCGACATGTCCCAGATGTCGCGAGCCAAGAGGGCCTTGAGCTGCACCTTAATATATGATAGACTTGACTTCAAAGCCTCGTCTGTGTATTCTATCTTCTCTTCCTTTGCCTTCTGGAGCAAGGTGCTGATCATCTCTTCTGGCACTTGGAACGAACTCTTGAAGCGCTCATAGCCAGGGTGGTGAAGTATCATCTGCACATCGTACTTCTTGCCTGCCTCCTTGAGCGAGAGCTGCTTGCGGTACGATGCCACGTCGTAGTCCTTAATCAACTGCTTGCGGTGCTGGTCGAGATACTTGAGTGTGGTCTGGATGATGCAGCTCTTGGCGTTCAGTTCGCGGTGGAAATGTGTGTAGAGCGTTGTGTCGAGTGGCACGTAGACATCAGGCATGATGCCTCCTCCTCCGTACACTACGCGTCCGCCCTTAGTGAAGTACTTGAGCGAGTCAGGGAAGTGGATGCTGTCGGCCGACATGAGCTCGCCGCTGTTCAAGCGCTCGAGCATATCGTTGTCATACGACTTCTTGTCGCCCTTTACGTATGGCTTCTGGAAGCAGCGTCCCACAGGACTGTAGTAGTGGGCTACGGTCAGTCTGACCATGCTTCCGTCAGGCAGGTCGATAGGGCGCTGCACAAGTCCCTTGGCAAATGTGCGTCGGCCTACGATGGTGCCTCGGTCATTATCCTGAATGGCGCCCGATACAATCTCGGCTGCGCTGGCTGTGTATCCATCCACGAGCACCGTGATCTTGCCCACCTTCATGTCGGCATCGGTAGCATAGTAGTCGTGACGGCCTGTTGAGCGACCATCGGTGTAAACTATCATCTCGCCCTTCTGCAACAGTTCGTCAGCTAACGCAACTGCCGACTGAAGGTATCCGCCTCCGTTGCTCTGAAGGTCGAGCACGAGGTCCTTCATGCCTATGCTCTGCATGTCCTTCACGGCGTCAGCAAACTCATCGTGAGTGGTGGCTCCGAAGCTGCTCAGCTTGATGTAGCCTGTATGGTCGTTGATCATGTAGTATGCATCGAGAGTGTGTACAGGAATCTTGTCGCGGGTCACTACAAACTTCTGCACACCCTTCACGCCCTGACGCACAATGCCGAGGTTGACCTTTGTGCCCTTCGGACCGCGCAGGCGCTTCATTATCTCCTCCTTTGTCATCTTCACACCTGCTATCGATGAGTCGTTGACTGTGATGATCTTGTCGCCAGCTATGATGCCCACTTTCTCCGATGGACCGTTGGTGATGGTGTTGATGACCACGAGCGTGTCCTCGTTGATGTTGTACTGCACACCGATACCCTCAAACGAACCGTTCAGGTTCTCCGTCATCTGCTGCACATCCTTTGCAGGGGTGTAGGTAGAGTGGGGGTCAAGTTCTTTGAGCATACCAGTTATTGCATCCTCCACAAGCTTTGTCTCATTGATGTCATCAACGTACAGCTGGCTGATGGCGTTCTCCACATAGAAGAATTTACGCAATTGTGTGTCGTCGTTCTTTCTTTGCGCCGTTGCAGTGATTGTTATTAATCCCAATACAAGGAATAAATACCTTTTCATCGTTATGTGTATTCTTTAGATCTGTTTGTTGTTTCTTGTTAATTCAATGTCTGACATATATTCGCTAACATCCTTGCCGTAGGTAAGCAGTTCGCGAACGATGCTCGAACTGATGTGTGCCAACTCAGGCTCGGTGTATAGTAGAATGGTTTCGATGCCTGTCAGTCGGCGGTTGACCTCGGCTATGTCGCGTTCGAACTCAAAGTCCTTCGTGCTTCTCACGCCTCGCAGCAGGAATGCAGCTCCTACCTTCTTGGCGTAGTCGGTGGTCAGTCCGTCGTAGCTTGTCACGCTTACCCTCGGCTCGTTGCCGAATGTCTTCTTTATTGCTTCGAGGCGTTCGTCGAGCGAGAACATATATTTCTTGTTATAGTTCACGCCGATTGCTACTATCACCTTGTCGGCAACGCTGCCAAGCGCGCGGTCCACTATTGACTTGTGGCCTTTGGTGAAAGGGTCGAACGACCCGGCAAACAAAGCTATTCTTTCCATTTCAAATTTTTCGTAGGGTCAGCTATTCTTCTTCCTCTGTCACATCCTCTTCTATCACCAGATTGTTGATGATGAAGTTCTGACGCTCCATGGTGTTCTTGCCCATGTAGTACTCCAGAAGTTCCTTCACCTTGTCGGTCTTCTTCAGGGTTACCTCCTCGAGTCGCATATCCTCTCCGATGAAGTTCTTGAACTCATCAGGCGAGATCTCTCCAAGGCCTTTGAATCGTGTTATCTCCGGATCGGGCGAGAGCAGGCGGATGGCCTCCTGACGTTCATCCTCGGTGTAGCAGTATAGTGTCACGAAGTCGCCCTTCGATGCAGCAGCGTTTGGATACTTCTCCGCTATGGCACTCATGGACTCCTTCTTCAGTTTCTTCTTGCGCTGGCGAACACGGAACAATGGAGTCTGCAGTATGTGCACGTGGCCCTTGCGTATCAACTCAGGGAAGAACTGCAGGAAGAATGTGATCATCAGCAGTCGGATGTGCATACCGTCCACATCGGCATCGGTAGCCACGATCACCTTGTTGTAGCGCAAACCCTCAATGCCATCCTCGATGTTGAGTGCAGCTTGCAGCAGGTTGAACTCCTCGTTCTCGTACACCACCTTCTTTGTCAGTCCGAACGTGTTGAGCGGTTTTCCTCTCAGCGAGAATACCGCCTGTGTGTTCACATCGCGGCTCTTGGTGATGCTTCCGCTTGCCGAGTCACCCTCGGTGATGAAGATGCATGAGTCCTCCTTCTTGTCGCCCTTGGCGTCGTTGAGGTGTATGCGGCAGTCGCGCAGTTTGCGGTTGTGCAGGTTGGCCTTCTTCGCACGTTCGCGTGCCAGCTTGGTCACGCCTGCTATTGCCTTGCGGTCGCGCTCGTTCTCTTGTATCTTCTGTTGTATCACTTCGGTCACGTCGAGGTGCTTGTGCAGGTAGTTGTCCACTTCGGTCTTGATGAAGTCGCCCACAAACTTGTTCACGCTCACGCCTCCGTTTGGCTCCATGGTCAGCGAACCGAGCTTAATCTTTGTCTGACTCTCAAACTGTGGCTCCTGCACATTGATGGCTATGGCAGCCACGATGCCGCTTCGTATGTCGCCGTATTCGTAGTTTTTCTGGAAGAACTCCTTAATAGTACGGGCAATGTGCTCCTTGAATGCACTCTGATGCGTACCTCCCTGTATGGTGTGCTGTCCATTCACGAACGAGTGGTACTCCTCACCATACTGCTGGTTGGTGTGCGTGAAGGCTATCTCGATGTCGTCGCCCTTCAGGTGTATGATGTCATACAGAGGCTGGGTGGTCATGGTGTCGGTCAGGAGGTCCTTCAATCCGTTGCGGCTCGTGATGCGGCGACTGTTGTAGAATATCTCCAGACCTGTGTTCAGGTAGGTGTAGTTGCGGAGCATGGTCTCCACAAATTCGCCCTGGTACTTATAGTTGAGGAAAAGGCTGTTGTCTGGCTCGAAGCGTACGAACGTACCGTTCTCCTCGTCAGTCTTCATGGTCTGGTCGTCCACCAGTTTGCCCTTTTCGAATTTTGCTATGCGCACTGTGCCCTCACGGTAGCTTCGCACCTCAAACTTGGTGCTAAGCGCATTTACCGCCTTCGTACCCACTCCGTTCAGTCCGATGGATTTCTGGAAAGCCTTTGAGTCGTACTTACCGCCAGTGTTGAGCACGCTGACCGCCTCGATCATCTTGCCTTGAGGAATGCCTCGTCCATAGTCGCGTACGGTTACGGTGAGGTCGTTCTCTATGTCTACCTCGATGCGCTTGCCCGCACCCATCTTGAATTCGTCGATAGAATTATCTATCACCTCCTTCAGCAACACGTAGACACCGTCCTCGGCATGCGAACCGTCGCCGAGGCGTCCGATGTACATACCAGGTCGCAGACGAATATGCTCCACTCCGGTCAGAGTGATGATATTCGCATCCCCGTAATTATCCGTTTTAGGTGTTTCAAGGTTAAGTTCTTCCATTAAATTTGCAAATTTTGTGCAAAGGTACGATTTTTTGGTCTTATAAAAAAGAAAAACATATGTTTTTTTCTTACCTTTGCAGCGAAAACCTCCATATCCATTCCGTATGACAGTCTATACCCAGCACGAAGCCTACATGAAGCTCTCCGCACTATGTGCAGCAGCCGAATACTGCATCCTCGACATGCGCCGCAAAATGTCGCGCTGGCTACTTGTGCCCGATGGCAGCAAAAGCGTCGATACCAATGCTGATGAGTCGGGCCAGCAGGCACTTGCTGATGCCGTCATCGAGCGACTGGTGAAGGAGGGATTCATCGACGAGCGTCGCTATGCCCATGCCTTCGTACGCGACAAGTTCCGCTACAATCGCTGGGGCAGCACTCGCATCTCGCAGGAACTGCGTATGCGTCGCATCGATTCGTCCATCATCTCTGAGGCTCTCGAGGAGATCGATGAGGACGACTGCCTTGCCACACTTCGCCAACTGATAGACCGAAAACGCCCTTCGGTCAAGGGACGCTCTGACTACGAGATCCGCGGCAAACTCATCCGCTTCGCCCTCGGCCGAGGCTACAGTATGGACGATATTCTAAAAGTCATGGGAGATGAATAACATTCGTCAGCGTGTCCTTTCGTCCACCACCATCACCGACTTCCAGCGCCGAGTCTACCTCGCCTTGCTTGATGTCCCTCGTGGCTCCACCATCACCTATGGTGAACTTGCGCGTCGCATTGGATGCGGTAGTGCCCAGGCTGTTGGTCAGGCCCTTCGGCGCAATCCTTTCGCCCCCGATGTGCCATGCCATCGAGTGGTGGCAAGCGATGGCACCCTTGGCGGATTCCATGGCCAGCGCGAAGGCGAGATGATAGACAAGAAGCGCCGACTTCTAAACGAGGAAAAGCTGCCTCTGTCTTCTTCCTCCTCGGATGCCAACAACTCATAATTGATGAATATTAATTCTTTCCGCTACGCTCCCAGCGACTGCGTCGATAACTTAATTCATAATTCTTAATTCACAATTCATAATTCCCCCAAATCATGCCAACCGATCCATTCATGCTTCTTTCCTATGTCAACATGAAACTGCGCGACCAGTATCCATCGCTCGAAGCCTTCTGTGAGGCTGAAGATGTTGACCAGTCAAAACTTATCAGCGACCTTGCTGCTGCAGGATTTGAGTACTCTGCCGAGAACAACAAGTTTTGGTGATGCCTTGCTCGCATACATCTGTGGGCAATACATTTTTAAAACAAAAATGCAGTCTCCAAACAATCTTGGAAACTGCAGATTCTTGCGCCTGAGGTGCTTGATTACTTACGAAGACCGAGAGCCTTAACGATAGCACGGTAGCGGTTGATGTCCTTTCTCTTGAGGTAAGAGAGGAAGCTACGACGCTGACCTACGAGCTTTACAAGGGCACGGTTAGTAGAGTAGTCCTTGTGGTTAGCCTTTACATGCTCTGTAAGGTGCTGGATACGGTAAGTGAGGAGAGCGATCTGGCTCTCGCAAGAACCTGTGTCAGTAGCAGAAGCACCATACTGTGCGAAGATTTCTGCCTTCTTTGCTGAATCGAGATACATTTTGAAATCGTTTTTTTAGTTTGAAAAAAATGTTTATTTACGTTTCTGGACGTGTCAGTATTCTATCAGCTGAATTGCTCACTCGTCCGAAATCGGCTGCAAAGGTAAGAATTATTTATGAATTATAAATTAAGAATTAGGAATTATTTATCCTTTACACCACTATTTTCTTCGTTTTTACACTTGTTTTCAATAATTATGCGTAACTTTGCACCCGATTTCGAAATAACATAACATAGGGAAGGCAGAGACTCATGGCAGATTGTGCTGGCCATTCTCAGGTTTTCCATACATATTTTCAATTCTCAAGATGCAGGATATACGAAACATTGCAATCATTGCACACGTCGACCACGGAAAGACTACACTGGTCGACAAGATGCTACTCGCAGGCAACCTCTTCCGCGAAAATCAACAGACAGGCGATCTCATTTTGGATAATAACGAACTGGAACGTGAGCGCGGAATAACAATCCTTTCCAAAAACGTATCGATCAACTATAAGGGAGTGAAGATTAATGTCATCGACACTCCGGGACACTCCGACTTCGGTGGTGAGGTAGAGCGTGTGCTCAATATGGCCGACGGATGCATCCTCCTTGTCGATGCCTTCGAGGGTCCAATGCCTCAGACGCGTTTCGTACTCCAGAAGGCACTTGAGATCGGACTCAAGCCAGTAGTCGTAGTCAACAAGGTCGACAAGCCAAACTGCCGCCCTGAGGAAGTCTACGAGATGGTATTCGACCTCATGTTCTCGCTCAATGCTACCGAGGAGCAGCTCGACTTCCCAGTAGTCTATGGATCGGCAAAGAACGGATGGATGGGACCTGACTATACCAACCCAACATCCGACATCACTTACCTTCTCGACACCATCCTCGAGAAGATCCCAGCACCAACTCAGATTGATGGCACACCTCAGATGCTCATCACCTCGCTCGACTACTCAACCTATACCGGACGTATCGCCGTGGGCCGTGTGCACCGAGGCACCATCCGCTCCGGACAGAACATCACCATCGCCCACCGCGACGGATCGCTTGAGAAGACCAAGATCAAGGAACTCCACACCTTCGAGGGCATGGGCCATCGTGCCACCGAGTCAGTCAGCTCGGGCGACATCTGTGCCGTCATCGGACTCTCCAATTTCGAGATTGGCGACACCATCTGCGATTTCGAGACTCCAGAGGCACTCCCAACCATCAGCATCGACGAGCCAACCATGTCCATGCTCTTCACCATCAACAACTCGCCATTCTTCGGCAAGGAAGGTAAGTTCTGCACCAGCCGTCACATCAACGACCGTCTGCAGAAGGAGCTTGAGAAGAACCTCGCCCTCCGCGTAGAGCAGAAGGACGACAGCACCGATGCCTGGATAGTCAGCGGACGTGGAGTGCTCCACATCTCTGTCCTCGTTGAGACCATGCGTCGCGAAGGCTATGAGCTTCAGGTTGGTCAGCCACAGGTTATCTATAAGGAGATCAACGGTGTGCGCCACGAACCAATCGAGGAACTCACCATCAACGTACCGGAGGAGTTCTCGTCCAAGATGATTGATATGGTCACACGCCGCAAGGGCGAGATGGTCAGCATGGAGGCACAGGGCGAACGCATCAACATCGAATTTGAGATCCCATCGCGAGGCATCATTGGACTTCGTACCAATGTACTCACAGCCAGCCAGGGAGAGGCTATCATGGCCCACCGCTTCAAGAACTACCAGCCATTCAAGGGCGAGCTCACACGCCGCACTAACGGATCGCTCGTAGCACTCGAATCCGGAACCGCCTTCGCCTACTCGATGGACAAGCTTCAGGACCGAGGCAAGTTCTTCATCTTCCCACAGGATCAGGTCTATGCAGGTCAGGTGGTCGGAGAACATATCCACGAGATCGACCTCGTCATAAACGTCACCAAAGCAAAGCAGCTCACCAACGTACGTGCCTCAGGTACAGATGAAAAGGCACGCATCATTCCTCCGGTAGTCCTCTCGCTCGAAGAGGCACTCGAATACATCAAGGAGGACGAATACGTAGAGGTGACTCCAAAATCCATGCGTATCCGCAAGATCATCCTCGACCACCTCGAGCGTAAGCGTGCCAACCGCGATGCAGAATAATCCAACCGTACTCTACAACCGATAGGTAACGATCAAAAAAACTCCTTGCAAGGACATCGTCAACTCCTTGCAAGGAGTTTGCTATTTCCTTGCAAGGACTTTGCTGATTCCTTGCAAGGACTCTTCAAAGTCCTAGTAAAGGCTTCTCCGAGTCCCATAAAGTACATTGAAAACCTTTCCTTGAAACATTACAAACCGAAATATCTTATCCATTCCATTATGAATATTATCCGTGAGATTGGCGACTTTCTTTTTCCACGATTCTGTGTGTTGTGTGACAAAAGACTATCTGTGTCCGAGCGTCACCTATGCACGACCTGCTACATGTATCTGCCACGAACCAGGCAGGTGGAGAAGGAGCATGGCAGATTGGAAAGGATACTGTGGGGAATGCAGGATATGGGCAATGGGCATCGCGTAATAGAGAGAGCAGCCACCTTCATATTCTATACAAGCAACAGCCGATTGCTACTGCATAAGGTGAAGTACGAAGGCATGCTATCGCTCGGCATCCAACTGGGCGAATGGATGGCAAAGGAGATGATGGATGCATCTCACCAGCCTTCCATCTTTGATAGCATAGATGTGATAGTACCTCTGCCTCTGCACCGTAAGAAACAGATGAGCCGTGGATATAACCAATGTGATTATATAGCCAAGGGAGTGAGCAAGGTGACGGGTATCGGGGTTGATACCCAGTCGGTAAAGCGTGTGCACCATACCCCTTCGCAGACCACGTTGGATCACGAAGCGCGCCGAAAGAATGTAGCAGGTGCTTTTGCCGTAGTGCATCCCGAGCGTCTGGAGGGCAAGCACATCCTGCTCCTCGACGATGTGATAACCACGGGCTCCACCATCATGGAGTGTGCCAACGCGATCCTGAAGCTACCAGGCACAAAGGTCACCATTCTTGCCGTAGCACATGCAGACAAGAATCCTGTGCCGGAATCAGTCGATTGATCCTTATCTGACCTTCATACGATACTTACTTGATCTTAACCTTCATCGGTGTGCGTACTTCGGCTGCCTTGCGAGCGAGGAGTGCTTCCCAGTCGGAGAGGGACTGGAGGCCTGTGTTCGGATTCTTGTCCCATCCAGAGCCGAAGTAGTAAGTGTAGCCTGGTGTGTAGTTGGAGATGGCAAGTATGTGGCCTGTGGCAATGCCATTCTCGCCGCTGAGGAACTGGGTTTTGCTGACCTTGGCAGGGTAGATGGTGCCGACGTAGATCTTGCCCATGTGGCGTGCGAGTTCGTCGGCATATTTCTTGTTGTATGGAGATGGGTCGCCAAGGTCTTCGTAGCCCATGTAGCCGGCCTCGGCATTGAGGACGTAGGCGTTAGGGTTCTGCTTGTGGATGACGATGCCGGATGCTATTTGGGCAGATGGAACGAGGTCGGAGAAGGTGATGCTGACGCGGTTGAAGTGACTGCCAGCATCAAGGGTGATGAGGCGTGTCTCGGTGACCTGTGTACCTTGGTAGGTGACGGATGGGTGGGTCATGCGTACGGTGAAACGGAGGGGACCCTTATCGAGGATCTCGTATGTCTTGTAGCATTGTGGAAGGCAGAGGCTGCCATCAGCATTGAGGAGTGCATCGGCTCCACCTCCGAGGGTAGGGCCAACGGTGTAGCAGTCCATACCCTTACCATGGTCGATGTGGTAGCAGAAGGCGTTGTATACCTGATCGGCAAGGTCGTGGTAGCCACGGTCGTGTAGCTGCTTGCTGACGCTGCGCATCTCCTGGTTCTGCTCGCTGGCATACCAGTAGTCGAGCATAAGCTCGGTGGTGCTTTTATTGAAAAGGTCGTAGCCTACTGCTGCTCCATGTCCGTAGACGCGGTATGCCACGCGATCATTCTCCCAACCGAATTCATCGCCACGCTCGGTGAAGAGGCGTCCCTTTGCCTGAGGCTCGTAAGCCTTCGGCGTGCCTGGTACGGCATAGTAGACGGACTTGCCGCGTGCTGGCACGCTTGCCTGGAAGATGAGCAGGCCGTCGTAGGTGGTCTGGCTTGCAATCTCCTTGCCGTCGGCATCGGTGATGATGAAGCTATCGGTGCCAAGGCGCTTGCGGATGAGGGCGGCATCGGTCTCGACCACTTCAAACTGACGGTCGGTGCTGAGGCTGTTGCTTACGGTGATATTAACTCGGTCGGCAGCAAATGCTGCTGCACTCATGGTGAGGAGTGCTATGAAGGATAGTACTTTATTCATGGTGATTGTATGTGATAATTGGATGGCAAAGTTAAAGAATGGTTTTGATTTTACAAAATTTTGTACCCGATTTTGTTGTTTTTAATGCAAAATGTAATATAAAACCAAAGAAAGTCTTATCTTTGCGCAATGATTTATTTATAAATTAAGGAAAATAAGAATTATCAGTATATGAAAGTATTTCAGCATGTATCGGATATCGGTGACCTGAAGCAGGCACTCGATGAGGCTTTCGAGATCAAGAAAGACCGCTTTAAGTATCAGGAACTGGGCAAGAACAAGACTGCCCTCCTCATATTCTTCAACAATTCGCTTCGCACGCGCCTCTCGACTCAGAAGGCATGTATGAACCTCGGCATGAACGTGATTGTGCTCGATGTGAACCAGGGTGCATGGAAGCTCGAGACTGAGCGTGGCGTGATCATGGACAGCGACAAGAGCGAGCACCTGTTGGAGGCTATCCCTGTGATGGGAAGCTATTGCGACATCATCGGTGTGCGCAGCTTTGCACGCTTCGAGAACCGCAAGGACGACTATGAGGAGAAGATCCTGAATCAGTTTATCAAGTACAGCGGCCGTCCGGTGTTCTTCATGGAGAGTGCAACGGTGCATCCTTTGCAGGCTTTTGCTGACTTGATAACCATCGAGGAGTACAAGAACTGCGACTACATCGAGGCTAATCCGCTGTTTGGCGGTAGTCCGGTGAAGCGCACACCAAACAAGCGCCCTAAGGTGGTGCTGACATGGGCTCCACATCCAAAGGCTCTGCCTCAGGCTGTGCCAAACTCATTTGCAGAATGGATGAACGCTGCCGATGTGGACTTTGTCATTACTCACCCAGAGGGCTATGAGTTGGATCCTGAGTTTGCAGGAGATGCAAAGGTGGAGTATGACCAGATGAAGGCATTTGAAGGTGCTGACTTCATTTACGCCAAGAACTGGTCGTGTCCAGGAGTGACTCGTCCTGAGGACTATGGCAAGGTGCTCGGCGACTATCACGACTACAAGGACTGGACCGTAGGTGAGCGTCAGATGGCTGTGACCAACAACGCATTCTTCCTGCATTGTCTGCCAGTACGCCGCAACATGATCGTGACTGACGATGTGATTGAATCGCCAACATCGCTCGTGATTCCTGAAGCTGCCAACCGCGAGATCTCGGCTACGGTAGTGGTGAAGAGGATGCTGGAAGCGCTGGGAAAGTGAAGATGTTTAAGTAATAAGTATGAAGTAAGAAAAACTTCGTAGTTGAATTAGAATAAAAGCGAAAGCAGGGACGTTGATTTTTTATAGATGAAGGAATTTGTAATATCAGAAGCTAAGGTGGAGACTGCCATTCTGGTGGGTCTGATCACTCCTCAGCAGAATGAGAGGAAGACAAACGAGTATCTGGACGAACTGGCGTTTCTGGCAGAGACTGCCGGAGCGCAGGTGATACGTCGCTATACTCAGAGGGTGAATGGACCGAGTCAGGTGACATATCTCGGTACGGGTAAGCTTGAGGAGATAGCACAGTACATCAAAGAGAAGCAGGACGAGGTGGATCAGTATTGGGAGGAGCAGATGGCACTCGGCAATCCATACCAGCAGACCATTGTGACGGGCAGGAAGGCTCGCCATGGCGATAAGTATGAGAGCGACGATGCCATACGCAACAATGCTCCGCAGCCTGTGGGTATGGTGATATTTGATGATGAGTTGTCGGCCAAGCAGATACGCAACATCGAGAAGGTGCTGCAAGTCAAGATCCTGGACCGTACATCGCTCATCCTCGATATCTTCGCCATGCGTGCACAGACCTCGGCAGCGAAGACTCAGGTGGAACTGGCACAATACAAGTACATGCTGCCACGACTCACACGACTGTGGACTCACCTTGAGCGTCAGCGAGGCGGTTCGGTGGGATTGCGTGGTCCGGGTGAGACGCAGCTCGAGATGGACCAACGAATCATTCGCAACCGTATGGCCCTGCTCAAACAGCGACTGGCTGACATCGATACTCAAAAGACCACGCAGCGCAAGAGCCGTGGCCGACTGATACGCGTGGCTTTGGTGGGATATACGAACGTGGGAAAGAGTACGCTGATGAACCTTCTCTCGAAGAGCGACATCTTTGCAGAAAACAAACTCTTTGCCACTCTCGACACCACTGTGCGAAAGGTGATTATCGACAATCTGCCATTCCTGCTGTCGGACACCGTAGGATTCATTCGCAAGTTGCCTACCGACCTTGTGGAGTCGTTCAAGAGCACGCTCGACGAGGTGCGAGAGGCAGACCTCCTGTTGCACGTGGTGGACATCAGTCATCCTGACTTTGAAGATCAGATAAAGGTGGTGGAGAATACGCTTGCCGACCTTGGGGCAGCCGATAAGCCTCAGATCATCGTGTTCAACAAGATTGATGCCTACACATGGGTGGAGAAGGAGGCAGACGATCTCACTCCACGAACAAAGGAGAACATACCGCTCGACGAACTCATGAACACATGGATGGCACGCCTGGGCAGCGAACCGCTGAAGGTGAAGGGTGCAAAAGCAAGCGACGAGGAGAAGGCCATCACTTCATTTACGGTCAACGATGACCTGAAGATTGTGCCAACTGAGGTGGAGAAGGGCAGCATACTCGGCTCGTTCTTCATCTCGGCAAAAACAAAGGCCAACATGGAGGAGTTTCGCGAAGTGCTGTACAAGAAGGTACGCGAGATGCATGTGCAGAAATATCCATACAACGACTTCTTGTACGAGAAGTACGAAGAAGGATAAGTTTGAAGTGAAAAGTAAGAAGTATGAAGTGAGAGCTCCTTTAACCTCTAACCTCTAACCTTTAACCTTTATAAAAAAACAAGAATATGCGAGAACTGACATCGATAGAGATATCTCAGCTTGAAGAGCAAGGATGCTGGGCTGAGGACTGGCAGAACGTAATGGTGGATGATGACTTCATGCCATCGGTGATGAGCAACGTGCAGCTCTACGGACACGTGGAGATTGGCAACCAGAATGGAGTGATGGAGGTGGAGGAGGGATTCCTGCGCCGCTGCTGCATCAAGAACGCCACGCTGCGCAACGTAACCATAGGTGACGAATGTCTCATTGAGAATGTGCGTGGCTACATAAGCGGTTATGCCATTGGCGACCACTGCCTGATATCGAATGTGGGAACCATCACCACCCAGGAGGGAAGCACCTTCGGACAGGGCAACACCATCTCGGTGCTGAACGAAGGAGGAGATGGCAACATCGTGTTGTGTGAAGAACTCACTTCGCAGCTGGCATGGATGATGATCAACTTCCCAAGTGTCAGACGACTCACACGACGTCAGGCACAGACTAAGGGAAGCATAGGAGCATATTCGCGCATAGTAGGCGCAAAGGATATTGAAAACGTGATGATTGGTTGCTCGTGCGACATTCACGGTGCCAGTCATCTGAACAATGTGACCATCCTGAGTAGCGAGGATGCAGCAACCTTCATCGGTACTGATGTGATAATGGAGAACACCATCGTGGCTCAGGGTGCAAGCATCACCGACGGAGCCAAGGTGGACAATTGCTTCGTAGGCGAATCGGTGCATGTTGGCAAGGGATTCAGCGCTGAGGCAAGCGTGTTCTTCGCCAACAGCTACATGGATAACGGAGAAGCGTGTGCAGCCCTGTGTGGTCCATTCTCTACATCCCACCACAAGAGTACACTCCTCATCGGCGGTGCCTTCTCATTCTACAATGCAGGATCGGGAACCAACCAGAGCAACCATGCCTACAAGATGGGACCAATACACTGGGGAACGCTCGACCGAGGTTCGAAGACTGCCAGCGGCAGCCACATCCTGTGGCCAGCACATATAGGTCCATTCTCGATGGTGATGGGTAAGATACAGAACCATCCTGATGTGCATAAGCTGCCATTCTCGTATGTCATAGCCCAGGGCGAGAAGACATACGTGGTGCCTGGCATCAACATAAAGACCGTAGGCACATGGCGCGATGTGGGCAAGTGGCCAAAGCGCGACCTCCGTCCGCAGTCGGCACGCCGCGACCTCATCAACTTCGCTTTTCCTAACCCTTACATCATTCAGTATGTGATGGAAGGCAAGGAATTGCTCCTTCGCCTCGAACAGAAGCAGGGCAAGGACATGCAGGAATATGAGTACCACGGATGCTACATAAAGCGTAACGCATTGCTCAACGGCATTCAATACTACGACATGGTGATTCGACTCTTCCTCTACGACTATTTTGCCAACTCCAAGACCGACTGGGACGAGGCACAGGGAGGCGCATGGGTCGACCTCTGCGGCATGCTTGCTCCAAAGAGCGAGATCCTGGGCGTGGCACGCGACATTGAATCAGGAAAGATCGAGTCGCTCGAACAACTGTCTGACATACTGCGCACCATCAATGACGACTACACTCGCAGCGCAAAGAACTATGCCATGTTTGTCGTTCAGCAGCTGGCACAGAACCTCTTCATCGATCAGGACCGCTGGATGCGCGAGGCAGAGGAAGCCCACAGCCAGTGGTTGCGCCTGGTAAGAGAAGATGCCGAGAAGGAATTCCAAATGGGCGATGTGGAGGAAGAGCAGCTGAGAGAGTTTATAGAGAAGGTAAAGTAACTCCCCTTCCGGCTCCCCGAGAGAAATGGATAATCAAAGGGTCAGACCCCTTGATTATCCACGGGGGATGGAGCTTGGGAATCAAACAACAATAAAGAAAACAAGAAGACGAATTGAAAGGACTCGTAATAAGAAACACAGGCTACAGCTACACGGTAAAGACTGACGGCACGGAAGAGATATACGACTGCAAGGTCAAGGGCAAATTCCGCATCAAGGGCATTCGCACCACCAATCCGGTGGCGATAGGCGACAGGGTGGAGTTTGTGCCTCAGGACACGACCGATGCTGACATCGAGCAGGCTCATCAAGGACTTATCACTCAGTTGGAGGATCGCAAGAACTACATCATCCGCAAGTCGACCAACCTTTCAAAGCAGTCGCACATCATTGCTGCCAATGTGGACCTGTGTCTGCTTATTGTCACGGTGACTCAGCCTGAGACCTCGCTGACATTCATCGACCGCTTTCTTGCATCCGCTGAGGCATACAATGTGCCGGTGATGCTGGTGTTCAACAAGGTGGACTTGGTGAGGAAAGAGAACGACAGTTCCGATGAAAGTGAAGTGGACTGGCAGGAGTACCTTGATAGCGTGATCAATCTGTACGAGAACATCGGTTATACTTGCCGCAGGATTTCGGCTAAGACTGGCGAAGGTGTTGAGGCTCTGCGCCGGGACTTGGAAGGTAAGATAGTATGCCTGAGTGGTAATAGCGGAGTGGGAAAATCGACACTCATCAATACGCTGTTTCCTGGATTGGAGCTGCGCACATCGGAGATTTCGGATGCCTACAACACGGGTAAGCATACGACCACATTCTCGGAGATGTACCCTACTTCATACGCCCCTGATGGAACACCTCAATGGGAAAACGGCGGCCTGATAGACACTCCGGGCATCAAGGGATTTGGCACGTTTGAGATGAAGAAGGAAGAGGTGGGACACTATTTCCGGGAGATATTCCACTTCTCGCACGACTGCCGCTTCAACAACTGCACGCACACCCACGAACCACATTGTGCGGTGCTTGAGGCCTTGGAGCGTCACGACATCTCCGAGTCGCGTTACAACTCCTACCTCTCGATGCTTGATGATGAGGACGAGGAGAAGTATAGGGCTAAGTTTTAGAGTTTAGAGGTGAGAGTTGAGAGGTTAAAGTGAAAAGATAATCTTAATAATTACAATATGGCAAAATTCAAGAGAATACTGCTGAAGCTTTCGGGTGAGAGCTTGGCAGGCGAACAGAAACAGGGAATAAACGTGGAACGTCTGAATCAGTATGCTCAGCAGATCAAGGAAATCGCTGAGATGGGCGTTCAGATTGGTATCGTGATTGGTGGTGGAAACATCTTCCGCGGACTGACAGGCGCTGGCAAGGGATTTGACCGAGTAAAGGGTGACCAGATGGGAATGTGTGCCACAGTGATCAACTCACTGGCACTTTCAAGCGCACTGGGTGCCATAGGCCAGAAGAACCGTGTGCTCACAGCTATCCGCATGGAACCAATCGGCGAGTTCTACAACAAGTGGAAGGCCATCGAGGCTATGGAGAATGGCGAGGTAGTGATCATGAGTGCAGGCACAGGCAGCCCTTACTTCACTACCGACACAGGCTCAAGTCTACGTGGCATCGAGATTGAGGCCGACGTGATGCTGAAGGGTACACGCGTGGATGGCGTTTATACTGCCGACCCAGAAAAGGATCCTACAGCCACAAAGTACCACGACATCACATACGAGGATGTGATTGCACAGGGCCTCAAGGTGATGGATATCACAGCCACAGCAATGTGTATGCAGAACAACCTTCCAATCTATGTGTTCAACATGGACATCCTTGGCAATCTGAAGAAGGTGATGGAAGGCGAAGAGATTGGCACGCTGGTGCACAATTGATAGTGAATGTAAATGAAATAAAAAGTGTCATCGTCTGCATGGACGATGACACTTTTTATTTCACTTGCTTTAGTTCTTTTTTTAGCTGAGCGCGTGGCACACCGAGTGCGATGGCACGTTCGAAATCGAGTTTGGCGAGGTGTTTCTTTCCTTCTTTAAGATGAAGGTACGCACGCGTGAGGATCATGTTCTTGTTGTTTGGTTCAAGGTTGATGGCCTTGTCCAGATCCATGAGCGCAAGTTCGGTCTGCTTGGCTTCGGCCTCAATCTCGGCACGTACGCTGTATATCTCGGCACGGTCGGGATATTTCTCAATGAGGCGGGTGAGCTGCGAGATGGCTTCGGACGGTTTGCCACATTCCTGAAACAGGATCGCAACGCCAAGCAGCGCGGTGTAATTGTCGGGCTCGATGCTGAGCAGGCGCTCGTAGTGAGTCTTAGCCTTGGTGTATTCGCGCTGCTGGGTGAAGATGTAGCCCATGGCTTGCAGCGCATTCACGTTGTTGGGATCGACATCGATGATGTTGCGGTAGTCGATGAGTGCTTTGCCAAGATTGCCAAGCGACAGGTAGAGGTCGGCACGGCTCTGAAGTATCGGCACATTCTTTGGCACGATAGCAAGTGCTCGGTCGTAGGATGACAGAGCTCTCTCCGTCTGTCCCTGTGCCACCTCAATCTTTGCCATGTTGGCATAGATTAGAGCGTTGCGGAAGTCGTCGGGCTTGAGACGCAGCGCCTGACGGAACCACTCTTCTGCTTGCTGCAGACTGTCGGTCTTGGCGTATGCCAGTCCTCGCTCCACACAGTCCTCGTAGGTCTGCGCCGAACACACATTGCTGCAACAACAGGCTGCAATCCAAACTGCCAATAGGATCTTACGTCTCATATTAACTTCTTATTTCTTGCTTCTTACTTTTTACTTTTTACTTTTTACTTCTTACTTATTGTTTAACTCCTACTCCTGCACATACACCCTTTGAACGCGTGTGCTGATGCCCGTGAGAATCTCGTAAGGGATGGTTCCTACCACATCGCTAAGCACGGTGACAGGCAGATCGTTGCCGAAGATAATGGCGTGATCGCCCACCTGACACTCGATGTCGGTCACATCGATCATGCACACATCCATGCAGATGTTGCCCACGTAGTCGGCACGTTTGCCGTTCACCAGACAGTAGCAGTTGCGGTTGCTGAGGTGGCGGTCCAGTCCGTCGGCATAGCCGATAGGTATGGCAGCGATGCGTGAGTCGCGTGTCAAGGTAGTACGTCGGCTATAGCCTATGCTGTGACCAGCAGGAACATCGCGAATCTGCAGGATGGTAGTCTTGAGTGTTGCCACATTATTAATAATATTATTGTTGCGGGCATTGATGCCGTAGAGTCCTAGCCCGAGTCGCACCATGTCAAGATGGTACTGAGGGAAATGCTCTATGCCGGCCGAGTTGCAGATGTGACGCAGTATCTTGTGCGAGTAGGCATCCTGAAGCTGTCGGCTGCCACGGTCGAAGAGGGCAAACTGACTGTGTGAGAACTCATCAAACAGATCGCCATCGCTGCCTACAAAGTGGCTGAACACAGAGCATGGCACGAGTGCCGTCTGGCGTGTGAGGCGGTCTATGAGGCGTGGCATATCGTGGTCGGGATCAAAGCCGAGACGGTGCATGCCGGTGTCCAGTTTGATGTGGACAGGGAAGTTGGTTATGCCCTCCTTCTCTGCAGCCCTGATCAGGGCCTCCAGCAGCTCGAAGCTGAACACTTCGGGCTCGAGGCGGTAGTCAAACAGCATCTTGAACGAAGTCATCTCAGGATTCATGACCATAATGTTGCTAGTGATGCCAGCCTTGCGGAGGTCGGCTCCCTCGTCGGCCACGGCTACTGCCAGATAGTCGACGCCTGCATCCTGTAGGGTCTTGCTCGTCTCGAGCGAACCTACTCCGTAGGCGCTTGCCTTGACCATGCATACCATCTTTGTCTCGGGCTTCATGAACTGGCGGTAGTAGGCCACATTGTTGCGCAGGGCATTGAGGTTGACCTCGAGGATGGTCTGATGCACCTTGAGCGTGAGGAGGTCGCTCAATTTGTCGAAGCGGAAGCGTCGTGCGCCCTTGATGAGGATGAACTCATCGTGGAGCGAAGCGAACGTGCTGCTGGCTATGAGATCGTCGGTAGTGCGGAATGCATAGTGCTCCATAGGGAAATATTCGGCACACGAGCTGATCTCGTCGCCCACAAGGATCACCTTCTCTATGCCTCTTGAGTCCGCCATCTGTGCTACTCGCGAATAGAGGCTGCGTGGGTTCTCGCCCGTCTGCAGTATGTCGGAGAGGATGAGCGTGCGATGCTGAAGGGTGGTCTCCGGACGGCGCGACATGAAGTCGAGGGCGATGTCAAGCGAATGCTCATCGCTATTGTAGGAGTCGTTGATGAGTGTGCATCCGTGCTTTCCGTCCTTCACCTCCAGTCGCATGGCTACCTGCTCCAGCTTTGACATGCGGCGGCATAGTTCGTCGATGGAGATGTTAGTGCCCAGAGTCAGCACGGTCGAGAAGCAGGTGATGCTGTTCTCGATGGCAGCATCGTCGATGAAATTGAGGGTGTATTGTCCTGCCTTGCCTTCATATTCGAAGTGGATGATGGCGTGGCTATTATCCTTTTCTATGTTGCGCACATCGAGTGCGATGCGCTCTATGTTGCCTGGCAGGAGCGAGGCACAGCGCTGTATAGTAGTGCTCTTTGAGTTGATCACCACCTTGCTGCAATGCTTGAAGAGATTCATCTTCTCCGTACACTTGATGTCGTACGACAGGAAGTTCTCCTGATGGGCAGCACCGAGGTTGGTCATCACGCCGATGGTAGGTTGCACGATGGCCTCTAGGCGTTCCATCTCACCCGGTTGCGAGATGCCCGTCTCAATGATGGCGAGATCGTGGTGATGGTTCATGAGCCACACGCTGAGCGGCACTCCCACCTGCGAGTTGTAGCTGCGAGGCGAACGGCACACGTTGTAGTCGGTCGACAGCAATTGGTAGAGCCATTCCTTGACCGTGGTCTTGCCGTTCGATCCGGTTATGGCGATGACGGGAATGTCGAGTTGGCTACGGTGGTAGGCCGACAATGCCTGAAGCGCGGTGAGCGAATTCCTCACCACCAGGTAGTTTGCGTCATTATGCTTGTTTGCGTTGAGGTCGATGTTGTGGTTGCCCTCTTCGATCACGAAGTTTCTCACGCCTCGGCGATACAGTTCTTCGATATATTTGTGACCATCATTCTTCTGTGTCTTGAGGGCGAAGAAGAGAGTCTCCTCGGGGAAGCACAGCGAACGGCTGTCGATGAGCAGCCAATTGATTCTCGACTCGACCGAGCCGATAAGCTTGGCACCAATATGCTCTGCTATTTGTGAAATCTTATATTGCATGATGTTTTTCTATTTTCCCACAAAGGTACGGCTTCTTGAATTAATATGAAAATTTTGTAATGTTTTTATCACAAAAAATAATCTCCTTTCACACATTTTTCATATCTTTGCATCATGATAAGTATATTTGACCAGCTCGAATCATTTACTGCCGACCAACTGGATGCTGCCATAGCGCAGCTTCCTCCACAGCGACGTGAGCAGGCTCTGAAGTTCAAACATGAGCAGGGCCGCAAGGAGAATGTGCTTGCGTACCGCTTGCTGTGCAATGTGTTGGAGGAGGAGTATGGCATGATGGAACAACCTGTGTTTGAGTATAATGAACATGGCAAACCATTCATCGCCTCCCATCCCGAGATCCACTTCAATCTGAGCCATTGCAAACGTGCTGTGGCTTGCATAGTGAGCAGTAAGGGTAGGGTAGGCATCGATGTAGAGTGTACGGACCGCTACCGGGAGGGCGTGGCGCGTTATGTGTTGAACGATGAGGAGTTTGAACGTGTGGTGAAGTCGGCCGACAGGGATGTGGAGTTTGCCAAGTACTGGACTCAAAAGGAGGCTCTCGTGAAGATGCTTGGCACCGGAATCACCGACGACTTGAAGTCCATACTCTCCACTCATGCCGATGTGCAGATGCATACTGTGGTGTGCAGGGAGAAGGGATATGTGTATTCGTGGTGCGAAAAGTAAGGATCTCCTCAGTCCTTTGGACAGCTCTCCCTCTATGGGGAGCGCCATGCGGAAAGAAATGTGAATAATATTCAGCTATGATTTAAAAGCAAAAGAGACGTGCGATGATCGCATGTCTCTTTTGGCGCTTCAGGATGGGCTTGAACCAACGACCCCATGATTAACAGTCATGTGCTCTAACCAACTGAGCTACTGAAGCAGGTTTAGTGGTTTCGAAAAGCGCTGCAAAGGTAAGCAGATTATGGCTAACGACCAAATATTTTATTAAAAAATATAAGTATTATCATAAAAATAGTTAACTTTGCACCGAAAATGAGAGTTTTACTGATAAATACATCGGAAAAAGTAGGCGGTGCAAGCATTGCGTGCCATCGGTTGATGGATGCTTTGAACCATAATGGCATCAAGGCATCGATGCTGGTGCGCGACAAGCAGACCGACTGTCCCGATGTGGTACAGCTGAGGCGTCGATGGACTCTGCCGCTGATATTCGTGTGGGAACGATTGATGATTTTCCTTAACAACGGGTTCAAGTACGGCAAGGTGTTTCAAGCCGACATAGCCAATGTGGGTACTGATATCACCTCCTATCCTGAGTTCAAGGAGGCTGATGTGATTCATTTACATTGGGTTAATCAGGGATTTCTCTCGTTGTCAAACTTGAAGTCGATACTTCATTCGGGTAAAAAGATTGTTATCACGCTCCACGACCAGTGGTACTTCACAGGAATATGCCATTACTCTGCCGATTGCAGCCGATATGAGCACCAATGTACTCATTGTGAGCTTCTTGGCCCATGTGGAATGGATTTGGCGAAGAGCGTGTTCAACACCAAACGTACGATCTATCAGAATGCACCCATCACCTTCGTAGGTTGCAGCCGTTGGATGGCCGACCTGGCACGCCGATCGGCACTGACCGTGGGTCATGTGGTGACCAACATCCCTAATGCCATCGACACGGCACTCTTCTGCCCAAGGGACAAGGCAGCCTTGCGCCGCGCTCAGGGTTGGGATGAAGATGTGAGGGTCATTCTGTTCGGTGCTCAGCGCATCACGGACGAGCGCAAGGGCTTCCGCTACCTCGTCGAGGCGTGCAATATCATCCACGAGTGTAATGCCGAGTTGGCAAAACGCCTACTTGTCATCATCATGGGTGGCGATGGCAGAACGGCTGCCGAGGTGCTGCCTTTCAACACGTGGATACCCGACTATGTGAGCGATATGAATCGCATGGCCGACATCTACAACCTTGCCGACATCTATGTCACACCATCGCTCCAGGACAACCTGCCCAACACCATCGTCGAGGCTATGGCTTGTGGAGTGCCATGCGTGGGATTCAATGTGGGAGGCATCCCGGAGATGATCGATCATCGGACTAACGGCTACGTGGCAGCATACAAGGATGCTACCGATCTGGCATACGGCATCATGTGGACACTCGACTCCACTCGCTACGCCACCCTGTGCAGCAATGCACGAAGCAAGGCGGTCGACACTTACAGCGAGGCTTCAGTAGCAAAAAAATATAAAGAGGTTTATGATAACGATAGCAACAGTCACCTATAATGCAGCCGATACGCTCGAACGTACGCTCCTGAGCGTGGAGTCGCAGCACACCGACGCCATCCAGCACATCATCATGGATGGAGGGTCAAAGGATGCCACCGTGTCCATAGCGCAGGCCTACCGACAGAGGGTGGCTGGACGCTACGAGGTGGTAGTGGTGAGTGAGCGCGACAAGGGGCTCTACGATGCCATGAACAAGGTGTTGCAACGTGCCACAGGCGACTATGTGTGCTTCCTCAATGCAGGCGACAAGCTCCATTCGCCCGACACCCTTTCGGCGGTAATCCAGCAGGCTGATGTCACCTCCGTGGGCGTGATCTACGGCGACACGGACATTGTGGATGCCGAGGGCCAGCGACTCCGAGCCCGACGCCTCTCGCCTCCTGAGTGCCTCACCTGGCGTTCGTTCAAGGATGGCATGCTGGTGTGCCACCAGTCGTTCTATGTCAATCGCCTCATAGCCCAGCAGTACGACCTCGCGTATCGCTTCTCTGCCGACATCGACTGGTGCATCCGATGCATGAGGGAGGGTGAACGCATGGACATGGCAAACAGCGCAGTACGTCAATCCAATGGCAGCATTGCCGTCCTTACCGACTACCTGTCGGAAGGCATGACCACTGCCAATCACCGTGCTTCGCTCCTTGAGCGCTTTCGGATCATGGCTACCCACTATGGCACGCTGACAGCCATCATGCAGCACCTGTGGTTTGTGGTTAGAGCGGTGGCTGTTAAGTAATAAGTA
>JAKSLM010000025.1 GCA_024401225.1 Bacteroidaceae bacterium | reverse complement strand
CCCTTTTTACCCGATGAGCTGGTCATTCAGTTCAGTATGATAGAAAGGATGCGCATGAATGTCGTAGGGATTGTGTGGGTTACATTCCTCGTCCGCCACCGAAGCCGCCGCCGAAGCCGCCACCACGGTTGCCACCTCCGCCACGATTGCCGCCGCCGAAGCCTTCGCCTCGTCCGCCTTCACCACCCATTGGGCGGTAGCTTTCGCGTACGTCCTGCTGCTCCTGACGGAGTTGGCGACGTGCCTCGCGAGTGCCGAAGATGTTGAAACGGTACTGGAAGGTGGCGAGGATGTAGGAGTAGATACCATTGTTCTCGGTATCGGTACGTCCGTTGGCGCTGATGTTACGGTTGATGTTGCTGCGCTTGTTGAGGATATCGTTGGCCTGAAGGGTTATGGTAGCCTTGCGCTGGAGGAAGCGGTAGCTGACCTGTGCGTTCCAGATGACTTCGTTGGTGTTCATGGCTGCTGATGAGAGTCCGCGGCGGCTGCGCACGCTGATGTCGGTAGAGTAGCCGAATCCGTTGTCGAAGTTTCCGGTAGATGAGAGTCCGTAGTTGAAGTTGTAGTTCGACTGGTTGGACGATGCTACGAGCTCGCTCTCGGATTTGTTCCAGTTGAAGCTTCCGTTGGCACGGACGTCGATGTTGCTAAGGCGCATGGTGAGTGTGAGGTTGGCGCCTACACGGTGACTGCCTACGTAGTTCTTGAGTGTCTGCTTGTTCTGGTAGATGTAGCCCACGTTGTGATTGAACGAGTAGTTACCGCGCAGGTTGGCTGTGAGCTTCTCCCATCCCAGTGGGGTGTTGAAGCCAGCATTGACGGATGCGTTCCAGTCGGCCTCGTCGATGTTGACTGGTGTGGAGATGCGTCCACCTGTCTGGTCGTTGTACTCGGTCATGGTCTCGATGCCGTTGAGGGTGTTGGAGTACTGGAGGTTGAGGTTGTACGAACGGCGTGTCTCCTGGAAGTAGTTGTTGTACTCGAGGCTCATGTTGTTGCGGAACGATGGTGTAAGGTCTGGGTTACCGCGACGTATGTTGAGCGGGTTGCTGTCGTCCTCAACGTCAAACAAGTCGGTGAGGTTAGGCTGCTGGCTGTTTCCACGGTAGGTGGCACGGAGTGTGTGCTGTGGAGTGAAGTAGTACTGTGCGTTGAGGGTAGGGGATACGCGGGTGAAGTTGCGTGAGCCTGCGAGGTCCTTGCCCATGTATATCTGATGCACGGACTGTGTCTGGTTCTCCATCTGGACGCCGACGTTGAAGTTTATCTTACGCGGTATGTTGTAGCGGAGCGATACCTCAAGGTTGTGGGTGCTGTTGGAGTTGTCGGAGAATCGCGAGAGGCGCGAGCTGAGGAAGTGCTGCAGCTGGAGTGTGTCAGGCAGCTCGCCGCTGAGCTCGTAGTAGTCCCATATCTTCTCGCCTATGTTGTCGTCCTCGGCAAAGTCGTATGTGCTTCCGTCGCTGTGGCGCTTGTTGTAGTTGTAGCCGTAGTTGATCTGAGCAAAGAGTGTGCCGAACACGTCGCGCTCCTCGCTGAGGGCGTAGATGTAGTTGCGGAGCACTGGCTCGGCGTAGGTCATACCTGCCGAGATGGTGCGGTTCCACGATGGGTTCTTGCGGAGTCGGAACTGCAGGTCGGTGGAGTCGTTGAGCTGATGGTAGGTGGTGAATGAATTGTTCCATGCATCGCTGCCGTTGCCGCTTGTGGAGAAGTTGGCACGGATGCTGACGTTACGTCCATTATGACCTGTAGGGGTGCTCTCGCCGAAGAGTGGGTTGCCCTTGATGCGGCGCACGAGCTGGATGTTGGTGCTGAAGCTGTGGTTGTTGCCCTCGTTCCAGTTGGCTGATGTGCTCTCGTTCACCTTCACGCTGTCAGGTATGTAGGCTGCGTCGCTGTGCTCGAGAGGGTCGATGACGCCTCGGTAGTCGAATGGGTCGCGCTTGAAGGATGCGTTCTTGTTCGAACTGTTGCTTGAGCTGTTGCCGAACGAGAAGTTTGGCGTAACGACGAGGGTAGTGACGGAGTCGATCTTCCATTCTGCCTTGAAGTCGCCGCTGAAGCTGTTGCTCTTGTTGGCATTCTCGGAGTATCGGTTTGAGAACGATGCATTGACGTTGGTATAGTTCTCCGATGCTGTCTTGGTCCATGATTCCGACCATCGGTAGTTGTAGCGGAAGTTACCTCCAATCTCGAGCTTGTCGGGAATGTTGTACATGATGCGTCCACCGGTCTGTCCGCTCACGTTGTTACCGTTGCCGCCACCGCCGCCACCGCGACCGCCTCCCACGTTGCCGTAGTTGGTCATCACGTTAGCCTGTATGTCGTCCTGGAATCGGTTGATCTGGCCTCGGGCTGAGTAGCGGTCGTGCGTACCGTAGCCTCCGCCCACGTTGCCCACCCAGCTGTTCTTCATACCTTTCTTAATAGTAAGGTCGAGCACGGTCTCGTCGTTACCGTCATCGATACCGGTGAGTCGTGCCTGGTCGCTCTTGCGCTCGTAGGTCTTGATCTTGTTGATGATCTCGGTAGGTATGTTCTTCATCGCCATGTCGCGATCGTTGCCGAAGAATTCCTTTCCGTCCACGAGGATGCGACGCACCGTTTTTCCGTTGACGGTGATTCCTCCGTTCTCATCTACCTCCACGCCAGGAAGCTTCTTCACGAGGTCCTCGAGCACGCTTCCTTCAGGCACCTTGAATGCCGCAGCGTTGAACATGAGCGTGTCGTCCTTCACCTCCACCTCAGGCAACTGGGCTGTTACGGTGGCTGCCTGCAGCTCTACGCTGTTGGGCACGAGCATGATGGTACCCACGTTCTGCACGGCGAGGGTGTTGTACTTTACCACTACAGGGCGGTACCAGTTGTGGAAACCTACGTACGATATCTTGAGGATGTATGTGCCGTCGGCTACGTTCTTGAGTGTGAATGCTCCCTTGTCGGTAGTCACTCCACCTGTGACCATCTTGGTGGTGTCGGCCGTCATGACCATTACCGTACAATGTACGAGAGGCTGACCCTCTTCCGAGTCAAAGACCTTACCGGTGATGCTTGCCTTTCCTGTGGTAGGAGTGGTTTGGTTTGTGTTTCTGTCTCTGTTTCTTGTCTGTGCAAATGAGATGATGGTGGTCATCAGAAGTAGTGAGATGATCAGGAGTCGCTTCATGGGGGGATGGGGGTTATCAGTTCTGTTTTTAAGAGAATGAGGGTTAATAATCTGGGTCGTTAGTTAGCGTTGTCGTGTAGCTTACTGGGGCGTAAGCGGATGAAAGATGTCGGTTTTTGTGCACACATTCAACTTTTTTATTGACTGCATGAATAGGAAAAGGTTTAATCGACTGAAAAATAAAGTGATTTTCTTTCGCCAGACGTGGGTTTTCAACAGACGAAGGGGGAAGTTATCAACAGTTATCAACAAGTTATCAACAGTTGTCAACAAGTTATCAACAACGACGGGAGGTTGTGTTTATATCTTGTTGCCAAAAAATTTCTTAGTTACGGAAAAACGCCGTATTTTTGCAGAGGAAATGTACAGGTGAAGCCCCAACACAGGCATTCAGATGCTGTCTGACAGCGCTTTCACCTTATTATAATATTAATCGATAAAGTAGAGAATAATGGCAGAAACCGGCAACCGCAACTCACGCCGACGCAGTACGGCAAACGATGTCCCACAGGTCAGCGAACTGGGACGTCTGCAGCCTCAGGCCACCGAGCTTGAAGAGGCTGTGATAGGTGCGTGCCTCATCGAGAAGGATGCTTTTGCCCAGGTGGTCGACATCCTGAAGCCGGAATCGTTCTACGACACCAAGCATCGATTGATATTCTCCGCCATCAAACGCCTGGCAGGCGAGAACAAGCCGGTCGACATCCTCACCGTGACTGAGGAACTGCGCCGATCGGGCGACATCGACCAGGCTGGCGGTCCATTCTACGTTACGGAACTCAGCGGCAAGGTGCTCAGTTCGGCACATATCGAATATCATGCCAACATCATTGCACAGAAAGCCCTTGCGCGCGAACTTATATCATATTCAAGCCGCATACAGAAGTCGGCATTCGACGATAGTCAGGACATCGGCGAACTGATGCAGGCTGCTGAGGGTGAGCTCTTCGAGTTGTCACGAAGCAACATGAAGAAGGACTTCACTCAGATCAATCCAGTCATCAACGAGGCATACAAGCTTCTCCAGAAGGCTGCAGCCAACACCGACGGACTCTCCGGACTTACCTCTGGCTTCGATGCCCTCGATGCGATGACCAGCGGATGGCAGAACAGCGACCTCGTCATCATTGCTGCCCGCCCTGCGATGGGTAAGACAGCCTTCGTGCTTTCGATGGCAAAGAACATGTGTGTGGACCACAAGATTCCGGTAGCCATGTTCTCGCTTGAAATGTCGAACGTGCAGCTTGTCAACCGTCTCATCGTCAATGTGTGTGAGATACCGGGTGAGAAGATCAAGAGCGGTCAGCTCGTACAGTACGAGTGGGCACAGCTCGACTACAAGATACGCAGCCTTTACGATGCTCCGCTTTATGTCGACGACACTCCATCGCTCTCCGTATTCGAACTTCGTACCAAGGCTCGCCGCCTCGTAAAGGACTACGGCGTGAAGATAATCATCATCGACTACCTCCAGCTCATGAATGCGAGCGGAATGTCGTACAATTCGCGACAGGAAGAGGTGTCGACCATATCACGTTCGCTCAAGGGACTTGCCAAGGAACTCAATATTCCTATCATAGCCCTCTCACAGCTCAACCGTTCGGTCGAGCAGCGCGTAGGAACCAACGACAGTCCGGACAGCAAGCGCCCGCAGCTCTCAGACCTTCGTGAATCGGGAGCCATCGAGCAGGATGCCGACATGGTGTGCTTCATCCACCGCCCTGAGTACTACAAGATATATAAGGATCAGTATGGCAATGACCTTCGCGGTCTGGCTGAGATCATCATTGCCAAGCATCGTAATGGTGCCGTAGGTGATGTGCGACTCCGCTTCAAGGGCGAGTTTGCACGATTTGCCAACATCGGCGACGATCAGGCAGTCCCAATGCCAGGCGAGGAGGTGGTAACAGCATCACGCACCAATCAGGCAAGTCAGTCTGCAGCACCTGCTGCAGCCGACGACGATCCGTTCAGCGGACTTACTGCTGATATGGCTCCTGCCGATACGGTACCGTTCTAAGGAATCAAGAATGACAGAACAACTATAACCTTACAATATTAATCTAATTATCGGATTGAATGAAAATACTAGTTATGTACCTGGATTGAATGGAATATAAATACAAGTCAGAAAACTTGCAAAAGTTGGAATGTATGTATATTGAATTGAATGGGATATAAATACAAGTCAGAAAACTTGCAAAAAGTTGGAATGTATGTATGTTGAATTGAATGGAATACTCTATTGTAGAATTGAATGATTTATAATATCTGAAAAGGTACATTTTCTCACTTTATCAATTAGAAGAGCGGGTACAAAGGTCGTGAAGACGTTTGTGCCCGCAATGTTTTTGCATTATTTCACCTCGCAAAGGATAGAAAATGGAGCAAAAGTTTTTCGCTTACGAAGATTTGTCTTATCTTTGTAGCCAAACAAATGAACATTCCGCACTTTAAATAAACGAAATCCAAACTTTAAGCATACATAAGAAAATGATAGTATATCCAAACGCTAAGATAAACATCGGCCTTAACGTTGTTGAGCGCCGCCCAGACGGTTACCACAATCTGGAAACAGTATTCTACCCAATCCCCCTTCAGGACGCTCTGGAGATTGAGGATGTAGAGGGAGAAGTGCCTGAGATGGGCTGTCGCCTCAAGGTGGTCGGTGCTGTACTCGATGGCCGTCCAGAGGATAACCTCGTAGTCAAGGCCTACCGCCTCCTCAAGCAGGACTTCGACCTTCCACCGGTCAACATATACTTGTATAAGCACATCCCTACTGGGGCAGGACTGGGAGGAGGCTCGAGCGATGCTGCATTCATGATCAAGTCGCTCAACGACCGCTACCACCTCGGACTCTCCACCGAAAAGATGGAGGAATATTCAGCGCGCCTTGGTGCCGACTGCGCCTTCTTCGTAAAGAACGCCCCTGTATTTGCTACAGGCATCGGCAACGAATTCCATGAGTGTCCACTCTCGCTCAAGGGTAAGATGGTGGTGCTCATCAAGCCCGACATTCATGTCAGCACAAAGGATGCCTACGCACTCGTCACTCCTCAGCGCCCGGAACGACTACTCACCGACCTCCTCTCACAACCTATAGAGACTTGGAAGGACACCGTGGTCAACGATTTCGAGCGTAGCGTATTCCCTAAGTACCCAGAGATAGCAGCCATAAAGGATAAACTCTACGACATAGGAGCCCAGTATGCCTCGATGTCAGGCAGCGGAAGCAGCGTCTACGGCATCTTCGACAAGCCTGTGGAGTTTGTTGATGAAGTGTTCAGCGGATATTTCTGCCGACAGAGGGAGTTGGAATGAAGATTTGAAAGTGAAAAGTGAAAGTGAAGAGTGAAAAGTGAAGAGTGAAGAGTGGAAAATCCTGATTACTTTCATTTCCAATATAAGTAAACACAAAAACAATCGGCGCAGTAGGTTACAATCTACTGCGCCGATATTTTTTATTTTCTTACTTTTTACTTCTTACTTCTTACTTACTCACATTACTCTCCGTAAGCATCATTGATAGCATTCAGAGCATTGAGAGCGCGAGGGAAACCGATGTATGGAAGCATAGCGGTCACAGCGCCCACCATCTCCTGCTTTGAAGTGCCTACACGCTTGTTGCCCTTAGCGTGAGCAAGCATCTGGCTGTCGCATCCACCCATACTTGCGAGGAAGCAGAATGTCATCAGTTCGCGGAGCTGGAGAGTGAGACCGCGGCGAGTGTAGAAGTCACCGAAGCAGTAGCCCTCAAGGTATTCGATGATGTGCTCCTGGCCCTTAGGGCATTCAGCAATCATAAGGTCCATATATTCCTTGCCGAACACCTCGTCCATAATCTTGCGACCCTCTTCGCGGCGATTCTCGCGAGTCACGGTAGCGTGATCGTGGAGTGGGGTACGGATATCATTGTTGGCAAACACCTCGTTCATGATCTGGATGAAGCAGAGTACTGACGAGTAGCCGAGGTAAGGTACAGCCTGATACACCACTTCACGAATGTCGCTTGGCTTCACGCCCACGTTGAGCGCAGCGTCTACGTACATCTTAAACTCATTCTTCGAATACTGTGCCATTGTTGATGCCATGATGCAGAGGATACGTGTAGTCTCCTTTACTGGTCCCTCATCGCTGACTCCGAGAGTCTCGTCAAATGCGAAGTTATCCACGATCTCAGTCAGTTCAGGATCGTTCTTGAGTGTGCTGACAATGTTACGCTGCGAGAAGATTCGGCGTATCTCTTTCTTAGCTCTTTCTGTGATATTGATTACTTTCATGGTCTGTTTATAGAGTTATAGTTTGTTATTTCGTTTTGCAAATATACAAAATAAAATTATTAGCAAGCAAAAAAACAAAGAAATTTCACTCCTTTTTTTACTTATTTGCATCTTTTATACAAAAACCGTGCTTATTCAAGTCAATCGACCGCCTTTTCTTTCTTTTTGCCATCCCTTCACATCGACTTGTGACAAAAAATGCAGTATTCTTCCTTATTCACTTACTATTTGTATAGGTAAATTCGTAAATTTATTTACAAAAATAATACTTTTTTTAGGTTTTGATAAAAAAAAGTCAAAAAATCTATTGCCATTATTGCAAAATGTTATAACTTTGCAGCGTCTAAGGAAAAGTTAGGCTAATAGCAAACACAAATATATTAAAAACAAGTAACATTAAAATTACAAAAAAGTAAAAAGATTATGGCTGCAAATCTCAGATTCAAAGTTGTTGACGAGGCTTTCAAGCGTGGTCCAGTCGCAGTGGAACTCCCAAAGGAGCGTCCAAGTGAGTATTTCGGTAAGTATGTCTTCAACAAGCAGAAGATGTTCAAGTATCTTCCTGCCAAGGTATATAAGAAGATGTGTGACGTCATCGATAACGGTGCGCCATTCGATCGTGCCATTGCTGATGCTGTAGCAGAAGGTATCAAGACTTGGGCTATCGAGAACGGTGTGACACACTACACACACTGGTTCCAGCCACTTACAGAAGGTACTGCCGAGAAGCATGACGGATTTGTTGAGCACGACTGGAAGGGCGGTATGGTTGAAGAGTTTGAAGGTAAGCTCCTCGTACAGCAGGAACCTGACGCATCTTCATTCCCTAACGGTGGTATCCGCTCTACATTTGAGGCACGCGGCTACTCAGCATGGGATCCTACATCGCCAGTATTCATCATCGGCGACACACTCATGATTCCTACCATCTTCATCTCTTATACAGGTGAAGCACTTGACTATAAGGTGCCACTCAAGAAGGCACTCTACGCAGTCGACAAGGCTGCAACAGCAGTTGTACAGTACTTCAACCCAGAAGTAAAGAAGGTTGTTTCCAACCTCGGTTGGGAGCAGGAATACTTCCTCGTTGATGAAGCACTCTACGCTGCACGTCCTGACCTCGTTATGACAGGTCGTACACTCATGGGTCACGACTCGGCTAAGAACCAGCAGATGGATGACCACTACTTCGGATCTATCCCTGCTCGTGTCGAGGAATTCATGAAGGACATCGAGATCCATGCACTTGAGCTCGGCATCCCATGCAAGACTCGCCACAACGAGGTTGCTCCTAACCAGTTCGAGCTTGCACCAATCTTCGAGGAGACTAACCTCGCTGTCGATCACAACATGCTCATGATGTCAATCATGAAGCGCGTAGCTCGCAAGCACGGTTTCCGTTGCCTCCTCCACGAGAAGCCATTCAAGGGTATCAACGGATCAGGTAAGCACAACAACTGGTCGCTCTCTACCGATACTGGTATTCTCCTTCACGCACCAGGCAAGACTCCACTCGACAACCTTCGCTTCGTGACATTCACAGTTGAGACACTCAAGGCAGTATACGATCACAACGGACTCCTCAAGGCATCTATCATGTCGGCTACCAACGCTCATCGTCTTGGTGCCAACGAGGCTCCTCCAGCAATTATTTCATCATTCCTTGGCAAGACAGTCACAGAACTTCTCGAGCACGTTGAGAAGGCAGACGAGGATGCACTCTCGGTAGCAGGTAAGACAGCATTCCAGCTCGACCTCCCTTCAATCCCAGAACTCCTCATCGATAATACCGACCGTAACCGTACATCGCCATTCGCATTCACCGGTAACCGTTTCGAGTTCCGTGCTGTAGGTTCGGAGGCTAACTGTGCCAGCGCAATGCTCACACTCAACTCTGCAGTAGCTGAAGCACTCATCGACTTCAAGGCACGTGTAGATGCACTCATCGCTAAGGGTGAGTCGCAGGAGGCTGCTATCCTTAAGATTGTTCGCGAGGATATCAAGTACATCAAGCCAATCATCTTCAACGGCAACGGATACGGTGACGAGTGGAAGGCTGAAGCTGCTAAGCGTGGACTCGACTGCGAGACAAGCGCACCGCTCATCTTCGACAACTACCTCAAGGAGTCAAGCATCAAGATGTTCGAGAAGACAAAGGTTATGACCAAGTTCGAGCTCGAAGCCCGCAACGAAATCAAGTGGGAGACTTACACAAAGAAGATTCAGATCGAATCGCGCATCTTCGGCGATCTCTGTCTCAACCATATCATCCCAGTCGTTACCAAGTACCAGTCAATGCTTATCGACAATGTACACAAGGTAATGGGCATCTTCTCAGGCGGGAAGGCACACGCCATCTCAAAGGAGAACCTCTACATCATCGAAAAGATCTCTGACCATGAGTCATTCATCATCGAGAACGTGGAGAAGATGGTAGAGGCTCGCAAGGTTGCCAACAAGCTCGAGAGCGAGCGCGAGAAGGCTATCGCTTATCACGACACAGTTGCTCCACTCCTCGAAGAGATCCGCTACCATGTCGACAAGCTCGAGACTATCGTTGACGATGAGGCTTGGCCACTTCCAAAGTATCGCGAGCTTCTTTTCATCCGCTAATCGCACACATACATTTCATAAACAATATCAAAGACTCCCGCATCGCTTCCGGTGCCGGGAGTCTTATTTTGCATCCCCACAGAGACACACACTTAGCTTCATGTTGTACTTTGTGCCTCTGTGGGAAATCATACTAATACCACTACATAGAAAAACTCCTTGCAAGGACTTGACTGAATCCTTGCAAGGAGTTGCTTTAATCCTTGCAAGGAGTTGATCGACTCCTTGCAAGGCTGTTTTTAATAGTGTGCTTTGGTTATCGCATACGACCACCGCCGAAGCCTCCACCGAAGCCACCACCAAATCCACCTGCTGGTCGGCCACCGCCGTTACCTGCTGGACGTCCGCCACCGTTACCGCCTGGACGACCACCACCTGGGAACTGACCGCCTGGGAACTGGCCACCGAACTGCCCCCATGGGTTGTCCTGACCACCGCCGCGCTTGCCGAAGATGTTGAGCTTGTAGATGACGTGGATCATACCGTATGAGTAGATTGCATTGCTACGAGAGTCAGATGATGACATAGCTGAGATGGTACGGCTGATGTTTGACTGCTGACCGAGGATATCGTTCCACTGGAGGCTGACTGTAAGCGCCTTACCCTTGAGGAATGACTGGCTGACCTGGATGTTCCAAAGGAGTTCGTTGGTGTTCATGTCGGCTGAAGAGTAACCACGGCGTGAGCTCTCAGAGATGTCGGTCGAGAGGCTTGTACCCCAATCGAAGAAGAAGTTGAATTCTGCTCCGTATGAGAAGTTCCATGTGTCGCGGTTGTTAGCCTCTACCATGCTGTTGCGAGCGTGTGAGTAGTTGACGTTACCGTTGATGCTTGCATCAAACCAGTCCTTGCGGTAGCTGAATGAGAGGCGCTGACCGAGAGTGAGGTTGTTGGTTGATGACTTGTCGTTAGCATACTTTGTCTCATCAACATACTGTACCTGGTGGTTGAAGCTTCCGTTAGTCATTGAGTTGACAGAGAAGAGGTTCTCAGGGCCAAAGCTCTGGTTGAAACCGAAGCCGAGATTAGCGTTCCAGTTGCCGTTGATGTTCTCAGGCTTTGTGGTGCGTACACCGGTTTCCTCGTTGTAGTATACACGGTTTGAGATGCTGTTCTGTGTGAAACCTCCACCTCCGAATACGAAGACGCTGCGCATTGACTCCATCTGGAATGTGTTGTAATTGAGGTTGAAGTTATGGTTGAGCGATGGCTTCAAGCCTGGGTTACCCTTTGTGATGTTGAGTGGGTTAGAGTCATCTGTGATGTCGAGGAGGTTTGTCATCGATGGCTGGCTTGTACGGCTGCGGTAGTTGATGCGGAACTGTGTCTGCTTGTCGAAGTTGTAGCGGAAGTCGATCGATGGCGCAAAGTTGTAGACTGTACGTGTGATCTCTGGGTAGTTCTGTCCCATGTAGCGATAGTTGAGTGTAGAGTGCTGTGGGAGGAAATCGAGACCTACGCTGAAGTTGTAGTCGTCAGTTACCTTGCGGAAGCTGATAGTAGCTGTGTGGTCGAAGTTGCGATACTCCTGGAACTGTGCGAGCTTGATAGCTTCTGGATCGGTATAGTCTGGCTGATAGCCCTTCTGGATGAGTTCGTCGATAGCTCCTGCTACGTTGTATCGATTGCGCTCGAGAGCCTCACTGATTGATGTATATACTACAGGGTTGTAAGAGTCAAAGATACCTGTAGCGCGGTCGCTCTTATTGTAGCTGTAGTTGAAGCGATAAGAGAACTGAAGGTATGTGCGATTTGCGATTGGCTCTGAGTATGTTGCCTGGAGTGAGTAGTTGTGGCTGCTGTTAGGAGTAGTAGAGTAACGGTTGTTGTTCTTGTCCTGTGCTGCACCTGTTCTATACTTCACGCTTGCTGCTGAGAGGTTGTTGCTCTCGCTCGATGAGATGGCTCCTGTGGCACGGAGAGTGATGTTGCGGCCCTGGTTGTTGAGCTTGCGGTTGATCTGGAGTTCTCCGTTGAGGTTCTTGCTAAGGCTGTAAGACTGCGAACTGCTTACGTTGCTGTTGACAAGGATGCTGTCGAGAACTGTGATACGGTCGAGCATGCTGAGTGGATCGGCAAATGTTCCGTACTCGTTCTCATAAGGGTTTGCGTTGTATGTAGCATTGCTGCTCTTGCTGCGTGAGCGATTGCGGCTGATGCTTCCTGATGGGCGGAAGATGATGTTGGTCATTGAGTCTGGCTTCCATTCCATGCGGAAGTCTGCATTTACACCGTAGTTACTGCCCCAGCTGTTGCTCTTGCTTGTAGAGTAGTTTGTGCTTGTAGAGTAGTAGTTTTCTGAGTTGGTCTCAGTCTGCGAGTCGGAACCATTGTAACGGTAGCGTACGTTACCACCTACCTCGATGATGTCGTTACCAGTAGCGAAGTTGAAACCGATGTCCTTGTTGCTGCGGAGACCACCGCCGCCGAAACCACCGAATCCACCGAATCCACGGCCACCGCCGCCACCGAATCCACGGCCGCCTACGTTGTTGGCGTTAGCAACGAGTGAGTACTGCTGACCATCAAGGAAGCGGTTGAGGTTAGCACGACCTGAATAGCGGTGCTGTGTACCTGCTGCTGCATCGAGGTTGCCGAACCATCCCTGGTTCATACCCTTCTTGAGGGAGAGGTCGAGGACTGTCTCTTCCTCACCGTCGTCGATACCAGTCACACGTGCAAGGTCAGACTTGCGGTCGTAGGTCTTGAGCTTGTCGATGATGTTGGTTGGAATGTTCTTGAGTGCCATCTCGCGGTCGTTGAGGAAGAATTCCTTTCCGTCTACGAGAATCTTGTTGACAGTCTTACCATTGATCTTGATAGTACCGTCGTCTTCCATTGTTGCTCCAGGGAGCTTCTTCACGAGGTCCTCAAGCATTGAGCCTTCTGGAGTGCGGTAGGCAGCAGCGTTGAACACTACTGAGTCGCCTACTACCTGCACCTGAGCAGCAGCTGCTGTAACGACTGCATCCTTGAGCATCTTTGAATCCTCGGTGAGGGTGATGTATCCTATATCAAAGGTCTTGTCCTTTGCCTTCGTGAGGTCGAGTGGGAGTACGTGGTCGGTGTAGCCGATGTAGGTCACCTTGATGGCGTACTTGCCCTTCTTCACGTCTTTGATGGTGAAGGAACCGTTGAGCGATGTTGCTGCACCGTCGACCATGGAACTGTCTGGAAGGTTGAGGATACGTACTGTTGCGCTTGGAATCGCTTCGTTTGTACCTTTTTCAATGATTACACCTTTTACTGTGAATTTGCTCTGTGCCATTACTGCAGTGGCTACGAGCGCGAGCAAAAGGGTCGAGAATAGTTTTTTCATTTTTTACCTTATATTTTATATTGTTGTTATCTGCTGTGTATTTGGTTCACAATCTCATTGACTGCAAAGTTTTGAAATGGTTTAATGTTTTCTTTGGAGTTTTAAAGAATAATTCTTACTTTTGCAGTGGATTTTGAATACATATAAGATAAATCGACATAGACTATGAGTACAATGATACCGACTAACGGTTTGAAGGCTTGGTTGTTGGCTTCGCGACCAAAGACACTTACGGGGGCTGCAGCTCCTGTGCTGGTGGGTGGAGCATTGGGATGGAATGCGATGCATGACGTTGCGTGCCTCTTTCCGTTCGCCATGTGTCTGCTGTTTGCATTTCTTATGCAGATAGATGCTAATTTTGTCAATGATTATTTTGACTTTAAGAAAGGTACGGATCGTGAGGACCGATTGGGACCGTTGCGTGCATGTGCTCAAGGCTGGATCACTCCGGATGCAATGAAGGTTGGCATAGCAGTGTGTACTGTGTTGTCGGCGCTCGTTGGTTTGTGCATATTGGTGTGGAACATGCAGTGGGAACTGCTGATTGTTGGTGCTGCATGCATCGTGGGGTGTTTTCTCTACACCACCTGTCTGTCGTACATGGGGTGGGGCGATGTGATGGTACTCGTATTTTTTGGCATTGTGCCAGTAGGTTTTACATACTATGTGATGACAGGCGGTGAGTGGTCTGCCACCACCACTATAGCGGGACTTTCCGTAGGTCTTGTTACGGACTGCCTGCTGCTGGTTAATAATTATAGGGATGTCGATCAGGATCGAGTGAGCGGCAAGCGTACCGTGGTCGTAAAGTTTGGAAAGGGGTTTGGACGCATTGCCTATTTGTGTTGCGCCATCGCAGGTCCTGTGCTGGCAATGATTGGCGTGGTTCGCTTCCCTGGGCTGTTAGTGTTTCCTGTTCTTGCGTGGTTCCTATATAAAGAAATGTGCCATCTTGCAGGGCGTGAACTTAATCGGCTCCTTGGCAAGACGGCACTCTATATTTTCCTGTTTGGATCAGTATTGGCTGCGCTGATTGTTATTCTGGCTTAATAGGCTGACCCATCTCCGACTTCTCGGCATCGTTGGCATCGAGCTTGAAGAGCATGAAGTTTGGATTGTCCTTTGTGCATGGTGTCCATTCGCCATCCTCAGCACCGTTAGGGTTGCTGTACTTGGCAAAGTTGGTCCAAGCTGTGAGCATCTTCTCTGAAAGATCCCAGTCGCCCTGTGTCCATGGACGCCAGCAATGCTTGAGCGACTTGAATACGAACCAGAGATCAGATGAGTGGAATGCACCCTTGAGGCGTGCAGTAACCTCAGGATGTGAACCATCGTCAGGCAATGGACGTGCAAACTCGTAAGCCCAAGCCTTACCTCCCTTGCTCTCACGAACACGGCAGAACTCAGCAATACCTTCAGCCATGTCGCCCATGTCGTTGAGTGTGTAACCAATCATGTATGGCACATCGGCAAGCGAACCGTCGCGTGTAGCATCGTCGAACGACTCCATGCTTACGTACTTGTCAACGATAGGGAAGCCTGTGAGCCATATCTGCTCCTGATTCTTGATGTTATAGAAATTACCTACTGTGTACATCATCTCGGTCGATGCTGCGCGCATCTTCTCGAGGTCAGTGAAGCCTGCCCAGTCCATAACCTTCTTCGATGCTTCCTCGGATGCCTGAAGGCTTGGGTAAGAACGGAAGAAGCGGCGTGCAGGGTTGGCCTTTGTGCTTGCTTCCTCATCAGTCTGTGGAAGTGCAATACCGCCACCACTCATGATGACAGCCTTGTGGAAGAGACCACGTGCAAGTGGTGACTCACAGATGGTCTTTACGCTACCGGCACCTGCACTCTGACCGAAGATGGTCACGTTGTCAGGGTCGCCACCGAACTGTGCTATGTTCTTCTTGATCCACTTGAGCGACTCGATCTGGTCGAGGATACCGTAGTTGCCCGATACGTGGTTAGGACTCTCGGCTGAGAGCTCTGGGTGAGTGAGGAATCCGAACACACCAAGGCGATAGTTGATGCTCACGAGCACCACGTCCTTGTTTGCCCATTCCTGTCCGTCGAACTCAGGTTCTGTGCCCCATCCCTCGCGGTAGCCACCACCATGAATCCAGAGTGCTACAGGAAGCTTCTTGTCCACCTGGCCTGGAGCCTTGGTCCATACGTTGAGATAGAGACAGTCCTCGCTGTAAGGTGCTTCTGCACCATAGCCCCATTCAGTAGCGTAGCCGCCAGGGTAGTGAACTGCCTGATAGCCAGGGTGACCGAACTGGTCGGCAATCTTAACGCCTTCCCATGCAACAACTGGCTGAGGTGCCTTCCAACGGAGGTCGCCGATAGGTGGTGCTGCGTAAGGAATGCCTTTGTAGATGAATACGTCTGGATGATCGTCGGCAATAACGCCTTGAATCTGACCGCCTTCGATGGTCAGTACAGGGTTGTCTGCGGTCTGCTGCTGATTACAACCCACAAGTGCCAGTACGAGTGACACGAGACACAATAGTTTCTTCATAATAGGATAAATTAATTGAAAATAAATAGTAATTTTGTTTCAGGTATTCGCTGCAAAGATAGATATTGTTTTTAAAAAAAAGAAGAAAACCTACGAAAAAATGTAAGTTTTCTATCCAATATGTAAAAAAACGGTAGGCTAAAGGTGTATCAGTCCTTCTCAAGGAGCACAACGGCGTATTGAATTATTTGGGAGGTAAATAGTACAAATTAGGAAGAAATTGAAGGATAATTACAAAAAAAAACAAAAAAAGATGTTGATTGTGCAAATTAATATGTATATTTGCCGCGTCAAATAATCAAAGGTGTCTTTGGTAACGCAGCTCCATTGTGTACCTAGATTTTATGGACTAAACTATCAACTAAAAAAAAATACACTGATTAAAACCTAAAGGCTGCGAGTACAATTTATTATGAAAAGAATGTTAATCTTAATTGCATGGTGCTTTAGCATATGTGCTATGGCACAGGACGACTATGGTGATGCCACTAATGGATTTACCATTGAAAAGAATGTAGGTTCAGATGTTACAATCGTTGCTCATGGTGACCTTTCACAGGTTTTTGGCTCAAACGAAAAGTACGTATTTACTGGTTTCGGAGCAAGTGAGAATATCAAAAATGGTGATTCTCCAGTTGTAGCAGGTGAAGAATGGATCCCTGGTGGACATTATTCAATTGGCGGAACAGAAGTGACTTTCACTCAAATGACTAAAATGAGCGGATGGGGAACTTTCGCATTGGTACTTAAAGATGGATCTACCGACATTTGGCATGAGTTGCTCACAGATCTCAGTTCGTACAATAACACACTTATTTTCAAAAGCTCGGATGAATCGCATCCTGCGAGTGTAAATAATACCGTTGTACACTCACTTATGGATTTGAGCATGAGAGTGCTTAATCTTTCTGGAGTGTACATGGATGAGATTACGTCACCATATTATGATTATGAAGCGAATGCTCCTACTACTTACAATAATAATGGTACATTCTGTAAAGCAAATCAATATACACAAACACCAAATACAACAATAGAAACTCTTTATACACCTCTAGTACCAAATGGTAGTGTTTTATATAATCATTCATTTGATCTTATAAAAAATCTTAGATATCTTCATATTTCTGATGGTGTAGAGGTTCTTGAAAAAGATGCAATTTCTGCAAATGGAGCACCATTTATGCTCTCAACGATTACATTCCCGAATACACTCAAGACTATAAAAAGTGGGGCTGTAGCCATGCATTATAGCAACTCCGCTCCTAACAAAGATTTGGACGGTAACGAAATTTCTTATATTCAAACTCTTGTCTTTCCTGCTAGTCTTGAAGATATTGAAACAGGTGCATTCGACGGCACATGTCCAAAAGATGTGTATTTCTTAGGACTTGAAGCTCCTAGAGTTGCAAAATTTGCTTGGGGCAATAATGCGTATGTCAGCAACAATACCCTTTCTCTTGAAACTGCAGCAATTGGAACAGGTTCAGAAAAGGTTACGGTAAGATTGGATGAAGGATATGCTGCTCGCGATAATTACAAGTCTACTAATGGATATATGTGTATGCTGCATTATCCTGCTGAGTGTACTCCAGCTCAGGCTGCAAAGTATACAGATACATCACGTAATTATAAGCGAATAGATTGGAATTTCGAGGAATTATTAGCTGAACAAGAAGCCGGTGATTCGGATGCTTATGTTAATTATAATCCAGGTCAGGAAACCTCACCATTAAATGGACCTTTAGCTAGTAGTACAGGAACTGGCATGGATGCACCAAAATCATTCGGACAGGAATATAATCCAAAGATGTATTTCAATGAATCAACACAAAGAAATGAACCATTGTTAGATGAGGATGGTAATTATGATTACGTTACAGAGTATGGTGCACTAGGAGGTAATTATGTGAATGGATATTTCGGTGGTGATTATAGTGGTGCTTATTATGATTATGCTCTCGGAAGTCAGTACACTTGGCCTTCAATGGGTATGGCTCAGCGTGCTACTATCGTAGCTCAAAATGGTGTTACATGGGATGGAGTAACAAGCATTGGCGATCTGATTAAAAATAATGGTGGATCATATGAAGGAGACGGTAGTGAGTTTATTGGACTTCACCAGTTTGTATTTGCTTCTGGCGAAAGTCTGCAGAAGGATACCAAGAAGTGGAACCTTGACAAATATGCTGATGGAAAGTGGCATTCAATATGTGTACCATTTAATATGACTAAAGGTGATATGAAGAAGACTTTTGGAAAGAAGTCTGTTGATGCAGTTGGTAATCCTATTTATGACATTCGCCTTTGTGAGTTTAGTGGTGTTGTACGTAATGCTGATAATATTACACTTCAGTTTAATGATGAAAAATTTGAAAGTGCAACCTCAGATGATGACATCGTTCTCAAGGCTCATGTATCTTATATGATTTGGGCTGATGCAGATAGAACACTTACTGAACATGCAGATTTCACGGATTATGCAATTGTTCCTGGTGACCCTGTAGTAACAAAGGTAATGTCACATTGTACAGACGATTCTGATACTCCTCAAGGTGAATATCGCTTTATTGGTAACTATAAGACGTATAGTGAAGACTTGGGTCCTCAGCAGGAACATGTTAAAATGGGAATTCCACAGTACAGCTATTACTTCAGCTTCTCAAATCAGTGCTTCCGTTTTATGAAAGGTGACAAGAATTCACCATGGAATCCTTATGCAGCAGTAGTTCTCGTGCCAGAAGGCCAGCAGGATAATCTTGATTATATGGGTGGTTTGGAAACTCCTTCAAACAATGCTAAATTAATTACTTCTATCATGGGTTCTGAAGATGACGCAACCGCTATTAAGAATGTTTCAATTGAGATTGATAATAATAAGAATGTTGCTGATGGTATAGTATATAATCTTCGTGGACAAAAGGTAGGAAATAGCCTTGAAGGTCTTACAAAGGGTATATATATTGTGAACGGAAAAAAATGTGTTGTTCGATAATTAATATGTTATGAAAAAGAATTATATTAAACCAACTGTACTTGTAATAGCTATTGAAGAAGAAAGTGTCATTGCTGATTCTGGTTCTGCATTATGGGATGTGGGTGGTAGTTCTGCCGATTCTGATCATCCAATCAGTGGCGGAGTCTCTGGTGTTGATTTTGATGCTGAAGGTGCAGGTGCCAAGGCAATCGGTGACTTCATCGAGGATCTTGAGTTTTGAATAAAATCTAGATTTTCTAAAGAACTATTTCTTGTATATATTCACTATATGAAAATGGCTGAAACCGTAATTTGGTTTCAGCCTTTATTTTATATAATAATAAAACATTTATTCCTTCTCAAGGAGCACAACGGCGTAGGCGCTCATGCCCTCTTCACGACCAGTGAATCCAAGATGCTCGGTGGTGGTGGCCTTGATGCTCACATCGTCCTCCGAGATTTGCATGCAGTCGGCAAGTACCTGCTTCATGGCTGGTACGTGAGGATTGATCTTTGGGCGTTCGGCACATACGGTAGCATCGACGTTGCCTATGCGGTATCCACGCTGAGCCACGATGTCGACCGTACGGCGCAGGAGAATTTTGGAATCGATGTTCTCGAATTCATTACCCTTTTTGGGAGGGAAATGATAGCCGATGTCACGCATGTTGGCAGCACCGAGTATAGCGTCGCAGATGGCATGGATGAGCACATCGGCATCGCTGTGGCCCAGGAGTCCGAGCGTGTGCTCGATCTTCACGCCTCCAAGCCAGAGGTCGCGTCCCTCAACAAGCTGGTGGACATCGAAGCCCATACCTACTCTTACTTTCATATATAATAAGGTGTGATAGTCGTGAACGATGAGTGCGATTAACGGCGCTTGCGACCGAGGAGATCTCCAATGCCGTCCATATCGAAGGCAAGGGTGAAGCGGAGAGTCTGGTCGAGTGGGTTGTTCTGTGCTGCAGCGATGACATAGCCTGCATCGATTGAGAATACGGACATCTTGAATCCTGCACCAACGGTGAAGTACTTAAGGTTACCCTTGTTCTCTGCCTGATGGTGGTAGCCGGCACGTACGAAGAACTGATTGTTGTATGAATACTCGGCACCGATGGACCACTGAATCTCCTGAAGCTCCTCCTTGAATCCGCCTGGAGCATCGGAGAAACTGCTGAACATACCCGAGATGGACGACTTGTTGTAGTAGCCTTCGTCCTGAAGGTATGCACTATAGCCGCCGAAGTCATATTCATACATGGATGGGTCGCCTCCCTCGGTCTCAACCATGTGCTGAACGTACTGTTCCATTGTAGGGCGTGTAGGTACGAGGAGCTTGTTGGCATCGGCCGAGATGCTGAAGGTGTTGTACTCATCTACAGGGATCATGTATGACAGACCGAGACGCATGTTGGTTGGGATAAACTCGCTGGTGTTGCCCTTGTCGTATGAAATCTTAGAACCGATATTGTTAATGTTCAGACCCCATCCAAGCTGACACTCGCGTCCACCCATCATGAGGTAACCATTGTGGTAGAGCGCAATGTCGGCAGCAAAGGCGGATCCTGGGAAGGTGTCGTCGTCCTTCCATGCAAGGTCGGAATAGATGAATCGCAAACCTACTGCAGCTGAGAAGGTCTCGGAAAGCATACGCGAGTAGGAGAGGTCGACTGCCATTTCATAAGGTCGGATAGTCATCATCTCATCCTCAGTCGTTACTTCACCAAGCGAGAAGTAACGCAGCGAACCTGCAAGTGCATCGTAGTCGCCAAGACGGTAGTAGCCGGTGATGTTGGCAAGGTCGATGTCGCTCACGAGGCTGCGGAGCCAAGGAGTATAGTTGAGTGCAATACCCGAACGCGAAATGCAGAATGGATACTTTGCAGGATTCCAGAACTGAGAGTTGACATCAGGGTCGGTGGCTGCACCGATGTCGCCCATACCTCCGGCACGTGCATCAGGTGCAATGCCAAGGGATGTCACTCCGTAGTAGATTGGGTTGTACTGATTCTTCACATCCTGTGCCTGAAGATTGAGGCAGCACTGTGTGAGGAGTGCGATGATGAGTATGATATATTTTTTGTTCATATAAATATAAACTCGCTTTTGGCGTTTTTATTGTGTTGCGTACGTTAAATAAAGTTTATTGATGTGCAGAATAGACTCTGTTGATGCACAGAATAAACTCTATTGATGTGCAAATACGACTCTATTATCGCTTAGGATAGCCTTTGACAATAAACTTCTCCGACTTGCGGTTTTCGTATCCAGTAGCATCGGACGAATAGGTGATGCGGCGGATGTAGATGCCCGGAGGCAGAGGGTTTGAAGGATTGTCAGTATAGAGACGACCAGCTGTGTCGAAGATCTCGATGCGCTTCTGCAAACCTTCCACAACCTCAAATTCTATGGTTGCCATGCCTGGATTGTTATAGGAGTCGAACGCACGTACCATAAGGGTATGCTTGCCCGTAGGGAGCGATGAGAGGGTGTAGCGGATGCTGCCCGAAGTGAAATCGCCAAGTGTCTGGTTGTAGTAAGAGTTGAGCGAGAAGGTGAGGCTCTCATCGTTGTCAACGATGGCAACAATATCGTGGCCTATGCCGTTGCCTGTGGTATTGATACCGCTTGCATCGCTGATGCTGACCATGATGGTAGGCGACTCATCGAAGACAGGTGCTCCATAATGGTCGGTAAGGAACCCGATGATGATGGACGGACCTATGGTGTCGGTAGCAAGTTCGGTGTTGGTGCCTCCTACTGTGAAACGGTCGAACGTACCATTGGCTTCGATAGTGCACGAGTCGTTGATGGCATATAGGTACATGAGCCCCTTACTGTCGGAATAAAGGATGTCAAGTGGCACAGGGAAGGAAAGGCTGAATTTGCCTCCCTTGATGAGTGACGAACCAGAATAGATGGTCTGCGGATGATCTTGATATACGAAATTGTCTATATCATCGCCCGCATTGTTCTTGCAGACGATGTCCTGCTCGGCATCCAGAATGGTAGGAGTGATAGTGCCGTTGAATGTAGGTACGGTAAGTCCGCGCTCATCGACTATGTGGCCTGTCATCTTTACTATGTCTCCAGCCTTGAAGAGTGGGGAAGACGAGGACGACACAGCTTCACCGTTGATGGAGTCGATGCGCACCTTATAAGTAGGAGCAAGCATGGTGATGGCTGGGTCACCCATGAGTACGAACTGTGCCTTGTTGATAGAGTCTTGACGCGAGATGTAAGGCTGGACAATGTCGCACTTTGCCATAGCAAGTGCCTCGCCGATGGTGTAGCGGGTACCACTCTCAGTTGTTTCAAAGAGGTGGCGCATTAGGTAGCGGTTGATGACGCGGTTAGGACTTGAATAGACGGTGCGAGCAGTAGAGATGATGCCCATGGCAGCTCCCTTGCTGTTGAGGAGCGCTTCGCAGGCGAGGTTCTCCTCGTTCATGTCGAATGGACAAATGTCGCAGCCAGCCGTGATCCATAACGGAAGACGAGGTGATGACCAGCGCTGGAAGTCGGCAGTCTTGAGTGTCTGCTCGTGCGAGAGACAGTAGGCTGCGCCATGACCAGTATAGTTCATGACGAGAGCGCCATCATCCATAATCTTATTGATAGCGTTATAGGCATCAGGATAGCTGAATCCTGTAGCGCTCTGCTTACGTTCATAGCTGTCCCAATAGATGCGCTTATAGTAGAAGTCTGGGTAGAGAGTTCGGGTGTTGGTGATGACGGCTTCGGCATCCTTCATGTGAGTGTTGTTGTTGCCATCATCAGCCATGAAGCAGATGGTGTTCTTCCATGCTCCTGCCTTACGGTTCTCGATGTATGCGATGAGTTTGTCGACTACGCTTTTCGCTTCGGCAGGAGTAGTGACTGGTATGCGGCCTACACCAGCATCAGGCTTTTCCTTAAGAGGAGAAACGCCTTCACCATCATCGAGTACGCAGAAGTACTCCTCACTTACATAGCTGTCGGTATGGCTCCACGAATTATAGGACTCGTAACAGAGGAGGTAGTCGTCGGTTGAACGGGATGACATGCCTGAAGTGACGAGTCGGTGGTCCCAGTTGCAACCGCCGAAGAGGAGAAGGTTGCGAGGGAAGCGTGCATCGGGGGCAGAACTTGCTGATGCCTTGTCGTAGAGCATCTTCATGATGCGACGATATGCAGTCGCATCGGGTGTGCCGGATGAGAACTCGTTGTAGACCTGATCAGCACGAACGACGGCATAGGTCATGTTGTCGTAAACAGCATGTGCCTCACCAAGTCGCTGTGCTTGTTCGAGTAGGCGTCCGTTGGATGGAATGATGATAAGGAGGTCAATGTCGTGAAGTGCGTGCAGGTTCTGATTGTCAATTTTGCCTACCTTCTCCGGAGTAGGGAAGTCGGCATCGGTACGCACGGCAACAAACTGATCATTGATGGTCGTAGCATTGGTATTGAACGACAACGTGCCATCAGCATCGGTGGTCTCCATCTCAGAGGTTGAAAGAGGAGATGTGACCTTCCATACTGACACTTTATCCTTATGCTTCAGTTGGAATGTTGTGTTACCGGATGAATTCGGCGTGAAGGCAAGGTAGGTCTTGTCTGTGATGGAGAGCGAGGTCATGTAGGATGCACGCAGATAGTCGAGATGACCTGAAATGCCATCGGTGCGATTGTGCTGCAACGTGATGCGCAGCTTGTCAGTCAGAATGTTGGCAATGCTGTATGTTGCACTATTGACATTAGCATATTCAAACTCGGCCAAAGGCGAGAAGTTGATTGTGCCGATGGCATTGGAGTCGCTGCGTACGGTGAGCGAGGACATCGATTTTCCTGCAGCAGCAAACTGCACAGCAAGGCGTACATCGCCTATCGGTGTGCCTTCGAGCTGCATGTTGTACACCTTGCGATAGCCGCTTGCGTAGTCGTAACGCTCGAAGAAGGTGCGTCCGGCATTTATGAACGAAAACTCATCGGGATCGATGAGCGTGTGGGCAAGGTAGGTGGATTGAACGTTGCGCGAAGGGGCAGCAGCTTGTGCCTTCTGCATACGAGGTGCAGCATTGGTATCTTCAGTCAGAAAGTAATATACGTACTTGCTGTAAGGGTTGACCGTGTGGGTGAAGGTGCTGCTCTGTGAACTGCGCTTCCAGTCGATCAGTCCCTTGGAATAGAAGAGCAATGCGCCATCGGAAGCACGCTTGTAGAGTGGAATCTCAACAAGGTCATCGAGTGTGTTGGCATCGTTTGCCTCAGGCAATAACGGAAGGTTGTAGCCGTAGAGGCGCACATTGTCGGGATTGGAGAATCCTACGCTGGAAAGGTAGGACTTGGACAACTGGTATACTCCTTCATTAGCCACACGGACCTTTACCCAACGACCATTGCTGAGCAATGAGCCGTCGCGCCATTTCCCTGCATAAGTGAATGATGCAGAGAGCATGAGGAGAATGATGGTGGTTAATGTTCGGATGTACGTGATCATTATTTTATTTTTTGATGAAGCAGATGCCTTTCGCCTATGTATCCGTCAAGGATATCGCCTTCCTGTACAGGACCAACACCTACAGGTGTGCCTGTGAAGATGAGGTCACCGGTCTTGAGGGTGAAGAAGCGACTTGCGTAGGCAATAATCTGATCGACTGTGAACAGCATGTCGCATGAGCATCCTTGCTGCACGGTCTGACCGTTCTTGTCGAGGCGGAAGTTGATGTTCTGAATGTCGCCTCCCAGGTCCTTGATCTTGACAAACTCGCCTACGGCTGCGCTGCCATCGAATCCCTTGCAGATGTCCCATGGCAGTCCTTGCTGCTTGAGGCGGTTCTGAAGGTCGCGGGCGGTGAAGTCGATGCCTACCGTTACCTCTTCGTAGTAGCGGTGGGCAAAGCGTTCGCTGATGTCCTTACCCACATGAGCTATGCGGACTACGAGTTCCGTTTCATAATCGAATCGCTCGGCGAAGTCGGGAACGAAGAACGGCTTATGATCGCGCAATAGTGAGCTTTCCTGTTTGGAGAAGATGACAGGCTCTGTAGGTTTAAACGTGTTTTTGAGTACTTTATTATGTAACTCGTCAATATGTTCGGCATAATTCATGCCAACTGCAAGAATTTTCATGCTTCAATATTATAATCTTACAATCCGAAGAGTCGGAGGATATCATTTCCGTTGGCAAGAATCATCAATCCAATCAATAACCACATGCCAATCATCTGTACGCGTTCGAGGAACTTCTCTGATGGTTTGCGACGTGTTATCATCTCATAGATGGTAATGATAGCGTGGCCACCATCGAGTGCAGGGATAGGGAGCAGATTCATCACGCCAAGAGCTACAGAGAGGAAGGCTGTGAGCATCCAGAACTTGTACCAATCCCATACGTCAGGGAAGATCTTACCGATGCCGATGAATCCACCTACGCTACGTGCTCCCTTCTTTGTGAAAAGGTACTTCAACTGGTCCACGTAGCTTGTGATGGTGCCCCAACCGAGCTTGACTCCTGCTGGGAAAGACTCAAAGAATCCGTATTCCTTGTTGTATATCTTGTCCTTGTAAAGATCGTAAAGATCGATGTTTCTGTAGCCGAGCAAGAAGTCGCTGGTGAGAACTGTCGATACGGTGTCCTTTCCGTTTACCACGAGCGACACGGTGCGGCGCTTGAGGCTGTCTACTGCTGTTGAACGTTCGTTAAGACCTTCTGACAAGAGATGCAACTGATACTGAATATCGTTGTGATCGGCTACTGGTGTGCCATTGATGGCAGTAATGTGATCGCCCTTCTTAAGGCCTGCCTTGATGGCTGGTTCGCCGAAGACGCTGTCAATCTCATGAGGCATCAAAGGACTTGCATACATAGGCTGCTCCTGAATCATGTCGAGCAGACTCATCTTGGCAGGAAGGGTGATGACCTTCTCCTTGCCATCGCGAAGCACAGTGGCAGTCTTGGCGTTCGAGAGGTCCTGCAAGCGAGCTGTGGTCCACGATTCGAGTACTTCGTCATCAATCTTGAGGAAGATATCGCCATCGCGGAAACCATCGGCTTTAGCAGTTTCGCTAAACTTCATTCCATACTCCATGTCAGCACTCTTGACATATGATTCGCCCCATGCAAAGAGAACCATTGCATAGATGAAGAATGCTGTGAGGAAATTCATGAGGATACCGCCAAGCATGATGAGCAGGCGCTGCCATGCTGGCTTGGTGCGGAACTCCCATGGGTGAGTCTCGGCTGCAAGTTCCTTCTTGTTCTCATCAATCATACCGATGAGGTCAACATAACCACCGAGTGGCACGTAACCGATACCGTATTCGGTGTGGAACTCACCATCAGGAACATTGTTCTCTGCTTCTTCCTCCTCAGGCGTAAGCTCTGGACGACGAACGAAGAAGCTAAGCTTGCCGTTCTTGAAAGTTAAGATAGAGAACTGTGGCTTTGGGTAGAAAGGAAAGTCAAAGAACAGATAGAATCTTTTTACTCTTACCTTAAATAGTTTTGCAAATAAAAAGTGACCTCCTTCATGAAGAACAACGAGGAGTGAGAGTGCAACGATGAGTTGCAAAGCTTTGATTAATACTTCTTCCATTTAACGGATGTGGTCTGTATGAGATTAAATAAGTGTTGACGCGTATGCGCGTGCTACTTTGTCTGTTTCTAAATATGTGGTGAGCGATGAGTCGTTGCAGAAGTCGATGTGCTTCATTGTCTGCTCGATGATCTCTGCTATGCGCAGATAAGGGATGCGATCGTCGATGAATGCACGGTTGGCAATCTCGTTGGCAGCATTTACGATACATGGCACATTACCTCCCTGATGCAATGCCTCGTAAGCAAGTGCAAGGCATGGAAAACGCTTGGTGTCAGGCTCATCGAATGTGAGATTCTGCATCTTGAACAGATCCAGACGGTCGCCATTGAGTGTGAGTCGCTTTGGATAACTGAAGGCGTACTGTATAGGTAAACGCATGTCTGGCACTCCAAGCTGAGCCTTCACGGCACCATCCTCAAACTGAACAGCGGAATGGATCACCGACTGAGGGTGGACTACGACCTGAATCTGCTCAGGACGAACGCCAAAGAGCCACTTTGCCTCTATCACTTCGAAGCCTTTGTTCATCAGCGTTGCAGAGTCGATGGTGATCTTTGCTCCCATGTTCCATGTAGGATGGGCAAGTGCATCGTCCTTTGTGACATGCTTGATCTGCTCGGCATCAAACTTGCGGAACGGACCGCCGCTACAGGTAAGGAGAATCTTGTCTATGCGGTTGCCTGGCTCAAGGCACTGGAAGATGGCAGAATGCTCGCTATCGACAGGAAGGATAGGGACCTGATACTCGTTGGCAAGGCGTGTGATAAGGTCGCCTGCTACGACGAGGGTTTCCTTGTTGGCGAGTGCGATGGCTTTCTTTGCCTTGATGGCAGCAATGGTTGGCTCCAGTCCGGCAAATCCTACCATGGAAGCAAGTACTATATCTACATTATCGTCCTGCACAACATCGCACAGTGCCTGTGCTCCGGTATATACTTTGATAGGCAGGTCGGCAAGAGCCTCGCGTACCTTATTATAATTAGCTTCGTTGGCTATTACTACAGCTTCCGGCTTAAATTTCCTTGCCTGCTCGATCACAAGGTCGGCATTGTTGTAAGCCGTGAGGATGTATGCTTCGTAGAGGTCCGGATGCTGGGAAATGACATCAAGGGCCTGTGTGCCGATAGAACCTGTAGAGCCTAATATACAAATCTTTTTCATAAATCTAACAATCCTAATGGAAGGTCCATCACCATCTGGCGCTCTTCCTGTTTTATTTCTGATATGAACTCCTCGTGTGCAGGAATCATAACTTCGTCACCATTGGCACGTTCGACGATGAACAGCCAGTTCTCGGTGTTGTCATCGATGTCTACGATTTCGCCGATGATGCTATCGTTGTCTCCATTTATCATGGTGAATCCGATGAAATAGTTCAATGAAACCTCGTCTTCATCAAGCTCTTCCTGGTATTTCTTTTCAAAATACACATCGCTGTTGACAAGGAACTGTGCTGCATCGGCAGAATCGATGTCCTCGAACTTTACCAACGCGGTGGTGTCGCTTCGGAAGCGGTATTCATCGATGAAGAAAGGGACAAGGATGCCATCCACCTCGCAGATGAGGTAATCGCTATCGGTGGTGTCCCATACATCGTCGGTAAACTGAAAGTTGACTTCGCCTTTCAGACCGTGTGTCTTGGTCAGTTTGCCAATAAGATAAACGTCGTCCTTCCTGATCATTGTATTCGCTTGATTGCTGCACCAAGTGCGGTGAGACGTCCTTCTATATCTTCGTATCCTCGGTCTATCTGTTCGATGTTGCTGATCATGCTGACTCCGTTGGCGCTCAAGGCTGCGATGAGCAAGGCGATTCCGGCACGGATGTCGGGTGATGATAAGCGCGCACCGTGCAGCTTGAACTCGTTGTTGTGGCCCACTACTACGGCACGGTGAGGATCGCACAGGATGATCTGTGCACCCATATCGATGAGCTTATCAACAAAGAACAGACGGCTCTCGAACATCTTCTGGTGGATGAGTACCGAACCCTTAGCCTGCGTAGCGACAACAAGCATGACACTCAGGAGGTCAGGAGTCAGTCCTGGCCAAGGGGCATCGGAAAGCGACATGATGCTTCCATCCATGAATGATGTGACTTGATAGTGGTCGTGCTCAGGGATGTGAATGTCGTCACCAATGTGCTCGATGGTGATGCCAAGGCGACGGAACATGTTTGGGATGATGCCGAGATTCTCGTACGATACGTTCTTGATGGTGATCTCGCTGCCAGTCATGGCTGCCATTCCGATGAATGAGCCAACTTCTATCATGTCAGGAAGAATGGTGTGCTCCGTACCATGAAGGCGCTCAACTCCTTCGATGGTTATGAGGTTGGAACCTATGCCTGTGATGTTGGCACCCATCGCATTCAGCATCCTGCACAGCTGCTGTATGTATGGTTCGCAGGCAGCATTGTAGATGGTCGTAGTGCCTTTTGCAAGGACTGCGGTCATTATGATGTTTGCCGTTCCTGTGACTGATGCCTCATCGAGGAGGATGTATTTGCCTTGGAGCTCGTTGGCATCAATCTCGTAGACGCCTCGTTCGATGTTGTACTCAAACTTTGCGCCCAGTTCCTGTATGCCAAGGAAATGGGTGTCGAGACGGCGGCGTCCTATCTGATCGCCTCCTGGTTTTGCAAGGCATGCTCGATGGAAGCGTCCAAGCAATGGCCCCAGGGTGAGGATGGAACCACGCAAAGCTGCACATCGCTGCACAAACTCCTGACTTGACAGGTAGTCCATGTCCAGGCTCTCTGCCTTGAAGGTCCATTCGTGATCGCCCGATTGATGCACGCTGACACCCATCTTGCTGAGCAGATTGATCAGATTGTTGACGTCAAGGATGTTAGGCACATTCTTCATCACTACAGTCTCTTCCGTGAGAAGAACTGCGCTGATCACTTCAAGGGCTTCGTTCTTGGCGCCCTGAGGTGTGATCTCTCCGTGAAGTTTATGTCCGCCTTCAATGATAAATGATGCCATTATTTCTTCTTTTTCTTCTTGAGTGATGTTGATACCAGGTTGCTGAGCACTTCACCGTCTGTCACCAGATGTGTCTTATTCAGATCGAGTGCCACCTTGCCTTGAGTGTACATGTCGATGTCATCAACGATCTTTGCATCGTCCATGGCATCCTGGTTCCAGTTGCCAAGACTGCGCTTCATCTGGTTTGCTACCAGTTCAAGAAGCTCATCTTGCTCTTCCTTGTCTGTTATCTCTGGCAATTTCTCGGCAAACGACTCGATGATGGAGCCATAGTGTCGGCGTTTGATATTCTTCTTAGGGTAGGGGATAGGCTGCCTGTTGTCGGATGCCTCGTCGTGAGGCAGTATCTCGACAGGGTAGTCAATGTCCAGCTCGTAGTTCGAAATGGCAGCAAGATGATTCCAAAGCTTTGTTTCGGTCTCCTCATTGTTCATCTCGGCTTTCGCCATGCTTGCCATGATCTCTATTATCGAGTAGGCACAGGCGGTGCGCAGCTCTTTGTCTCCAATGTTCTTGCAATGATCCACCATCTGCTGCACGCATCGTCCATACTCGGACATCTTAAGTTTGTTTCTTTGTGTATTATAATCCATTGATTGAGTCTGATTCTATTTTTGTTTGTATTCCAAAGGCTCGGAGTAATGTGTGAAACGGCGCTTACAATAGCTTCTTTGCCTTGATGGCAACGAACTCCTTGAGATAGTTTGGCTCAAAGTAAGCTACATCCTCATACTCTTCACGCAGGAACTTCCTTTCTGCTATTGGTGCCATGTACTTTGCATTCAGTTGGATGCCGTCTATCCAGTGGGCGTTTGGGTGTGATATTACGCTTTTGCACTTCTCTGCACCGTTTCCGAAGAAGTAGACAGGGTGCTTATCCAGATAATCCTTGAACGAATCCTCGTTTATGATCCTTGCATCAACACCTTCCACGGCTTTCAATGCACGGGTGTAGAGGGCGCAGTAGACTTCCATTCGTCTTGCATCGAGCATCGGACATAAGAGCGCATCCTCTGGGAGATCGTCGTATCTCAGCAACACAGGAACGGAAAGCAGTTCAAGTGTGGGTACGGATATGAGTTTGAGGTTTTGGCCATAGCAAATGCCTTTTGCCATCGAGACTCCGATGCGCAGACCAGTATAACTGCCAGGTCCCGAACTCACGGCAACGGCATCGAATGGGATGGCATGGTTGTCAGTAAATGACATTGCCTCATCAACGAATAAGCCAAGGCGCTTCGAGTGGTTCGTCTCCTTCTTGCCAGCTTGGTTCAATTCGTCAAAATTGTCAACCGAATATATGTTTGCTCCATCCTCGCTTACAGCTACGCTACATGCTTCTGTTGCGGTCTCAATATGTAAGATAACTGACATTGTCAATAAATGAAATTGTTTTGTTTAATGTGCTGTCTTTTGACACTTAAATGTGCATCAATGATATGCAAATAGGGCATAATACCCATAATAGCATGCAAAAATACAACAAATCAATCATTTTATTGCAATCCTATCAATAAAAATTGCTACTTTTGCACGAAAATTAAGATTTAAGGGTTAAAAAGTCTACAAATCGGCTTTAACCTTTGACCATTAACTCTTTATTACGACAATGATACAATCTATGACTGGCTACGGAAAGTGCGTAGTCGAATTCAATCAAAAGAAGATTCATGCGGAGATCAAGTCCCTCAACAGCAAGGCACTTGATTTGACCACACGTATTGCTCCTTTGTACCGCGAAAAGGAGATGGAGATTCGTCAGACCATTTCATCTGCTCTCGAACGTGGCAAGGTGGAGTTTAATCTTTGGGTAGAGAAGGATGAGGCAGTCAGCGTCTCGCAAATCAATGGTACTCTGATGGCTGAGTACGTAAAGCAGATTCGTACGGCATCGGAAAGCCTGGGCATGATCTGCTCGGACAATATGGCTGACTGGATGCCAATGCTGCTTCGCATGCCAGACATCATGAGCAGGGCAGAAGTCGAGGAACTGACTGATGAGGAGTGGGCGGCAGCTCGTTCGGCAGTTGATGGAGCTATCGCAGCCCTTGTCGACTTCCGTAAGCAGGAAGGCGAGGCCTTGGCCGTTAAGTTTACACAGAACATCGAGAACATCCGTCAGTATCTTGCTGGCATTGAACCTTATGAGAAGGGGCGCACCGAGAAGATTCGCCAGCGTATTATCGAAGCTCTCGAACAGCATGTAGGTGTCGATTACGACAAGAACCGACTGGAGCAGGAGATGATCTACTACATCGAGAAACTCGACATCTCGGAAGAGAAGCAGCGATTGACAAATCATCTCAACTACTTCCTCGAGACGATGCGCGATGGATGCGGCCAGGGCAAGAAGCTTGGCTTTATCGCTCAGGAGATGGGACGTGAAATCAATACCACAGGCTCCAAGAGCAACCAGGCAGAGATGCAGAACATCGTTGTGAAGATGAAGGACGAGTTGGAGCAGATAAAGGAACAGGTACTTAATGTAATGTAATGTGTATGGAAGGAAAGCTTATCATCTTTGCTGCACCATCCGGTAGCGGCAAGTCAACAATAATCAACTATCTGCTTCAGAACGAGGAACTGAATCTGCATTTCTCCATTTCTGCCACTTCACGTGCTCCACGAGGCACCGAGCAAAATGGGGTAGAGTACTTCTTCCTTTCGCCTGAAGAGTTTCGCCAGAAGATTGCGAACGATGAATTTGTAGAGTACGAGGAAGTTTATACTGATAAGTTTTACGGTACACTCAAGTCGCAGGTTGAAAAGCAGTTGGCTGCAGGCGAGAACGTATTGTTCGATGTCGATGTGAAGGGTGCTGTCAACATCAAGAAGATGTACGGTAACCGTGCTCTTAGCCTGTTTATCCAGCCACCAAGCCTGGAGGAACTTAGACGCCGTTTGGAAGGTCGTGCCACCGATGCCCCAGAGGTCATTGAGCAGCGACTTGCCAAGGCAGAATATGAGTTGTCGTTTGCCGACAAGTTTGATGAGGTCGTTGTGAACGATGTCCTTGAGGTGGCTCAGGTTGAGGCAGAGGCATTGATTGAGGACTTTTTGTCAGAATAAATTACACTTCATTCCATTGAAAATAGGTATCTACGGAGGTTCTTTCAATCCGATACACATAGGCCATACTTCACTTGCACAATCCTTGGTCCATCAGGGATTGGTAGATGAAGTGTGGCTTTTGGTTTCTCCACTCAATCCGTTGAAACAGAATGCGAAAGGTGATATTGCGTCCTATGCTCATCGCCTGCGGATGGCACGTATTGCGACCTCGGGTATTGAGGGCGTCCGTGTGTCCGACTTTGAGAAGCGGCTCCCCGTGCCTTCCTATACTGTTCATACGCTTGAGGCGCTGAGCAAGGCGTACCCTCAGCATCAGTTTTCGCTCGTCATTGGTGCTGACAATTGGATGTCGTTCGACAAGTGGTACAAGGCAGAGGAGATCAAAGAACGATATCCTATTCTTGTGTACAGGCGCCCAGGCTACGAAGCCAACGATGTGGAGTGTGTCGACACCCCTTTGTTCGACATCAGTTCTACGCAGATTCGCAGCGCCATCAGCGAGGGTGCATCGACCGAGGGCATGATTTCCGATCGCGTCAGAGAGTATATCGACTCGCATCATTTGTATTCCTAATTGCACTTGTTTTGCTTTTTCGAAGTGTCAAAAATGACATTTTGGTGAAGTTAGGTCATATTTTCGACAAAAATGCAAAAAATATACGCATTTGTTTTGCAATTTGTATTAAAAGATGTAATTTTGCCGCGAAATTTTACTTACAATTAATGAAACGAATTGTTGGATGCCATAACATGGTGTTCAAGAAGAAGTATTTTTAGGCTAGTTTTTAGAGATAGATTTTTTGGTATTAAACAATAGTGATCGTAAAGAACAAAATGAAAAGACTTGTTGTTGCTCTTATGGCCATGTGTAGTATGACGGCCACATTTGCGCAAGATTATGACGACTCGGATCCAGAGGTTCTTACTGTGGATACTTTGCAGTTCAGAAAGATCGACCGCAATTACATTGTACCAACCACGCTCAGAAACAATTGGTACATCTCAGCGCATCTTGGCGCTGTACAGTCGTGGGGTAGTTTCACCCATAACATTGGATTTTTCGGAAAGGTCAATCCTGCTGTAGGATTTTCTGTAGGTAAGCAAATCACTCCAGCAAGCCATATTCGCCTTCAGCTCAGTTATACACGCAACAAGGGACTCATCAACCCAGGAACAGATGTTGTAGAATCTGTTCGTGGCAAGAAGTATGGATGGAACAATGCCAACATAGCATTCGAATGGCTCCCTGACTTCACCAACCTCTTTAGCACATATCATGAGGACCGTACGTTCAACATCCTTGGTGTTGTAGGTATCGGTGGCAATATGTCGTGGGGTTACAGTTACAAGGATCTTAACGAACTCACTCCAAGCATGGTCGGTCTGTCGTACTCTCCTGATGATAAGGAGTGGAATCGCCAGACTCGTTATCTCGTAAGCATTCATCTTGGTCTCATGGCTACCTACAAGCTCTCAAGCCGTTGCAGCTTGGCTTTGGAAGGCGTGGAGCATTTCCTTGATGATACATTCGACGGTAACCGTGGACAGGCTAAGCATACATGGGACGGTCACCTTAACCTGATGCTCGGCTTGCAGTATCGCCTTGGTAAGACAGATGATCTGCGTCGATTCATGAATGTGCGCAACGATGCTACCGTATATGAATCGCGTATGCGCGAGATTGCTGAGAACCGTGCAAAGACCAAGGAACTCCTCGACAATCCTAACCGCCAGAAGAAGGATGTTGAAGTCGATCAGAACTGTATCTACACTTTGATCTCGTTCGAACCAGAATCGGTCGAGGTTGACCGTTTGCAGCAGACTAATATCTATACCACTGCAAAGGTATGGGAGATGGGTGCCAAGGATGGCTACATCTTCATCACAAACAGTTCGAGCAAGGACAATCAGTTGTTCCAGGATCGTGCCCAGGCCATCAAGGACGTTCTCATCGAGCGTTATGAGGTTCCTGCTTCACGAATCAAGTTTGTTGCTGATGAAAGCAAGATTGCCTCAATCCTTGCTCAGTCAAGCAAGAGCTATGTAGTATTTATCGTAAATGAGTAAAATGCAGATATGAAAAAGGTTCTGAAAAAAATAATTATCTGTGGTATTTGTATATTAACAGGTCAGCAACTCTTCGCACAGGACGTCAAGCTTGTATGCGAGAATCAGGAAGCTGCACAGGGTAAGCATATTTACCTCAATCATTATAAGTTCTGGGACAACTGGTTCCTGAGTGCTCAGGTAGGTATCAGTCACTCTATGTCTGAGAACACCCGTTTTGGTAACTTCTTCAAGAACGAGAAGCCAAGTTTCAAGATCAATGCCGGAAAGTGGTTCTATCCATCGTTTGGTACACGTGTCACCGTCGGCTATTATCCTCAGGTAGGTCGTGCAGAGTGGGAGCTTTGTGACATTTGGCCAGAGCACTTCGGCAACTATGACTTCGGCATCATGGCAGCCTACGTTGATGGTATGCTCAACTTCACCAACATCATCTCCCAGTATCGTGAGAACCGCCGATTCAACCTTATCGGTTTCATCGGTATCGGTTACAACCGTTCCGTCTACTTTGACAACAAGAGACTGGACACATGGAAGGTGCCTTACAATGGACAGGTATATAACGTCGACACCAAGCATGGCAACTACCTCGCAGCCCATGTAGGTCTGCAGGCAGCCTACAAGATCAGCGAACCATGGGACATCACGCTTGAGGCATCGTACAATGGTACCGACGATAAGTACAACGGTGTTGAGTACGACCGCGTATACGATGCTTACGTCAATGTGATGCTCGGTGTCAACTATCGCTTCAAGAATAGTGACAACCACCATCGCTTCAAGTATGTGTACTACGACAACACTCGTTTCGAGGCACTCATCGACCGCTTGATGGAGCGTAGTAGCAAGGACCTCGAGCTTGCACAGCTTCCTGTTGAGGAACTTGTGGAGCACGTACACTTCAATGAGGCACTCCAGACCACAATCTCATTCTATATCGACCGTTATTATATTACAGATGTGCAGAAGCGCAACGTAGCAAGTGTGGCTAAGTTTATTGAATCGCATCCTAACGTCAATCTTATCGTCACAGGTTACGCCGATGTGGAGACAGCTTATCCAGAGTATAACATGAAGCTCTCACAGCGCCGTGCCAAGGCGGTATACGATTGCCTTGTCAACGAATTCAATGTCGATCCATCACGACTCCGTGTAGACTATAAGGGTGACGTCGTTCAGCCATATGCGGATGTAAACGAGTGGAACCGTGCAGTAGTCTTCATCATGGAAAGAAGATAATCAATTTGGTGAGAAAAAACAGAAATTTGTTGTTCGAAGATATCAGATGTGAAGTCTGTTCATCTATAATAAATAAAAAATGTATATGAAATCGATTAAATATATACTTGCTGCCTTTGCAATGTTTACAGCAAGCACACTTTTTGCCCAGACCATCGAGGACAAGGGCATCACATACAGGATTCTTTCTGCATCGGACAAGACGGCTGCAGTCGTAAAGTGTACCGACGAGATAGAGGGTGATGTAGTCATCCCAGCCAACGTTGGCGAAGGATACGTAGTCACCACCATTGCCGACTCAGCATTCCTCAAGTGCAGCGGCATCACAACCATCACCATCGGCTCGAACGTGAAGGAGGTTGGAAGGCATATCGTTGACCACTGCTTTGCAATGACCGACTTCAAGGTTGATGACAACAACCGCAACTTCTCTACATGGAAGGGCATCCTTTCCAACAAGGACCAAAGCACATTGATCTGCTGCCCTCCGGGAAAGGTAGGAACATTGACCATTCCTGAGACCATCCTTTCGCTCGCTCCAGCAGCATTCTCTACATGCAAGAAGCTTGCAGAGATCTCAATCTCCGACAATGTCAAGGTGATCCCAGAGGAGACCTTCAAGGGATGCTGGGGATTGAAGCAGGTGCATTTCCCTACCCAGTTGGAGAAGATAGCCTATCAGGCATTTGCCAACACCATCCTTCAGAAGCTCTTCCTCCCAAAGAGCCTCAGAGTCATTGAGGACGAAGCATTTGCGCACAACAGTATCACCGAGGTCAACGTATTCGATCCACAGAACCCACCTACACTTGGCAAGGACGTATTTGGAGTCGAGACAAAGGTTATGCGCCTCTACGTTCCTAACAATGCAGCCATCCAGGTCTATCGTCGTGCCCCACGTTGGAATGAGTTCAACGTCATCATGGTACAGTACGATGCAGCAAAGTACACAAAGCGTTTTGAAGCAAAGGAAATAGGTACAGAGCAGGGTAAGTAACCCCTCGCTTCTCCCTCGTATACAACCACTCCTTGCAAGGAATCCTTCAAATCCTTGCAAGGAGTTTTTTTTTGTTTCTACGTTATAGGCATAATTCACCCTCGACGGTCTTTTTTTCGAGTTCTATGCCCTCTGTGCCTCTGTGGGAGTTCTGAATTATCAGTCAAAAAGTATAACATAGCGTTTAGTAATGCCAATAATTACGATATTTTTTGAAATTTATCATGCAAAAGTTTCATGATATTGAAACTTTTTGCCACCTTTGCACCATGAAATGAAAAATAATAGCTTTTGGCAACTACTATCGGGAGTTCATGGATAGTATGAATGAAAAGGAAATACAAAAGGTTCATTACATTCCTCAAAAGACTCCTATGATTGAAATAAAGAAAGCACTTAAAATAAAAGAAGAATATTATGCAAGCAAACAATAAACAGTTGACAGATATTAGTGCAGAACTGGACGCACTCTATGGTGCCGAAGGAACTGAAGAACGTGCAAAGTTTGACGAAGAGGCTTGGAACTTCTATACAAGCCAGATTCTGCTCGATGCACGCAAGGAGGCAAAAGTGACGCAAAGTGAGTTGGCAAGAAGAATCTCCTCTACAAAATCTTATATTTCCAGAGTTGAGAACGGGCTTGTAAGTCCCAGTGTAGGTACATTCTTTCGTATGATCAATGCATTGGGCATGCGCATTGACGTTGTTCATTCGATCTAAAATCTTTTTTCAAAAAAGCCCTAAAAGAATGCACTTTCCCCACTTTATCATGCTTGAATGCAGCATTTGAGGGCGCAATATGCACGTAAAGGCGTTATAATCGTGCAGCATTTGTTTTATTGGCGAAAAAGAATAAGATATAATATCTTATTGCGGAAGATATACTATCTTACCGAATATGATAGTATATTTTCTTGTTAAATCCTTATTTGGCATGTAGAGTCACTCTACATACATATATGGACTCTACATACTACTCAACATAGTATAGCCTACTGAAACATAATGGTTTGTGCTTACCATGTAGAGTATGTAGAGTGAAAACGTTATTTTTCGGTTCTTCACCAATTTAGGTGCAAAATCTGATTGCCCACGGCCTGCCTTGATAG
>JAKSLM010000024.1 GCA_024401225.1 Bacteroidaceae bacterium | reverse complement strand
AATTTAATTCTTTATTTGACTAATACACTTATCATTTTTAATGTATTTGTTACCTTTTTTACTTATCGATTGATTTGTGACCATTATTCCCTACCTAAATTACTTTTTTCTACCTAAAATCGTGTATATTTGCACCAAATATATAATAGTATGGCGATAAAGATTAAAGATATAGACCAATATAACGCATACTTCCATCAGAAGACGTTGCATCCTTTGATTTCGGTGGGCGACCTTTCGAAGGCCGACATGTCTCTGTTCGATCCTATCGATTTCGATATGTACTGTGTGGTGCTGATGGATGAAGATTTCGGCGGACTGTGCAAGGATGGAAAGGACATCAGCTATAGACCTGGTACCGTGTTCACCCTCATGCCAGGTCAGGTGGTGCAGATGCGCCTCAAGCCAGGCGTTCGCCCTAAGGGATGGATGCTGGTGTTCCGTCCTGAGCTCCTTGTTAAGGCAGGTTTGGGCCGCGACTTCTACATGTTCAACTTCTTCAGCTATGAGGCGAGCGAAGCACTTGAGCTTTCAAGTACCGAGCGCAGCACCATACTCAATTGCCTGGCCAATATCTTTACCGAGCTCCACACGCCAGTCGACCACCTCACCGACCACATGCTCCGCTTGGGTATTGGGCATCTGCTAAGCTACTGCAAGCGTTTCTATGAGCGCCAGTTTGACACCAAATGCAAGCAGAACTCCAGCATCCTCACTCGCTTGGATGCCTTGCTTGACAGTTACCTGTCGAGTGGAATGCCAGAGCAGAAGGGACAGCCTACCGTGGCATGGTGTGCAGAGCAGTTCCACCTTTCTGCCAACTACTTCGGCGATGTGATCAAGCGTGAGCTTCACGTTACGGCTCAGGAGTACATCCAGCGTAAGATAGTGAGCGCAGCAAAGATGATGCTGAGGGATCCGCGCCTCTCCATCACGGAGATTGCCGAATCGTTGGGATTCGCCTATCCAAACCACTTTACGCGCCTATTCCATAAGAAGGTAGGCATCTCGCCATCCGACTTCAGAAAAACGATTTAAGGAAGCCTTAATTTTCCATTGATGAAAGAGTTTTTTAACATCATGGGCACTTACTTTGCCCGCTATAGGAAATGCATATTCAGCGCATTGGGAGTCAACATACTATCGGCTGTGTTGAACCTATTCTCATTTGCTGCCATCATTCCGATACTTAACATATTGTTCCAGGCCGAAGAGGAGCAGTATGAGTTTGAGCCTCTCACATTGCAGAACATCAATCATGCTGCCAACATTCTCTTGAACGATCTCAACTACTATGCCCAGCAGATGGTTGGCCTGTACGGACCAGCCACCACGATGCTCATTCTCGGCATAGGTATTTCGATTGTCACATTCTTCAAGACGGCAGCCTACTTCGGCGGTTCGGCCTTGCTTATGCCATTGCGTACTGGTGTGATCAGGGACATCCGTAACGATATATACAATAAAGTATTGCGTCTGCCTCTATCCTTCTTCAGCGAGGAGAGAAAGGGCGACATCCTGACACGAATAAGCACCGATGTCAACGAGATTGATGCCAGCATCGGCAGTTCGCTCGACACTCTGATCAAGAACCCTATCCTCATCGTGGTGTACATGGGTACGCTTGTGGTTTTGAGTTGGCAGCTGACACTTTTCACTCTGCTTGTAGTTCCTGTGCTTGCCATCGCAATAGGCCGTATCGGTAAGTCGCTGAAGGCAAAGAGCATATTGCAGCAGACCAAGCTGTCCGACAGCATGAGCCAGGTTGAGGAAACCCTTGGTGGCTTGCGCATCATCAAGGCATTCATAGCCGAGGGTAAGATGCAGCGTCGCTTTGAGAAGGTCAACAACGAGTTTCGCGACATCGCTAATCGTGTAGCCATACGCCAGGCGGCAGCTCATCCGGTCAGCGAATTCCTTGGCACGGTGATGATTGTCATCGTATTGTGGTTTGGTGGTTACCTCATCTTCTCTGGCAACACAAACCTCGATGGAGGCCGCTTCATCTACTATCTTACCATCCTCTACAGCACGCTTCAGCCGTTGAAGGACATTTCGAAGGCAGGCTATTCGGTACAGAAAGGACTTGCCAGCATGGAGCGTATCAACAGGATTCTGAATGCAGAGAACAATATCACCGAACTCCCATCGCCTCGTGTCATTGAGGGCATGAACGATGAGATTGAACTGCAGGGCGTCTCCTTCTCATACGACGGTTCGCGCGAGATTCTGCATGACATCAACCTGCGTGTGAAGAAGGGACAGACCATTGCACTCGTAGGTCAGTCGGGATCGGGCAAGAGTACGCTCGTAGACCTCGTACCTCGTTATCACGATGTTACGACAGGCCGCATCACTATCGATGGCGAAGATATCCGCAACCTCTCCATTCACTCGCTTCGCAGTCTCATTGGAAATGTGAATCAGGAAGCCATCCTCTTCAACGACACCATCTTCAACAACATAGCCTTCGGTATGGATAATGCTACGATGGATCAGGTCGTTGCTGCTGCCAAGATAGCCAATGCCCACGACTTCATCATGGAGATGGAACATGGCTACGAGACCAATGTCGGCGATCGCGGAGGCAAACTCTCTGGTGGTCAGCGTCAGCGTATCTCAATAGCTCGCGCCATACTCAAGAATCCACCTATACTCATCCTCGATGAGGCCACATCGGCACTCGATACCGAAAGCGAGCGACTGGTGCAGGATGCACTCGACAAACTGATGAAGACTCGCACCACCATCGCCATAGCCCACCGCTTGTCGACCATCAAGAATGCAAACATCATCTATGTTCTGCACGAAGGCAGGATAGTAGAGCAGGGCACACACGAAGCCCTCATTGCTCAGGGTGGATATTACAGAAAGTTGAACGATATGCAAAGTCTATAGAGTGTTACAACGCATAGCCATACTCCTGAAACTGTTTTTCTGCACGATGCTCTTCTTCGTGTTGCAGAAGCCAATGTTCATGCTGTACAACAAGGCGGCTGATGCCTCAGTCACAGCTGCCGACTGCTTTGATGTTCTGTTGCATGGCATTCCGCTCGATCTCACCGTCGCTGGTTATGTGCTTGTTGTCCCATTGCTGCTTATTGCTGCGTCTTTCTTTCACGATCGTGCAACCCTCACAAAGCGTGTGCTCATCGCCTACTTTGTCATCATCAGCATCCTTGTGTCGATCGTCTTTGTGGCCGATACCGTGATGTACGACTTCTGGCAGTTCAAGCTCGACTCCAGCGTCTTTCTTTACACCGACAAGCCCGCAGATGCCGTGGCAAGCGTATCAACCACCTTCCTCGTGCTTTGTGGCGTGGCGTTCGTTGTCCATTGCGCTCTGATGATCTGTGCCTATGTGTTGTGCATTCGCAAGGCAAAGCTCGATCCCGTACTGCATAGTGCCTTGTCCATCATCATGATACCATTGATGGGCTTGTGCTTCCTTATGATACGTGGAGGCGTTGGAGCGGGTACGGCCAATGTGAGCCGAGTGTACTATAGCGAGAAACAGTTCCTGAACCATAGTGCAGTCAATCCTGTATTCAACTTCCTCTATTCGTTAGGTAAGACACAGGATTTCACTAACGAATTTCATTACTATGAAAGCGACGAGTGCCAGCGCACATCCAAGGATCTCTTTACAGTCGCTGATACCACGCTGACCGAACGCATCCTCACTACCCAGCGCCCGAACATCCTGTACATCGTGTGGGAGGGTTGCCCGGAGAAATGCGTTGAGGCGATAGGCGGCGAACGAGGCATTACCCCACACTTGAACCGTCTTGCTACCGAGGGCGTAAGCTTCACCCATTGCTATGCAAGCAGTTTCCGCACCGACCGTGGATTGGTGAGCATCATGTCAGGATGGCTCGGCATGCCTACTGCCTCGCTCATGAAGATTCCGAAGAAGTGCGAAAATCTGCCAGCACTCCCTCGTACCCTGCGTAGTGCGGGCTATCTGACCGACTTCTGGTATGGAGGCGATATCACGTTCACCAACATGAACGGCTATATGCTTCAGGCAGGTTTCCAATCTACGGTCAGCGATGTGGACTTCTCCGTGTCCGACCGTTCATACAGCAAGTGGGGTGTGCGCGATGATGTGCTTCTCAATCGACTTGCTGACGATTTGTGCAACCGCTCCAACAATGGGCAGTACACCTCGCATCCTTACTTTACAGCAGTACTCACCCTTAGCAGCCATGAGCCATGGGAAGTGCCTGAGCGCCGCCTCGATGAGATGAAGCGCAATGCCTTCGCCTATACTGACGAATGCATCGGCCGCCTTATCGACCGCTTGAAACGTTCCGACCAGTGGGACAACCTGCTCATCATCATCAGTTCCGACCATGGCATACGAGTTGATGAGACCGATGCGCTGACCGACCCATCGTTCTGCCACATTCCCCTTGTCTTTACAGGCGGAGCCGCCATCGGCTTCAAGCATATCGATACCATCATGTCGCAGTCGGACATAGCAGCCACGCTTCTTGCCCAGCTCGGGCTCCCTCATGACGACTTCATCTTCAGTCGCAATGTTCTGGCACGCGGCTACAATCGCCCGTTCGCCTTCCACACCTCCAGCGACTACGTCATGTATATCGACACTACTGGTGTCACAACCTTCGACCACAATGTTTCCAAGACAGTCTATTCCGAAGGAGAAGGAAACGATAAGCGTGAAGGAAAAGCAAAGACCATCCTCCAGGCATTGTATGAGGAAGTAGGAAAGAGATAAAAAAGGGCTCTTCCTACTCAACAAAAAACTCCTTGCAAGGACTTCGGCGTTTCCTTGCAATGAAACAGTAAACTCCTTGCAAGGATTCGCTTGATTCCTTGCAAGGAGTTGCTCTACTTATTGCAAGGAGTTTGTCTTCTCCTTGCAATGCTGTTTTCAGGGTAGTCGTGGGACTACTCTTTCTTTATGGCTTCGATAGAGTCGTTGATTTCGGCGACACGGTTGAGAGAGTCGAGAGCTTGCTCGAGAGTTTCGTTCATTTGCTTCTGAACCTCCTGAGTCTGAGGCTTGGCTCCTCCCCACGTGATTTCGTAGTATCCGCCGCCTACAGCACGGTTGAATGCATCGTAGAGGTAGGTGAACAGGTAGAACGATCCGCTCTCGTTGTCACCGTCGTAGCCTGAGTAGCCGCGGCTTGGATAGATACATGCGTACGATACTTCGCCATGTGCCTGAGCCTTAGGGTTGATGCGTACGAAGAAGTAGCCTCGCTTCTCTGCATAGCTGTTGTTGATGATGAGGAAGCTATCGGCACGGTTGACTGTAAATGAGAGGTCAGTACCCTTGACACCGAACCAGTCCTTAACTACGTAGCTGCTGTCCTCGAGCTGGGTGATGTTGATGGTGTAGGTCTTCTGCTCCTGGCAGTTGATAGCCTCTGCTTCTGTCTCCCATACTGGTTGAGGCTGGAAGAGGGTGGTGATGAAGGTGATGGCTACAAACGACCAATGGGCTACGACGCCGGCAGCAATACCGCTGATGAGGTGGCTGACGTAGGCACGAGGCACGAGGGCACGATAGCCAAGGGAGTCGAGTGCTGCTGCATGGGTGCTGAGGAATCCGCTCCAGCACATACCCATGGCGGTGAATACTGCAATAGCATTGCCGTCGATGATGCCTTTGTTGGCAAACTCTGGTATAAGACCGAGCGCTGCTCCTACTGCACCTAATGCGGTGATAGGGAAGGCGATAAGCTCAGGGGCGGTGAAGCCGAAGAACCACTCGAAGATGATGCTGATCTTGCTTGCGAGCCAAGGGAGCAGGGCGGTACCTTGGTATGCTCCTCCTGAGTATACGATGATCTCATTGCCTGCCTGGTCGATACCTTCAACCGATCCACCGAAGGTGAGCATCATGACGAAAGTTGAGATGATGAGCACGCCAGGGATGATGGCAAGTCCGATCTCTACACCCGACTTTCCTCCGTCGAGAAGCGAATCGAGCACGCGGATGAAGATTGATGGGCGAGAGGCCTGTGTGCTGTTCTCGTCATCGTTGCTCTCGGTGTTGATGGCCTTGAGTTCCTCGGCCGAGATGGCATCCTCATCGCGGAAGTTAGGAAAGTCCTTGCAGGTGAAGTATTGCATGAGGCGCGTGGTGACGATACAACCAGCAATGGCGCCTATGAATCCGATGAATGGGGCGGCGAAGTAGCCCTGTCCCATCATGAAGATGATGACGAGGAGACCCATGCCGAAGGTGGTGCCGAAGTTGACGAGCGAAACGTGCTGGTAGCGCTTGAAGTACTTGGCGAAGTTGCGGTCCTCGCTCAGTCCGATGATGGCAGGGTTGTCGCTAAGGAAGGTAAGCACGGCACCGAGCGAAGCAACGCCTGGCAGGTTGAACAGCGGTTTCATGACTGGCTTGAGCAGTCGCTGCAAGAGGTCGACTACTCCAAACTCTACGAGCACCTTTCCGAGGGCTCCTGTAATGACACACATGCCCATGAGGTAGAACACGGTGTTGATGAGCAGGTCGTGGGCAGTCTTCATGATGGTATTGAGCATGTTGGTCAATCCCATTACCCACGACAAGTAGCCGAAGATTACTACAATGATGAGCAGGCAAGCTACACCATTCGGCAGTAGTTTTTTTGTTTTGTTCATACTATTAAGATTAAAGAGTGCAGCATCCAAAGAGGAAGAAGATTAAGGAAGAAAAGACTGTTGCTCAATCTTCTTTATCTTTGAAGGTGAATTTCATTTTGGATTAAACTATTTATCTGCGTGGAATCATACGTTGGATGCCTTCAAGGATGTCGAGACGGAATTTCACTCCGGCTTCGATCTTCAGTTCCTTGTCCTGCATGGTGCCGTTAGGATTGGTGTTGTCACCCCAGCTGTAGCTTCCTGTGGCATAGAGGCGAAGCGCATCGCGGTAGTTGTTGTCGATAGGCGACCATTCCACTCCTGCTGATCCCATCTGGAGCTGTGTGCCATCGAGTATGAGTTTGTCGGCATTGTCGCCGCTCTTGTTCTGATCGTAAGTGTACTTCGCAAAGCAACGAAGGGCTTTGGTTGGCGAGTATGAGAGCTCGGACATGATGGAGAAGTCCTTCAAGAGTGCTGACTGGTCCAAAGCAGAGCGTGACATGAGGTCGACATCAAGGTGCAAACCGTTGGCAATGAGGAAGCGGTTGCCGAGTGCGATGTACTTCACCCAATCGCCTGGTGCATACTCAAGCATATTAGCGCTGTACATGGTCTGCCAGCGGCCTACGTTTCCGTACCACATGAGGTTGATGCCGTATGAATTGTTGTTGTTCATCCATGAGCGGAAAGGCGAGTTGCACACCTGGAGGAGGAGAGAGTGCTTCTGGCCAAGTCGGTAGGTGGCTGATACGCCGAGCTGATAACATGGTATGTTGTTCCAGAACTCAGAGCATGAGTAGAGGTCGATAGGTGCGCGGTCGTATTCATATCCACCAATAGCCACGACCTGCTTTCCGGCTGAAAGCGAGAGACGGTTGGTTGCTGCCCAGTCGACATGGAGCCAGTCGGTTGCGTCGAAGAATGTCTGGTCGGTGTTTTTGTTGAGACGCTGGCGGTAGCTGAATGTCAGTCCCTTCACGATCTGGCCGTCGATGCGAAGATTGAGGAATTTGCCTTTGAATCCTTTGTTTTCAATCCTATCGGGAGTTGCTTCACGTCCCTGATAGTCGTAACTTATGCGTGACTCGACGCTCAGTTGGTCTATTTTGGTACCTTTATCCTCTTGCGCCATTGATGATAGTGCGAAGGCAGGAGTTAAAAGGAGTAATGCTGCAAGTGTTTTCTTGTAGTTATTCATCTTGTTTTTTTATTTATTTTAGGTAATTCGTCTGCAAAAGTACGAATATATTATCAATCACCAAATAAAAATGGAATGTTTTTTCCTTTATGGCGACAAAGTGTGTCAATAATCCCTTGGAATGTGTTCCAAAAGCCATTTCGATGTTGAACGTCATGATTGTACTGAAATGGTGGGCAAATGATGTGTGAATTGTCTTTTTTTTACCTATATAATGCTTTTTGTGTAAAAAAGTTTGGTTGTTTCGTTTTTTTTTAAGTACTTTGCAGAACATTCTTTTACACCTTATATAATAATATACCGGAAGAAGTGGCTTTAGCTATTGACTTAAATAAGTTAACAAACATATTTTTACTAATCTTTTAAATTCAACCGTAACAATGAAGAAATCATTACTTCTTCTCGCTTCGCTTGTAGTGAGCATTGCGTCGTTTGCACAGTGGACAAAGCCTGAACCTTCACAGATTCAGAAGATGGCTACTGACGGCACAGCGCAGTTCCTCTACAATAAGGAAGCTGGTGGCTTCTTTGCAGGAGCCAACGATTGGGGCACACGTGCTTCAGTTGCTACAGTTGCTGACTCGATCAAGTTTATTTCGGTCGATGGCACTTTCTACAACTTCGCTTGCTATCCAGCATCAAAGAATGCATGGCTCTACGTGTCATGTAACGGATACGATGCAATGTGGGTAGACGCAGGCAACAATGTTGGTAACTCTTCTTATCCAGGTACTGACAAGTGGCAGATCTCAGAGAATAAGAATGGCAGCTACAAGATCTCTAACACAGAGTACGGTGGCACATTCGGTGTAGCTGAAATCTATCGCGGCCTCTCGGGCAACACTCGTTGCTACATGAGCGATCCTGAGGACTACTATGAGGTAGACGGCGAGTCTATGCCAAGTATCTCAGGTCAGTTCTACAATGAGTGGTACTTCATCGACTCTGTTGAGTACAAGGCTCTCAAGCCACAGGTAGAGCTCTACCTCGCAGCTATGAACCTCAAGGGTAAGATCGATGCAGTGGTTGCTGAGGACGATGCTTACAACCTCGCTAACATCAATAAGGTGTTCAACAACACATCTTCTACTATCGAGGAACTCGATGCTGCTGGCAAGATTGCTGATGCTGTAGTATCATTCCACAAGGCTCTCGTTGATGCTAAGAAGACATATCCAAGCCTCGATTTCTCTGCTCCAGTTGCAGTATACAACAATATCGCTTCTACTGCTGAGGAACTCGCTGCTGCTGAGGCTCAGATTGCTGAGATCATCAACGGTTACCTCGCTACTCAGGCTTCATTCGACAGCCCAGTAGACTATACTGCTACTATCGGTGACGGTTCGGACGTTGGTCCTTGGACTCGTGAGTTCACAGGTACAGGTGATGTAGGTACATGGCACACTAACACTTGGTCGACTGAGGCTAACGGTGGTGCTGACGGTACTGACATGACTACTCCATTCTGTGAGGACTGGGTAGGTAGCGGTTCTATCCTCTCTGACCAGAAGGTATATCAGGTATTGAAGAATGCTGCTCCTGGTCTTTATAAGTTCTCTGTAAATGTTCGTCTCTACAATGAGAAGGGTGACGTTGATGCTCTTACAGGTTGTAAGATGTACTTCGGTGACCAGTCTGTAACTCTCGACGAGCAGGTTGACATGTACAAGTCTGGTAGCAAGTGCGTACTCTGGAACCCTAACAAGTTTACTATCATCGCTATCCTCCGTGAGACAGCTGACATCGAGTTCGGTTTCGACATCAAGGACGCTACATTCAACTGGATGGCATTCAAGGAGACTTCACTCCTCTACTACGGTAATGATGATGTAGACAACAACGCAGCACTCCTCGTTAAGCAGTCATACACATTCAACAAGTACGAGGGTACTGACGCTAAGCAGGATCTCATCGACGCTTACAATGCTGCTGCAGAAGCATACGATGCTGCTACAGAGCCAGAGGAGATTTCAGCTGCTGCAGCTGCAGCAACTGCTGCTAAGGCAGCTCTCGATGCTAACATCGCAGCTTACAAGCAGCTCATCGACGCTATCAAGCAGTGGGAGAAGGAAATCGCAGAGAAGCAGGACCTCGTAGGTGACGAGTGGTCTGCATTCGCTGACTTCTTCATGGGCGAGGCTGGCGATGGCTATCCTGAGGTTACTCCAGTAGAAATCATGGAGGACGGTGACCGTACAATGACTACTGAGGAGGTTCTCGCATACATCGATACAGTTGAGGCACTCTTCAAGGATGCAGTAAGTAAGTCAATCGTAGAAGGCGGTGACTTCACTCAGGCTATCACTAACCCTGGCTTCACAGATGCAAACGGTAAGGGTTGGACAGTAAACGTTCAGCCAACTAACTTCGCATGGACAGGTGGTATCGCTACTGCTGCTGTATGTGAGTCATGGCATAGCTACTTCGACATCTCTCAGGAGGTTGAGGCACCAGACGGTATCTACTCAGTATCTCTTAACGGTTTCTGCCGTCTCGACGATGGTGTTGACACAGAGGTTCCAGCTGAGATCTACCTCAACGACTTCTCATCTCCACTCATGAACATCCTCGATGGCAAGCTTCCTAAGGATCAGGCTGTCGATGGTTTCAACTGCTACCTCTCTAATGGTGCAGATGGTAAGTGGACTACTAACCCTCTCTTCCAGAACGAGGACGGTACAGCTGTAGGTCACAAGTCACCTGCTGACAACGTTGACTCAAGCGACGAAGAAGGCTACTGGCCAAACGGTATGGAAGGTGCTTCTGTAGCATTCTCTGCAGGTCGTTATAAGGCTACTGCTTACGGTCTTGTAGAAGGCGGTAAGATGACTATCGGTGTACGTAACACTAAGTCTACTCACGTATGGGCTCTCTGGGGTAACTTCAAGCTTACTTACGAAGGTAAGTCGGTAGAGGCTCTCTCTAACGTGCTCCCAATCTATGTTCAGTCACTCACTGACTATGCTGAGAAGAATGAGGATAACCTCACAGATCCAACTAAGGCTGAGGTTGAAAAGGCTATCTCTGCTGCTCAGGACGCTCTTGGTGCAGCTGACGGCGACGAAATGTACGAGGCTCTCGAGAAGGTTAACGCTGCTCTCGTATTAGCTAAGGCTAACGTTGAGGCTATGGCTAAGTACAACACTCTCCTTGAGAACATCAATGCTAACTACGATGCTGCTTCTGCAGCTGGTAAGGCTGAGTTCGATGCTATCGCTGAGGAAATCGGTAACTGGGCTGCTCTTAACAATGATGAGCTTGCTGCTCTCATTGAGAAGATGGAGGCTGTTGATGCTGCTCTCCGTATCCCAGCATACGAAAATGCAAGCGATGAGACTCCAGTTACATTCACTCAGATGATCATTAACCCTGACTTCGAGCAGAATGCTGCTACAAGCCAGCCAACAGGTTGGACAGTTGTTAAGGGCGAAGGTGCAGAAGGTAACTATCAGGTACAGACTGGTTACGACGGTGGTGTATCTATGGAGTTCTGGAGCCCATCTAACGGTAGCAAGACTATCTTCGACTTCTATCAGAAGCTTACTGGTCTCCCAGCAGGTACATACGAAATCACTTGTGAGGCTTCTAACTCTCTCAATGACGTAGAGGCTGGTCCAGGTGAGGGTCGTGCTTACATCTATGCAGCTGGTGTTACTGGCGAGGAAGTACGTACAGTACTCAGCGATCCAATCGCTATTCAGACCGAAGGTTGTCGTGATGCTCGCAACACTTATAGCGTAATCATCAACCTCAAGGAAGGTGAGGATCTCTTGATCGGTGCTAAGTCTATCGGTGAGCTCTCAGCTCGTTGGGTGATGGTCGACAACTACACTCTTACTTACTACGGTGCTTCAAGCTCTAAGCCAGAATCTCCAGCTGACAATACTGCTATCGACGTAGTTGAGTCTACAAGTGCTGCTCCTGTAGTTATCTACTCAGTATCTGGTGCTCGTGTAGCTAACGTACAGAAGGGTCTCAACATCATCAAGATGTCTGACGGTTCTGTCAAGAAGGTACTCGTTAAGTAATTCGCGCGTACATTATACATAATAATATAACTCTCATGAGGAGCGTGTCAACTCGGTTTGGCACGCTCCTCTTTTTGTGTGCATAATAGGTCGGTTTGGAAGAAAAAGCGTAAAATGTTTTGATATGTGGAATTAAATGCCTAATTTTGCACCCACTTATTCTATCATGTTTATACTTATAAAAGAAACTATATAATCACTAATTATTAATTTATGAAGAACAGATTTACTCTCTTTGTTGCTACCCTTTTGGTATGTGCATCTTCATTTGCGCAGTGGGTAAAGCCTGCAGCTCCTGCAAGCACACCTCTCGCAGTAGGTGAGGAATGCTACCTCTACAATAAGGAGGCAGACGGTTTCCTTCTCGGAGCCAACGAGTGGGGTACACGTGCCAGTGTAAGTGCTACACTTGGTCACAAGGTGTACATTCAGAACGGAACGATCGATGGTTCTTACTACATCACCAACTATGTGCTTCAGGGTGGTATGCAGAATCAGATCGGTTACATGTTTGTTGATGGTTTTGATGCTATCTACGTAGACAACACTATCTACGGCAAGACAAACAACCAATACACATTTGAGGCGCAGGGCGACGGTACTTACAAGATCGGTCTCTCTGCTGCTAATGAGACTTTTAAGCCTTCAGACTTCCCAGGAGCTTACCTTGGCATCAATACAACAAAGGTAGGCGACACTCGTCTCTACTTCTGTGACCCAGAGAATCCTGATGGCTACACTATGGATCAGTGCCAGATCATCTGGTACTTTGTGACTCCAGCTGCTTATACCGCTTATGTTGCTGCTATCGAGCAGTACGAAGCTGCTGTAGAGCTTGGCAAGGTGATTGATAAGGCTGTGGCAGCAGGTGTTGACGCCACTGCTGCAAAGGCTGTATACGACAACACTTCAAGTACAGCTGAGCAGCTCAAGGCTGCCCGCGTGGCTCTTGCTGAAGCTGTACAGAACGCAGGCTTCAATGCTGCATCGGTTGAGAATCCATTCACAGTTCTTTTCTACGACTTTGAGAACAAGGATGCAAGCGATTGGACTTCTACAACAAGTGCTCAGAACAAGGGTGCAGACAATGGCAATAATGCTGCTGACTATGCTGTGACAGGTATCCACTACGAGAACTGGAACAATGGCAACTTCACAGTAGGCGGTACAATCAGTGCTACAGCAAAGGATATGCCTGTAGGTGTTTATCACCTTAGCGCTCTTGCATTTACTAATACAGGTACAGGAGTGAACTTGTTTGCCGATAAGGGCAAGGCTCCTGTTACTGCTACCAACATCAATATCAACGAACCTACTGACGTCTACACGTTCCTCCTCGAGAAGCAGAACCTTGAGTTTGGTCTTCAGGTAGAGGCAAACAAGATGAACTGGGTAGGTCTTGATAACGTGAAGCTCGAGTACCTCGGAACAAGTGCAGAGGCTTACAAGTATGTTGTTGACCTCGCAATCAAGAATGCTCCTGCTTTCGATGAAAGCGATTACTGCCAGAAGTCGCTCTATGAAGCATACACTGCAGCAAAGGAAGCTCTTATTGCTGCTACTGAACCAGCGGCAATGGCTGTTGCTATCGATGCGTTCGATGCTGCAAGCGCAGCTCTTGCTCCAAGCGTAGAAGCTTATAAGGCCTACACCGCTAAGCTTGAAGAGGCTATGACTTGGCTCGACTCGGCAAAGCAGAACGAGGAGGTTGACTACCTTTCTGACTATGTGAATGGTGATGAAAGTCCAGTTGCAGGCGAATACAATGGCAACGGTACAGCTGTTTATATTCTTGAGAACGGTCTGCTCGATGTGGCTCAGATCACAGCTGAGGCGGCATTCCTCGATAAACTCCTCATGACAGCAATGGCTGCAGGTATGAGCGATGGCGATGATTGCACAGACATCATCAAGAATGCTGCGTTCACATCTAATGAGGCATGGTCGAAGGGACTTTGCAACTTCAACCTTGGTCCTGATGGAGCAAAGGTCGCTGAAGGATTCAACATCGCATTCGATGTAAACCAGACTCTCACAGGTTTGCAGAATGGTCTCTACGAGCTTACACTCAATGGTTTCTGCCGTAATGCAGGCTACGATAAGCCTGAGTACACTACCGAAGAGGCTGGTGTTCGTGCTTATGTCTACATGAATAGCTTTGAGACTAAGCTCCCACAGATCGAGACTGGCGCTGTTGCTGAAGTTTCGGACGACATCAAGGCTGACTGCGCAGAGCGTGAGGGAATCGGATTCGTTCCAAATGGTGTGAACTCTGCATCAGCGGCATTCCAGGAGGGTCGTTATGCCGTTAAGCTTTATGCTCTTGTGACTGATGGCACAATGAAGATTGGTATTCGCAACGACCTCCGTTATGAGGATTCATGGGTATGCTGGTCAGGTCTTAAACTTACATTCCGTGCAAAGAATGCAGATGCTCTTGCTTCAGTCATCGCAAGCCAGACTCCAATCGCTAATGCAATGCTTGATAACTATGCTGGCCAGACAGAAATCAATGCTCTCTCTGCTGCTATCGAGAATGCCAAGAGCGCAGAGAATGACGACCTCTATGATGCATTCAAGGCAATGAAGATTGCAATGGACGAAGTGACTACAGGTACAGAGCTCTATGCAGAACTCAATACTTCGCTTGCAGCTCTCAAGGATGCAATCGAGAACAATACTAAGGCTGACGCTTCTACAGTTGCGATGGCACAGGGTGTATACGATGATGCTAAGGCTGCTTACGATGCTAAGTCGTACGACAACGCTGCAGCAGATGCTGCTATCGCTGAGGTAAGTGCTGCTACAGTTTCAGTTAAGATGGGTAAGATCAATGCATCGGAGGACAACCCTGTAAACTTCACTTCCGCTATCGTTAACAACAACTTCGACCCTGCACGCGGTTCAAAGGATGCTGGTACAATCGAAGGATGGGTGACAACACCAATGAACGGCTACAAGCAGAACTCAGTATCGTACAACCGTGCTGCATTCGAGCTCAACCAGACTATCTCTGGCCTTCCAAAGGGTAAGTATAAGGTAACAGTTCACACATACTACCGTGCCGGCTACTGGGACGAGGAAGAAGCTCACATGGCTAACGGCGAGAACACTCACCTCACTACTCTCTATGCTCAGACTTCTGCAGGCAAGGCTACTACTCCAGTCATGAACCTCACAGAGGGTGCTGTAAAGGAAACAGAACTCCCAGAGAACTGTGGTAACACATATACACTCTCTTCTGGCCTCCGTGCTCCTGATGGTACAAGTCCTACAGTAGCATTCTTCAATGCCGGCTACTACCTCAACGAGCTTCGCTTCGAGGTTCCTGAAGATGGTCAGGTTACAATTGGTCTTTCTAAGACTGAGGTTTATCCTAACGACTACGAAGTTGTAGGTGCTTGGGAGCTTTGGTACATGGGCGACGGTGGTGCTGCTGTCAAGGATACTGTTGATGTTACAGACTACATCACAAACAACAATTTCGACCCTGCACGCGGTTCTAAGGATGCTGGTACAATCGAAGGATGGGTAACAACACCAATGAACGGCTACAAGCAGAACTCAGTATCGTACAACCGTGCTGCATTCGAGCTCAACCAGACTGTCAAGGGTCTTGAGCCAGGACGCTACCTTGTTACTGTTCACACATACTACCGTGCCGGTTACTGGGATGAAGAAGAGGCTCATATCGCTAACGGTGAGAACACCCACCTCACAACTCTCTATGCTCAGACATCAGCTGATAAGTATTCAACTCCAGTCATGAATCTTACAGAGGGTGCAGTAAAGGAAACTGAACTCCCAGAGAACTGTGGCAACACATACACACTCTCTTCAGGTCTCCGTGCTCCTGACGGCACAAGTCCTACAGTTGCATTCTTCAATGCTGGCTACTATCTCAACAAGCTTGAGTTCGTAGTTCCTGCTGATGGTCAGGTTACAATCGGTCTTTCTAAATCAGAGGTTTATCCTAACGATTACGAGGTGGTCGGTGAATGGCGTCTCTATCGTCTCCCAGATGCTTCTGCTATCACAGAGGAGGATTACACCGACTTCATCGTAAACCCTACATTCGACCCTGCACGCGGTTCAAAGGATGCTGGTACAATCGAAGGATGGGTAACAACACCAATGAACGGTTACAAGCAGAACTCAGCTTCGTACAACCGTGCTGCATTCGAGCTCAACCAGACTATCAAGGGTCTCCCAGAGGGTACATACAAGGTAACAGTTCACACATACTACCGTGCCGGCTATTGGGATGAAGAAGAGGCTCACATGGCAAATGGCGAGGACACTCATCTCACTACTCTCTATGCTCAGACAGCTGACAACAAGTACTCAGTTCCAGTCATGAACCTCACAGAGGGTGCTGTAAAGGAAACAGAACTCCCAGAGAACTGTGGCAACACATACACACTCTCTTCTGGCCTCCGTGCTCCTGATGGCACAAGCCCTACAGTAGCATTCTTCAACGCCGGCTACTACCTCAACGAACTTCCATTCTACGTAGGCAACGATGGTACAGTAACAATCGGTCTTTCGAAGAAGGAAATATTCCCTAACGACTATGAGGTTGTAGGCGCATGGCATCTCTACTACTATGGCTCAGGCAACAATGTTGAGCAGATCGGCGGTGCTACTGCTGTCGAGGCTATAGATGTTGCTCCTATTGAGATTGCCACTCCAGTAGCTTACTACTCGGTATCGGGTGCTAAGCTTGACGCTCCTCAGAAGGGTATTAACATCGTTAAGATGTCTAACAACACAGTCATCAAGATTTTGGTAAAATAAAGATTGTTGATTAACAAGTGTTTTCTATGGCGCAAAGTTTTGAACTTTGCGCCTTTTTCTTTACCTTTGCACACGATTACAAATGCATTTCAGACACTATGGGTATCTATCAGCGAGTGAGGCAGCTGCTTACTGCCGCAGAAATAGAGGGCGGAGAGGCTCAGGCAATAGCGTTTATGCTGTTGGAGGATGTGCGTGGCTTGTCGCGTGCAGAAGCCTTGATGTGCGAAGATGAGGACGATGAACTGCTGCTGATGGCCCAGCGCATAGCCGATGGCGAACCTGTGCAGTATGTTACCGGCAAGACCTGGTTTTGTGGCAACCCTTTGCATGTGAGTCCAGGGGTGCTCATCCCACGCCCGGAGACGGAGGAACTCGTGTCGCTTGTCGCATCATCGTGTGCGGATGGTACGGAAGGTGCTGCGTTGCGGATTGTGGATATAGGCACAGGTTCTGGATGCATAGCCGTGTCGCTTGCCAAGCTATTGGAGCATGCTGCCGTGGAGGCCTGGGATGTGAGCGAGGAGGCGTTGGCTATAGCCGAGAGCAATGCGCGTCTCAATGAGGTTAGCGTAGCTTTCCGCAAGGTTGATATACTCAGCGATGCCGATGTGAAGGCGTTGGATATTCATGAAGCGATCGATGTCATCGTTTCCAACCCACCTTATATATGTCATAGGGAGGCAGCAGATATGGAGTCTCATGTGCTCGATCACGAACCTCACCTTGCGTTGTTCGTCCCTGATGACGACCCGTTGCTGTTCTATCGCCGCATTGCCACCATAGGCAAGGAAATGCTCAGGAGTGGGGGAGTGCTCTGCTACGAGATCAATCGCCTGTATGGACCCGATACGGTAGCGATGCTCACCTCGCTTGGCTATCGTGATGTGCAGCTTTTGCGCGACCAATTTGATAATGATCGCATGGTTAAGGCAATAAAACCATAACCGTTACGTTATTAATAAGAAACAGAATATCGTAATGAAACGTACCATATACTTCATATTCCTATTGTTCACATGCTTTGTACACACAATGCATGCCGACGATTCCGACTGGATCATCCATGCTTCCTACCATGATGCCACCAAGGCTGTGCGTGTGGGAAGCAAGACCTACGTGCTGGCTAGTGGCAGCCTCTTCAGTTATGATAAGGAGGACACAAGCGTGGAGACCTACGACAAGACCAATGCGCTCAGCGACTTTGGCATCTGCGACATGGCTTATTGCAATGGCATGAAGACACTTGTCCTCCTGTATGACAATGCTAATGTCGACTTGCTCTCGACCGATGGTGAGCGCTGGAATATGCCAGAACTGAAGCAGAAGACGCTCAGCGACAAGACGATCAACGAACTCAAGGTATACGGCAACGAAGCCTTCATCAGTACTAACTCGGGCGTAGTTGTGATCGATGTCATGCGACAGATATTCAGCAACACCTACTACTTTGGCGAGAAGATCACGAGCTGTATAGCCGACGATAAGGCTATCTGTGCCAAGACTCCATCCGGAGTGTTCAAGGGCGACCGCAAGCTTAACCTTCTCGATGCTTCCAACTGGAAGAAGGTTGGCGAGAGCGAATACCCATCGAGCCGCTTTGCCGATGAAAGCAAGGCGCTGAAGGAGCAGAGCGACAAGCTCCTTGCCGAGGTAAGCACCATCGTGCCCGGCAGTCCGTTGCGCAACTATTCCTACCGCCTCAATATGATTGGCAACCGCCTGCTTGTGGCTGGTGGCCACTTCTCCTACAGCATACCTAAACCTTACACAGGCACGCTGATGAAGTACGAGGATGGACGCTGGTCCTCGTTCGACGAGAAGGCTGCCTTGGGTGCCTTGCCAGCCTTGACCTATACCAACACTACCGACATCATTCAGGACCCATCCGATCCTGAGCATCACTTCGTGGGTACGGCGAGCTCCGGCATCTATGAGTTCAAGGATTATAAGCTTGTGCATCATTACACTCCTTATCGTACTCCAAACGATGAATTCCAGGTGTCAGCTCCGCTTACTTCCATCCTTCCTGACAATCCCAACAACTATCGCTACATCCGCACCACGGCTCTTAGCTACGACCATGATGGCAACATTTGGATGTGCAACAACGAGTGCGACACCATAGTACGCATCATGAAGAAGGATGGCCGCTGGACATCATTGTACTACGAGGACATACGCAGGACTCCAACCTTCGACCGTACCGTCTTCGATCAGCGCGGATGGGCATGGATCAATAGCCGCCGCAAGGCAACTGCCGATCGCCAGTACTATGCAGGCTTGTTGGTCATCAATACCAACGGCACGCTTGACAATAAGTCGGACGATCAGCATCGCTTCATTACCACCTTCACCAATCTGGAGGGCATCACCTATTCGCCCGACCTCGTGCATGCCGTGTGTGAGGACATGAATGGTCAGATGTGGATAGGATGCGACAAGGGAGTCTTTGTGAGCACCGACCCGGAGAATGTGATGACAGCCAACTATCGCTTCACTCAGATCAAGGTGCCACGCAACGATGGTTCCGACCTTGCTGACTATCTGATGAATGGAGTCAATGTGACTTGCATCGCCATCGATGGAGGCAACCGCAAGTGGATGGGTACGGCTACCGATGGAGTCTACCTCATCTCGGCCGATGGCAAGGAGACCGTGGCACACTTCACCTCGCCCAATTCGCCGCTCATCTCCAACACTATCAATGACATTGCCGTTGATGGACAGACTGGTCGTGTGTACATCGCTACCGATTGCGGCCTCTGCAGCTATCAGGGCAATGCTACCGATCCGTCCGAATCCATGACCGACTCCTCGCTAAAGGTGTTCCCTAACCCTGTGCGACCTGAATATGCGGGCGATGTGCACATCACCGGCCTCATGTCCGACACCGATGTGAAGATAGTCACAGCTTCGGGCCAGCTCGTATGCGAAGGCGTAAGCTATGGTGGCGAATTCTCGTGGGATTGCTGCTATCGCACAGGCAAGCGTGTCGGTTCGGGCATCTACTACGCACTCTGCACCGACGAGAACGGCAAGCATGGTGCATGTGCAAAGATTCTGGTTATTAAATAAGTAAAGATGGTTGATAGTCATGATCTCTATACTCATTCCTACCTACGATTACACCTGCTATAAGTTAGCCTACGACCTGCATCAGCAGGCGGAGGCACTTGGTGTGCCGTACGAGATCATCGTGGCTGAGGATGGCAGCAAGTCGCCTGTCACTATCATTGCCAACCACAAGATTACGGATCTCACGCATTGTGTGCATCACATTCGCAAGGAGAACATCGGTCTTGCTGCCACACGTAACGAACTGGCATCGATGGCACAGTACGAGTGGCTCATCATTATCGATAGCGATGCAAAGGTCGACAATCCTACCTTCCTTTCCACCTATCTCGATGCCATCGGCAAGGCGCCCGTGGTGTGTGGCGGACTGCATCATCAGGCAGTCAATTACGACCCTCATCGCACCCTTCGCTTCAAGTACGAGTCGCAGGCCGATCAGCATCGCAGCGCCTCCGAGCGCAATCAGCATCCTTATGCCCACCTCTCGTGCTTCAACATCATGCTCCACAAGCCTACGTTCATGCAGATCCTGTTCGATAAGGACTGTAAGGAGTATGGCTATGAGGATGCCTTGTTTGGCGTCGAACTGCAGAAACGGGGCATTGCACTCCTGCACATTGACAATCCGCTCCTGCATCAGGGACTCGACACTAACGAGACGTTTCTGCGTAAGAGCGAGACAGCCCTGCGCACCCTCCGTACGCTTGGCGACAGGATGCAGTCGCACTCGCATGTGGGCAGGGCATACGAACGCCTCAGGTCGTTGCATCTGCTGTGGCTGATGCGGGCATTCCATCGCCTCTTCTCGCCTCTGATGCGCCGCAATCTGTATGGTCAGCATCCTTCGCTCACCCTGTTCTCAATCTATAAGTTAGGCTACTATTCATGCCTTGGATAAGCAACACGACATTTCATTACCTACTTAAAAATCCTTTTTACCCATGAAGAAACTTTACATTCTATTCATACTTGCACTTGCATCGCTCATCGTATCAGCACAGACACAGCGCCCTAAGGTGGCGGTAGTCCTCTCGGGCGGTGGAGCCAAGGGTGTGGCACATGTCCGCGCTCTTAAGGTGATCGAGGAGGCTGGCATCCCAATCGACATGATAGTCGGTACGAGCATGGGATCGCTGGTCGGCGGACTGTATGCATCGGGCTACACCACTCATCAGCTTGACAGCATCGTCAGTACGATGAACTGGATGGATGTGCTTACCGATAAGGTGGATCGCAACCAGCGCAGCCTTGCTCTCAAGCAGAAGACCGAACCCCTGCTCATCCATGCCGAGTTTGAGAAGTCCCCATTCGAAGTGCTCGAAGGTGGATTCCTGAAGGGCAATAGCGTGTCCTACCTCTTGAGCGAGCTTACTGCCGACCATCTCACACCGATGAACTACGACGACCTGCCTATACCTTTTGCCTGTGTGGCAACCGATCTCACGAAGAATAAGGAAGTGGTGATGCGTCGTGGCATCCTTGCCGAGTCGCTCCGTTCCAGCATGGCCATACCGGGAGTCTTCCCTCCAGTCAAGCTCGATAGCATGGTACTTGTGGATGGTGGATTGAAAAACAACTTTCCGGTCGATGTGGCTCGCCAGATGGGGGCTGACTATGTGATAGGCGTGAGCGTGGCAGCCGAAGGCCTGAACTACGACGAACTCAACTCCACCGTCAGCGTGCTCATGCAGGTGCTCGATGTGGTCTGTGCCAACAAGGTGGAGGACAACATCAGCAATTCCGATGTCTTCATGCATGTCGATGTGAAAGGCTATTCATCGGCAAGCTTCACATCCCGTGCTGTCGACACTCTGCTCGTGCATGGTGAGAATGCAGCCCGTGGCAAATGGAACGAACTGCTTGCCCTTCGCGACAAGCTTGCCGAATACGGACCTCTGCCTAAGCTCGATCGCAAGCCAAAGGTGGTGAACGTCGACTACTCTACGTTCGCTCCTCCTTCTACCATATACAACAGCAGGACAAAGGCAAGCTTCGTGGGCATCGGAGCGCGATTCGACAACGAAGAACTCGCATCCATCCTTGTGGGAGCAGAGTATGAGTTCAATCCTAAGAATCACTTCCGCATTGGTCTGCAGGCACGTCTTGGCAAGCGTATCGATGCCAATGTCTATACAGGCTTTACGCCTTGGGAGCGATGGAACATCGACCTTCGCTATCGCTACTCATACTATGAGACAAAGCTCTATAACGACCTTAGCGACCTTGCCAACCTTGAGTACAGCAAGAATCGCATCCAGCTCGAGTTCTCGCGCTCATGGAAGCAGCTGCGCATCAATTTCGGTGCCCAGTACTCGTACGTACATTATCACAATGTGCTGACCAATCAGGAGTGGGAATACCTTCGCGACTTTGCGAAGAACGAACCATCGATGCAGTACTACGTAGGTCTGCAGTTTGACAATCAGAACACTCGCCTTCTTCCTTCACGAGGCATGAAGTGGCTTGCACGCTACGGCTATGTGACCGATGATGGATTCAAGTACAATGGTGGGGTAGGAGTGAGTGTAGTCGAAGGCTATTGGCACATGGCCCTTCCGCTCAGCAAGTCTTCCATACTCTCTCCATCCGTTGAGGGACGATTCATTCAGAACAACAACACCTACCTGAGCCATTGCAACTATATAGGCGGCATCAACACCTATGGCCATTACATCACTCAGCAGATAGCCTTTGCTGGTGTGAACTACTACATGGTGGCACCTAACTCATTGCTTGTGGCAGGACTCAACTTCCGCCAGCACCTCACCACCAACAACTACCTCTTCACCCAGCTCAACTACGCCATCGGCTCCAACGAATTTGCCAGCATCCTTAATGATGACAAATACTTTGGTGCAGCACTTGGCTATGGCTACAAGTCACCAATAGGCCCTGTCGAATTCAACATCAACTGGAGCACCATTACCAAGAAGGTAGGCTGCTTCCTCAATATCGGCTACATGTTCTGATCTTACGCACTCTCACCTCTCTGCAAACAGGAAAGCATTGACGCCGATGATGTCGATGATGATCTCCTCATCAAGCTCGAACTCCATCAGATAGTCGGCAAACAGGTTCGATTCGTACATGATGTGCAGACGGTACTTCCCCAGTCGTGGCGCATAGGTCTCGGTCATGGTGAAGGTTCGTGTGCTTTCCTCTCCAGCCATCATCGTCACTCCCTGTTCCTGCAGGTAGAAAGGTGCTACGCCCTTCTCCAATGGTTCCATGAGCAGGTAGAAGCGTCCGCATATCTCTGTGTTGTGATTCTTCAGCGTGAGGTGGAACGTGTTGCGCTTTCCATTCACTATCACATCCGGGAAATAGTAATCCTCGAGCGTAAGGTAGGCAGTCTGCAGAGTGTCGCTGGTTATTCTCACCTCGTCACCGTTGATGGCGGCGATAAGATAGTTTGGCGTACCCGTGCAAGTGCGAGCCTCGCGCCATTCGTACCCACCACCAGCAGCATTGTCGCGATACATTGGCACAATGCTGTAGGCACCATCGGCCACATCCTCAGGTATTGCGATGCTCATGGTGTCGGTGTATGTGGAGTCCTCTATCTCCTCCAGTAGGAATCGGCGCTTGTAGGTGTAGAGCGGAGCTACCGCCTTGCCGTCCTTCTTGAGCATCAGCGCTACGGAGTCCACGTGTATGTTCCAGCCTATGTTGCTCATATCGTGAACCGTAAGCCTTACATCGTTGCGAGCGTACACAGCCTCGCCTACCGAGTCATTGTCAGTCACGGCACTCATGTATTGGAATGCGTAGCAATGGCGTTCCACAGCATCGGGTTCCTGCCTTCCCTCCGGCACAATGCCAATCACGAACGACTGCAGCAGGTTCATGCCACCCTCGGGCGAATTCATGTCGTGCCACTTAGGCTGATCGGGAGTCATGTTGGGCAGATAGGTCCAGCAGTCGCCATCGTTGTTGGGATTGCCCAGGCGTATGTGGAAACAGTCATTCTCATCGTATCCGTCTATGACGAAGGCATGAGCCAGCGACTGGCTGAATCCCGATACGAGTATTGGGCGTCCTGCCGCCAGTTCCGTCTTCAGCATGAGGGTTATCTCCTCCAGCGAATAGAAATCGCGAAACAGGTACTGCAAAGTCTTGCTGTAGCCGAAGTTGTACGTTAGTGCGAGGGGTTGCATGATGCTCTGTGCACCGCTTGACGCTCCGTAGTTCATGTTCACACTCTTGCCGCAGTCCCTGAGCAGCATGGCTACGGCGTGTCCCTGCATCAACGAGTACTTCACGCCCTCGTACGTAGGCAGCATGTCCTCCCAGAAATATTTGCGAGGCCACTCCCAGTAGTGCATCACCTGTCCCATGGCAAGAGCCACGCATCCCGCTACGGTACGAAACTCGCCCGTGCTGTCCATCGGACACAGGTCATTGTAAGGAGCATAATATTGGTGCCATGCCTCATCGCCCAGCAGCGGATCCACGCGCTCAGGCATGCTTTGGTCAGAAACGTAGTGTCGGCTCGACTTGCTTATGAGGCGCTGTGCGTCGCATGTCTGTGTGGCAAGAAGAAGCATGGCAAGTATTATAAAATGTCGCATTGTAATCTATTTTTTTGCAAAGATACAAAATAATTCATTAATCATGATTCATTATTCATAATAATTCTCTATTTTTGCCATACATAAACTATTATCAACATGAAGAAACTCGTATTCCTTACAGGTGCAGGTATGTCGGCCGAGAGCGGCATAAGCACGTTTCGTGACAGCGGAGGCCTTTGGGAACAGTATCCCGTCGAGGCTGTGGCAAGCATTGAGGGCTACTATCGCAATCCGGAACTGGTCATCAGGTTCTACAACGAGCGCCGCCGCCAGTTGCTCGAGGTCACTCCTTGCGAGGGTCATCGACTTGTAGCAGGACTGGACAGCAGCTACGATGTGACGGTAGTGACGCAGAATGTGGACAACCTCCACGAGAAGGCTGGCAGCCACAACGTGATCCACTTGCATGGCGAACTGATGAAGGCCACCTCCTCGCGCGATCCTAACAACCCCTCGTGCATCGTCACCCTGCCTGAGGACAGCCTTGACATCCATATGGGCGACAAGGCCAAGGATGGTAGCCAGCTGCGCCCATTCATCGTGTGGTTTGGCGAGAGTGTGCCTATGATCGAACCTGCCATCATGGAGGTGCAGAGTGCCGACATCCTTGTGGTGATTGGTACCTCGCTCAATGTCTACCCTGCGGCAGGCCTCCTGTCGTATGCTCGTTCTGGATGCCAGATTTTCCTTATTGATCCGAATGATGTTAATTTCGATCCTTCGCTTCCCATACGCCACATCAAGAAGGGCGCATCCGAGGGTATGAAGGAACTGATACAGATACTCACATGCTCCAATCCTATCTGAATCCCGACCTCATAGAGGCTGGCTGCGATGAGGCTGGCCGCGGATGCCTTGCAGGAAGCGTCTATGCAGCAGCTGTCATACTGCCTAAGGACTATAAGAATGACATGCTCAACGACTCCAAGCAGCTCACCGCCCGCCAGCGCTACAAGTTGCGTGAGGAGATAGAGCGCGATGCCATAGCGTGGAGCGTAGACATCGTTACTGCCAAGGAGATAGACGAGATGAACATACTCCGTGCCTCCATCACCGCCATGCACCGTGCGGTCGATGGGCTCAAGGTGCGCCCTGAGTCGCTCATCATAGATGGCAACCGCTTCTATCCTTACACCGATCCGCTGACTCATGTCCGCCTGCCCCACACCACGGTGGTGAAGGGTGATGGCAAGTACCTCTCCATCGCTGCGGCATCCATCCTTGCCAAGACCTACCGCGACGACTACATGCATGCCTTGCACGAGGAGTACCCCTTCTACGGATGGGATAAGAATGCCGGCTATCCTACCAAAGCCCACCGTCAGGGCATCAAGGAGCATGGCACTTCGCCCTATCATCGCATGACCTTCAATCTCCTTGGTTCGTCGCAACTCGAGTTACCATTTGAGCCATGATGCCCGTCGTTTCGTAGTGTTCATGTTATAAATAATGTAAAACTCAAGGTTTTTCGGCGAAAAATGCGTACTTTTGCACAAATTTGCAAATATTAATACAAGTTTCGCATGCTCAACTTGTAAGTGAAGAACGAAGAGTGAAGAGTGAAGAATGGGAATATACACACTCATTACTCTTCATTTAGAGGAAAATTATAAGACGTGCAATTTGCATTCTTCACTCTTCGTTCTTCACTCTTCACTTTCAACGAGAGCAAGTTGGAAACTTGCTAAAGTTGAATTCATTAGATGAATACTACACAGGTCATAAATAAGATATATTTCCAGAAGAGGCAGAAGGCCATCGAACGCTACGCTACACAGGCTGAGAGAATTCAGAAGCATGTGTTGCAAAAGCTCTTGTTCAAGGCCAGGGATACACAGTGGGGCCGACAACATGGATATGCAGATATCAACGACTATTCACAGTATGTAAGCAACGTTCCTGTCAATACTTACGACGATTTGAAGGACTACATCCATCTCATGCGTGAGGGCAAGAAGGATGTGCTGTGGAAGGGACAGGTGCGCTGGTTTGCCAAGTCGTCCGGCACCACCAACGACAAGTCGAAGTTCATTCCTGTCAGTTACGATGGCCTTAAGAACGTACACTATCTTGGTGGCCGCGACTGCGTGAGCTGCTACCTCGCCATCAATCCCGATAGCAACATCTTGCGTGGCAAGAGCCTCATACTCGGAGGCAGCCATTCGCCCAACCTCAATACGCCAAAGTCGCTCGTAGGCGACCTCAGCGCCATACTTATCGAGAATGTGCCTCGTCCGGTCAATCTTACCCGTGTGCCAAAGAAATCCATCGCCCTTCTCAGCGACTTTGAGGAGAAGCGCGACAAGATAGCCCATGCATCCATGGACATGAACATCACCAACATCAGCGGTGTGCCATCATGGATGCTCAGCGTGCTCAACCGCGTCATGGAACTCAAGGGTGTCACCACCCTCGATAGTGTGTGGCCTAACCTTGAGGTCTTCTTCCATGGAGGCGTGGCATTCTCCCCTTACCGTGAGCAGTACAAGAGCATCATCACCAAGTCGGGCATGCACTACATGGAGACCTACAATGCCAGCGAAGGATTCTTCGGCATTCAGAACGATCTCTCCGATCCTGCCATGCTGCTCATGATCGACTACGACGTGTTCTACGAGTTCTGCCCTATGGATAATCTCGATGAGGATGGTCGCCCTATCGATCCTTCTCGCATCGTCCCTCTTTGGGAGGTGGATACCGACAGGAACTATGCCATGCTCATCTCTACCAGCTGTGGTCTGTGGCGCTACCTCATCGGCGACACCATCAAGTTCACCCAGAAGGATCCTTACAAGTTCCTCATCACAGGACGTACCAAGCACTTTATCAACGCCTTTGGCGAGGAACTCATTGTTGACAATGCAGAGAAGGGACTCCTTCAGGCATGCCTTGCCACGGGTGCTCAGGTCAAGGATTACACCGCAGCTCCAATCTTCATGGGAGCCGATGCCAAGTGCCGCCACCAGTGGCTCATCGACTTTGCCAAGATGCCAGGCGACATCGAGGACTTCGGTCAGATACTCGACCGCTCGCTCCAGGCACTCAACTCCGACTATGAGGCAAAGCGCTACAAGAACATCACGCTCCAGCCGCTCGAGATCGTGGTGGCCAAGCCGGGACTTTTTGACGAGTGGCTAAAGCTCAAGGGCAAGTTGGGAGGCCAGCACAAGATACCTCGCCTCAGCAACACACGCCAGTATATCGATGAACTCATTGATATGAACCGATGAAAAAGATTCTGTTCTTCATATTTTCACTCCTGTTGCTCATGGCATGCGCCAACCTGGGCACTCCCGATGGTGGACCTTTCGATGAGGATCCGCCTAAGGTCGTATCCACCACGCCTAAGTATGCAAGCACCAACACAAAGGTGAAGAAGGTCACGCTCTTGTTCAATGAGAACGTGAAGATTGAGAATGCGCAGGAGAAGGTCATCATCTCTCCGCCTCAGCTCGAGCAGCCTACCATCGAGGCTATAGGCAAAAAGATCACCGTGAGCTTCGTCGACTCCATGCACGAGAACACCACCTATACCATCGACTTTGCCGATGCCATCCTCGACAACAACGAGGGCAACCCAATGGGCGACTACGCCTTCACCTTCTCTACGGGCGAGCACATCGATACATTCCAGGTGTCGGGCAATGTGCTTGATGCCTCCGACCTCGAGCCAGTCAAGGGCATCCTCGTAGGCCTCTACCGCATCCCAGACGAAGAGTCTATCGAGGCTGACTCCCTCTCCGAAGGCAAGGCAACCGTAGGCGTGCTGCCCGATAGCGTGTTCAAGACCAAGCCGTTCGAGCGTGTGTCGCGCACCGATAGCCGTGGCCACTTCGTCATCAAGGGCCTCGACAAGGAGGCGCGCTACCGTGTCTATGCACTCGACGACAAGAACCAGAACTTCTACTACGACCAGAAGTCGGAGCGCGTAGCCTTCAATCACATCGACATCCAGTCCACCTGCAAGCCCGATGTGCGCTACGATACCATCTGGCACGACACCATCTACTACGACTCCATCAAGAAGGTGCCTTACACCCACTTCTACCCAGACGACATCGTGCTGCTTGCCTTCGAGACCAACGACAAGGACCGCCACCTCATCAAGAGCGAGCGTCCTGAGCTCAATCGCTTCTCGCTCTACTTCAGCTCGCGATGCGACACCCTCCCACGTGTTCGTGCCCTCAATTTCGATACCACCGATGCCTTTATCATCGATGCCAACGAGTACAACGACACCATAACCTACTGGCTCAAGGACTCGACCATCTACAACCTCGATGTCCTCGAACTCCTCGTCGACTACTATCATACCGACACCTCGGGCGTGCTCGCCCTCACCTGCGACACCATCCCTCTCGAATCCAAGATCACCAAGGCAAAGGTAGAAAAGGAAAGGCAGAAGGCATGGGACGAATGGGTGAAGGAATACAAGAAGCAGCTCAAGGAGGAGCGCAAGGCAAAGAAGCATGAGCGCAACGGCAACGATGGCGATAGCAACGATGACGATAGCAACGACGCTGATGCAGCCGAAGCCGTAGCCGAGAATGTAAACAATGACGACTCCCTTCGCGTTGCTGACGACTCGCTTCATAACGACTCGCTTCATAACGACTCGCTTCACATCGACTCCCTCCACACCGATAGCGTCGAGGTGAAGGACGTGGCTGAGAAAACCAAAGCCGACAAAAAGAAGAAAAACAAGAAGGAGAAAGAAAAGGACGACATCGATGAGAGCGAGATCCCACCTATGCCTGAGGAATTCCTTGAGGTCAAGGTGACGGGTCAGGCACTCGATCCTGATAAGAATGTAGAAATCACATGGATCGAACCTATCGACTCGGTCGACATGTCAAAGATACACCTCGTGACGCGCCGCGACAGCATCGAGATCGATGAGCGATTCATGCTCAAGCCGGTGCCGGGCAAGATCATGCAGTACCGGCTCTATGCCGAGTGGGTGCCAGACTCCACCTACTTCCTCAAGGCCGACACCGGAGCCTTTGTCAGCATCTATGGCAAGCGCTCGCCTGGGTTGAAGAACCAGATCAAGGTAGGTTCGCTCGACACCTATTCTACCCTCTTCGTGGTGCTCCACAATGCCGACACCTCGGCAGTCGTACAGCTGCTCGATGGAAGCGACAAGGTGGTCAAGACCATCAAGGCAGTCGATGGCAAGGCCGACTTCTACTTCATCAAGCCAGCCACCTACTACATGCGTACCTTCTACGACCGCAATGGCAATGGTGTGTGGGATCCGGGCAACTACGACACCGACCTCATGCCTGAGGAAGTGTACTACTACGACCGCCCTATGGAACTCAAGGCCCAGTGGGAGATAACCCAGGACTTCACCCCTACCTCCGTGCCTCTTGCCAAGCAGAAGCCTGCCAAGATCACCAAACAGAAGGCCGACAAGGACAAGAAGTCTACCCGCAGCCGTAACAAGGAGCGCCTCGAGCAGAAGAAGAACGCCAAGAATGGCAAGAATAGCAATGGCAGCAACAACAGCACCCAGTTCAATCCTGGACGAATGTTCTAACCCCGGATAGCCCCATTCTTCTCTTTTCCTCCCTATGAGCAGATACCTATTCTCCATCCTACTCTTCGTGCTTTCGTGCACAGTCAAGGCACAATGCCCATTGCCCGCAGCTGGATTCCAGTCGGGCGAGCGATTGGTCTACGACCTCTACTTCAACTGGAAATTCGTATGGATCAAGTGCGGTTCGGCTACCTACACCATGAAGTCGTCCTCCTACAAGGGCAAGCCAGCCTTCCGCAACGACCTCCTCTTCAAAACCAATCCTAAGTTCGATACCTTCTTCACCCTGCGCGACACCCTCCTCAGCTATATCAGCCCCGATGTCGTCCCGCTTTACTACAGCAAGGCATCGCTCGAGGGCAAACGACATCGCTTCGAGGAGGCATGGTACAGCTATTCATCATCAGGCACCACCACCCGTCAGCGCTATGTCAATCCCGATGGTAAGGAATTCAATAAGACCAACTTCAGCCACGACTGCATCTACGACATGCTCAGCCTCTTCTCCGTGGCTCGCACCTACGATCCCAAGGACTTCAAGGTTGGTCAGCGCCTTCGTTTCCCCATGACCTCAAGCGAAGAGGTGAAGGAGGAAGTGCTCATATACCGTGGCAAGGAAACCTTCAAGGCCAACGATGGCCACACCTACCGTTGCCTCGTCTTCACCCTGCTCGATGATGAGGTGAAGAACAAGGAACGCGAGCTCTGCCGCTTCTTCTTCTCCGACGACCAGAACCACATTCCTATCCGCATCGACTTCAACCTCAAGTTCGGCACAGCCAAGGGATACTTCAAACAGGCGGAAAACCTCAAGTTTCCACTCACATCGAGGGTGAAGTAGCAAAGCTTCAGGAGCGGATCGGGCAGTTATTCTTCACTACCACGCAAAAGCAGAAAGGTAAGAGTGTCCAAAAATAAGACACACATGTGTCTAAAATTTGGACACTTTGCATTATATGTTGCAAAATATATGGATGGTCTCGGCATTTCTCCTTATATTTGCAAAAAAAACAGGAAGCAACATGTATAGTACGGTATTGGTTGTTGATGACAACAAAGAAGTTTTGATCTCGCTGAAATATCTTCTGAAGAAGACATTTGAGCAGGTGCTGACATTGGCCTCGCCCGAGAGCATCCCTCAGGTCATGAACCAGGATACTGTGTCGGTTGTGCTGCTCGACATGAACTTTGCGTTAGGTCTGAACACGGGCGGCGAAGGTCTGTTTTGGTTGGAAAAGATAAAGCAACTGCACCCCGAGGTGCCGGTGGTACTCTTCACGGCATACGCCGACATCGAACTGGCGGTAAGAGCCTTGAAGCAGGGTGCATCCGACTTTGTCGTAAAACCCTGGGACAACGATAAACTTGTCTTTACCCTTACAGCAGCCATTGATCGCCAGAACGACATACGCACTCTTGCCGAGGTGGAGGACGAGCATATCCGTGCAGCCGTCGATAAGTGCAACGGCAACCTCCGACTTGCTGCCGATCTACTGGGCATCAGTCGCCAGACACTATACAACAAGTTGAAAAGTATCAGGTAACCCCACCTCTCCCCTTTAACCTCTCCCCTCTAACCTCTTAACTCTCCCTCGATGTTCACATCCGACAAATACGACCTCATAATCGAAGCCATCAAGAACGATGACCTGTCCTTCCGTATTTCGGAGAATGGACTTATGACACCAGGCGAACGTGCTGCGCGAGCTACCATCAACCGTATGATGGAGATAATGCAGGAACAGCGTCAGGACATTGAGATGGCATCGTGGGAGAAGCTGACCCGCATCCTGACTCATGAGATCATGAATTCGCTGGCCCCTATCGTGTCGCTGTCGGACACCTTCATGAAGGAGCCTGCCATCCAGAAGTCGGAATACTTCGAGGGTATCAAGGCCATCCATGACACGAGCGAGGGATTGCGTTCGTTTGTCGACAGCTATCGCAAGTTCTCCTCGTTGCAGCGCCCGCAGCCCGAGGACATCATTGTTGACGAACTCTTTGCCGGCATATCCTCGATGGTGGATGCAGATGTGCATCTGACGTCTCACATCCAGCCTTCGGATATCATCATCCATGCCGATCCGGGACTAATGCGTCAGCTATTCATGAACCTTGTCAAGAATGCCATCGAGGCGCATGCCACACACATCAACCTTTCTGCCTACAAGTACAACGATGGCAGCACCCACATCATAGTCAGCAACGATGGCAGTCCTATTCCTGAGGCAGAGCAGAAAGATATCTTCGTGCCTTTCTTCACCACTAAGAAGACAGGCAACGGCATAGGGTTGAGCCTATGCCGTCAGATTATGAAGATAAGTGGTGGCTCGATCACCTTGCTCCCTACGGGAACCAATGGCTGGAATGTCAGCTTTGAGATGGAGATTATTTGATCACCCTTCCGTCAAACAATTCTACTATTCGGTCCGCATAGTCAGCGTCGCGATGATTGTGCGTGACCATGACTATCGTAGCACCCGTCTCACGATGCAGTTCGGTGAGTAGGTGCATTACCTCATTACCCTGCTTTGAGTCGAGATTGCCGGTAGGTTCGTCGGCAAGGATGAGCGACTTGCCCCGAGTATCCCTGTTGGTGAGGGAGTCGCTTGCTGGTGAGTAAAAACTGATGACGGCACGGGCTATGGCTACACGCTGTTGCTGACCACCCGACAGCTCATTAGGGTACATCTTGGCACGATGGCTTATGCCGAGACGTGCCAGCATATCCTTTACCCTGCTGCGGCGTTCGTTGGCAGGCAGTCCCTTGAGCTTCAATGGCAGTTCCACATTCTCAAATACGGTCATCTCATCGATGAGGTTGAACGCCTGGAAAATGAATCCCAAGTGCTCACGTCGGTACATGGTTCTTGCGCTGTCAGTCATGGCATAGATGTCCGTACCATTGATGATGCATCGCCCCTCGGTAGGAGGTTCGAGTGCACCTATGATATTGAGAAGCGTAGTCTTGCCCGATCCGGAAGGTCCCATGATGCAGAGAAACTCACCATCCTCAACGGTGAGGTTCACGTTGCGAAGACAAGCCGTAGTAGGGAAGTCCTTTGATATGTTTTCTAATGTTATCATTCTGTTTTTATCGCTAAAGTCAGGTCTTTGTTTACATTTATCACGTTCTGTACCACCACCAGCATGAGGACGAGGACAGAGATAAGGACGAACACAAGGAGTGGAAGCCACAGAGGGACATCCGTCTGTAGTACGAAGGTGGCTATCCAATGTTTTGAGAGCCAATAGCCTGCTGGCATGCCGACCATGGCACAGCCTGTGAGCATCCACCCGTACTTGCGCATCTGCATCAGCATCAGTTCCATGGTCGTGGTACCAAGCACACGACGTATGGCTGTGCTGCGCTGCATGTACCTGCGCTCTATCATCGTGACGCCCACCAATCCCATGAGGGTGATGGCTATGCAGCAGATGGATAGGAAGAACATAGGCAGTTCGAACCGCATCTGCACCTTGTAGGTGTTGTTGAATTCCTGCTCATAGCTGCTGAACCTGTACATTTCGTCAGTATATGTCTTGTCGGTATAGTCCTTCTCATACTTCTTCAGGCATCTCTTACGTATGTTGTACAGACGCTGTGCCACAGCACGCTTGTCAGCCCCAGGACGCAAGTGTACCATGATGTAAGGGCTATAGTGGTCTTTTGCATGAACAACAAACAACAGTTTGTCGAGATGTCGTACCCTCGCGTCAGGGAATACAGATGTAAGCCTATTTACCACGCCACCCACATTGAGTCTGCCTTCACGGAATGTGATGTAATTGTCTTCCGTTACTACGGGTGTGGCATCTTCATTTTGCAGCATCTTTCTCATCTCTGGCGATATAACATAGACCGATCCTCCGTCCGGTATCGCAATGACATTGGGATTCACGCCGATGCGCAGAGTGGAGAAGAAATCTTTGTCCACTATGCCATACAGGTACTCTATCATTTGAATTTCTCCCGAATGTGAATCCATGTGATACACCCTGTCGCGTGTGCAATGCACCAAAGGCACTAAGTCTGTCCTGCACATTCCATCCACATCCTTGTCGGCACGTATCTGCTGTTCTATTGAGTCTATCATTATAGGCCCGATTCCTGCCATATTCCATAGCACGTGCTCGAAGTCGGGGTGTATGATCTCCTTTGCATACAGGAGGTTGTCCTTGTCGAATCCGTAATCGTAATTGTGCAGATGCCTGTTCTGCAGCAGCACCACAGCGAAGTACATCGTTGTGGCAAAGCTGAGTGTGAACTGCATCGCGAGCATGACGTTACGCATGGCGCGTCCACTTCGGGACAAGGCAAATCGTCCACGGATGGCCATTGTGAGCGGATGACGAGTGACATATAGGGCAGGGTAGATGCCCGACAGCATGCCTATCGCCAATGCGATGCATGCCATCCAGGGCAGGAGCGGTAGGTTGTAAGGGATGTAGACAGCTGTAGGAGCCATGAACATCTCGTTGGCCCAATGCCTGTGACTGAAGGCTACAACGAAGAGCAAGGCAATGAGCATAGCTACCAACGCGCGCACGATACTTCTTAATAATATGCGTAGTCGAACCTCTCGCTTGCTCACTCCGAGCACCATCATCGTACTGATGGTCTTCATCTGCAGGGGTGCCTCACTCATGCTGATGTTGAAGCTGACCACAAGGGCTATGATGAGAATGAGGATGGCTGCAAGCTGGTACACGAAGTAGATGTGGTAGTTGGTCGTCTCAAGCGCCCTGTCATCGTTAGCCACCCTTGTGGCGCGAAACTCGATGTCCTTGTAGTTTGCTATAAATGATGAGTCGTCGGCAAATGTCTCAAGCAGTTCCTTCTTGATCGTTGAGGCTATCATGGAGGTGATAACACTGTCGTTGGTTCTCTCTGTCCCCTCAATCCCGATGGATGCAGGGAGCGAGGTCCTTACAAACACGTTGAACTCCTTCATTCCCCATGAGTAGTCAAACAGATGTGCCGATGTGTGATACACACCATTAGGTATCACGCTGTTCTCGTCCAGATCCTTATATACGCCTACCACCTGTACCTTGTCACTTCCGGCTATCTGCCATGCAATCTTCATGCCGTTTATCCTGTCTGCCCTGCCAAACAGCTTCAGCGCATACGACTCAGGTATTATCACTCCACCCATGCCCTCATCCATGAAGGTGAGGCTTCCGCACACCATGGTAAGTCCCAGCATCTCCATATCGGGCGGTATGGCATTGTACACGTATCCCTGTATCGATGTCCTCGATGAATAGATCTCCGTGTATCCATCGTTTGCAAGTCCTATGTGCGACTCGTTCACGCCTACCAAGGCTTCCACGCAGGGCAGTCTGCGCAGGCATTGTGCCAGTGGAGCCGACATCTTGCCAAACACTTCCGTTGCTTTTCTCACCTCCTCTCGTTGGGGCTTCATCCTTGCCTCCACCCTGTACACGTTCTCCTTGTCGGCGATGTCGTAGTTGTAGTTGTGCCTATACATAACTTGAGTCATAAGAAAATACCACACTACGAGGGCTAGGCTGAGAGCCATGACCGTCGCAACGTGGTATACCTTTATGTCGAAGTTCTTTCGTGCCATTTTTACTTTTCACTTCCAAGTGGAGCGTTAACACAACTTATACTAATTCTCATTGCAAAGATAGTGATTTTTCGATAAAAACAATCTTTTTTTCGTACCACTCCCCTAAAAGTGTCCAAAAATTAGACACATCAATGTAAAAATTTTTGACACATGAAGAAAAACCTACGTTTTCGTTAATCGATATTCATCCGTATGTCATATCTTTGTAGACACGAATTCATGCCCGTGCATCCCATGCATAGACTGGATTCTGAAGTTAAAGTTAATATTAAGCAAGCTTCATCGGAAGACTTGCGCTCCATGCCGGACTGTGAAGTTCGGCATGGATTTTTTATGCCCTACGGCACCATCATGCTGAAGAGTGTCAAATTTTTGGACACGAAAGTGTAAATATTTTGGACACATGAGAAAATAGATGCGTTGGCATAGAAACCTGATTCTCGGAATGTGATAATGAAGAACCACACAAATCTCAACCACATAACCCACTCATTGCAGAACCTATGTTCTTGAAAGGGTATATTGAGAAGGCTGGTTTACAACATCCTAATTCTCTCCTCCCATACAGCATCCTCACCGGGATGCTGTATTATTGGCACAGGTTGTTTACCAGTTTGTCTAGGTCCGCTCCACTGCCGTCCGTACCCGCAATCCTCTTGTACAGACGGCGACGGAGGTTGCTGATGTTGCTCTTGGTGCAGACGAGAAGGATGGACATCTGTAGCGGAGTGCAGCTAATGGCAATGAGGCTTATTAGACGCTGCTCATGTGGGGTGAGTTCGTAATGTTCTGCTATACAAGGGAAGAGGTTGGGATGCTGCGAATTTACCTCATCACAGAGTTGCTTCCATTCCTCCTCTGTAGGATGGGCATCTTGAGCTGAAAGTTCGTGAAAATGCTTGGCGATTGAAGTGTCAAGGATTGGATTGCTGACTCTCTCCCTAAGTGATTTCAGCATATCCACAAACTCATGGTTCTGCTGCAAGGTGTCCTGATGCTCTTGGCGAAGCTTCATGTAGCGATAAACTCCGAAAAACACAATGAAAGCGAACATGAATATGCCGCCCAGCATCCATAAGTGCAGACGCTCTGCCTCATCACGCATATCCAGATTGTCGTGCTGAATCTGGTAGTCGCGGAATCGTGACTTGAAGCGGTCTTCCATCAAGCGATATGAACCAAATTCTGTGATCTTCACATTCTCCCATTCATAGCACTTGGCAGAATCTTCCATTCCTAACCGACGGAAACATTCAGCAATTTCCCACACAGCCAAACTTGCTTCCTCCCAATGTAAGGAATCGAGTTCTGCCACTTTTTTATAATAATATATAGCAGAATCGTATCGTTCTTCTGCTTTGTGCAACTTACCGCGCATCATCCAATAGTGATTTGCCTCGTACGAGTAAGGGCTATCAAGATTGTACGAACTGTACTTACTGTATTTATCGAGCATCTTAGCAGCAGAGTCGTATCTTTCAAGCATCATGGCAGCAGAGTCGCAATGATGAATTTTTATAAGATTGTCAATCATCGGCATACTCGCATCCATCGCCAACGCTTTTTCCCCCTTATGCCATAGATAATGATAGGCACTGTCAGAGTCTATGTCGCCATAGTAGCGCATAGCATGAATCGTGTCGCCTGCCATAAGTGCGAAGCGTACAGCACGCCTCACCTGCTCTTGACTTTGCAAGCCATCCAGAGAACGTGCAAGGCAATGCGACCAGTCGAAGAGTGTCTGTGCAAAACTGAGTGTGTCGAAAGCTTGGGTAGTATCCACACATCCCACAGCCATGCTAAATGCATTCTCCTCCCAGAAGTACCAGCCCTTTCTGCGATACACCTTTGCAAGCATCTTCCATGCTTTGGCACGTTCTTCTGATGTTCCGCACCTTTCCATATAGGCAACGACATCAAGTGCAACTGTGTCGTTCGGGAAGGTATCGTAGTTGTCGCCCATTGCGTCCAGTTCGTCCATCTTCTGCAGCATCGCCTCATGCTTGGATGTACATGCTGAGAGGATGATGACGAGAAACATAAAGAGAGTCAAATGCTTCATTTATATAGTATGTTAGAGAGTCAAATTTTGTGCAAATGTATGAAAAATGTATTAAAAACCCCTGTAAACTCGGTTTACAAAGCAAAAGTAAACTCGAAGTAAACCATTTTTGCGTTATAATAGGTATAAAATTGACTATTTTTGCCTACAAATTCCTTGTCGAACACGTTACATGTACCATATAGTTGTTGCGAGGTATGCATTATGATTGTAATGCAAAAACAGTATTCAAGTTGTAGATTCAAATTAAAGAAAATATGGAGAAATCATTTTACCATGTGCTATTTCTGCTTGCATTTTGTTCGTCATTGGCAATGCATAGTCAAACAATAACTCTAGTAGGCCAAGTTCAAGATGACTTCAAAAAAAAGCCACTTGCCGCTAGAATATCCGTGTATGAGACTGACAGTACAACTTGTATTTTGGATTCTGCCCATGTGGAAAGAATTGAAGATGGTAATGGAGACATCATTATTGCTCCATATTATGCTCCTGTCAAAGCCATTAAGCACGATTATCTGATAAAGGCAGAACTGGAAGGATATGATGTTGTATGGCAAAAGGCATCTGTGACAGATATTACACAGAAAGAAGTAGTTGTACCACTTATCAAAATGCGAAAGTCACGAACCATATCACTTAAAGATGTGGTAGTGACTGCAACCAAAGTAAAAATGTTCTATCGTGGAGATACACTCGTCTATGACGCCACAGCCTTCAATATGCCTGATGGTTCAATGCTTGATGACCTTATTCGTCAGATGCCAGGAGTAACGATGAACGATGAAGGCGAGATATTTGTGAATGGTAAGAAGATAGATGAGCTCCTTCTTGGTTCCCGTACTTTCTTTGGAGGTAACAAACAGGTACTTATGGAGAATCTACCTTACTATACGGTAAAGCATATCAAGGTATATGACAAGACGCATAAGCTTGATGAAGTGCGTGGAGTTGAAAATCCATCGAAAGAGCATGTGATGGATGTAATTCTAAAGGAAGACTACAATCGTGGTTATATAGCAAATGTAGAAGGTGCATACGGAACAGATAACCGCTGGTTGGGCAGAGCATTTGGGCTCGGTTTCACCGATCGTACCCGTTTCACACTTCTTGGCAATATTAACAATGTGAATGAGACTCAACACATAGGAAAGAACAATTCGTGGTCACCTACTCGCACGCCGCGTTCCATGATTACAACACGAAGCGTTAGGTCGGAGATGGATTACCAGTCTAAAGACGAAATGATTGGAGAGACATTCCGCACTGAGTTTGTTTCATCAACAGAAAAACAACACATGCGACAGAATCGTGAACAGTTTCTCATTAGTGGCAACCCATTGTCAATAAGTGAGAGAATCGGCAAATCCAGCAATTGGAAACTTGCCTTGCATAATGACTTTACAATGTACGCTCCTAAATATATGATGATTTTTGCCGATTTCAGTTATGGAAAGCGAAACGGAAATTCTAATTCCACATTCGAACAGTGGAATGATTCGCTCATAGCTTCAATGCGAACTACAGGCATGAGCGAAGGTACATCATGGAGTGGCAAAATGGAGCTGCTGAGTGATTTCAGTTTATGGAAGAAGCGTGTCTCCTATGTAGTATATGCAGAGCATAGCAGCGACAAGTCTGAGGGAGCAAGTCGTTATGACACCCGAAACAATGTCTCCCCAACGTCAGAACTGCGCAACAATGCAACCGACTATGCCAAAAAACTGACATCGGGAGGACTGGAGCTTAGCGATGCTGGAAAAATCACCGACAGACTGCAGTATAGGTTAAAAAACAAAACAGATATATCATACAGTACCATTCACGATTATCTTTACCATCCCGACACATTGCTTCTTGCCTCTCAGTTGGATGCGTTGAATGCTATCACCGATGTGGGCAATAGCTATGACAGTAAGTTTCGATCAGTAACGAATGTGTTTGAGATGAGTATAAGTACCCACAACAATATTCAACCAGACAAGAAGTCAAGCAGCAACTGGGAGTTTGGCGTGCAAGTACCGTTTACCTACCATTCCCTCGACTATCAGCGGGGTTCCATAGACACACTAGCTACAAACAAAACGCTCTTCGTAACCCCTTGGCTTTCATATTCGAGAAAGACAAGCAAAAAGCACGAGCTACGTATCAGCTCAAAACATAGGCAGACCACTGCAAACATCTATGACATGATAAACTTTCGTGATGATAGCAATCCTCTTGTCGTGAAACTTGGTGCTCCAGGGTTGAAAGGACATGCAAGCACCAATGCAGAGATAGCCCTTTACGGACATAAGACCGAACATAGCCAAAAGCAATGGAACGCATCTGCTTCCTTCAATTATCATCATAGAGATGTCTCACAGTCAGTTATATACAATTCTGTCAGTGGAGTCTACACCTACAAACCTGTAAATGTAAGCGGTGCGTACATAGCAGATGCTAAATTTCAGGTATCAAACACCATAGGCGAGAAGCGCTATTTCTCTTGGCAGAACATCTCAGATGCCAGTTTCCATCACTCTCTTGACCACTCGATGCTCGCGGGAGAAACGGAAAGCTATCAGAATACCGTTAACACACTTGCCCTGCATGATGGTGCCTACATACAATACAACAAGAACAAACTGAATATCCGTGCCACAGCCGACTTCCGTTGGCGTTATTCCGAAGGTAGAATGCGCGACTTCGATAATCTTAATGCATTTGATTATCAATATGGACTATCTGGCACATACACCATTCCGAGCATAAACGTGACAATCGCTGCCGATGCCAATATGTACAGTCGCCGTGGTTATGGTACAAGAGAACTTGACACCGACGATTTTATCTTAAACGCCTCAATAAGCAAACCTTTCCTCAAAGGTAAGTTCATCGCAAGCATTAAAGGAATCGATTTGCTTCACAATCTTTCATCTACTCAGTATGCTGTAAATGCTCAAGGTCGAACTATAACATGGTATCGCTCGCTGCCTCACTACGTGATGGCACACCTCGTATATCATTGGAATAAGAACC
>JAKSLM010000023.1 GCA_024401225.1 Bacteroidaceae bacterium | reverse complement strand
CACTGGGGCAACCACTCTATCTGCCGCGAGGGCGAGGCTGTAGGTTCATTCTATGGCTACCGCGTAGAAAAGATCATCACAACTCAGGCAGACCTCGACAAGGCTCACGCTCAGGGTCAGGCATCAGCAAAGATGGGTGACTATCTCTTCAAGGATATCGCAGGTAAGAAGGCAACACAGGAAGATGTGGATAAGGGCTTGGCAAAGAAGGTCGGTGATGACCTCGGTGCTGATGGTACCCTCAATGAAAGTGATATGGACATTCTTGGCAATGGTTTCCCTGCTCTCAACTTTGGTCTTACTCTTGGTGCTCAGTACAAGAACTTCGACTTCTCTGTTCAGATGCATGGTGTACTCGGTCAGAAGATCTTCTCTTACTCTGCAATGCGTCTTTCTAATATGTTCTCTTCTGATGACGGCTGTACTCCAAACATCCTCGCTGAGGCTGCTAAGAATGCATGGTCACCATCTAACACAAATGGTACTGAGGCTCGCCTCTCTATCATCGATGAGAACTACAACATGCGAGCTAGCGATGCATGGGTTAAGAATGGCAACTTCCTCAAGATTTCTAACCTCCAGGTTGGTTACACTCTTCCAAAGTCTATCGCAAAGAAGTGTATGATTCAAAATGCTCGTATCTACGTAGCTGTCCAGAACCTCCTCTGCATCTCTCCATACAACAAGTATGGCGATCCTGAGTGTGGTCAGGGTTCAGTTCTCTATACAGGTCTTGATACTGGCCGTTATCCAATGCCACGTACTTACGCAGCAGGTATCAACGTAACATTCTAAAAAAACTCATTATTATAGTATATTATGAAAAAGAATTTAATATATGGTCTTATCGCAGGTGCAGCACTCACTTTCGGCTTGAGTTCATGTAACAATGATGAATTCCTCGATGTGACCCACTATTCTATGCTTGAAGGCGACCAGATGTTTGCCAACGATGACAATGCCATCAAGGGTATGACAGGTTGCTACGATCTTCTTCACCGCCGTGGCGGTAAGAATGATGACCCATACAAGTACTGGATCTTCAACGGTCTTCACCCAACAATGGACTCTCAGGCTTCTGGCTGGGATAAGGACTTCATGACTCAGAACTGGACTGCTAAGAACGAGCAGCTCCGTGACTATTGGAAGCAGTCTTACGCTTGTGCTTCTCGTTGTAATGACTTCCTCGCTGGTCTCGAGGCATCAGAAAACATCTCGAAGGATGTAAAGGATCACCTTAGAGGTGAGGCTATGGCTCTCCGCGGATTCCAGTTCTTTGGTCTCGCTAACACATTCGGACGCGTTCCTCTCCTCATCACAGGTGAGAACTACGTGAACACTCCTGTTAAGGCAAAGGCAAAGGACTATGCTGAGATGTGGGACTTCGTAATCAAAGATTTCAAGGAGGCTGCAACGCTTCTTGACTGGCAACCATTCCAGGGTCAGTATGGTCGTTGTACAAAGGGTATGGCTCTTACATTCCTTGGCGACGCTTACATGTGGAAGGCTTACACTTGCCCAGAGAAGGCAGATTCTTGCTACCTGGCTGCTTACAACGCTCTCAAAGAAGTTTATGACAGTCATACATACAAGCTCTCTCCTTCATTCTCTACATTGTACGATGCAGAAGAGGCTTGGCCAGATGAGGCTATTTGGCAGATTGTCCTCAACTCTGGTGATGACTGGGGTTCATGGGATGACACTAAGAACGCTGGTGCACGTGGTTGGACAGGTTTCTACTTTGGTCCTACTTCAAACGGTGCTTGGGGTACATTCCAGATGTCTTGGGAGCTCTACGACTCATTCGAGAACTACCTCGAAGGCGAATATGCTGGCTCATTCGACAAGCGTCGTGATGCTTCTATGGTTACTGCTACTATTCCTGCAAAGCACATTGTAAAGCCAGAGTGGGAGCAGCGTGTAAAACCTACACAGGCTTGGATTGATGCTAACAAGAAGTACATCCGTGGTTATAAGGAAGTAAAGAAAACGGATGCGGATGGCAATGAAATTACCGAGTATGAATTTGACCAGGCTACATATGATGCATATGATTGGAATGCTGAGGCTGACAACGGTAAGTACGACCCACAGCACCCAATGGGCTTCAACCCATTCAACCAGGAGTATGTAGGTTGGTGTGGTTACCACTGGTCATCGGCCGACCCTGCTCCTACAGTATGGTCTTCAAAGCATTGGCGTAACGGTCGTGGTACTGACTGGGGTACAAACGCACTCTGGACACCAGACCACATCTACTTCAAGCGTCTTGCTAACGTTTACCTTGACCTCGCAGAGTGCTGCTTCCGCCTTGGAGGTGATAAGGTGGCTTTCGGATGGCAGTTGGTTAATGAAATCCGTAAGCGTGCATTCGGTAACATGGAGGTTGGTCAGGATCTTTCTAAGTACATCGCTCACCACAATAAGGTCTATGAGTACTATAAGAACTTCTCAAACGGTGACTGCGATGGTAAGGGTGCTATCCAGCCAGTTAAAGAGTATCCTTTCCCATTCAACACTGAAGTTGTAAATGTTCCAGATGCTCAGACGTATTATGCTGATCTTAAGGCTAAGATGGGCTATGAGTCAGAGGTATGGAAGATTGCTGTAAACAACGAGCGCCGTAAGGAATTCTCTGCTGAGCCTTATCTCCGTTCAGATATGCACAAATCTGGCTTCCTGAAGGATCACGTTGAGCATGTGTATAAGAAGAACAGCCTGCCAACTGTTGGTCTCGAAACTATCACACAGTGGGAGACTGCTCGTGACTTCGACTTCAAGATGGAGAAGATGTTCATGCCTATCCCTGAGGATGAGATTCTGAAGAACCCTGCATGTGAACAGAATGAAGGCTATTAATCGTACAGCTACAATACTTATAATAAAGAGTCCTGTCCAGTATTTACTGGGCAGGATTTTTTTTGATATGTGTTGAAAATACATTAATAATTAAAAAAACGTTTTACTTATTTCGTTGTTCTTAAAATAAATTACTAACTTTGCAACATGTAATCAATGATTTTTCCACTATGGATGCAGTTCAGAAACTTCCGATAGGTATACAAGACTTTGAGAGTCTGCGTAAGGATGGATATCTTTACGTGGATAAGACGCGCTTGGTTTACAAGTTGGTTAATGATGGAAGATACTATTTCCTTTCCCGTCCACGTCGTTTCGGAAAGTCTTTGCTGATATCTACGATAAAGGCATATTTTCAAGGGAAGAAAGAGCTCTTCAAAGGTCTTGCTATCGAACAACTGGAAAAGGATTGGACCGAACATCCCGTCTTGCATCTTGATCTGAATGCGGAGAAATACGACACTGGTTCTTCTTTGGAGAGGAAGCTTGATGCTCAATTAAAGTTGTGGGAAATGCAATATCCTACAGGATTTGAGACGTATTCACATGGTATTCGTTTTGAACGTGTCATAGAGGCAGCCTATAAGCAGACTGGACAGCGAGTTGTGGTTCTCGTTGACGAGTATGATAAACCTTTGCTTCAAGCAATAGGCAACGAGGATTTGCAAGAGCAATTCCGCGGTACATTAAATGGCTTCTATGGTGCTTTGAAGTCAATGGACGGATGCATTAAATTTGCTATGCTGACGGGTGTCACGAAGTTTGGCAAGGTTAGCGTATTCAGCGATTTGAACCATCTTGACGACATCTCAATGTCGTTGCCTTACTATGATATTTGTGGTGTTACAGAGGAGGAACTTCTAAGCTGTTTCCTACCAAGCATTAAGGCTTTGGCTGCCAGCCAAAACCAGACGGCGGAAGAAGCTATAGAAACGTTGCGTATACGTTACGATGGCTATCATTTTTTGGAAGACTCCAAAGGTGTGTATAATCCTTTCAGCTTGCTGAACACCTTGAACAAGCTGAAGTATGGAAGCTATTGGTTTGAGACTGGCACCCCTACATATCTCGTTGATCTTCTCCAGATGCATGACTACAATCTGGAGCAGATGTCGCAGGTAGAGGCAGATGATGAGACACTAAATAGTGTAGATGCCAATAGCACGAACCCTATTCCTGTGATTTATCAGAGCGGCTATCTTACGATAAAGGACTATGATCCAGAGTTTAGCGTATACACTCTCGGTTTTCCTAACAAGGAGGTGGAAGAAGGGTTCACAAGATTCCTATTGCCTTGCTATACGTCCGTGCGTAAAGGGCAAACGGCATTCGACATAAAGAACTTTGTGATGGATGTGCGCAACGGCAATACCGAGCAATTCCTCAAGCGTCTGCGTTCTCTCTTTTCCGACACGCCTTACGAATTGGTGAAGAATCTGGAGAACCACTACCAGAATGTTCTTTGGTTGCTGTTCAAACTATTGGGTTTCTACGTGCAAGCAGAGTATCATACCAGCGAGGGTCGCATAGACCTTGTGCTTCAATCGCCTCAGTATTGTTATGTTATGGAGTTCAAGCTTGATGGAACGGCAGAAGAAGCGTTGGCGCAGATAGAAGACAAGCATTACACTTTGCCATTCGATACCACAGGGCGACAGGTCGTTCGCATTGGCATGAACTTCGATAGCAAAACCCGCAACATTGAGAAATGGGTTATTGGTTGATGTAATATTTCAGAGGGTCCTGCGACCCTAAATAGAGTTGTAAACTAAAACAAAGTACCAGGTTATGATAGAGATTAGAAACAAATGGCTGACGATGTGCAATAGTGTGCTGTCGTTCATACTTGCATTGTTTGGCGTTACCTCGTGCAGCAAAGAGAGCCCTGACGAATACGGCTCGATGGTGGTGGAGTATGGTAGTCCGTATGCAATATACGAAGCCACAGGAACCGTGCTTGATGAGAGCGACAAAGGCGTGCAGGGTGAGGAAGTGATAATCCGAAAGGTCTATCCCGAATTCATCGACGGAAGTGGACGTAGATACATCGAAAGCGATACCGTAAAGACCGATGAAAAGGGCACATATACCCAACGCATCCATAAAGAACCTTCAGACCTTGTCACCATGCGCGTAGTAGCCCACGATCCTACCGGAACCTACGAGGACGACTCAGTCGATGTGGTCAATCCGCAGAAAGTTGCTGAAGGCGAAGGAGCGTGGAACACTGGAGTCTACCGCTTCACTCACGACTTTAAGCTCAAAAAGAAGAAGTAAGCAATGTCATCATTTCCCCGCAGGAGCCTGCAGCCCCTTGTGCTGCTGATAGCAATCGTATTGTCAGGAGTATTCACCGCAATGTCGCAACCGGTACTCACCTATTGCGAAGGGTGGAATACATTCTATTACGACACCCAGTACATCCATACCGTGGGATGTGCAGAAGCCGTGAGAGGATTCGTGTTGCAGTTCTTTGCGCACCAGTGGCATGGCATACTCTTCCTCTCCCTCCTTGCAGCCATCACCTGCATGGCAGTATGGGGCATCATGCGCCGTGTGAAGTGCGGAGCGGTTGTGACAAGCATAGCCAGCCTCATCATCTCGCTCATGGCAAATGTGGGCATCGTCTGCTGGACCACTCAGATGTCCCTCAGCACCCTGCTGCCTATGGGAGGCGAAACGGCAGTCAATCGCCAATTCATCGAGGGATCGGATATGGTTCGCACCCAGCAATGGGACGAAATCATCGAATATTTCGCATCCAAGGCACCTGTGGCCAACGAACTTCACCAGAACCTGCTCAACATGGCGTATGCCGAGCAAGGCAAGCTTGGCGACATGCTTCTCAACCAGCCATGTCAGAACATCAATGCCATCTACGTAAGCGACATCCCCAACTATCTTATTGCAGCCCATCTGAGCGACGTGTACTACTCCATGGGACACATCGCGCAGAGCCAGCGCTACGCATTTGAATCGAACGAGAAGATGCACAACCTCTCGCCTCGCATGCTCCAGCGACTGGTACAGACCAACATCATCTACGAGCAGTACGAAGTGGCAAAGAAATATCTCTATTGGCTGAAGCGTACCTTATATTACCGCGATTGGGCAGATGAGCACCTTGCACTCATCAAAGGGTCCGACCCCTCAAACCATCCCCTTGCCATGAAGCGCAAATGCATCTTTGCCGACAACCGATTCTCCGGAACCCGTGGACTTGATGACGACCTGCTGCAAGTGGCGCGCAGCACCCGCGGCACCAAGCAATGCGTCACAACCCTCCACTACCTCGGTTCGCTTTACATCCTTGCCGACTACACCGACCAGTTTGTCAGCATGGTAGAAGAGTTTGGCGATGTGCTGCGTAGCAACGGACACCTGCCACGATACTTTGATCAATATTATAATCACTTGAAACGACAATGAGACGCACCATCTCCTCCATACTGTTCCTGACTATCCTCATTAGCCTTGCTGCTTGCAGCCAGCAGGAGCGGAAAGCAAAGGCATTAGGCATCGATGCATCGACCTTTCCCGACTACAACGACGTCACCATGCCATGCAACATCGCTCCACCTACCTTCATCCTTACGGACGAGAGCATGCTCCATGATGCCATCGCAATCTTTGAGGCGGGCAGCACGAAGCACATCGTGGAGAGCGATGGCGAACGCGGATTCTGCATCTCCGAAGCCGATTGGCACTCATTGACCAGCCATGCAACCGACATCAGCGTGCGCATACAAGGCACGAATCCATCGGGCGAATGGGTAGAGTACAATACACAAAAAATACACATTTCTCGCGATTCCATCGACAATTTCCTCACTTATCGACTCGTAGAGCCAGGATATGAAGTGTGGGGCGAAATGGGCATCTACCAGCGCGACCTGCAGACATATGAAGAGCGTGCCATCATCACCAACGACAAGACCGATGGCGGATGCATCAACTGCCACTCCTACTGCAACTACGATGCCGAGACCATGAGCCTGCACATGCGCAAGACCTGTGCAGGAACCTACATCCGCAAGGATGGGACAGACACCCGCCTGCAGCCGCAGCCATCGCTCGTATACCCAAGCTGGCATCCGACTGGCAAATACATAGCCTATTCTCAGAACGACACCAAGCAACTCTTCCACACCACGAGCCGCAATCGTATAGAAGTGTTCGACTACTCATCCGACATCGTAGTCCTCAACACCGAGACCATGCAGACCTTCTCATGCCCCCAGCTCACCTCCGGGGCATCGTTCGAGACCTTCCCATCATGGAGTCCCGATGGCCGCACCCTCTACTTCTGCTCAGCCGATAGCGTAGCCATGCCAGCACAGTACGATGAGGCATGCTACTCGCTATGCAGCATAGCCTTCGATCCGCACACAGGCATCTTCGACACCAAGGTCGACACCCTCTATAATGTAAAAAGGGAAGGCGGCAGCATCTCCTTCCCACGTGTTTCGCCCGATGGCCGCTACCTCATGTTCACACACCATGCCTATGGCAACTTCTCCATCTGGCATCATGAGGCCGACCTTTGGATGATCGACCTCCAGGCCAACGGTTTCACATGCCCCCTCGTCGCCCTCAACTCCCCCGATACCGACAGCTATCATTCATGGAGCAGCAATGGCAAGTGGGTCATCTTCTCCTCGCGTCGCATCGATGGACTCTACACACGCCCCTTCATCGCCCATTTCGATGGCAAAGGCCACTTCTCCAAGCCCTTCTACCTTCCCCAAAACCGTGCCGACCATCACCAGCGCCTCATGAAGTCGTACAATATCCCCGAGTTTACACGCAATGCAACAAGGGAATGGTAGAACGGCGTTTTACCCTTGCACGGATATGCCAAACTCCTTGCAAGGACATCGCTAACTCCTTGCAAGGATATTGTCAACTCCTTGCAAGGACTTTATCAACTTCTTGCAAGGACTTTGCTGGCTGGGATTGGTGCATAGATGCGATTCCCGTATCCTGGTCAAAAATCACAAAAAACGTAAAATGTGCCAACACCCTACTAATTTCTTGTAATGTGTTGAATGATATAAAAATATGCTAGTAGGGTGTTTCGTAAACACTCTACTAACTATCTACTGACACCCTACTAAATGCGTAGCCTCTTCAGGTGGCAAACCAGTAGTTTGCCATCCTCGTCGTGGAGGTGCATGCCGTTGCCCTCGCAATAGCGGAACATGTTGCAGTCGGCACATTCGCCCTGGCGTGCCCATTCGCGATTGCGATAGTTGTGGAAACGGTTTTCCCATACGTCCCAGAAGTCGTCGTGGTAGATGTTGCCCTGGTAGAACTTGCTGCGGATGCTGGTGCATGCAGAGATGCTGCCATCGATGAGTATGGATGCTACGCTGATGCCTGCATTGCAGATGTAGAGATGGTCGCGAACCTCGCCTTCGTAGTCGCCAAGGAAGCCTTCGCAGCCGTAGCTGGCATGTATCTTTCCTTCCTTACGGGTGGCCTTAATGAAGTCCATCATGGCTCGGAAGTCGGGGTTGGATAGTTGAAACTCTGGGTATTGCTTTGCTCTGCCAAGGGGGAAGATGGAGAAGAGGCGCCAGTTGCGCACTCCTGCCTCGTAGAGCATGTCCTTCATGGCTGGCAAGTAGCTGATGTTGCGCCCATTCACGCATGTCACGACATCCCATGCGAGGTTCTTGGTGCGAGCGAGTAGGCGGATGGCTCGCATGGCGTTCTGGAAGCTCTGGTCGTTGCCTCGCATCCAGTTGTGGTCGTCCTGCATGCCGTCAAGGCTTACTGCCACGCTCCTGAGACCTGAGGCAAGCAGGCGCTTGAGTCGTTCCTCGGTGAGCAGCATGCCGTTGGTCACCATGCCCCAAGGATATTCGCGCTTGTAGAGTTCGGCTCCGACTGCTTCAATGTCGTTTCGCATCAGTGGTTCGCCGCCCGAGAAGATGATCATCAGTTTGTGTGGATCGACATGGGGCGTTATGCTGTCGATGGTGCGGAGAAAGTCGGCTGCTGGCATGTCGGGTGTTTCTGCCACTACTTTGCAGTCGCTTCCGCAATGCTTGCACTTGAGGTTGCACCTGAGGGTGCATTCCCAAAACAGTTGGTGCAGGGGATGCAGTTTCTTTTTGTTCTCACGTACCTGGCGGTCGAGTTCGAGGATGATGCGCTTCTTGATGTTCATCATTGGGAGGTTGTTTTTAACGCGAATTACCGTAAAATGCTTCGTGAATTTTCCGTGAATATTTTATAACAAATACATTAAAAACAATTGCGGATGGGAGTTTCACCCCATGTTGCAAATTATACACATGCGAGAGGCTTAGAAACGGATGAGGCGGGTGCCATCCTCGGCCTCTTCGATGGTGACTTTGACGGTCTCCTCGGGAAGCAGGTCCTCGATGAGTTCGGGCCACTCCATGAAGCAGAGGCAGCCGGAGTAGACGTAGTCCTCGTAGCCGATGTCGAGCACTTCCTGCTCTTTCTTGATGCGGTAGAAGTCGAAGTGGAAGATGGAGTCGCCATTGCCTGCCTCGTATTCGTTGACGATGGCAAACGTAGGGGAGTTGATGACGTCGGTCACTCCCAGGGCTTCGCATACTGCCTTGATGAATGTGGTCTTGCCTGCTCCCATCTTGCCGTAGAAGGCGAAGATGGTGTTGTCGCCCATTTGATCGATGAATTCCTGTGCTGCAATGGCGATTTCATCGATGTTGTTTATTCTTATTTCCATATATGTTGTAAGGGTGTTGTTATCTCTTTTTGCTCTTCATTGTGACCAGAGGGATGAGCATCTCTTCGAGCGAGATGCCTCCGTGCTGGAAGGTGTTCTTGAAGTAGCCTACGTAGTAGTTGTAGTTGTTAGGGTAGGCGAAGAAGTCCTCGTTCTGTGCAAAGATGTAGGTGGTGCTGAGGTTGGGTGATGGAAGGAAGGCATCGCCCGGACGCTTGAGTTCGTACACCTGCTTCTGATTGTACGAGAGGTTCTTGCCCAGCTTGTAGCGCAGATTGGTGTTGGTGTTCTTGTCGCCTATCACCTTGATTGGGTTGCTGACGCGTATGGATCCGTGGTCGGTGGTGATGATGATGCGGGCATCGGTCTGAGCCAGAGCGTGGAACAGGTCGTTGACTGGCGAGTTCTTGAACCATGAGGCGGTGATGCTTCGGTATGCCTTCTCGTCGCTTGCCAGCTCGCGTACCATCTTCGACTCGGTGCGTGCGTGGCTCAGCATGTCGATGAAGTTGATGACAAGCACGTTGAGGTCGTTGTTCTGCAGGTTCTTGAAGCGTTCCACCAGTCGCTCGGATTCGGTGGAGTTGTTGAGCTTGTAGTATGAGAATGTATGGCGCTTGCGGTAGCGGTCGAGCTGGGTCTGAATGAGTGGTTCCTCGTTGAGGTTCTTGCCTTCCTCCTCGTCCTCATCAACCCAAAGGTCGGGAAAGAGGTTGGCTATCTGGTTAGGCATGAGTCCCGAGAAGATGGAGTTGCGGGCGTACTGCGTAGCGGTAGGAAGGATGGACATGTAGAGCTCCTCATCGAAGGTGAACTCGTCGGACAGGTATTTGCTTATCTCACGCCACTGGTCGTAGCGGAAATTGTCGAATACAACGAGGAAAACCTTCTCTCCGTTGTCGAGCAAAGGGAATACCTTGCGCTTGAAGATGTCGGGCGACATGAGCGGACGATGGTCCTTGTCGTTGATCCATCCGAGATAGTTCTTGCGTACGAATTTGGCAAATTCCTGGTTGGCTTCCTGTTTCTGCATGCGAAGCATGTCGGTCATCTCAGAGTTGGTCTCGGCAAGTTCCAGTTCCCAGAACACGAGTCGGCGATACACTTCCTTCCAGTCGTCGAGAGAGTAGGAGTCGTTGATCTGCATGCCGATCTTGGAGAAGTTCTGCTGGTAGCCGGTGTTTGCCACCTCGGTGACGAGTGCCTTCTTGTGAAGGTGCTTCTTGAGTGTGAGCAGTATCTGCGGAGGGGTGACGGGCTTGATGAGATAGTCGGCGATCTTGCTTCCTATCGCCTGGTCCATGATGTGCTCCTCCTCACTCTTGGTCACCATCACTACGGGTATGTTGGGAGCAATCTCCTTGATGTGTACGAGAGTCTCCAGTCCGCTGATGCCTGGCATGTTCTCATCGAGGAAGATGAGGTCGAACGACTGTTCGCGGCACATGTCGATGGCGTCCTGACCGTTGGTTGCAGTCACGACTCGGTATTCTTTTTTTTCGAGGTAGATGATGTAGGCTTTGAGCAACTCAATCTCGTCGTCTACCCATAGGAGTGTTCCGTTTGTCATAAAATCTTAAATAAAAATATATATATGTTACTCAACTTGAAAGTGAAGAGTGAAGAACGAAGAGTGAAGAATGCAAATAGCACGGCTTATATTCCCTATCTAAATGCCTTACGGCACAAAGCTGATGTAGGGCGTAAGGCGCTGTAGTTCTTCGTCCGAGAAGATGCCCAGTCCTTTCAATGCCTGCAGATCCCTGAAGCTGCCGTGCGTACGGCGCACTTCGGTGATGCCTCTTGCCTGATCGTAGGTGATGTAGGGGTGCTGGCGAAGGGTGTTGAACGTGGCATGGTTGATGTCGATCGTCTTCAGCTCGATGGCGGATGCGGTCAGCCAGGAGAGTAGTTCGGGATTGTCGCGGAGATAGTCGATCTGCTTCAATTGCCCGGTGGAATGGAAGCCGCCCAGCTTGTTGCGCAGCCGGATGATGGAGCGTGCCGTTACTGCTCCTATGCCTGGGATGCGGGTGAGGAGGGCGGAGTCGGCTGTGTTGATGTCGACCATGGTCGGGGAGGTGAACTTGTTCGATTGGGCATAGTGGTAGGTGGAATCGCTGTGCTCTGAGCGGTGCGTCTGCCTATGCTCGTATGCGTCGTTGCGCTCCGCATCGTATTGCTTCCTGCTTGGGTAGGTGCGTTGTGCCCTCGGCGGTGCCTGATGGCTCTTATTGATGATGACGAATGGCAGCAAACGTTCGATGGTTTCGTCGTCCCACGTGTATATTCGCTCGATGGATTCGGGAGTGTAGAACCGTGCACCCTTTCGCCTGTAGTTGAGGAATGTCTTGATCTGATGCGGACGGAGACCAAAGCTCAGAAGCGTGGTGGAATCGACGGTGTTGGGATCGAACGAATGGAGGTTGGCTGCAATCTCATCCTCAGTCAGCTCAGGGGCTGATGCTGGCTGCTCCTTCTGCTCCACAGGCTTGAAATGCTCGATGAGCATGATGATGCCAATGCTGATGACCATGATGCCTGCGATGGCAAGCATTGCCCTTTCGTCACTTCTGCTGTGTCGCATAGTCCAGTCGCATTAGAATATGAATCCGCCATCATCCTCATACTCCTCAACGTCGTCCTCATCGGATGGTTCAGGGAGTTCTGTCGGTTCGTCGAGTATGTTGTCATCTATGTTGAGGTGGCCGATTTCATCGAATGTTTCATCGTAGAAGTCGAAGTAATCGGCAAAACTGAGTCCTCGCATCAGTTTCTTCAGATTGTCCTCCGAAATGATGAAGCACTTCAATCCTTCAAGCTTGTATGCCATGTCCTCATCGTTCATCAATCGGTGCAGGTAGATGTATGCCTCGTCGTAGTTGACGAACTGCCGAATCTGAAGCATGTCGATTCCATCGCCCTTATCGATGGAGATGTCGAAGTTGCGCACGGTGAAGTTGGTGAAGTTGTAGCGAGCCATCTCGAAGAGCATGCGGTTGAGGTCGACGCTGTCGCGCTCGTAGGCTATGGCAAAGAGCCAGTCGCAGTTCTTCTCGTCCGTGAATGTGGTGTCGGCAGCAAGACTATCGCCATCGATCACTCCGCGCCTGCGTTCCCAGATGCTGCCCATCTCGAACTTGCCACTTGCCAGGAGGCGTCCTTCCTTCAGTCCCTTGACATAGAGTCCGGCGAGTTCGCTGACGGTGCTCTTAGGATACTTCTCCACGATCTCCTTCATGTCGTTGAGGAAATTGTCGCGTTCGCCCTGCTCGAGTCGGCTCATGGCAGAGAGGAACAGGAAGCGTGCGCGATTGTCGCCTGCTGGATAGTCGCGTCGGGTCAGCTCATTGTTGGCGATGACGGTATTGTAATCCGCTTCCTTGTAGGCATGCCAAGCAGCCTGGTAGATGGAGTCCTCCACAGCCTTTCCAAAGCGTGCCTTGTAGATGAAGTCGGGGTCGGAGATGACTGCCACGTGAGGATTGTCAGGATAGTCGTTGATGAGAATCTGCCTGTAGATCTCGGCCGAGTCGGCCAGTTCCATGCGCGAGTAGAGCTGGAAGAGGTTGTAGTACATGTCCTCGTTCTTCTCAAAGTCGGGGAAGTAGGTCATGATGCGCTTGAATGTGCGGTCGGCGAGAGGGAAATTCTCCATGCGATCCTTATATATTACTGCAGAGCCGTAAAGGCCTTCGACCAGCTTCTTGTTGGATGCTTCCATCTGCTCATCGGTAAACGGAATGTCTTTCAGATAGAATTCAGGACGATGAGGGTCGTTCTCGTATTCCTGGCGCTTCTGCTCATCCTCTGAGAGTTCGCCCTTGTCCTTACTGCCCTTGTTGTCCTTGCTATCATTGCCGCTATCAAGCCCTTCCTTTATTGCACGGCCCTTGATAGTGTCGCCCGTGATGCTATCGATCACGATGCTATCGCTCAAAAGGCTGTCGCTGAGCTGGGTGTCGAGGCTGTCGCTTTCCTCCTCATCGTTGTAGTCGGCCAGGACGGTCTTGTTCTTTCGGCGCCAATGGTTCTCATTAGGACGGTCGCCCCACTTCTGGCGGAAGGTGTTCTTGCCCGCTTCGACCGCAGTAGGATTGTAGAAGTACCACACAGCCTCCTGCTGATTGTTGAGGTTGTTGCGCTGGTTGGTGTTCATGCCCTGAGAGGTGGTAGGCTTAGGTTGTGCAGCCTCGGCGGCCTTACGTGCCTCTTCCTTTTCCTTCTTCTTCACCTCCTCTATAATCTTCTCAATGACCTTCATGCGCTGAACGGAGTCCATCGCAGCCAGTTCCTGAAGACTATCCTGCAACTCAACTGCTGTGGCATGAGGCAACAGTTCTTCGAGGATCTTGCTTCGCTCATTGATAGTATTGTAGTCCTCATGCTCCTTGTCAAACATGCCCAGCGCTCCTGAGTAGCACTTTTGTGCCTTGACAAATTCCTCCTGCTCATAGTACAAGGCACCAAGCTTAATCATGAGCACACCCTTCTCGATGCTGCTGCGTGTGGATTTCTCCATGCCGTCGTTGTATGCCCAGATGGCGTGAAGGGTATCGCCCTGCGATAGGTAGACATTGCCGATGGCATAGTAGACCTGATCGAGGTAGTCCTTGTTCTTAGGATTGCTTGCCATAGACTTCAATTGTTTCACTACTCGGCGCCAGTTGCCCTTGGTCATGGTCTCCGTGCGCTGTATGCGGGCATTGAACTCCAGCTCGTAAGGTGGGTTCATGCGGATGGTCTTGGTGAAATACTTGTAGGCAGCAGTCTCGTTGCCTGTCCTGTGATAGAGCTGTCCGAGAAGGAAGTTGAGGCGTGCCTTCTCGTAGCTACGCTTCTCGGCCTTGATGCCAGCCAGAACCTTCGGGATGGCTTCCTCATACTTCTTCTGTCGCAACAGAATAGTAGCATCGACTCCAGCCTTGAGGTTGTCAAGGTTCTTAGGGAAGCTATCGCGGCTGGCACGATTGAGAATGTCCTCTGCATCGTAGAACCAATCCATCTCAGCATAGCATTTGGCCTCAAGCACATGAGCCTTGGCTATGATGTCAGGTTCGGAGAAATACATCGATGCTATATAAGAATAGGTGGATGCCGCCTCAAGATACTCGCCTTTGCGGAACTGGGCATCAGCCATGAGGAACCATGCCTTGTGAAGGAATGGGTTGTACTCCTTGAGCGAAAGCCAGATCTTGTCCTTCTCCGACTTGGGTTTGTTTGAACTCCATTTAGGACGCTCGGTGATGCTGTGCAACTTGATGGTCTTCTGGCATTTCTCAATCGTAGTATTGAAATTGGACGAACCGAGCTTGGCAGTAGTCTTATTGCCGGTGATGTAGAACGGAATCACATCGGTGCAGTTGTCCTTGTTACCCTGCTCTTGTGCCAGACGTCCATCAATGTAGGCAAGTTTGCCGTTGTAGTAAGTGTTGTAATTGGCCTTGATGGCTTGTATACGACGATTGACGGCAGTGTTCTTTTTGGACGAACATGCCGCAACTATCGTGATGGATAGAAATATCAATATGACATTTAAGAGTTTGCGCATCGGTTGATATCAAGCCAATAGGTATGGTGCTTACTAATAGATAAACGAAAAAGTGTGCGATTTATTTTGATGGAACACTTAAATATTCATTAACTTGAATTATTCGTGAATAATGAAGGTCGAAAGCATCATCTTCTCTCGCCTACGATGAGGAATACTTCATCCTTCAATTCGTCAGGAAGTTCAACGGCACGAAGCTGAAGACTGCGCACCCATCCTGCCACTTCTTCTTCACGCATGGTGTACAGAATGTCGCGGAACTCCTCAATCTCTTCGGGGAGAAACTCGTCCGATGCCACTCCACGGAAACGATCGAGCTCCTCATCGTTGTAGTATTCAATCTCCTTGCTGACGGCTGCAAGCAGACTGTCCTTCTCGCACGTCTCGTGCTGGCCGCAGCACTCCATGTCCTCAACCTGCTTGATGGATGGCAGTTCGGTGATCTCACCACGCTCAAGCTGTCCCTTCAGTTTGCGGTCGTGGAAGAATCCGGCTACCATGGCTATTACGCCAAGAGCCAATATGGCTATGATCAGAATCCACATATCCGGAAACCTATAGATTGAAGGTCATCCCAGTACTTTGGGTATGACTTGGTTACTACTTGAGGATCGTTCATGTCTATGCTCTCACGAAGGAGTGATGCAGGTGCAAAGCACATAGCCATGCGGTGGTCCTCGTATGTGTCAATAGCCTTTGCTGGGCATGCAGAAGCCTGTGGGGCATCGCTTCCGTCCCATAGCAGTTCGGAGTCGTTGCGATCGGTGATGGTGAAACCGAGTTTGCTGAGTTCTGCCTTCAAGGCTTCGATGCGGTCGGTCTCCTTGATCTTCAGCGACTGAAGACCCGTGAAGTGGAATGGAATGCCCATCATGCAGCAGGTCACTACGAATGTCTGGGCAAGATCTGGCTGCTCAACGAAGTCGTAGTTCAAGCGTTGCACTATATCCTTGTTTTTGCGTAGGGTAACGGTGTTGCCATTGTGAACGGTGTCGACCCCAAGAAGCTTGAAGATGTCAGCTACCTTGCTGTCGCCCTGCAATGATGTAGCGAACAGTCCTGGCAAAGTAACCTCAGCATCCTCATCCTTGGAAAGGGCTACCATCTCGTACCAGTAGCTGCTTGCACTCCAGTCGCTCTCAACGAAGTACTGGCGCTGAGCGTATGGCTGTGGCTGAACGGCAATGGTGTCGTCCCCCTGCCATCCGGCATCTGCACCAAACTCCCGCATCATGGCAAGAGTCATGTTGATGTAGGGACGTGACACGATGTTGTCGGTGAGAGTAAGGGTGATGCCTTTCCTGAGCGAAGGACCAATCATCAGCAATGCGGAGATGTACTGCGAACTGACATTTCCCGGCAGGGATATGCAGCCGCCCTCCAGATCAGGATTGCCCTTGATGCGCAGAGGAGGGTAGCCCTCCTTCTCAACGTATTGTACATCAGCTCCCAACTGGCGCAAAGCATCGACCAACACTCCGATAGGACGGTTCTTCATGCGCTCCGTGCCAGTGATGGTGTGAGTGCCTTCTGTGACAGAAAGCAGAGCGGTGGAGAAGCGCATGGCAGTACCTGCAGCACCTATATCAACAAGGTGCTCGCTGCTCTTGATGCTGCTTTCGGAATCCGTGAGCCACTTGATCATCACATTGGTATCATCACAATCCGATACGTTGTCGGGTAGCGTCCTGTTGCCAGCCAGTGCGTTGATGACCAGCGCACGGTTGCTGATGCTCTTGGACGATGGAAGGGTGATGGTGCCTCTTAACTTATCTGGTGAACTGATTTTGATCTGCATATATAAGAAGAATGTTCTGACAGCATTGATTGGACGATGCTGTCAGAATGTATTATTGTATAGAAAGAATGAATGCTGCCGATGGAAGGCCCTGCTTGTTGAAAATGGCTGGGACTGGGTAGTCATCGTAAGCATATCGGATGCTACAAGGTGAGGTCACCTCCTCAGGAAGGTAGACGATGAGATCCTTGCCAATGGCTCTGGCGCGAGGAGGAAAGTAGAACTTGTGGTCCTCGCCAGCAACGGTAAGGCTCTTGGCTATCTTTTTCACATCAATATCAAGTTCGCTGTCGAATGTCACAGTAAGTGTGCCCTCAGCATCGACCTTTGTGCTAACTGGTGCAGGACCTGTGGCAACTATAGGCTTGGTGATAGGCTTTGCCTGAATGAACTTATTAGGTTCGATGGTGTATGTCTCGCCGTATGCCAAGCGTCGCATCTGAAGTGCAGCACGTTCGCCGGCGGTCTTCTTGTCCTGTGGATGGATGTCGTTTCCTTCGCCGGTATCGATGATGGTAGCAAGGGCGGCGTTTGGAATGTTGTTGGCTGCGATGCGCTGCTGTTCGCGGATCTCACACCAAGTGCTGTGCTGAAGCGGTTCTTCATGATGCTGCATGTAACCAGCAAGCTGCATGATAACTACAGGGAAATCAGCGCCGAACTGGTTTCTCCATGACTCTACCATCGCTTGCAGATACTTAGCGTAGTCGGCTGTGTTGCTGAGGTTTGATTCTCCCTGATACCAAAGCATAGCCTTGATAGGAAAGTCCTGGAATGGAGCAATCATAGCATTGTACAATCCCGAAGGACAGTCGACAAAATATGTGCTGCCTGGCTTAGGCTGCATTGAAGAACCCTGGCAGAACTGCCAGTTCTCGGAGAGAGGAATGATTTTGTCGAGTTCAATCTGATAGAGCTTGCCTTGGGTGAAGTCGGCCTTTCCATTCTGCGACATGAGGTGTATCATGATCTCATTATTGCCTTGGAAGAGGAGGCCTGCCGGTATCTTGTAGATGCGAGGAGGATACTGATAGGTAGTGTTGCCAATGAACTTGCCATTGATGAATACCGAGTCGGCATCCTTCATTGCGCCGATGCGGATGATACCTGCCTTACCAGCATCTTCATGTGAAATCTTTACTGTCTGACGGAACCAGTACGAGCCATTGCCCTTGAACCAGTCGCCAAACTGGCTCACGGTCTGCCACGCATCGAAGTCGTAGCCCTTCTTGCGCCATTCGTTCACGACCTTGTCAGTAGCCATCATCCTGTTTTCCCATTCATTACCAGCCTTGTCCTCAACTTGACGGATTGAATCAGGCCAGTTGGTCTGATGGTACTTGATGTTCTCGAACTCTTTAGTGTAGGCAGGGAACTGCTTCAGCACCTCCTGCGGAGTCCATGCTTCAACTCGTGTGCCGCCAACTGCTGAGTTGATGATGCCAATAGGCACCTGTTCCACCTTCTGCAGTTCGCGCGCCATAAAGTAGCAGATGCCTGACACCTCAGCACAGTTCTGTGGTGTGATGTTCTGCCAAGGAAGAACGTTGCAGTCGCTGTTAGGCGATACGTAGTTGTACTGGTGAGGCAGCTTGATGTAGCGAATCAGGTCGTTGGAATAGTCCTTTACCTCGTTGGCAACAACATCCATGCAACGTCGGATAGGCAACTCCATGTTCGACTGCCCGGAGCAGAGGAACACGTCACCAATCAGTATGTTGCTGATTTTTACCTCGCCATTGTTGATGCTCAGCACGGAAGGCTTGGCGTTGGCCTTCATGGCAGGGAGGTAGGTCTTCCATACTCCGTTTGCATCGGCTTTTGCCTTGGCCGACTTGCCGTTGAACGTAACCGTGATGCTCTCGTTAGGAGAAGCCCATCCCCATACAGGAATCTTTGCATCGCGTTGTACTACCATGCCGTCTGCGAAGAAATGTGGCAGGCGGATCTGGGCATCAGCCAGGATGGCAAATGCCAGAAGTGTCAGGGTGGAAAGTATTTGTTTCATTATTCTTCGTCTTCAAATTGCTCGCTATAGTCCATCTCAGCCTGTATGATAAGCAGAAGGTCGTCATGCTCGTATTCGCCCATGCCTTCCTTCTTAGCCTTCTTCTGGATGAACTTCACAATCTCATCAAGGTCGATGTCGATGTAGCCATCCTGGTCGGGTGTGCTGTCAAAGATGCCGCTTGTAGCGTAGTAATCGTATATTACATCGAGGAAGTAGTAAAGCTCGTCCTCCGAAAACTTATCCTTCAAGTCCTGTGGCAACTGGTTCTGAATGAACTCGATTGCAGCTGCGTCGTCCTCAGCGTTGAGGAGTATCTCGTTGTCGATATTGCTCATTGTTGTCTTTGAAATTATGGTTTATATAAGCAAGTAATCCCTGCCAGTGTTGCTGACAGGGATTATTTCTTAAAGCATTGCCTTGATCTTCTCTTCGAAAACGTTCTTGGCAGCAGCGCCTACAACCTTGTCAACAACTTCACCATTCTTGATGAAAAGTACTGTTGGCACGTTGCGGATACCGAACTCGGCTACGAGGTCGTCAGATTCGTCTTCGATGTTTACCTTGCCAATATTGACCTGATCTGCATATACCTCTGCAAGACCTTCAATGATTGGACCAATCTTTTTGCAAGGGCCACACCATGTAGCCCAAAAGTCGAGCACGATAGGTTTGCCCTGAGCTACTACTTCTTCGTAGTTGTTGTCGTTGATTACCATAATTGTCTGTATTTAGAATGTTGTACAATGTTTGAATGACATGGATGTGCACAGAAAGGTTGGTCCTTTGGTGTGCAAATAGTATGGAATACTAAAATCCGTTGCAAAGATAGATTAATTTATTGAATATTTGATTTCCGGATGGTCAGAAATGTAATTGATTAACGTTTTTTGTACTGAAATCTTCATTTCGTGGGCCATAAGCTGCACTTTCATGTTGTCAGGACCATAAATATTGAAATATAAGTCAGTATTTCCTGGATTGTCCTGAGCTATCACTTTCAGGTCTTCCACGATGTCGCTCGTAAGCGATTCGAGAGGAATGTCGAAGGTTATCTTCTCTATCAGTTTGTCCTTCACATCGGCCATGAGCTCCACGGTCTTGATCTGCAAATCCAGAACGTCTGGTTGGTGTTGTCGCGGAACGATCTTTGCCCTGATAAAGAGTGAAGTGCCTTCGATGAAACTACTGTTGAACATCATCCAGTCTTGACCGAACAGCGGAAGCTCACCTGCACCAGAGAAGTCCTCCATCCTGATGATGCCAAAAGGACGACCGGACTTGGTCTGACCATTGCGAATGCCGGTCACGATACCTCCGAAAGTTATCTCCTGAATGTTGGCAAGCGCTTCCTTGTCTGCCAGTTGCTCGAGCTTTGTGTTGCACACATGTTCGAGAACTATCGAAAACTCATCGAGAGGGTGGGCAGAGAGATAGATTCCTACCAGGTCGCGCTCCTTGTTAAGACGATCAAGGGCACTCCATTCCTGCACTCCCTTAGGTATGGCAGGATGTGCAATCTCGATAGCATCGGCGCCAAATAGGGAGTTGGCTGCAGCTTGCTTATCGTTCTGATATTTCTGTCCATAGCGTATGAACTGATCAAGGAATACCTCGTTGTTTGCTTTGCCCGTAGGAGTGAAGAATGCTTCTCGGCTCACGGAGAATCCGTCGAATGCTCCTGCAAGTATAAGGTTTTCAACGCTCTTGCGGTTGCATGCAGAGAGATTTACGCGTTCGATGAAGTCAAACATATCCTTGAATGGACCGTTTTTCTCACGTTCATTAACGATAGCCTGGACGCCGCTCTCACCAACACCTTTAATACCACCAAGACCAAATCGCACCTCGCCTTTCTTGTTTACGCTGAAGTCTGTGAATGATTCATTGACATCCGGGCCGAGTGTAGATATTCCCATGGACTTACACTCATCCATGAGTTTTGTGATCTCCTTGATGTCCGATTTTCTTCGGGTCATAAGTGCTGCAAGGAACTGGGCAGGGTAGTGCGCCTTGAGATAAGCCGTCTGGTATGCAACCCATGAGTAGCACGCAGCATGCGACTTGTTGAAGGCATAGGATGCAAACTTCTCCCAGTCGGCCCATATCTTCTCCAGTACCTTAGGATCGTGGCCATTCTTCTTTCCACCTTCGATAAACATTGGCTTCATCTGGTCAACGATATCCTTCTTCTTCTTACCCATTGCCTTACGAAGGGCATCCGACTGTCCACGGGTGAAGTCTGCCAACTGTCGCGACAGAAGCATGACTTGCTCTTGGTACACCGTAATTCCGTATGTGTCCTTGAGGTATTTCTCCATGCAGTCGATATCGTATGTTATATCCTCGCGGCCATTCTTACGCTTGATGAACGACGGAATATAATCCATAGGACCTGGACGGTACAGGGCATTCATGGCAATGAGGTCCTCGAATACAGTAGGATGCAACTCCTTGAGATACTTCTGCATACCGGCAGACTCGAACTGGAACGTACCAATGGTTCGTCCTTCCTGATACAGCTTGTATGTGAGTTCGTCGTCGATAGGAATGTGGTCCAAGTCTATCTCAATGCCGAGTGTCTGCTTCACCAGCTTGACACACTCCTTCATCTCCGATAGAGTCTTCAGACCGAGGAAGTCCATCTTGATGAGTCCGGTGGATTCGATGACGTGTCCATCGTATTGAGTCACAGCAGTCTTGAGCTCTGGGAAATCAGGGTCGTCGGCTGTGGATACTGGTACATGGTCGGAGATTGGGTCGCGGCAGATGATGAATCCGCAAGCATGAATACCGGTGTTGCGGACTGTACCCTCCAGTTTTGTGGCAAACTTGATGGTGTCTCGCTCCTTAGCGTTCGATGATGTTGAGGCTTGCTGCAGTTCTGGGGTACACTTGAGGTAGTTCTTGAGCTTTGGCTTCATGCCATCAGGCAATCGGTCCGGCATGGCCTTACACCATCCGTTCACGACTGGCAGAGGGATGTCTTGCACGCGGGCAACGTCCTTGATGGAGTTCTTTGCTGCCATCGAACCGTAGGTGATGATGTGTGCACAGTTCTCGTGACCGTATTTATCCATAACCCATTGCAACACTTTTCCGCGTCCATCATCATCAAAGTCGGTATCGATATCAGGGAGTGAGATACGGTCAGGATTAAGGAAACGCTCAAACAGAAGGTCGTACTTCAATGGGTCCAGCTTTGTGATACCCAAGCAATAAGCAACTACCGAACCTGCAGCCGATCCTCGACCAGGTCCTACCCATACGCCAAGTTCTTCGCGAGCAGAGTTGATGAAGTCGGACACGATAAGGAAGTAACCAGGGAAACCCATCGTCTTCATGATGTGAAGCTCGAATCGGATGCGATCCTCCACGTCCTCAGGAATGCCATAGTTGCCTTTTATGAGTTGGTCGGCAGAGAGATCATCGGCAGTACCTGATCCGTAAATCCTCTGTGCACCTTCGTATGCCAGTTTTGCAAGATAGTCGGCCTCAAACTTGATTCGGTAAAGTTTGTCGTAACCGCCAAGTTTCTTGATTTTAGCAAGACCATCAGCCTCAGGCATCTGATTCTCTCCGTTCTCGTCCGAAGTGAACTCCTTGAACAGGTCCTCCTCAGTATACTTCTTTCGCCATTCTTCTTCAGTACCAAAGTCTTCCGGGATAGGGAAGAAAGGCATGATAGGATTGCTCTCGATGTCGTAAGTCTCTACCTTGTCAAGGATTTCGAGTGTGTTGCTCAATGCCTCAGGAATGTCGCTGAACACCTCGTTCATCTCCTCTTTTGTCTTGAACCATTCCTGCTTTGAGTAGAGCATGTGAGGCTCGTCGATACGCTTGCCCGTACTGAGGCAGAGCAGACGCTCGTGGGCTTCCGCATCATCCTCGTTTACAAAGTGAACATCGTTTGAACATATCAGTTTGACGTTGTGCTTCTTTGCGAGATCAATAAGGTATGGCTCGATAGCCATCTGCTCTTCGTATACCTCACGATTGGCACGGATATTAGGATCCTTGACCTCATGGCGCATCAGCTCCATGTAGTAGTCGTCACCAAAGGTGTCTTTATACCATTTCACCATATCATCGGCCTGCTGGAAAAGCACCTCTGGTGGCAGAGTCTCGTTGACATACCTTTCACGGCGTAAAGCCCTGCGGATCAGTTCCTGCGGAGCACCAGCCAGACATGCGGAACATACGATGAGGTCTTCATGAAACATAGCAAGATCCTTTCTATCCGTTCGTGGGCGTACATAGTTTCCGTCTACCCATGCACGCGACACAAGGCGTATGAGGTTCTTGTATCCGTTGAAGTTCTTGGCAAGCACAATGAGGTGGTTACCGCTTCGGTCGCCGTTGGCTGCCACCATGTCCTCCTTGTTGTGGCGGGCCACATACATCTCGCATCCGAAGATTGGCTTGAAAGGTTCGAGTCCATCTTTCTTCCTTCCTTTATTGACTTTGTTGCAATAGTCGAAAAGCTCCTTGATGCCAAACATGTTGCCATGATCGGTCAAGGCCATGCCTTTCATTCCGTTTTCTATGGCCTTGTCAACCAGGGAATCAATCTTTGACATTCCGTCAAGGATTGAGAAATGGGTGTGTACGTGTAGGTGAATAAAATCTTGCATTGTCTATGTATTTTGTGCAAAAGTAATAAAAAAACTTCAATCTTAATACTACACATATTATTTTTTTACTACCTTTGTGCAAAATTTCTTCAAAACAATGTCTCAGAACCAAGGTTTACAGCAGATTCAGAAGGAGCAACAACTCCAGAAACTCTCCCCACAGCAGCTTTTAGTGGTGGAGCTGACGGAGTTGCCTATTGATGGTCTTGAGATGAGGGTGAAAAACGAACTGGATGATAATTTCGTTCTTGAGGAGGCGTACGATAAGCGTAGTGATGATGACTTAAATGATGATGGAATCGCCAATGGTGAGGACGAAAGTAACGATGAGTTCGATAATGATGAGGAAATGTTTGGCAGAAATGCTGATGAAACCGGCGATTATTCCTCGGACGATGATATCCCAGGGTATTTGACGGAATCCCGTGAGTTTGAACCGGTCGAATTGCCTATCGGTGATACATCTTCCTTTGTTGATGATCTGCTTGAACAGATGGTAGACTTCAACCTGACAGAGCATCAGCAACAGTTGGTCGAGTACCTTGTAGGTTCGCTCAATGAGAGCGGATTCATCGATCAGAAACTGTCAAGAATAGCCGATGAAATGACATTTAAGCATGGTATAGACACCGATGAATACGAACTGGAGGAGGCGCTTGCTGTACTACAGCAGTTCGAACCTGCCGGCATCGGTGCTCGCGATACGCGGGAGTGCCTGCTGTTGCAGATTGATAGAAAGATGGCGCAATTGCCAGATTCTTCGGTGAGTCGCCGCCGTCTGCTTGAGTTGGAACGAAGGATAATATCCGATGAATTCGATGCTTTCAAGAACAGTAACGTCGATAGATTGCAGAAACGCCTTGGTATTGATGCTACGCAACTTGCCGTTGCTTTCGAAGGCATAAAGAAGCTTAGCATACATCCTGGTCTTGCGCTTTGCGAGTCGGCAAGTGACAGAGCTCAGACCGTTGTTCCCGACTTCATAATAGAGACCGATGTCGAGGGTAAAGTGTCATTTGTACTTAACAAAGGCGAGATTCCTGCTTTGCAAGTCAACAGCAAGTACCTTGAACTCGAGAAGCAGTATATGGCTATGGGTGACAAGATGCGCAAGCGCGACAAGGAGTCGTATGAGTACAACAAAAAGCACATAGAACGTGCACAAATGTTTATTGAGGCTATCAAGACTCGCCATCAAACTCTTACCAGCACGATGAAGGCGATCACAGAACTTCAGCATGACTATTTCGTGACTCTCGATGAGGACGATTTGCACGATATGATATTGAAAGATGTGGCCGAGCGTGCTGGTCTGGATGCATCGACAGTGTCGCGAGTGTGTAAGACAAAGTATGCTCTGGTTGATGGACGTGTCAGGAAATTGTCGTTCTTTTTCAAGCATTCTCGTGCCAACAAGGAAGGCGAATCGGTTGATTCGGACAATGTAAGGAAAGTTCTGACTCACATCATTGAAGGTGAGGATAAGAATCATCCGTTCTCGGATAGTAAGCTGGTTGAGGAATTGAAGAAGCATGGCATTAATATCCGGCTCCGAACAGTCAATAAGTATCGCAATGAGTTTGGCATACCTCCTGCGCGCAGCCGAGCGATAGATTGAAGGCACCAGCCCCAAATATATAATCATAAAGCAAAAGTAGAATACATTATTAATATATATGTCAGAGAAGCAGCTCATACGTATTTCTAAGTTTCTTTCGGTAGCGTTCACACCGTTCAATGCTCCGTTGTGGGCATTCATCGGTATGTTCCTGTTCAGTTATCTGAAACTGCTGCCATGGAACTACAAACTCTTCATACTTTGTATGGTATGGGTGTTTACTGTGTTCATTCCGCGAATGAGTATCAACGTGTTCCGCGTCATAAACAAGTGGACTCATTGGCAGCTTTCGCATCGCGAACATCGACACATGCCGTATGTGCTGACCTTGGTCAGCTACAGCATCTGCCTTGCTGTGATGACAAGTATGAATGTGCCAGCATTTATACGCGGTGTCATCATTGCTTCCCTTGTGGCTCAGGTGATTTGCGTTGTGGTCAATTACTGGTGGAAGATCAGCACTCATATGGTAGGTATGGGAGGTATGCTGGGGGTGCTTGTCTCGATGAGCTACCTGTTCTACTTCAATCCTGCTATTTCCGTGTGCATGCTGCTTTTGCTCTCTGGTCTGGTCGGTACGGCTCGTATCATACTTCGCCAGCACACACCTGCCCAACTTTTTGCAGGTTATGCCATAGGCTTCTTCTGCTCTATGTACTTCGTGCTTGCGAGCTGGCTGTGATGCAGAAACTGTAAAGTGTAAATTCTTAATATAAACATAAAGTTATAAAAAACTATGACTCCTGTAGTATCTATCATTATGGGTAGCACATCCGATCTTCCAGTTATGGAAAAGGCTGCTCAAATCTTCGATGAAATGGAAGTTCCATTCGAAATCAACGCACTTAGTGCACATCGTACCCCTGATGCCGTTGAGGCTTTCGCTAAGGGAGCAAAGGCCCGCGGCGTGAAGGTCATCATCGCCGGCGCGGGTATGGCTGCAGCTTTGCCTGGTGTTATTGCTGCAAGCACAACACTTCCTGTGATTGGTGTTCCTGTGAAGGGTAGTGTTCTTGATGGTGTTGATGCCGTTTATTCGATGCTTCAGATGCCTCCTGGCATTCCAGTAGCAACAGTTGCTATCAATGGTGCGCTCAATGCTGGCATCCTTGCTGTGCAGATGCTTGCTCTCAGCGATGAGGCGCTTGCTGAAAAGTTTGCTGCCTACAAGAATGGACTCCGTGCAAAGATTGAAAAGGCTAATCAGGCACTTGCAGAAGTTAAGTATAACTTTAAGTGTAATTAATGATGTACAAGAGAAGGTTAAGCTCTGTTGTTAATGTAGGCAATGTGCAGCTTGGCGGTAGCAATCCTATACGTATCCAGTCGATGGCTAACACATCTACAATGGATACAGAAGGAAGCATAGCCCAGGCACAGCGCATCGTTGATGCTGGTGGCGAAATAGTACGTTTCACTACTCAGGGCCAGCGTGAGGCACTTAACATGGAGAACATCAGCCGTGGACTGCGTGAGGCAGGGTACATGGTGCCGCTTGTTGCAGATGTCCATTTTAATGCCGCTGTTGCTGATACGGCTGCAGCCATCTGCGAGAAGGTACGTGTCAATCCGGGCAACTATGTCGATCCGGGGCGTACGTTCAAGAAGCTTGAGTATACAGACCAGGAATATGCCGATGAAATCAAGAAGATTGATGCCCGATTCGTACCTTTCCTTAATATATGCAAGGAGCATCATACAGCGGTACGCATTGGTGTGAATCATGGCAGTTTGTCCGATCGAATCATGAGTCGATATGGCGATACTCCCGAAGGGATGGTAGAATCGTGCATGGAGTTTCTGCGTATCTGCGTTCAGCAGCAATTCTCGGATGTAGTCATCTCTATCAAGGCTTCGAATACCGTTGTCATGGTGCGTACAGTTCGCCTTCTTGTCAAGCAGATGGAGATCGAGGGTATGGCATTCCCATTGCATCTTGGTGTGACAGAGGCTGGTGAAGGTGAGGATGGACGCATCAAGAGTGCCGTTGGAATCGGTGCTCTTCTCTGCGAAGGCATCGGCGATACCATTCGCGTCAGCTTGAGTGAGGCTCCTGAGCGTGAGATTCCTGTGGCTCGCCAGCTCGTAGATATGATACCTGAATGTGCCGAGATACGTGCTAAGGCTATCGAAGGCATCAAGGACGATACGGTATGCGTTACTCTTTCTGCCGATGATGTTGAGCAACTTCAGCTTAAGGCATCCATGGCTCTTGGTGCAATATTCATCGATGGATTGGTTCACGAACTCGTGATTAATGCCGATGGATTCGATGCTGATGTGCTAAAAGAACTGTCTGATAGCATTCTTCAGGCTGCAAGAGTGAAGTTTACGAAGACTGAGTACATCTCATGCCCTGGATGCGGCCGCACACTCTACAATCTTGAAGATACCATTGCACGCATCCGCAGCGCAGTTAAGGAACGATCTCAGACCGACGCACGATTCGCTACGCTCAAGATAGGTATCATGGGCTGTATTGTGAACGGACCAGGCGAAATGGCTGATGCCGACTACGGATATGTGGGTGCTGGTGTGGGTAAGATAAGCCTATACAAGGGTAAGCAATGCATTGAGAAGAATATCCCAGAGGCTGAAGCTGTGGATAGACTTATCCGTTTCATCGAGGATGATATGGCTTAGGATTCCTAAAACTTGAATCCGTACGATACGCCGATGATGTGGCCGTTGGCTTCGTCATCATCATTCTCTGTCTGATAGCGGTAGAATACTGACAGCTTGTTGTGCTTGTCAATCTTGATGTCGGTTCCCGCACTCATCTTCCACTTGTTGGCAGAATAGTTGATACCGTATCCATAGTCGACCGATGCAAACGGAGATAGAGGACAATGGCGTATCTCATATTGTACTGTCATCTTGGAACGAAGAATGAATCGATCGGCAGAATTGAAAGTCTTCTTTTCAATCTCCGGATCCTCTTCATCGAAATATATACCATCCGAACCGTTGATCTTGTCGAATTTGCGTTCGATGGTTGAAGCAGAAGCGAAATGATTATATTGGGCTGTCTCCTTGAGCGAGACAGTCCAATGTTTGTTTGGACTGTATTGTCCCGCTATGCTTACTGATGTGCGGTGTCGGTTGCGCCAGAAGGCATCGGTAATCTTTTTGTTGCCCTTTTGCGTGAGTTTTGATTCCTGCAGATGATATTGCCAGATGTGCTCCCATCCCGCTGCAGCCTTGATGGAGTATTTCTTCTTGCTGAGAATCTTGTACTCCAATCCGCCGCCTACGCTCCATCGTTCAGGGTGCGAGGTGTTGTCCTGCGAACGGAAGTCGGCTTCGAAGTCCATGCTTAGGGCTTTTGTCAGTTTCTTTTCGCACCCTATAGCGATGTCGAGTCCAAAGTCGTCGTTGCTTTGGGCGTGAGTGCTTAGAACTGCCAGGAAAAGTATAGTGGTTAATATAGTTTGTCTTGCCATTTGAGTGCTGTTGTTTGAATTATTTGCAAATGTAGTGATTTTGCTGCATAAAGAACCGATTTTCGCCTTGAAAAGTGTGTTTTTGCCTTTAAAACAACGTATTTTGACCTAAATAGTCAAAAGAAATGCTCAAAAAACACATTATTATTTAAAAAGTCTTTGTCAGAATAATATTTTGTTGTACTTTTGCACCGAAGAAAAGAGGGGACTGCAAGGTTCCCTCTTTTTAGTGTACTGATTTTGTACTTAATTTTTTAATTATTTTTTATGATTGACAAAAATACAGTCAAAGAATTAGTCGGAGAATGGCTTGAAGGCAAGGATTATTTCCTTGTGGACACTACAGTAGACGAGCAGAACAAGATTACTATCGAGATTGACCACAAGGAAGGTGTGTGGATTGAAGATTGCTGCGACCTGAGCAAGTACATTGAGTCGAAGCTTGACAGGGAGGTAGAGGACTACGAACTGGAAGTAGGCTCTGCAGGTATCGGTCAGCCTTTCAAGGTTCTTCAGCAGTATGTCAACAATATCGGTTACGATGTTGAATTGCTCACAGCCGATGGCAAGAAGATGGAAGGCTACCTCAAGGAGGCCGATGAAAACGGATTTGTCGTTGTGGTCGAGGAGAAGCAGAAGCTTGAAGGCAAGAAGCGTCCAGTGAAGGTCGAGGTTGATAAGGCCTTCGGATATGCGGATGTCAAGTGGGTGAAGAGTATTATCGATTTCAAATAAAAAACAAAATATAATGGCAACAAAGAAAAACATTGAACAGGTCAACTTGATCGACACATTCAAGGATTTCAAGGAGACTAAAAACATTGACAGAACAACTCTCGTGAGTGTTCTTGAGGATTCGTTCCGCAGCGTGCTTCAGAAGACATTCGGCTCGGACGAGAATTTCGACGTTATCGTAAACCCTGACAAGGGTGACTTCGAGATCTACCGCAACCGTACAGTCGTTGCTGATGGCGAGGTTGAGAACCCTAACGCTGAGATCAGCCTTTCCGAGGCTCAGAAGATTGATAAGGACTATGAGATCGGTGAGGAAGTGGCTGAGAAGGTCAACTTCTCTGATTTCGGCCGCCGCGCCATCCTTACTCTTCGCCAGACTATGGCAAGCAAGATCCTTGACCTTGAGCATGACAACCTTTACAACAAGTATGTGGACAAGGTTGGCACAATCGTTAGCGCTGAGGTCTATCAGATCTGGAAGCGCGAGGTGCTCCTTCTTGATGATGAGGGCAACGAACTCCTCCTTCCTAAGTCAGAGCAGATCCCATCCGACTTCTTCCGCAAGGGTGAGCCTGCTCGTGCAGTCGTAGCTCGTGTTGACAACCTCAACAACAACCCAAAGATCATCCTCAGCCGTACAGCTCCTGAGTTCCTCCAGCGCCTTCTTGAGAACGAAGTGCCAGAGATCAACGATGGTCTCATCACTATCCGCAAGATTGCCCGCATCCCAGGCGAGCGTGCTAAGATCGCTGTCGAGAGCTACAACGACCGCATCGATCCAGTTGGTGCCTGCGTAGGTGTGAAGGGTGCTCGTATCCACGGTATCGTTCGTGAGCTTCGCAACGAGAACATCGATGTCATCAACTACACAAGCAACATCAAGCTCTTCATCACCCGTGCTCTTGCTCCAGCACGCATTTCAAGCATTGATCTTGATGAGAACGAGAAGAAGGCACAGGTGTACCTGCAGCCTGATCAGGTTAGCCTTGCCATCGGTAAGAATGGCCACAACATCAAGCTTGCATCTATGCTTACTGACTATACTATCGACGTATTCCGCGAGCTTGATGGCTCAGAGGAGAGCGATGAGGACGTTTATCTCGATCAGTTCTCTGATGAGATCGACCAGTGGATCATCGACTCGATCAAGGGCATCGGTCTTGAGACAGCAAAGGCTGTGCTTGACGCTCCTCGCGAGATGCTCATTGAGAAGGCCGACCTCGAAGAGGATACTGTCGATGAGGTTCTCAACATCCTCCGTCAGGAATTTGAAGAAGATGGAAACGAAAATTAATGATTAAAAATTAAAAATTAAAAGGAACCGCGCATGATGTTGCTTTTGATTTTTAATTGGGTGCAATTTGATTGCAGGTTCGGGAAAATAGATTTTCTTATTCATCGTATTTTTATTTAATTTTTAGTTTTTAATTTAGAAAATATGGCAGTTAGACTAAATAAAGCATTAAAAGAACTTAATGTAGGAATTAACACCGTGGCAGAATTCCTGCAGAAGAAGGGCAAGGCACTTGAAGATGCCAGTCCTAATGCAAAGATCACGGATGAGCAGTACGGATTGCTCATGAAAGAGTTTGGTAACGACAAGAACGTACATGCTGAGACTAAGGCTGACATCCAGAAGCGCAAGGAGCGTGAGCAGAAGGAGAAGGAGGAGCGTAAGGCTCAGGCGCAGCAGGAGAAACAGCAGAAGCAGCAGTTCAAGATCGTTGGCAATATATCTGACTTGCAGAAGAAGCCAGAACCAAAGCCTGCAAAGCCTGTTGTGACTGAGGCCCCAAAGGTTGAAGCTCCTAAGGCTGAGGCTCCAGCACCAGCACCTGTTGCTGAGGCTCCAAAGGCTCCTGCACCAAAGAAGGAGGAAGCACCACAGGTTGTTGAGACTCCTAAGGCAGAGGCTTCAGCACCTGCTGCTCCTAAGAAGGAGGAAGCACCTCAGGCTAAGAAGCTTACTCCTGCCGACCGCCTTGAGATGGATGAGAATGGCGTGTATCGTCTTCAGGCTCCGGAAGAGGCTGGTGTGCAGTTCAAGCAGGTCGGATTCATTGACCTCTCAAGCCTCAATTCCAAGACTCGCCCAGACCGTAAGAGTAAGGCTGATCGCAAGAAGGATCGCCTTGAGAAGCAGCAACAGCAGAAGGCTAAGGCTGCAGGTCAGCATGGTGCAGCTGCTGGCGATGCTGCTGGTGATGGAAAGAAAAAGAAGCGCGCACGCATCAAGAACGAGCGTGTCGATGTAGCTGAGGCAGCTAAGATGCAGGCAGGCCAGAACGGCCAGAAGAAGGCTAAGGGAGGCCAGCAGGCACCTAACGGCCAGAAGAACCAGCCAGGCAAGAACCAGGTTCCACAGGGACAGGGTAAGAAGAATAAGAAGAAGAACCAGCCAGCCAAGCCAGTGGAGCTCACCGATGAGGAAGTAGCAAAGCAGGTAAAGGAGACTCTCGCACGTCTCACCTCAAAGCAGGAGAAGAAGGGCGTCAAGTATCGTAAGGAGAAGCGTGATGCCGTTCGTGAGCGAATGAATGAGGAGGAAGAGATGGAGAGCGCAGAGAGCAAGGTTCTCAAGCTTACTGAGTTCGTTACCGTAAGCGATCTTGCTACCATGATGGATGTGCCAGTCACAAAGGTCATCGGTACATGTATGGCAATCGGTATGATGGTAAGTATCAACCAGCGTCTCGATGCTGAGACTATCAACATCGTGGCTGAGGAGTTCGGATTCACCACCAACTATGTCAGCGAAGAAGTGTCGAACGCTATCGTTGAGGAGGAGGATGCTGAGGAAGATCTTCAGGACCGCGCACCTATCATCACCGTGATGGGACACGTAGACCACGGTAAGACTTCGCTCCTCGACTATGTACGCAACACTAACGTGATTGCCGGTGAGGCCGGAGGTATCACTCAGCACATCGGTGCCTACAACGTGAAGATGAAGGATGGACGCCACATCACATTCCTCGATACCCCAGGTCACGAGGCATTTACTGCCATGCGTGCCCGTGGTGCTCAGGTTACCGATATTGCTATCATCATCATCGCAGCCGATGATGCTATCATGCCTCAGACCAAGGAGGCCATTGCACATGCTCAGGCAGCCAACGTGCCAATGGTATTCGCTATCAATAAGATCGATAAGCCAGGTGCCAATCCGGACAAGATCCGTGAGCAGCTTGCTGCCATGAACCTCCTCGTTGAGGACTGGGGCGGTAAGTACCAGTGTCAGGAGATCAGCGCCAAGAAGGGCGTAGGTGTTGACGACCTCATGGAGAAGGTGCTCCTCGAGGCTGAGATGCTCGACCTCAAGGCTAACCCAGACCGTAAGGCTACTGGTTCCATCATCGAGTCAACCCTTGATAAGGGACGCGGATTCGTTGCTACTGTGCTCTGTCAGAACGGTACGCTCAAGCAGGGCGACATCGTGCTTGCAGGTACTCACTACGGACGCATCAAGGCTATGTTCAATGAGCGTGGTCAGCGCATCCAGCAGGCTCTGCCAGCCGAGCCAGCCGTAATCCTCGGTCTCAATGGTGCTCCAACAGCGGGCGACACATTCCACGTGATGGAGACAGAGCAGGAAGCTCGCGAGATATGCAACAAGCGCGAACAGCTCAAGCGCGAGCAGGGACTCCGTACCCTCAAGCGTGTCGACCTCAACGAGCTCGGACGCCGTATCGCTCTTGGCGACTTCAAGGAACTCAACCTCGTTGTTAAGGGCGACGTTGACGGTTCGATCGAAGCACTCTCTGACTCACTCATCAAGCTCTCTACCGAGAAGATTCAGGTCAACGTTATCCACAAGGCTGTGGGTCAGATCTCCGAGAGCGATGTCACCCTTGCATCTGCATCCGATGCCATCATCATCGGTTTCCAGGTTCGTCCTTCTGCAGCAGCTCGCAAGCTTGCTGAGCAGGAAGGTGTGGACATCCGCCTCTATTCTATCATCTACGACACTATCGAGGAGATCAAGGATGCCATGGAGGGTATGCTTGCGCCTACGCTCAAGGAGGAGATCACAGGTCAGGTCGAGGTGCGCCAGGTCTACAAGATCACCAAGGTCGGTACAGTTGCCGGTTGTTGGGTTACAGACGGAAAGGTACACCGCTCCGACAAGATTCGTGTCATTCGCGATGGTATCGTCGTTCACACAGGCGAGATCCTTGCCCTCAAGCGCTTCAAGGATGATGTCAAGGAGGTGGGTCGCGACTTCGAGTGCGGTATCTCAGTTGTCAACTACAACGACATCCGTGAAGGCGATATTTTCGAGACCTATACAGAGGTTGAGGTAAAGACTAAGCTTTAATAACTCAGAACAAATAAAGTGACTACATTAATATTGATAGTTCTCTTGGTAGGAGCCGTAATAGGCTTCTGCCAAGGAGCGTTTAAACAGATAGCCAATTTCATTGGTATCGTGGCAGGTGTGCTGGTAGCATCGCTCTTGTCTCATCAGTTTGGCGAATTCCTTGTCAATAAGACAGGTACGTCGCAGGGTTTGGCACATACGGTGGCCTTCTTCCTCATTGCCATCGCAGTCCCAGTAGTGCTGGGATGGTTGGCATCGTTGCTTACTAAGCTGTTCAAGAAGATGCACCTTGGATTCGTCAATCGTCTCTGTGGCGCGGCTATCGGTGCAATATGCTATGGCATAGTGATGAGTTTCGCGTTCAACATGATGGACTTCGTTGAGAGCAGCGGTGGCTTCAAGCCAGAGCGTCTCGGTGAGCGTGAACCGATATTCTACACAGCCAAGCACGCATCGCAGGTTTTGGTGCCAAACTTCCTCATTGTTGACGACTCGACCGAGGTTGCCAATCTCGACCCGGGCGTAGAGCCTCACCGAGGTCTCAAGCCTGTAGTCAATGATGCTATGGACAGAGTTAATCCGTTTAAATAAGGTATATATAGATGAGTGAACAGAATGAGTTTGTGCGCAGTGTGGCTGATAAGAAATATGAGTTCGGTTTCACTACTGATGTACAGACGGAAATAATTGAAAAAGGTCTTAACGAGGAGGTCATACGTATCATCTCGGCAAAGAAGGGCGAACCGGACTGGCTCTTGCAGTTCCGACTCGATGCCTATCGCTACTGGCTTACGCAGGCAGAGCCTAAGTGGGGCCACCTGCGAATGCCCGAGATCGACTACCAGGCCATATCCTACTATGCCGACCCTACGGCCAAGAAGGATGGTCCTAAGAGTGCCGATGATATTGATCCTGAGCTGATGAAGACCTTTGACAAACTTGGCATTCCGCTCGAGGAGCGCCTGGCACTCTCTGGTATGGCTGTTGATGCCGTTATGGACTCAGTCAGCGTGAAGACCACCTTCAAGGAGAAGCTATCGGAGAAGGGCATCATCTTCTGCTCCATATCGGAAGCCGTGCGCGAGTACCCCGACTTGGTACGTAAGTACCTGGGTAGCGTAGTGCCTCCAAAGGATAACTATTTCGCAGCACTCAATTCGGCGGTGTTCTCCGACGGCTCGTTTGTCTACATTCCGAAGAACACCCGTTGCCCTATGGAACTGAGCACATACTTCCGCATCAACGCCCGCAATACGGGCCAGTTTGAGCGTACGCTTATCGTGTGCGATGAGGGCTCGTATGTCAGCTATCTTGAGGGCTGTACGGCTCCTATGCGCGATGAGAACCAGCTCCATGCAGCCATTGTGGAGATCGTTGTGATGGACAATGCTGAGGTCAAGTACTCTACCGTGCAGAACTGGTATCCTGGCGATGCTGAGGGCAAGGGTGGTGTGCTCAATCTCGTCACCAAGCGTGGCGACCTGCGTGGAGTGAACAGCAAGCTCTCATGGACTCAGGTCGAGACCGGTTCGGCCATCACGTGGAAGTACCCATCGTGTGTGCTTCGTGGCGATAATAGCCAGGCTGAGTTCTACAGCGTGGCAGTCACCAACAACTATCAGCAGGCCGACACAGGCACAAAGATGATTCATATCGGGCGCAACACCCGTTCCACTATAATATCCAAGGGCATATCAGCCGGCAAGAGCGAGAACTCCTACCGCGGACTGGTGCGTGTAGCGCCTACTGCCGATGGTGCTCGCAACTATTCGTCGTGCGACTCGCTGCTGCTCGGGTCCGAGTGCGGAGCGCATACTTTCCCTTACATGGATGTGCGCAACAATACCGCCACCATCGAGCACGAGGCCACAACCTCCAAGATCAATGAGGACCAGCTGATGTATTGCAATCAGCGTGGCATCTCTACCGAGGAGGCTGTCGGACTCATAGTCAATGGATATGCCAAGGATGTGATCAACAAGCTTCCTATGGAGTTTGCCGTTGAGGCTCAGAAGTTATTGTCAGTTTCACTTGAAGGAACAGTAGGATAATTATGTTAGAAATAAAGAATTTGCATGCCACAGTAGCTGGCAAAGAAATATTGAAGGGCATCAACCTCACTATCCGCGATGGTGAGATACATGCCATCATGGGAACCAATGGCGCAGGCAAGAGTACCCTCTCCAACGTTATTGTTGGCAATCCTCAGTATGAAGTGACAGAGGGCTCCATCACCTTCAATGGCCAGGATCTTCTCGCCATGAAGACCGAGGAGCGTGCTCATGCGGGCATCTTCATGTCGTTCCAGACTCCTATCGAGATTCCGGGCGTAAGCATGACCAACTTCATGCGTGCTGCCGTTAATGCACGCCGCCAGGCTCAGGGCAAGGAGCCACTCAAGTCTACCGACTTCCTGAAGATCATGCGCGAGAAGCGCAAGCTGGTTGAGATCGACCAGAAACTCATGAACCGATCGGTCAATGAGGGATTCTCAGGTGGTGAGAAGAAGCGCAACGAGATCTTCCAGATGGCTATGCTCGAACCTACGTTCTGCATCCTTGATGAGACCGACTCAGGCCTTGATGTCGATGCCTTGCGCATCGTTGCCGAGGGCTTCAACAAGCTGCGTACCGATGAGACCTCAGCGATGGTCATCACTCACTATCAGCGACTCCTTGACTACATCAAGCCTGATGTGGTACATGTGCTCATCGATGGCAAGATAGTGAAGACTGGAGGTCCTGACCTTGCTTTGAAGATTGAAAACGAAGGATTTGACTGGATTAAAGCGGAACTCAAATGAAAAGCGAGCGACAGTACATAGAGCTATACAATGAGGCTTCGAGCTTGATAAAGCAGAAGAGTTGCCCCGTCATGAACTCGGTTCGTGATGCCGCCTTTGCTGTGTTTGAGGAGAAGGGATTTCCGTCAAGGAAGGTAGAGCGATACAAATACACCGATGTTGATGCAGCATTCGCGCCCAACTACGGCATTTCGCTCGGAGCTCTCGAACTCAAACCATCGAAGTACATCTTCTCCTTCAAGGATTCGCCTATCGACCTCACTCCTTATTACAATAAGGTGGCAGACGGTTCAGATGCACTTACTGCGCTCAATACGGCACTTGCTCACGAAGGCCTTCTCATCTATGTTCCTAAGAATGAGCGCCCTTCCGACCCTATCAAGATCGACCACTTCCTCCGGGGTACATCGGCCACGATGATGAACCGACGAGTCCTCATCATCCTTGAGCAGGGAGCAGAAGCAATAGTCATAATGAATGATAGAAGAATCTCCCCAGCCATCACCGAAGTGGAGGAGAACGGGCAGCAATCCCATCCGGATGATACCTCCTCCCTCACAGGTAGGGAAGGGGTGGGTCGCTTCCTCACCACTCAGGTCATCGAGGTCGTAACTAAAGATAACTCCCATCTCGACCTCTACGAAATAGAAGAGACAACTCCGCTCTGCTCTCGCTTCTCCAACGTCTACATCCGTGAGGGACGCGACTGCTCAGTCAAGCACAACTCCATCACCCTCTACAATGGACAGACACGCAACCTCTGCGACGTCTACCTTGAGGGCGAGAACTCCGAGGTGACGCTCAATGGCTGTGCTATAGGCAGCGGAAGCCAGCGTATTGACAACAATACCCTCATCGACCATAAGGCACCTAATTGCCAGTCCAACGAACTCTATAAGTACGTTGTTGACGACAGTTCGGTCGGAGCCTTCGCAGGCAAGATACTCGTGGAGAAGGGTGCCCAGAAGACCGCCTCGCAGGAGACCAACGCCAACCTCTGCGCATCGTCCCAGGCACGAATGTTCACGCAGCCTATGCTCGAGATCTATGCCGACGATGTCAAGTGCAACCATGGCTCTACGGTTGGCGTGATGGACGAGAGTGCGCTCTTCTATATGCGCCAGCGTGGCATTCCGGAGGACGATGCTCGCACGCTGCTCAAGAACGCCTTCATGGGGCAGGTCATCGATCAGATATCGCTCGAAGCCCTTCGACAGCTCCTCTATGTCAAGGTTGAGAAGCGCTTCCGTGGCGAACTCGACAAGTGCGAGGACTGCCAGCTTTGTAAATAACATTTCAAAATGTACGATATAAACCAGGTGCGTGAGGATTTCCCGATCCTGTCACGCCAGATATACAACCGTCCGTTGGTCTACCTTGACAATGGTGCCACGACTCAGAAGCCTCGATGCGTAGTCGAGGCTATGGTCGATGAGTACTATAATGTCAACGCTAACGTGCACCGAGGCGTCCACTTCCTCTCGCAGAAGGCTACCGACCTTCATGAGGCAAGCCGCGAAACTGTGCGCCGCTTCATCAATGCACGCAGCACCAACGAGATCCTCTTCACGCGAGGCACCACCGAGAGCATCAACCTGCTCGCATTCTCGTTTGGTGAGGCATTCATAAAGCAGGGCGATGAGATTATTGTCTCCACCATGGAGCACCATTCCAACATCGTCCCTTGGCAGATGGTGTGTGAGAGAAAAGGTGCCGTGCTGCGAGTCATTCCTATGACCGATGAAGGCATACTCTGCATGGACGAATACAAGTCGTTGCTCTCGGAAAGGACAAAGCTCGTATGCTGTGCTCATGTGAGCAACGTGATGGGTACGGTCAATCCTGTCAGGGAGGTGATAGCAGAAGCTCATAAGCACGACATCCCTGTGCTCATTGATGGTGCACAGTCTACACCTCATTTCAAGGTGGACATGCAAGAGCTCGACTGCGACTTCTTCGCCTTCTCAGGTCATAAGATCTACGCTCCTACAGGTGTCGGAGTGTTGTACGGAAAGGAAGCGTGGCTCGAACAGCTGCCTCCTTACCAGGGTGGTGGTGAGATGATCAAGAACGTCTCGTTCGAAAAGACAACATACAACGAACTTCCATACAAGTTCGAAGCTGGCACACCCGACTATGTTGCCACCCATGCACTTGCGGTTGCGCTCGATTATGTCTCGGCTCTCGGCATGGACAATATCTATCAGCACGAACAGATGCTGACCCGCTATGCTCGTGAACAGATGGCACAGATACCCGACATGAAGTTCTTCGGTCCTTCGCACGATGCAGTCATCTCATTCCAGGTGGGAAATATCCACCACCTCGACATGGGGACACTCCTCGACCGCCTCGGCATAGCTGTGCGCACAGGCCATCATTGCGCCGAGCCACTCATGCATCGCTTGGGCATCGAAGGCACCGTACGCGCCTCGTTTGGCCTCTACAACACCAGGGAAGAGGTCGATGCACTCGTGGCAGGCATACGCCGCGTAGCGCAGATGTTTTAGAAAGACCCTCTCCCGTAAAGGCCGAGGGAGACCATCCGGAACGAAAGCGTAAGCTATTAGTCATTAAATGAATTCTCTTTAATTAGTGATCATTAATCAATAATAACCCCCCAATATAAGGCCGACACCCTTTTGCCGCAGGGCAGGGAAGGTCTTTTATCCCTTTTATGGCACAGAAACCATCAATTCCAAAAGGTACGCGCGACTTCTCACCAATCGAGATGGCCAAGCGCAACTATATCTTCAACACCATCAAGGACGTCTATGCACTCTACGGATTCCAGCAGATCGAGACTCCTGCGATGGAAAACCTCTCGACCCTCATGGGTAAGTATGGCGAGGAGGGCGACAAGCTCCTCTTCAAGATCCTCAACTCGGGCGACTTCATGCACGGCATGACAGGCGAGGAGGTAGCCAACACCAGCACCCTCAAGCTTGCCAGCAAGTTCTGCGAGAAGGGACTGCGTTACGACCTCACCGTACCATTCGCACGCTTTGTCGTTCAGCACCGTGAGGAACTCACACTCCCATTCAAGCGCTATCAGATCCAGCCAGTATGGCGTGCCGATCGTCCTCAGAAGGGCCGCTATCGCGAATTCTACCAGTGCGATGCCGATGTAGTGGGCAGCGAAAGCCTCCTCAACGAGGTAGAGCTCATGCAGATCGTCGACACCGTATTCACACGTTTCGGCGTTCGCGTATGCATCAAGATCAACAACCGCAAGATCCTTACCGGAATAGCCGAGATGATAGGTCAGGCCGACAAGATCGTGGACATCACCGTAGCTATCGACAAGCTCGATAAGATCGGACTCGATGCCGTCAATGCAGAGCTCGCAGCCGATGGCATCCCAGCCGACGCTATCGAGAAACTTCAGCCTATCATCAACCTCTCCGGCACTAACGCAGAGAAACTTCAGACCATGCGCTCCGTACTCAAGGACAGCGAGATTGGCCTCAAGGGAGTGGACGAGTGCGAGTATATACTCAGCAAGCTCACCGACCTCAACAATGCCATCGAACTCGACCTTACCCTTGCTCGTGGTCTCAACTACTACACAGGTGCCATCTTCGAGGTTAAGGCACTCGATGTTCAGATAGGCAGCATCACAGGTGGTGGTCGCTACGACAACCTTACAGGCATCTTCGGCATGCCAGGCCTTTCGGGCGTGGGCATCTCGTTCGGTGCCGACCGCATCTTCGATGTGCTCAATCAGCTCGACCTCTATCCAAAGGAGGCAGTCAATGCTACTCAGCTCCTCTTCGTCAACTTCGGAGAGTCAGAAGCCGACTACTGCCTTCCTATCCTTGCCAAGGCACGCAAGGCAGGCATCCGCTCCGAGATCTATCCTGACTCAGTCAAGATGAAGAAGCAGATGTCGTATGCCAACGCAAAGCAGATACCATACGTTGCCATCGTAGGCGAGAGCGAGATGGCAGAGGGCAAGGTCAACCTCAAGAACATGATCACAGGCGAGCAGCAGATGCTCACTCCCGACGAGCTTGTAGCAGCTATCTGCTAAAAGATAAAAATTAAAAACCAAAAATCCGGTAACGACTCAGGTATCTTTGTTTTTGCCTTCGGCGAACGTGAATGCCCGTGAATTGCCCGTGAATTTGTTCGTAAATTGGTATAACTCTTGAACAAAATTAAATTCACGAAATAATTCACGGGCAATTCACGGACATTCACGTTAAAAAATTAAATATTTGGGAGGTACCTGAGTAGTATAAAATCCGAGTTACTGCCCTGGTAACTCGGATTTTTTTTTCTCCTCCCCTCACTTCCCGCATGGCCCACTTCCCGCATGGCGCTCCCCCTAACGGGGGTAGCGAGCGCCCGGAAACGTGACTGAATGTCACGGTTTAGTGAGCGACCGAGCAAATGCCTTTGCGAGGACGGACATGCCCGAAGGGCGGAGAGGGTCTTGGGCTAGGAGGGGGCTAACAATTAAGGGCAGCATCCCTGCTACCCTTAACCTAAAACCCTTTACATTATTATTGA
>JAKSLM010000022.1 GCA_024401225.1 Bacteroidaceae bacterium | reverse complement strand
TATTAATGTCATAACCACGTTTCTTGCACGTTTTCAAATCGCGTAAGAAATTCTTGGAAGCAACCAACGTGTACTTCATAGATTGTCATAATAAGCTTTGAGGTCATCAAGACTCTCAAACTTCACTACTCTTCCTGCTTTCACATCGGCACGGGAACGTTCATACGATTTCATTGCCGAACTCTTTTCAACGCTCACAACGCCACGTATCATGCTGATGGCTCGCTTTATATCCTTGAGCATCGAAACATCTTCAATATTAACCGTAATCTGCGTGGGAATAGGCGCAGCTAATGCGCCTACATACTCCGTTGCTGGTTCTGCCGCCATCATGACATCATCTTCGGGTATTTCGTATTTCTTTTTTGCCATAGTGAATGCACATTATATGTTGTACGTAACGATTTCTATTCCTTCTATGTTGTTTCTCCCGCCTTTGATTCTGCAAAGCCGATGTCGGTAGCAAGACGAGTTATATAAATTTAATCGTTTGACTTTACGTTATTTCATTCGTTGTATTGACATTAAATCGCAATTAACGTGTGTGCAAAATTACTAAAATTTCTCGGAAATTCAACATGAAAAGCATTGATTTATACTAATCACACGTTTTTTTATTAGTATTTTGTGATTTTTGTAGTCAAATATGTAACTTTGTACCATGAACTTGCTTCATGCATAGGGCATTCGACCGAAGAGAACAAACTGTTTCAAAAATCCATAAAATATACATGACAATGAAAAAGACAGTATTTATCACAGGTGCCAACAAAGGTATTGGTTATGGCATAGCAAAGCATCTTGGACTTTCGGGATGGAGTATCGTACTCGGAGCACGCAATGAAGAACGTGCGGAAAAGGCAATCAAGGAAATGAAAGACCTTGGCATCGACGTTGCAGGTTGGGTAAACGTAGAACTTGCAGACCTCGATAGCATCGAAAAGGCTGCTGCTACCATTACTGCTGAATATCCTGAACTTACCATGCTCATCAACAATGCTGGTATTCCAGGCGACATGAGTCAGGCAAGTTATGCTACAGACATGAAGCACATCAAGGAGACCATTGACGTTAATTTCATCGGCACATTTGCATTGACCAAGGCACTCTTTCCGCTCATACAGAAGAATGAGGGACGCATCGTGAACATTACAGTTCCATCAGAAGCAAATCCATATTGGCATCCATTGGCATACGTGGCAAGCAAAGCTGCCCAGAATGCCATGATGGGCATTATGGCATTGGAGTTCACCCAGAACAATGTCCCTGTAGAGATATTCAGCGTTCATCCAGGACCTACGACTACCGACCTCAACGGCAACATGGCATTGCCAGGATTCCACGACATAAATACTGTGGGTCTGAAAATGGCAGAACTCATCAACGATGGCAACAACCACAATGGCGAATTCATAGAACTATATCCTATCGTAAAAGAGGATTAATCATTATATGAATTACGGCAAGGAAGAACTTGAGAAATGCATGCATGGCGAACTCTATGATTGTCATGCCCCCATCTTCATAGAACGGAAAGCCAAAGCTGCGGAATGGTGCGAGCGATACAATTCCATTCCGTATGCAAGACGAAGTGAACGAAAGCAGATGCTTGGCGAGTTGCTTGGAAGTGTTGGTACTAACGTATCCATCGGCACCGACTTTATCTGCGACTTCGGCGACAACATCCACATAGGCAACAATGTGAGTATAAACCACCGTTGCCTCTTCGTGGATAGCAACAAGATTGTCATCGGCAACAATGTGCTCATTGCTCCAGGTGTGCAGATCAACACCTCTACGCATCCCATCTCGCTCGATGAGCGCCTGACACCCAATTGGAATCCCGGCAGCCAGGAATATTTCTGTCGCACACGTGCCTTGCCAGTCACGATTGGCAATGGTTGCTGGATAGGTGCAGGAGCCATACTGACGGCAGGTGTGACCATAGGCGATGGTGCCGTGGTGGCAGCGGGAGCCGTTGTGACACAGGATGTTGCTCCAAGAACCATGGTAGGAGGTGTTCCTGCCAAATTCATAAAGAACGTATAATCAGGTGTCCCCGATTGCTCCTTTATTTACTTATTTCTTTATAGTAAGAAGTAGTCCAACTCCTTGCAAGGAATCGGGCAACTCCTTGCAAGGAAATGATAAAGTCCTTGCAAGGATAATAATTGAGTCATCCATATCTTTTCTACAATATAGCGGTGATGGCAGTTGAATAAATGTGTCCTATTCCTTTGGAAAATAATCCAACTGTTTGTTGCTAATTGTGCATAACTTTGCACTCGATTTAGAATACATGTGACATAATAATAAGAAAAGGCATGAGATATACGGAAATAGGAAATACTGGTTTGAAGATCTCAAACCTTGCTTTCGGAGCTTCATCGCTCGGCAGCGTGTTTCACGAAACGAAGGAGGCAGAATGCATCAAGGCGGTGGAAACTGCCATTGAAGGCGGCATAAACTTTATCGACGTGAGTCCATACTATGGACACTACAAGGCTGAGACTGTGCTGGGCAAGGCGCTCAAGATCATACCTCGCGACAAGTATTACCTCAGCACAAAGGTGGGCAGATACGGCAAGGACGGAGTGAACACCTGGGACTACAGCGGAAAGCGAGCTACGGAAAGTGTGTACGAGAGCCTGGAACGACTGAACATCGATTACATAGACATCATCAATGTACATGACATCGAGTTTCAGGCTGCCCTGCCAGGAGGACTCCAGAAGGTGGTGGACGAGACTCTGCCAGCACTCGTGGAACTGAAGAAGAAGGGCATCGTGGGCCATGTGGGCATCACGGACCTGCAGCTCGAGAACCTCAAGTGGGTAATAGACCACTCGGAGGAGGGCACGGTGGAGAGCATACTGAACTTCTGCCACTACTGTCTGAACGACGATAAGCTCACCGACTATCTCGACTACTTCGAGAGCAAGGGCATAGGAGTGATCAATGCTTCGCCTCTATCGATGGGACTGCTCACTAAGCGAGGCGTGCCTGACTGGCATCCTGCACCAAAGCCGCTGGTGGAGGCATGCGCCAAGGCTGCACAGTACTGCTACGAGCAGGGCTACCCTATCGAGAAGCTTGCCATACAGTATTCGGTAAGCAATCCTCGCATTGCCGGCACCCTCTTCTCGTCTGCCAATCCTGAGAACGTGAAGCGCAACATCGACTGGGCCAACGAGGAACCTGACTGGGAACTCGTGAAGAAGGTACAGGAGATAGTAGGCGATCAGCAGCGAGTAAGCTGGGCCAACTCATAATCATAAGTCCAACATTTAAGAACGATAGCAACGTGGACTACGAAAAGAAATGCATCATTGATGCCCACTCACACCTATGGCTCAAGCAGGACACAAAGGTGGACGGCAAGACCATTCGTTCGCTGAAGAACGGTCGAAGCATCTTCCTCGATGAGGAGGTGCAGATGATCCCACCGTTCATGATAGACGGGGTAAACTCGGCCGAAGTGTTCCTCTCGAACATGAACTATGCCCAGGTAGCAGGTGCCGTTGTGGTACAGGAGATCATAGATGGCAACCAGAACGAGTACCTCAAGAAGGTGCAGGAGACCTATCCCGACCGCTTCGTGACAATGGGCATGACTGAGTTCCGCTACGGCAACGATTACATGGCAGGAGTGCGCGATGTGATCGATGCAGGATTCAAGGGACTTGCCATCCCGGGCCACCGCTTGCTCTCGGTCCCAACCAATGAGGAGGAGAGCTGCTTCACCACCCTACACCTCAACAGCCCTGAGATGATGAGCATGTTCAAGATGCTCGAGAGCAAGGGACTGATACTCTCCATGTGCCTGGCTGACGATGAAGCTCAGATCAAGGAAATGGCTGAGGTGATACAGGAGTGCCCGAACCTGAAAGTGGCTATCGGCCACTTTGGAATGGTGACTACCCCATCGTTCGAAAGCCAGGTGAAACTGGCACGTGAAGGAGATAAAGTAATGGTGGAATCGGGAGGTATTACATGGTTGTACAATAGCGAGTTCTACCCTTACCCATCGGCAATAAAGAGCATACGCCGAGCTGCCGACCTCGTGGGCATGGACCGACTGATGTGGGGAAGCGACTACCCTCGCACCATAACTGCCATCACCTACCGTATGAGCTACGACTTCATCACCAAATCGGACGAACTGACTGACAAGGAGAAGGACATGATGCTGGGTGAAAATGCAAAGGCATTCTACGGATTCAAGAACATCATCGACCTACCTTACATCAAGAATATGTCGGAATAGATGTGATCCTATATATATAAATAAGGTGTAAAAGAAAATAAAGAAGAACAGAATAAAGAAAATGAAAGCAATTCAGATAACTCACAACCAGGAGCTGAACGTCATCACGCTCGACCGTCCTCAGGCTCCTGCAGCAGGCGAGGTACTCCTGCGTCTCAACTATGTAGGTTTCTGCGGTTCGGATCTCAACACTTTCCTGGGCCGAAACACTATGGCCCTTAACCCTGTGATACCGGGACACGAGATCGGTGCCGTGATTGAAGCAACAGGCGAAGGCGTGCCAGACAGCTTGAAGCCTGGCATGGTGGTAACATGCAATCCTTACACCAACTGCAACAACTGCGCTTCGTGCCGCAACGGACGCGTAAACGCATGTCAGCACAACGAGACTCTTGGTGTGCAGCGCAACGGTGCCATGATGGAGTACATCACCCTTCCATGGCAGAAGATCATCCCTGCTGGCACTCTTACAGCAAAGACAAGTGCGCTCATCGAACCAATGTCAGTAGGTTTCCACGCTGTGAGCAGAGGTCAGGTGACCGATGTGGATACGGTGATGATCATCGGATGCGGAATGGTGGGCATGGGTGCCATAGTACGTTCCGTGACTCGCGGAGCAAAGGTGATAGCAGTCGATTTGGACGATGAGAAGCTCGCCCTTGCAAAGGAGGTGGGTGCTGCCTACACCATCAACACCGGTTCGGAGGATGTGCATGCCCGACTCATGGAGATAACCGATGGCTACGGACCTGATGTGATCATCGAGGCTGTAGGAAGCGTACCAACCTACCAGATGGCAATCAACGAAGTGGCATTCACAGGACGTGTGGTATGCATTGGATATGCAAAGTCGGAGGTGTCGTTCCAGACCAAGTACTTCGTACAGAAGGAACTCGACATACGCGGTTCGCGCAATGCTACTCCTGAGGACTTCCGCGGAGTGATCAAGTATCTCGAGCGCGGTTCGTGCCCTATCGACACCTTCATCACCAAGGTCATCAAGCCGGAAGAGGCTTTGGAAACCATGCAGTGGTGGAGCAAGAACCCAGGCAAGGTGTTCAGAATACTTGTGGAATTCTGATACCATAACTGCCTCTGCACCACTATATCACACCCCTTAGCAGATAGAAGGATAAGCAAAAAGCATCTTGAATGAAGAAAAGAGTCATTCAAGATGCTTTTTTTGTACTTTTATAGTCCACTAATCAATCATTTAGGTCTTTTTTACGCTTTTTGGCATAATTTTTTTGTTTCTATTAGATTGGTTTGAAAAATATTCACTATATTTGCATTGATTTTGCATGTAATTAAAGTAAAACCAATAAAATAAATTCAAAAAAATGACAAAACAAGATCTCGTAAAGGCAATTGCAGAAGAGACAGGCATTGAGAACGTAAAGGTTCTCGCTGTTATTGAGTCTCTCATGAATCAGGTGAAGAAAGCTACAGTTGAGGGTGAGGACATCTTCCTCCGTGGTCTCTGTACTATCACAACTAAGGTACGCAAGGAAAAGGTAGGCCGTAACATCGGTAAGAATACTGCTGTCATCGTACCAGAGCACAAGATTCCATACGTAAAGCCATGTAATGAGTGGAAGGAAATGCTTAAGTAATACAGCACCTTTGTCCTAAAGAAAATAAGAACCCTCCCAAAGCAAAACTCTTCGGGAGGGTTTCTTTGTATCATTATGATTGCTGCAAGCAAGCGCGGAAGCACACTATCCATCTTTCACCCTACAAGTAGGATATGCATCAGCTCTGCTTCACGAACTTCACGCTCTTTCCAGTCAGGGACTTCAACACATCAAAGAACTCTGTGCCATGCATATTGATGTAGGCATCAATAAACGACTGGGAACCTACCTGGATGATCAAGGTCTTGGCATCCTCACCAACCAGAGTCATTCCGGAAGTGAATCCCTCAGGATCATGGCCTTCATCCAGAATGTTCTGCTTTGCCTTATTGAACAGAGCAAGAGTGTCAGCGGCAACTTCATTGGTAGTCTGTTCAACATTCACACTACCCTGCCCTTCTGCGTTTGTCAGTTCTGCATCAACCGGTGGCTGCTGAGTTCCAGCAGTCATCTCAACCTCAGCCTCGGGTACAAGGTCGAGGAGTGCCTGGCGAAGTGATGTGAACGCATAGCGCTTAGGGTCCTTTATGCTATCGGCATGCGAATCGATGTACAGCTTCACCTCGGAGATCTTGATCTTGAGGAACGGATAGTCCTCCGCCTTCATCAATTTTCGCAGCTGATTGATCTCGGTCGATCCAAATGCAAACTCATTCTTCAGCATAGACTCAATGGCGAAGTATTCCTTCATAGAGGCATCGGCCTCCTGCTGATGGCGTCCAAAGCTTGTTCGGTAAATATCGAAATGTATCTTGTAAGGCTGTCCGTTCTTCTTTCCGTTAGGATAGATCTCGTAGAAGTCGAAGAAGCAATCGACCTTGTTTTCCTCAGCAAGCGTCTTCAGTTCCTCCTGAGCAACCTTCAATACCTTCTGCTTAAACTGGCGATAGTTGGGATATTTCTCCACCACCCAATCCTGCTTCTTCGTAGTCTCATCGGTCTTGAACACCGTAAAACCGAACATGCGATGCAAGTCCTCGTACTTAGGTTCCCACTTGCCAAGGTTGAGATAGGCCGTGATGAACATATATATACGAGAGGTGTAAACGCTGTTTGCACTTCGGGAGATGGACTTTAAATACTTATTATACTGATCAAGCACGAAGACAGAGTCAACGGCGTTCTTCAAAATAGAAAAACGCACCGTGCCCTTTCGGCGTCCATTCTCGGATGTAGGAATATCGATTGATGAGAAAATGTTCTGCATCACCTTTCGGCTCTCCCCCTTCTCATCCACATACTCCTTCTGCACATTCCACTTAAGCATGGACTTAGTCGTGTCCTCAAGATTGCGGTACTGAGTAGCATCAGGGTAGATAGCTGACAACTGTACCTCAATGTCAAGTGTGCCATCGCTGCTAAACTCTGACTCATCAAAGAGCGTTCGTTCGCGCTTGGCTATAGCCTGCTTGATGCGGTCCTGCAGCACATCGACTATTTCGACCATGGTGCCAACCTGGGTTAAAGTCATGTCCTGGTTGAGGAATGTGATGCTCGTTGGCTGCTTGAGCCATTTTGCCTCGGCTGGGAGATTCTGCAGGATGACTTTCTCCCTTTTCTTGGCTGAGGTGGAACTCTTCGCTTTCTTTGCCGTTTTCTTAGCCTCTTCTGTTTTTTTTGCCATCGGTATTGATATTTGGCGCAAATTTACGACATTTATCCGAAACAAAAAAACATTTTCCAAAATATTTTAAATTTCAGCGAAAAGTTGACAATTCGTTACGGTTCAATAAGTTGCAAAAAGAAGTTGTAAATTAGTTACGCTTTTGGCCTGTTTTGGTACCTACGATTAAAGGAAAACAAGAACGCGAAAAGTTGTAAATTAGTTACGCTATGCAACGATAATGAGTTGACAATTCGTTACACTTCTGTATTTATAATAGTTGTATTTTTGTTACGCTATAGCCTTGAAGATAAGTTGATAATTCGTTACGCCACACGCTTGCAAAGGGAGTTGTAGATTTGTTACGGAAAATCAAGAACTTGTAAATTCGTTACAAAATCAGGTATATAGAGTTGAGAATACGTTACGTTAGTGAAAAGAGTTGATATTTGGTTACAATAGAGTTGAGTTTTCGTTACAAAGTATTGTAAATCAGTTACGGAAATCTTGATATTTCGTTACGATAAAGTTGACATTTCGTTACTATTTGATGCGTATCTTATTAAAAAACCGATAGTTATAGCGTCCTTTATACTAATCATACTTATTATAATAACATAGAAAAATAAAGATCGATCATTTTCAGTTTTTAAGATTAATCATTTATATAATTAAATATCAATAAGATATAGTCAATAATAACGGAAAAATAGAGTTGATATTTTGTTACGCTTACTGAAAAGAGATATTCATTCTTATTTTATGCAGAAAAACGTTTTTACAGGTATTATAGATAAGAATATATTAAAGTGTTACTTTTGCCAAAAATGATAAATGACGAAAATTCAACATTATAACCATGTTTATTAATTTAAACAATCACTGGCGTAAATTTTTTTCAACTTTTTATGTAGACCTTTTTCTGAATATAGCGCATTACTGTGTAAGGTGAATAAGTAGATAGGGATAACTGTTGATTTGAATAAAATGTCCTATCATCATTTCAATAAGTCCAACGGAAAAAATAGTAAAATGCCTAAATTTGCAACCAGTAATAATATTAAATAGGTGTAACAAATGAAAAAGAAAATAATAGCATTGATGATGTTGTCACAAACGTCAATGATGTTTGCCCAGACAGCAGCAAATGTAAATAAGCAAAGCTATGGTGTGGAACTGAGCTTGAAGGACGGAGCCAAAATGAAAGTGGAAATGGTGCGTCCGGATATAGTTCGTGTGCGCCACAGTGCTCAGGGAAAAATAATTGATGCCAATCTGACAAACGTATGTGTAGATCATAATGAGCCAAGGAAGTTTTCGGTGATTGGAAAAAAATCGAACAATGTATACACCATGACTTCTGATAGCTTGAAAGTGGAGATAAACCTGGAGAGTGGTGCAATATCGTATTTTGATAAGAAAACGAATGCACTTATAGCAAAGGAGAAGTCCACTACCCCACACTACTATGAGAAGGTGGTAACCGAAAATGTAACTTATGATGAGGCATCGCGCCGTACGGTACATACTGCCGATGGCGACAAGGAGGTTCGTGATGTACTGCGCCGAGATACGGTGGGTGTTACATGGAAGTACCGTTTGAATTGGCAATATAAGCAGGATGAGGCAATCTATGGCCTTGGATCGCATATAGAGAATGTGATGAACCTTCGTGGCAGCAAGATATACCTTTGCCAGCATAACCTCAAGGCCATGGTACCTGTGCTCAACTCAACTGCTGGATACGGTTTGCTCATCAATGCCGGAAGTGAGATGATCTATGATGACGATGTGATAGAGATTGGAGCAACACAGCAGCTCGATTACTACTTCATGAAGGGCAAGACTATGGATAAGACTGTGGCTTGCTATCGATGGTTGACTGGTGAAGCACCTATGATGCCTCGATACCTGTTCGGCTACACTCAGTCGAAGGAGCGTTACGTCAGCTCGCAGGACCTTATCTCCACCCTTTCACGCTTGCGCAGCGAGCATATTCCTGTGGATATGATAGTGCAGGACTGGAACTACTGGGAGAATGGCAGCTGGGGACACATGAAGATGAATACAAGGGACTTCCCTGACAAGAAACTGTTGTCAAAGACCATTCATGACATGAATGCAAAGCTGATGATCAGCATCTGGCCTACATTCTCCAATTCGCCTCAGGCTGATGACTTCATCAAGCGAGGCATGATGATAAACGGAACTAACGCCTACGATGCATTCTCGGAGAAAGCACGTGACTTGTACTGGGAATATGCTAATAATGAGTTCTTTAGCAACGATTTTGATGCATGGTGGTGCGATTCCTCTGAACCATTGGATGCTGACTGGAGCAACCAGGGACAGGGATATGATAAGGATAGCCACGAGAGGCGATTCGAACTCTGCTCAAAGAAACTGGGCGATGCATTAGGTCATGAGCGCTCACAGCTCTATTCGCTTTATCACTCGATGGGTATCTATGAAAATCAGCGCAAGGTGACAGATAGAAAGCGTGTAGTGAATCTGACACGTTCATCGTATGCTGGCCAGCAGCGCTATGCTACCATCACTTGGAATGGTGACACTTATGCAGCATGGGATTCGTTCAAGCAGATGATTCCTGCTGGTTTGAACTTCATGGCAACAGGATGTCCTTATTGGTCGATTGATATCGGTGCCTTCTTCACAAAGAAGGGTTGGGCATGGTTCTATAACGGAGATTACCCAAAAGGTGTAGACGATATGGGCTATCGAGAGTTGTATACTCGTATGCTTCAGTACGCTACATTCTTGCCAGTGATGAGAAGTCACGGTTCTGATACACCACGCGAACCTTGGAGATTCGGTAAGCAGGGCGAACCATTCTATGATAGCATCCTTAAGTTCATTCGTCTTCGCTATGCACTTCTACCTTACACATATTCATTGAGTTCGCGTGTTAGCAACGAAGCTTACACCATGACTCGTGCTCTTGCATTCGACTTCGCTAACGACATCAATGTGTTGGATATGCGTGATGAGTTCATGTTTGGAAATTCGATGCTTGTGGCTCCAGTAACGACTCCAATGTACTATAACAAGGATTCTGAGCCTATTCAGGGCGTTCGCATGACTAGAAACGTATATCTGCCATCATTCACACAGAATGTAGATGGTAAGGCAAAGAAAGGCACATGGTATGATTTCTGGACCAACGAGCAGATAGAATCGGGCATTTCGCTTAGTGCTGATGCTCCAATAGACAAGATGCCTTTGTATGTTCGCTCAGGATCAATCATCCCAATGTGTGCAGATGCAATCGAGTATTCTGATCAGGTAGACAAGGCTCTTTGGGAACTTCGTGTATACCCAGGTGCTGATGCTGAGTTTACCATCTATGAGGATAGCGGTGATAGCTATGACTATGAGAAGGGTAATAGTTCGACTGTATTGGTAAAGTGGAATGACAAAACTAAGACATTGACAATCAATGCTCGCAATGGTCAGTACTCCCCTACCCCATCTCGAAAGTTTGTTGTTAACGTAGTGGGTCAGAACACTGTTAGGACTGTTACATATAGCGGTAAGGCTGTTTCTGTAAAAATGTAATTAGAATAAGTATGAACGGTTACATACAAAAAGACTTTGGCAAAACAAAACGATATGTTCAGATTCTTGAACTTCGTGATGATCCGGAGATGATAGCTGCCTATCGTAAGTGTCATTCAAAAGAAGAGAGCTGGCAAGAGATTCGCGATGGTATACGTGAAGTGGGCATTCTAGAGATGGAAATATACATTTTAGGCACTAAGCTTGTGATGATCGTTGATACGCCCCTTGATTTCGATTGGAAATCATCAATGGATAAGCTCGCTACCCTACCCCGCCAAGCAGAATGGGAAGCATTTGTCGCTAAACTGCAAGGATGTGATCCTAATGCACGAAGCGATGAAAAATGGAAAATGATGGAAAGAATGTTTTTCTTATATTGAAATTTAACGCTACTTCTGAGAGAATCGCAACGTTGCGGTTCTCTTTTTTTGTCTTTTTTCCAAAAATCTTTTGCTGATTGAAAAAACTATATTAAATTTGTGCTGCAAAACGAATTGTTTCTTCTGATATAAGTGTAATTATATTTGAACATAGTCATATTAAAGCTATAGTTCTTATATACATAAATACGATTACCTAATTATGCAGTTACCTATAGAATCACTCAATCTGCTGATGTTGAATGTTGGATATGCCAATCATAATGGTGATTGGAACTGGCAAAATGTGTCCTCTCCTTTTGCCCGCATCTACTATGTCACAGAGGGTAACGCGCAAATTATTATTGAACAAGCAAATTCCTCTCAAAAAACGATTATCACGTTAAAGCCTAATCATCTATACATGATTCCTGCTTATACTGTTCATTCCTACCAATGTGATAGTGTGTTTTCTCATTATTATTTGCATGTATATGAGGGATTTAAGAAAGAAACAGATATATTTGAATATTATAATTTTCCTTATGAGGTGAATGCAGAATCGGGAGAATTGGATCTCTTTGCCTTGCTGTTAAATGAGTACCCTGACTTCAGTTTGCCAGCTTCTGATCCAAAATCATACGATAACACAACTGTATTTACTGACTATGTGCGACGTTATAATGATCTTGACCTTTTTCAAAAAATGAAGATTCGCGGTTTGATATTAATATTTTTTTCGCATTTTCTCAAATTCGCTTCAAAAAAGGTTTGGATTAGTGATGACCGATTGTTAAAGGTTTTGGATTATATTCATTCTCATATCTATGATGAGATCAATCTTGATACCCTTTCTGACAAGGCTTGTGTCACCAAACCCTACTTAATTCGTATATTTAAGAAAAACTTCTCAATCTCCCCTCTTCAATACATCAATAATAAGAAGATAGAGAAAGCACAGCTTATACTTATTACAGAGGATTTACCAGTCAAAGAAGTTGCTTACAAGTTAGGCTTCAACGATCACTCCTACTTCATTCGTCTGTTCAAGAAGCTAACAGGACGTACTCCACTTGAATACCGCGACACAATGCGCTAATTGTCGAGAATTTCCTTTTTACTTTTTTAGAAAATTCGCAAATGCGAAAAATATACAATGCGAAGAAGAATATTAGCGCCTTTGCTCAAAGTGTCATGTGCGAATATGACGTAAAGCGAAAAAGCGAGTAAGGTAAACTGCGACAATACTATACTGCGAGAAATGCATTATTGTAAAATGCTAAATATGTAATAATTGAATATTAGAATAATCGTAAAATGCTAAAATCGTATTTGCTATTATAGATATGTGCTAATAATATAAAATACTCTAATGCGATAAAGATTTTCTGCGAAATTGTCCTATTGCGACCTTTTCCGTTTGCTAATAATGGATTTTGCTACAATTTTCATTTTGTAATTTATTAATATACTTTATCTTTGCATCCGTAAAGAGAACAAAAGAATTGAAATATGGCAAAGAAGATCGCAATTTTGAATTTTAAGGGTGGTGTAGGAAAGACTACCACAACAGTAAACTTAGGTGCAGCACTGGGAATCTTGAAGAAGAAGGTTCTTATTGTTGACTTGGATAGCCAGGCTAATACTTCCTATCTTATCGGCTTTGATGAGGGAGATGGCGCAACTATCTATGATTCGATCAAGGTAGAGGAACTGCAACCTCTGACTATTTATGATACAGAGATGAAGAATGTGGACCTCGTACCAAGTGATCGTCGCCTTGGAAGGGCAGACGAATTGCTTGTAACTCGTATAGGTCGTGAAACAATCATTAAGGATCTTGTATCGCAAGTAGAGGGTAAGTATGATTACATCCTTTTTGATTGCCCACCTAATCGTGGTATGATAACCATCAATGCCATGTGTGCTGTTGATTCTATTATCATTCCTGTCGATTCACAGCTTTTGGCACTTCAAGGACTGGGTGAGATACAGCGCGACTTTGGAGTGGTGAAGTCGAAGCTCAATCCTGGTGTTGAGATCGAGGGTTATCTTCTCACCAAGTTTAAGTCAAACATTCGCGTTTACCGTGATGTTGCTAATGCGTTGCGCGAAAACTTCCCAGATAAGGTGTTCAATGCAAAGATTCGCGACAACATCAAACTCACCGAGACGCCAGCTGCACGCAAGAGCATTTTCCAGTACAATCCTACGTGTGCCGGAGCAGAGGACTATATGCAGCTTGCTCGTGAGATAACAGGAATAAAGAAAAAGTCGACATCAACTAAGTAATCTATTTTGTTTTTATAAGTTATCGTTCATTTATATTGATGGATTAGATTATTTAGTCGTATAAGATAGGGTAGGGGAGACAAAGGAAAGTGACGTATATTCGTAAATGACTTTTTTCGCAAAATCGCAGTTGCGTTGTTTCGCTTCGCTTGCAACTTTATGACTTCAAGAAAGAGAAAATGTATAAACTTGATTCTATTTGATAAATTAAACAACAGAAACTATGGCACTTAAGCAAAAGACCAACTTTACTCAGGACATAATGGGAGGTGTTCGTAAGAACATTGAAGTATCACAGGATGCGATACAGAATGGTGTTCCTGCCGATAATATCCTGGAGTCTCAACCAAAACCAACTACTAAGAAGGTGGGAAAGGACTCATCGTCTGAGCGTATAATAAAGAAGTCAGTTTTCTTCGATTTTGATGTAAATGACAAACTGGAGACCATCAAGCAGTGGCGCCGTTTCAAGGATGGCATGAAGCGTGTGTCGGTCGACGATATTATCTATGAAGCTACATGCGACTGGTTAGATCGAAACTTCGATGCGATGAAGAAGCGTTACGAGGGATGATGCGCAAAGGCGTTGAATAATTCAAATACAAGTTTGATATTTGCAAATGTCTCATTTTATTGAAACTGTACGATTGTGCCTCAGTCGTGCGGTGCCTGCTACGATCAAGAGTCTTACGTGGCTCTTGCAATTGATGGTTCCTATCTCTTTTGCAGTCGCTTTGCTCCAGTACTATGGCATAATAGCTTGGATAGCATCGTATATCAATCCGTTCTTCTGCCATTTCAATCTGCCGGGAGAGTCGGCTGTGGCATTTATATCTGGTGCGGCTGCAGGAACGTATGCTGGCATTGCTGTTATGATGAGCATACATCTCACCCTTCGTGAAGCGACGATCATGGGTATCATGATAGCGATATGCCATGCTTTGCCGATGGAGTGTGCCGTAAACCACAAGACGGGTTCCTCGTTTTGGAAAATGGGCGTGATACGAATTTGTGCTGCATTCCTGTGTGCAGCCTTCCTTGATTGGCTGCTGCCTGAAATGCCGGAACAATACATCTACATGGGAGCGCAGAGTGGGGGAACGCTGATGGATGTTCTCCAGACGTGGTTCGTGTCACAATCGAAAATGGCAGTTGTGATGGCGCTCATCATCTACAGTCTTATGGTTGTGCAGCGATTCATTGAGATCAAGGGGTTGCTTAAGCCACTTTCGCGTGTGTTTGCACCTCTTATGTCGCTATTTGGATTGCCTCGCAATTCTTCTTACATGTGGCTGGTAGGAAATGTGTTGGGCATTAGTTACGGTTCTGCGGTGATGGTAGAGTTGAAAGAGCGTAATTTGATCACAAGCGAGGATGCCAAGGCCGTTAATTACCATCTCATAATGAACCATTCGATGCTTGAGGATACGATAGTGTTCGCTGCTACGGGAATCTCCGGATTCCTTGTTGTCTTCACCCGTATGCTCTTTGCCGTCTTGCTCGTGTGGGGAAAACGCTGTGCGGAGGGCGTCATCTCTCGCATAGCTCGCTCTTGATGTCTGCAATGTGACTGATCTGTATTTCCAGCCCACATTCCAGATGCAAGGTGCCGCTATACTCGTCGTATTTCTTTATGTTGTCCTTGATGGTAGAGTATCTGCCTCCTGACTTGTGCTCATCGTTAATGAAGTACGTTATGGTGACGGATGGGTAGGACTTTATGTTCTCGAGTATTATGTTAAGGTTCCTGTTCAGGTTCTGTCTTTCTTGCTCTGATAACTCAATTTCGCTGTCCGTCCTTCGTGCAGTTTCATTGATTGCTGCACCATGGCCGGTTAGTGCAGCAAACGGAGCAAACTGTGCTGCACGTTGATACATTGACATCTGTGGATGCTTATTGGAAACGTGGTGCGGTAAGTTGATGATATCGTCGTATTTACCCATGGACGGAACTGTTGATGTTGGTTTTGTTTCAAAAATGGAGTAAGGGCTATTTGTTTAGGCTTTATGACCGCCTATCTGCTTGTTGCGTTCTATGGCTGTTGCCCCTTCTTCAAGGTTCAATCCGCGTAGGATGGAATTCTTGCCGTAGCGCCTCTTGATGCCGAGCAATGCTTCTTGCATTCGCCTTTCCCTTGTCAGTTTCTCTTCCTGCTGTTGGTTCTCCTCTTTTATCTTTTCGTAGTCGGTAAAGAGGTCCAACTGTATAGGTGTGCCTCCCCATTTTTCCTTGCGTAGGGTAGGGGAGTCCTCCGGCACTACATGGTTGGTAGTAAGATTCAGTCGGCGTATCAGAAGGTCGTGATTGACTACTCTGTCATAGAGTTCCTGAACACATTTGCTTATAATCTCTGTTGACGATGTATGCTTGCCCAGCTGTATGGAACCATGTGCATATTTCGGCACCTCCCTGCCGTAGTAATCCCTTGTTATAGGTCCCTGGTACTTTGCTTTAATCTCAGGGTTTGTGAGCGATTCTATATCGTAGCCAACGGTAAGCACGATCTGGTTTGCTACCAGGCGCTTGCTCACTAAGTCGAGTGCTGCAGCCTCTGCCATTTCCTGTATCACTATGCGTGCCTTGCTGAAGTCGTAGGCACATTGTAGCACTTGTCCTGTGCTAAGCGAATTGGTCTCTGGCTTGTAAGCCTTTACATAGTCTATAGTACATGGTTCCCATCCCCATGCGTGGTCGATGATCAGTTCGGCGTTTACTCCAAACAGTTTGTAAAGCACTTCCTCATTCTTTACCGAGCAAAGAGCGATGTCGCCCATGGTCTGCATACCGTATTGGGCAAGCTTTGTGGCTATGCCTCTGCCTATGCGCCAGAACTTGGTGATAGGAGTGTAATCCCATAGCTGTTCGCGGTATGTCTTCTCATCGAGTGTAGCTATGCGTACACCATCCTTATCGGCAGGGATATGCTTTGCCACGATGTCCATTGCCACCTTGCACAGGTACATGTTCGTTCCTATGCCTGCAGTAGCCGTGATGCCCGTTGACTTAAGCACATCCTTGATGATTTTCAAGGTCAGCCTTTTTGCTTTTTCCATAGTGGAGAGTGTCTCGGTCTTCGAGCATACGGATGGTGTCTTGAGATAGGATGTAACATCCATTATGACCTCATCGATCGAATATACATGAATGTCCTCCGGTGCTACGTATTTCAAGTATATTTCGTATATCTGAGTGCTGTACTTGATATACTTTGCCATCCTTGGGGGCGCAGCAATATAGTCTACCTCCCAGTCGGGATGTTGTTTCAGTTCAGTATCGTCCCACGTCTTTCCTGTCAGACGATATCCAGGCGTCTTCATCATACGCTCACAGTTCACCTCCTTGAGCCTCTGTATGGCTTCAAACAGGCGCGCTCTGCCTCCTATGCCGTATGCTTTGAGCGAAGGCGACACCGCAAGGCAGATGGTCTTCTCAGTCCTGCTTACGTCTGCCACAAGGAGATTCGTGGTAAGCGGATCCAGCCCCCTTTCCACGCACTCCACTGAAGCGAAAAACGACTTCAAGTCTATGGCTATGTATGTGCGCTCTTCGCTATGCATCTGCCTCGTTTTTCCTTTATTCTCCGATTATGGTTGCTACAATCCGGCGTGCTCCCCCATAGTTGCGGAACTCGCATAGATAAATGCCTTGCCAAGTGCCCAGGTTCAGGCGCCCGTTGGTGATGGGGATGCTAAGGCTCACTCCGCACATCGTGCTCTTGGCATGTGCCGGCATATCGTCTGCTCCCTCCAGCACATGGTCGTAATAGGGTTCGTTTTCTTTAACCAACCTGTTGAATATCTGCTCCATGTCTGTGCGTACATCAGGATCGGCATTTTCATTGATGCTGAGTGCACAGCTCGTGTGCTGCACGAATAGGTTCAGAAGACCTGTTCGTGGGAGAGGTGGAAGGTTCTTCAACACCTCGCCTGTCACAAGGTGGAATCCTCGGCGCTTGGCTGAGAGCGAAAACTCTGTTTGCTGTATCATCTGTGATTGATATTTAAGTTAAAGCAGGGTAGGGGACTTAGTTTACATTTGCCACCTTAAACACGATGCGGAAACTGCCCTCGTTGTAGCTTGTACTGGTGATGCGAAATCCGCCTATCTCCTTGGTCGATGCTACGTGCTGACCGATGCATGGACACACATCGTAGTCGCCGATGCGCACCAGGCGCAGAGTTTCGCTTGCATCCTCTGGCAGCTTGTCGAGCTTCACCCCTTCTGGGATTGAGTCGCGAGTCACGAACTCGTACGTTACAGGGAGGTCGGCGCTTATCAGATCGTTGATTGTGCGTTCTATCTCTGCTATCTGCTCCTGTGTAGGGCATTCTGCCAGTTCGTAGTTTATCTTGCTCTTCTTGCGTTCTATGTGCATGTTCCTTGAGCGCTCACAACCGAACATCCTCACCATTGCCTGGTTGAGAAGGTGCTCTGCTGTGTGCGACGGACGGTGTTCGTCCTTATTATGTGCATTGAGTATTGGCTGTTCCATGTTTCTGTGGTATTCAATGTTTATGTACTATTTTTATAGGCAAAGATACAGAGAAAAACGGTAAAAACTGACAATAGGGTAGACTTTTTGCACTTACACACCGAAATATACCATCATTATGCCCTTTTTGTTTGGTAAAACGCTCTTAATTCATTATTTTTGTAATGAGAAAAATACAAAGATTGTTTAACTAACTTAAAAAAACACGTAATTATTATGGCAAAATGGATTTGTCCAGTGTGCGGTTATGTACACGAGGGTGATACTGCTCCAGAAAAGTGCCCACAGTGTAAGGTGCCAGGAAGCAAGTTTAAGATGATGGAAGAAGGTAAGGGCCTTCAGTTTGTTACTGAGCATGAGCTCGGCATCGCTGATGCTATTCCTGCAGGTCCAGAGGGCGACTTCGTTCGTCAGGGATTGAAGGACCATTTCCTCGGTGAGTGTACTGAGGTAGGTATGTATCTTGCTATGAGCCGTCAGGCAGATCGTGAGGGTTATCCTGAGATCGCAGAGGCATTCAAGCGCTATGCATACGAGGAGGCTGATCACGCTTCACGCTTTGCAGAGATGCTTGGTGAGGTAGTATGGGACACAAAGACAAACGTTGAGAAGCGTATGCTTGCAGAGGAAGGTGCTTGTGCAGGCAAGATGGAGATTGCAAAGGTCGCTAAGCAGCTCGACCTCGATGCTATCCACGACTCTGTTCATGAGATGGCAAAGGATGAGGCACGTCACGGTGCTGGTTTCCAAGGACTTTTCCGTCGTTACTTCGAGAAGTAAACATATTGTCCCCTTACGGACGAACATAACAAGAGGGCGCAATGACCGATAGTCGTTGCGCCCTCGTTTCTTGTGTGAGGCTTCTGCATTGTTGGTGCCTATGTGCCTGTGTCTACACTTCAAAGTCGAGACATGTGCGCTGCACCGTATAAGGGCGCACCTTGCCATCGGCTACAGCCACATGCTCAGGATGCTTGGCATAGCCCTTGAGTGCCTCCTCGCTTTCGAGCGTAGAGTCAAGCATCACGTCGCAGTTGCTTGAATCGAGACGACCGTCAATGTTAACCTTCACATCGATCAGTCCTGGCACCTTGCCCATCAGTCCCTCAAGGCCTTCCTTGATGCCAGCCTTCACGCTCTTCTTCTCTTCTTCCGAGAGTTCTGGATTCAGTGTCCAGAGAATAATATGCTTTACCATAAATTGATTGTGATTAGATTGGTTGTTATTTATATTTGTATTGCTCGTCTTTTTCCTTTTCCCTTTTACAAGTGACAGCTACATGGCTGGTTTCACGTTCAGGTTCACTCCCAGCATCTGTTCGCTGTCTATGATGGTCCAGCTGCCACCTGGGTAGAAGTGCTCCACTCGCTTTGGATCGCCATTATCATGGTGCAGTTCAAAGACCTTCTTCCACCCGAACACATTATCAAAATACTCTATTGTCTTGTCCATGTTCAATGGATTCAAGGCAATGTGTGCAATGTCTTTAATCATTGATTTGTTCGTTTTTATATTTCTGTTAGTGTGTAGTATATACTTTTATGCAGTCGTTATTCCATTCTTACGTTCAGAACGCTGCTTCTGCCTTGTTTTGTCGCAAAGTTACGCTTTTTCTTGCAATAACATGGCTATTTTTATAATAAAAAAAGAGAAAAGCGGTCTTTATATGCGTTTAGGAGAGAAAAAGAAGATGCTAATTGCAGAAAAAAGCCTACATTTGCATAAAAATTCAACAAGTAGGTTCTAATGACAAAGTATATACTCATCTATCTGTTAGCAATCAATCTCATCACCTTCATCGTGTATGGGATTGACAAACTCAAGGCTCGCAAGGGTTGGTGGCGCATATCAGAGACTCAACTTCTCTTGCCTGCAATCCTTGGTGGAAGCATAGGAGCATGGATTGGCATGAAAGTGTGGCACCACAAGACTCAGCACAAGAAGTTCAAGTACGGAGTGCCAGCCATCATCATCCTTCAGCTTGTTTTGGCGGGCTATGTCCTCTACCTGTACCTCACCAACAACAATCGTTGATTCGCCTCCAGTATGACATCTGTAGAAAAGGAAGCGTATATCCGTCTTCACACGGCAGTCCTTATAGCAGGAGGCACAGGCCTCTTCGGTCGTCTCATCACCATCGGTGAACTCCCTCTGGTGTGTTTGCGTGTCATCCTTGCGTCCCTTTTGCTCAGCGCCCTTCTGGGAGTGCAGCATAAGTTGCACCGCATGTCACGCCGCCACTTGTTGCAGATTATGGGGTGTGGCGTCCTGCTCTCTGTCCATTGGGTGTTCTTCTATGGAAGCATCAAGGCAGCCAATGTCTCCATCGGAGCCGTATGCTTTGCCCTCGTGGGCTTCTTTACTGCCATCATCGAACCCCTCCTCGATCGCCATCGTCCCTCGGGGCGTGAGCTCCTGCTTGGAGCCCTCTCCGTGCTTGGCATCGGCCTCATCTACGGCCTCGATGCTCGCTATCGCCTCGGCATCGCCCTTGGCATTGTGTCATCCCTCATCTATGTGTTCTTCTCCATCTCCACCAAGCGAGTGCAGAGCTCCACGGGTCAGTCAAGCAGTACCATGCTCCTGTACGAAATGATAGGAGGCGGCATGGTTCTCACCCTTGCCACCCCCTTCTATTCTGCGCTGTTTCCCGATGTAGCCATCATGCCTACTCCGCACGACTGGATGATGCTACTGCTCTTCTCCAGCGTCTTTACCATCGCTCCCTTCCTTCTCCAGCTGCAGGCGCTTCGCCACATCTCCGCCTTCACGGTCAATCTCACCTACAACCTTGAGCCCGTCTACACCATCCTTCTTGCCATGCTCATCTTCGGTGAGGCAAGCGAACTAAGCCTCGCCTTCTATGCTGGCATAGCCCTCATTATCGCCGCCGTCCTTATGCAGATGGGGCGCAGGTAACGCGTTGTTCGCTATTCCATAGCCAGCTTGTAGATCTCCATCGTTGCCTGTGCATCAAGAGGCATATATCCGCCTGGAAGAATGGCTCCCTTCAGATTGTGCAGGCGAGTGTTGAGCAATTCAAGATCTGGCTCTTCGATGCCCAGTTGAGCAAACGTGACAGGCATGTGAAGTGTGTCGTGCAACCACGATTTCAACTTGAGGGCACCTGCCAACGCATCGGCCTCTGCATTGCCCGAGTCGGCTATGCCCAGCACACGGTGAGCCAGCTGAGCCACCTTGTGCGCATTGTGCTTTGCTGCATACTGCAGGAAGGCAGGGAATATGACTGCCAAACCTGCACCATGTGTCACATCATATTCGGCCGAGATCTCATGCTCCATGGCATGACTGTTCCAGTCCTCCACGCGTCCCAGCGAACACGTATCGTTATGGGCTATAGTGCCGCACCACATGATGTTGGCACGTGCATCATAGTCGTTGGGATTCTCCATCAGTCGCTCGGCTGTCTCCATGATGGCAAGCAGCATGCCTTCGGCAAGTCGGTCGCCAATCTGCACCTCCGGCGTGTTGCTGAGGTAGCGTTCCAGGATGTGAGCCATCATGTCGCTTATGCCGCTTGCCGTCTGCCACTCTGGCAATGTGAGTGTAAGCTCTGGGTTCATGATGGCAAACTTCGGACGCAGAATCATTGGTTGGCGGATGCCCACCTTCACGTGAGTCTTTGTGTTTGTTATCACCGAATTGCCGGAACCCTCGCTGCCAGCAGCCGGTATGGTCAGCACCACGCCGATAGGCAGAGCCTTTGCAGGCTTAGCCTTGCCAGCATAGAAGTCCCAGAAGTCGCCCTCGTAGTGATATCCCACCGCAATGGCCTTAGCCGTATCGATCACCGAACCGCCACCAACAGAAAGGAGGAAGTCAGGACGGAATGAGTGTGCCAACTCCAATCCTTCACGCACCTTAGTGTCGATAGGATTAGGTTGCACGCCAGCCAACTCGCACATCTCCATGCCCGAAGCTGCCAGGGATACCTTCACCCTGTCCAGCAACCCAGAGCGTACCGCGCTGCCGCCGCCATACACTATCATCACTCGTGTTGCCTCATACTTGGCACACAAAGTGCCTACCTGGTTCTCTGTCTCTTTGCCCACCACAAACTCCGTTGGGCTATAGAAAGTAAAATTGTTCATCTTTGTGTTATTGATTCTTGAGGTCGCAAAAGTACACAAATTTCTTCAACTTGGAAAATGCTTGATCTTGATTGATGTCGGGAGAGGTTGGTTTAGCGACGGCGTTCTGCTGCCTTTGGTGCTGTGAGGACCTGGGCGTTCATCCAGTCAAAGAGGTTGGTGTGGCCTTGAGGGGCAACGGAACCACCGCCCTGGTTGGATGGCTTCATGTCGGCTGTGGACTGTTCCTGGGCGCCGAGTACCTGATCGTTGAATACGTATACCCACGAGAAGTGTCCCATGAGGCGGCTGCCTGGCATGTCGGTACCAATGATGCTCTCGAACATAGACATCCACACGTTCTTTGCTCCTGCCTGCATGAGGCGCTTGTAGGTTGGGATGCAGTATTCTTTTGGTTTGACAGTGGTGTCGTCGAACGACTGTACGAACCAGATGTTCTCCTCAGCAAGCTGCTTGATCTGAAGGTCGGAGATGTTGGCATCGGCATAGGCCTCGCAAGTAGGGTAGGCTGCAGCGAAGAATCTTGGATGACGAATGAGCATGTTCATTGTCATGTAACCTCCGTTGGAGCATCCGCCGATATAGATACGGTTAGGGTCGACATCAGGATTGAGTTTGAGATAATTGTCGATACATGCCTTGAGGGCATCGGAGTACATGGATGGATGGGTACCATTGCCGAATCCCTTGGCTGTGTTCATCCACATGGTTGGGCACTGGACTGCAAGTACGTAGCAGCCTGATTCACCGCCCTCGGTGGTGAAGTGCGACTGGATGTCGTTGCGGATGAGTGATACTACCTCGTTGCCCATGAGTTCGATGGAAACGTCAGTACCACCTTCACCCATGCCATGAAGCCAGATGATCATCGGATTCTTCTTGCCATCCATGCGAAGTGCCTCAGGTTCGTAGGCTCCGTATGTGAGGGTCTCCATGCCTGGCTTGCCTGTGGATGGGGATGTGTAGGTGCCGCGGTGGAAAAAGTCGGACTCAGAGAGGAAGTTGCGCAGGGCGTGGCTTGTAGCACAATCGACTGCTGTGTACTTCTTGCCACCTGCCTTGATGCTTTTGCCTGCCTTGAGACCTACCTTGACAGGGTAGGCTGTGCTCCATGTTCCCATGCCTTTTGTGACGAGTGGTGCTGCGCCGCGTTCCTTGCTGACTTCGAGTCCGAAGGCGAGGTATGTGCCTCCATCGGCCCATTCGCCACGATCATCGCACGTGTAGACGATCTTCACTTTGCGAGCTACGCCGTTGGTCTCAACAGTAAATGCTGAAGGATCGAGGGCATCGAGTGTGTGCTCTGGTTTTACGATGACGAGGTTGACTGATGTTGATGCTTCGTAGGCTGTGATGCGCACGGCCTGATTGGTCATCTTAAGGGTTTGTGCACCCGCAGCCGTTGCTGCAGAAAGGGCTGCAACGGATAGTAATGTTTTGAGAATGTTCATGGTAGTATGTTTTTATATGTGTTGTATGTTATAATCATGTAACTTCTTGCATTGTGCATCCGGACTTATTTCAGTTTCTGGTAGAGGAAGTCCTGAAGCTTGCGGTCGAAGTTGCTCTTCATCGTGCATTCGTTGTCAAGAATGAGCGTTGCACCGTTGGCTTTAGTGTAAGGTGTCCACTCTGGTACTCCCTTGGCTACAGGCTTTCCATCGCGTGCAAAACTGAGCCAGAGGTCGCTCATCCTATCGGCTATGGATGCAGCCTTAGGATCGCCTGCCTTGACCTGGTAGCGCTCGTCGTATGGGTTGTTGAAACACAGAGGAATGTCGAGCGAATGGTAGCATCCGCTGCCCTCAGCATCGAAGTCTGACACCCATCTCAGCAGATATACATATACGGGAGCACCACCTTCGGCCGATTTTGCATCAGCAGTAGCAAGCGTAAGAGTGCGTATGTTGGAGTCGGTACCGAGCATGTCTGCAAGTGAACCGTCAGGGTAAGCAGTTCGGAAAGCATTGGCATACGCCTGTGCATCATCACCATAGCGCGACTTGAGGATGCCATCGGCCTTTGCCTGATCGAGGCTCTTGTCTGTATAGAACTTACGCTCGAGTTCGTTGAACGTGGTGCCTATCATTATCGGTATGTTGTGGGCAAGGGAAGAGAATCCCGGGGTGTATGGCTGCTGCAGGAGTGTGACACCATCGGCAGTAGGGCAGAATCCCCACATCTTGATGCTGCCTGGAGTGCGGGCTCCAAGTATCTCTGCCTGGCACTTACGGCTCACGGTGAGAAGTGAGTCGAAGCTGATGGCCTGGATGCGATCGAGAGTCTCGGCAGTAAGGCCCAGTTCCTTGACTACGTTCTTGCCCAGTTGCTTGGATACCTCGCTTGTGGTGATGTTGATCTTTGCACCACTCTGTATTATCGCCTTTTGGAATAGTCCTTTAGCTTCCGGCATACAGAGCAATGTGCCTACCTTGCCTCCACCGCCCGACTCACCAAAGATGGTGATATTGTCAGGATCGCCACCGAAGGCTTCAGCATTCTGCTTTGTCCACCTCAGGGCATTGACGATGTCCAGCATGCCTACATTGACGGATTTCTCCCATTTGCCTCCAAACTCAGAGAGGTCGAGGAAGCCCATAACGTCGAGACGATGGTTGATGCTCACCACTACGGCTCCCTTCTGTGCAAGAGCCACGCCATCCGTAGGGTCAGCATTGGCCGAACCTACGGAGAATCCGCCTCCATGAATCCAGAACATGATAGGACGCTTCTTTCCGTCATTAAGGCCCGAGGTCCACACGTTGGCAAGGAAGTCGCCTGCGCCTTCGACTGATTTGCCCTCATTCTCTGCCTGCTTTGCCCAAGGGCCATACTCATCACATTTCCTGACGCCTTGCCAGGATACTGGTGTTGAAGGCTGGAAACGCTCTGCCTGAGCATAAGGGATGCCCTTGAAGGCAAACACATCCTTAGCATAAACGCCTTCAATCTTACCAGATGAGATACTAACTACAGGTTTCTGTGCCCACGCACTCTGTACGAATAGGTTGCAGCATGCGAGCAGAATCGCTATGGCGCTAACTGTTAATCTTCTTTTCATCATTGTCAAGTAATGTATTATGTGCACAAAGGTAAAGATTATTTTTTACAGTACCTAAGATTTTGCAATAGAATTATCCATTTACTCAGTATTCTTAGACTTTACGGGACATAGCAGGCTGCTATCATGCTTCCAAATACATTGTAGACCCAAAATTTTGGTCATTTTTTTGTGAAATGAAAAAAGAAGTGTATATTTGCAAGCAGTAAAATAAAACATGGAATAAACACAATAATACTAATACACTACTAAAGATGAAAAAAACTATCGCTATCATGGCTGGATTGCTGCTGATGAATTGCAGCATGAATGCGCAGCAGACCAACCCACTGTTGCAACACGAATCAGAAATCACAGGCATCATCAAGAGCATGACTCTTGAAGAGAAGGTAAATATGCTTCACGGCAAGAATATGTTCTCTTCGGCCGGAGTGGAGCGCCTTGGCATTGCTGACATTGAGTATGCTGACGGTCCGTTCGGCATCCGTGAGGAGATGGAGCCTCACTCTTGGAAGGGACTTGGCTGGGAAACAGACCGTGCCACATTCTTCCCTACAGGTTCGGCGCTTGCAGCAACATGGTCGCGCGACATCGCTTATCAGTATGGCAAGGCTATGGCTATCGAGGCAAGACTTCGTGGAAAGGACATGATTCTTGGTCCTGCAATGAACATACAGCGCATCCCTACCGGAGGTCGCACATACGAATACCTGAGCGAGGACCCAATACTGAGTGGCCAGTTGGCAATTGGCTATACGCTGGGTGCTCAGGACAATGATGAAGCAGTGTGTCTCAAGCACTTCGCTCTCAATAATCAGGAGAACATGCGTGGATTCGTCAACGTGAACGTTACTGAACGTGCCATGCGTGAGATTTACCTCACTCCGTTCGAAATGGCAGTGAAGCAGGGCAATGCCTATGGTGTCATGGCTGCATATAATAAGGTATGGGGACGTTGGTGTTCGGAGAACGACCTGCTGCAGAACCGCATACTACGCATCGAATGGGGCTTCCGCGGCATCATCATCTCCGACTGGGGTGGCACTCACTCCACAGTAGGGGCTGCCATAGGCGGACTCGACGTTGAGATGCCTGGCAACACATACATGGGACAGGCACTCATCGATTCTGTACGTTCGGGCGCAGTACCAATGGAGGTCATCGATGCTAAGGTAAGAAACCTTCTTCGCGTTCGCATGGCCATCACGCCTGTTCCTAAGGACAAGGCCAACAAAGAGGTCACATCGCAGCCAGCACAGCAGCAGATTGCTTACCAGGTGGCAAGCAAGAGCATCGTGCTTCTCAAGAATGCTGACAATCTACTTCCTATCGGCAAGAAGGTGAAGACCATTGCCGTGATAGGCGACAACGCTACACGCAAGATGGCTCAGGGTGGAGTAGGTGCAGGCGTCAAGGCGCTGTACGAGATCACTCCGCTCGAAGGTCTGCAGACAGCCCTCAAGGGTAAGGCAAAGATAATTTATGCTCAGGGATATGAACCGCAGCCACGCGCTCGCAGAGGTCAGAACGCAAACCTTGATGAATGGAAGAAAAAAGCAGAAACTATGAAGGCAGAAGCCATTGAGGCAGCTCGCAAGGCTGACATGGTAATCTTCGTTGGTGGTGACAACCGTGAGGTTGAGACTGAAGGTTCGGACCGTACCAACATGAATCTGCCATTCAATCAGGAGGAACTGATTGAAGCTATTGCGACAGTCAATCCACGATTGGTTACAGTCATGGTGGCAGGTGCTCCGGTCGATCTGCGCAGAGTCAACCCAGCCACAAAGGCACTTGTATATTCATGGTTCAACGGTTCGGAAGGCGGTCATGCACTTGCTGATGTCCTTACAGGCAAGGTTTCGCCATCGGGCAAGCTGCCATTCACATTGCCAGTACGCCTTGAGGACTCACCAGCCTATGCGCTCGGCGTGTTCCCACAGAAGGCACAGGCAGGCAGCAGCGATGTGTTTGTCGACCTTGTCAATCGCGACAACTTCAGGGCAGAACAGAAGGCTGATGCCGACTATTCCGAGGGCATCCTCGTTGGCTATCGCTGGTTTACAACCAAGAATGTCAAGCCTATGTACCCATTCGGCTACGGCCTTTCCTACATGCCATTCAGCTACTCCGATCCAAAGGCAGAAGTGAAGGGTGGCAATCTTGAGGTAAGCTTCAAGCTCACCAATGCAGGCAAGAAGGAGGCAGAGGAAGTGGCACAGGTCTACGTGGCTCGTCCAGACTCAAAGGTAGAGCGCCCTAAGTACGAGCTCAAGGGCTTCGAGCGTGTCAGCGTGAAGGGTGGCACCACCCAGGATGTCACCATCACCATCCCAATGGAGCAGCTCCGCCACTGGAACGAGTTCCAGCACGCATGGAACATCGAAAAGGGTAAGGCCATCATCTACATCGGCACTTCATCAGTCGACCTCCCTCTTACAGTTGAAGTGGAAATATAGGATTCCATAATATAAGGAAAGGAAGGTACATCTATCACCACATCACGTTAACTCTTGTAGATGCTGCTCACAGCATAGCATGTTGAGTGTTATTTCAGTATATTTTCGATGTTAGTGATTACTTCTGCGAGTTTGATGCCGAGATTGATGTTGTTGTTGATGATGATGTGGTTAGGGTGGCCTGTCCATGCTTGGCGAACCTTGTCGTCGAGCATTCGGGCTATGGCGAAGCCCTCCTCGTTTGCCTCCTCGTAGCGCTGGGCATTGTTGGCTGTGGTGTAGCATTGCTCGAGGCCGTTGGCTACGGTCTGAAGGTGGAGTACAAGGTCGTAGTTGGAGCGGAGTTGGTCGGTGGTTACGCCTACGGATTGTGTCAGCTCACTCCATTGCTCGGGAGTCATGTAGGCGGAGATGTCCATGGTGCCACGGTCGCATACCACCAGCGTAGGCTTGTCCTGAGTAGCTGCAATCCTCATGAATTTCTCCTCAAGTGCCATCTGGATCTCGAGTGTTGCCTTTTCGCCTTCGATGAAGAAACGACGATTCTGCGTCAGGTAGTCCATGCCTGCCTTGGTAAACATGGTAGGTACCTCTGGTACGGTGAACACCTTATAGCCGGTGCGTGTGAAATTCTCTATTACTGTGTCCAGTGCGGTAGTCTTACCAGCACAAGGACCACCTGTCAGCACAATTTTCTTTACTATGTTTTTTTCCATTGTCTTAAGCTTTATAGGGGTAGTTATGGTTTCAATATTCGTAGTACGAAAGCCTTGATGGCGGCTGCCGATTCCTTACCTAAGTCGCCATGAGGCGCCCTGTCGTTGAGCAGGAGTTCTGCTTCCACGCCGGCATTGTACAGAGCTTGATACATCTTGATGGCCTGTGCCGAAGGGACGCGGATGTCGCGCTGACCATTGATGATCAGTACAGGAGGATCGTCGGGAGTGACATGATATAGTGGGCTTCCTGACTTTACCAAAGCATACTGCTCTGGGAATTTGGCAGGATTGGCGCTTACTGTGCCAAGATTGCACTCATCGGTAGTAAGACCAAACAACTGTGAACGGCTCGATGCCTTGTCCTCCACCAGTTCGTACACCTGCTTGCCTGTGCGTCCCAGATCGGGACGAGTATAGAGGTCCGAGGCCAATGTGAGGAAGTCGGTCATGCCGTAGCAATCGACGCATCCTATGACCTTGCTATCCACATCCTTGTTGCCGCCTACGCTGCCTTCCATTGCTTCTTCACCATTCGAGACGGCTGTAAGGAGTGCAAGCTGCGATCCTGCCGACTCACCCATTGTCATGGTGCGAGTAGGGTCAATACCGTACTTCTTGGCATTTGCCTTCAGATAGCGTATTGCTGCCTTAACGTCATGAATCTGAGCAGGGAAAATTGCTTCGTTGGAGAATCGGTAAGTGGCAGCTGCTATGGTCACGCCCTGTTCGCGAAGTTGCATGATGGCACGGATCTGCTCCGAGCCTGCGGATTCGAGGTTGTTGTCGCCCGATACCCATGCACCACCGTGTACAAACAGGAGCACAGGTTGTGCAGCCTTGCCCTTTCCTTTCCATATGTTGATCTTGAGACTCTTTGTGCCACCGTTGGCAGTAGGTGCTTCGGCAAATACTACGTTACGGTACACCTCGGGCTCATCATCTCCATTCTGCTTGAACGACAGCATCATCAATACAGATAAGGCTGCGATTGCAACCTTTAATGTCTTCATTGTCAATTCTGTTATATTCGAAAATCAATCGTGATTAGTCAATCTTGAACACGATAGAAGTCTTGCAAGGTAATGACTGTGGACATTGGATGGTAAGACACTCATTCGTCTGTGTCCACTTCAGTTTTGCATTGCTGCCAAGCAACTGCACCTTTTTCACCTTCTTGCCTTCCTTCTTTGCAAGCGAATACACCTTCACGGTCTCGCCTCCATTTGGAAGAGCCATGCAGAAGGCATAGAGCGAGCCGTTCTTGCCAACCGTGAAACGGATGTCCTGAGCATTGAACTTGAAGTTCTTATGATTCTTGCCCAAACCACCACCCGGCAGTTTCTTCAACTTGCCATTCTTTGTGGTTTCGCCCTCGCCAATCGTTTTCCAGGCTTTGCTGCCATACACCGCCTCGCCATTGATGCTCATCCAGTCGCCCACCTCTTCAAGCATAGTCACGCATTCATCCTCTATCGAGCCATCAGGCAGCATAGGGATGTTGAGTGCAGCATTGCCATCGCGAGAGATTGCCTCGATGACAAAGCGTATCATCGAACCCGAATCGTAGGTGAAGCCAGGAGCATAGAACCAGTCGCCAACAGGAGCCTCGCGAATCCATGGCTGAGCTGTGTTGATGGTGTCGGGGAAGTCAAACTCTGCCGTATTGACCGCACCGTTAGTGGGATTACGGAATTTGATGATGCTGAACGCATCCACCTTGCCCTTCTTCTTCAACTGGCGGTTGTAGTAGTCAGCCATCACAGTCTGCATGGCGTTGCACTTGTAGCCCATGCCTGTGCCATCACCAGTGAAAGGACCTTGCACCGTGCCATCGGTGTAGATGAAGTCGGGATCGTAGTTTGCCACCACATCCATCATGCGCAGAGCCCATTGAGTGGCATACCACTTGCAGTAGTCGAGGTGACGCCAGAAGATGCCTGGGTTGGGTGGAGACCAAGGCGAATGGGCGCGCTCATCTACCGTCTCGTACTCACGCAGATCGATGCCGTAGAGCAATCGAGGGTCATAGCCTTCCCACCACTTGCCCTTGCCATCCTCGAGTGTGAGGTTGCCGTCGTAAGGAATGCCAGCCTTGTCGCCCTTGGAGTCTGCGCCGAAGGCTGTCTGCCACCACCACCATGTGTATTCGTGGTGGAAAGTCACGCCATAGTGCATGTCGTACTTACGGCAAGCATCTGCCCATTCACGAAGCAGGTCGCGCTTCGGACCTATGTTCACCGAGTTCCAAGGGTGGTACTGCGAGTTCCAGAGGTCGTAGTTGTCGTGGTGAACGCCCTGAATCATCAGGAATCGAGCGCCAGCCTTCTGGTAGAGCTTTGTGAGATATTCTGGATCGAGCTTCGTAGGGTTCCAGTCCTTCAGCACATCCTTATATCCTACCTCCGAAGGATGGCCGTAGCGTTCCAAATGATTTTTGTTTGCAATGTGGTTCTCCTTCTCCTTATACAGATGACGCGCATACCAGTCGCCACTCTCGCCTGCAGCCTGCGGACCGAAATGCACCCAGAATCCGAACTTCGCCTCTCTCAGCCACTCCGTATCGCCAGGGTAGTTTGCCTCTATCGACTCCCAAGTAGGCTTGAAAGGGCCATCGGTGATAGGAATGCCGAGCTTCACTTCTGCAAACGTATTTATGTCGGCCAATTTCACAGAGCCAACAGGTTTCTTCTCTGGTATTTCTGGGAAAGGAGGCAAGGTTGGCATCTCTCCTTCTTTCAATGTCTGTGCGTTAGCACTTCCTGCACATAGCAGGGCAAAAGCAATAAAAAGTGATTTATTCATTTCCGTTTTCGGTGTTATGTTTTTATTTCCCGTACAAATTTCGGCATTTTTTCGTTATTATTAAAAGAAATTAAAGAAAATGTTAGCAAACTACCGACTTTTCGTGTTTTTACTCTTGCTTTTTGAGGTTGAGATTGAGATACATTCGGCAGTCTTGACGATTTTTATTGAAAAATGCTTGCTCGTTTCAATACTTATTCATACCTTTGCACCGCATTTGGTTCTCCCCCACCAACGAAACGTGCGGCGGAGCTAAGATGGGAATGCAGTGAGAATCTGCGACATTACCCGATGCTGTGAGTCCTTATTCAAAGGGAGCGCAAAGAAACAAGCCACTGCTTGGAAATTAAGAGTTAGTTTTTTTGCTCTTTATTTCAATGAGCGGGAAGGCTGCGCTACCAAGGATCAAGTCAGAAGACCTGCCATTTGCCTTTGTCACCAGCGTCTGCGGGATTACGGACGCTTGGGAAACACTACGTACGTAAATGAATGCAACTACATGATGCTCAAAGACGGGATTGTCTCGTCTTGTGCATGTGTGTATATGCTATGTGCATACGTTTTTAAGGGATTGTGAAACAGAGTCATTAACAAAAAAACTATTCCATCATGAGCAAATCCAAACCTTTCTATGTTCTTCTGATCGTATTAACAGTTATTATAGTATACTATATTGTCTTGGTTTTCTGCAAGCGTCAAGGACTATTCTGATACGGAAAAATTTATCCTAAAATATTGATTAAAGTTTTGTAAATGCAGTGAGCGCCCAAGCTGCGAAGCCAGGACGCTCATTTCTTTTTTCTGCCTATTCTTCAATCGCTACATCTTTAGGATTCCGATTGTAAGTCTTGATTTTGTGATATGCGCTATACACAAAAGAACAAACTATGATTGCAGCAATGCAACCAACAGCAATAGGAGCCATGATACTGCCTGACAGTATCAATGGCAAAGAATGGATAATTGTCATACGAAATAATGTTTAGTTGCGTTTTGCGAGTGCAAAGTTAGACAGTTTACATTGCATGGAACGTCACGATTTATTGTTATTTTCGATAGTCATTATCGTTACCATCCTATCGTTCAAGGCGAATGCAGCTATCGAAGCAGACAATATAAATCATAGCGGTACTATCTATTACAACGATAGCAATTATCGAAACTATTTATAAATCCACAAAACCATATAATTTTTATAATGTGTAACTTTGCACAAAAATTAAATACCCAAATGGAATTACGACAGCTAAGATATTTCGTGAAGGTTGCCGAACTATGCAACTTCTCAGAGGCATCGCGTCAGCTCAACATCACTCAGAGCACGCTCTCTCAGCAGGTACGCCAACTGGAAGGGGAACTTGGCGCTGACTTGCTCATACGCGATTCTCATCATGTTCGCTTGACAGACATCGGAGAAGCGTTTTTGCCACAAGCACAGCGCACTATCTACGATGCCGACACCTGTCTGGAAAGAATACACGATGTGCAGCAGCTTGGCACAGGGGAGCTGAACATAGGAGCCACCTACACTTTCTCGCCTCTGCTGAAAGAGACGGTACAATGCTTCATGAAACTCTATCCTGGCGTGAAACTCAATATCTTCTGCCACTCAATGCAAACCCTGATGAGGATGCTGAATACGCAGAAGATAGATGTTGCGCTTAGCTACAAGCCATCGCAGACATTCGCAGATATTGATTCTCACATCATTTTCGACAATCGTCTTGCCGTTGTGGTAGGTGACACGCATCCCTTGGCAAATAAGAAAACGGTGCGTCTGAGCGACTTGGAGTCAGTGCCTCTTGCCATACCTACCAAAGGCATGCAGGCACGATGTACATTCGACCGTTTGGTGCAGGGACTCGACTATCGTTTCAATGTGCGACTGGAAAGCAATGAAGTGAACATGCTGCTTGATCTTGTGCGTGGATCCCATTTGGCAACGGTGCTGAGTCAGGCAACAGTGGCTCGAGAGCCTGGCATATCAGTCCTCACTATCGACCACAAAGGCACGTCAATGGAAGGCTCATTCCATGTGCTCCGCGATGCTTATATGAAACGCGCCACAAAGGAATTCCTTCGTCTTTTGTGCGAAAACAGATCGTATGGAATGGCAATGATGGAGATTTTTTAAGAGTAAAACTCTGAGTCCTCGGAGGACGCAGACTTTGAATGTTGTAAGCAATAAAAGATAATAAATACATGTGGTTGGAAAACTTAGTATTCGAAACAAGCGTTGCTCATAGTGTGCTGCTTGTATCCGTAATCATAGCGTTAGGTCTCATCCTCTCTCGCATCAGAGTGGCAGGTGTGAGCCTTGGCGTGACTTGGGTCCTTTTTGTAGGCATCGTGGCGAGCCATTTCGGCTTATTGCTCGATTCAGTCACCTCCCATTTCGTGAAAGAGTTTGGACTCATACTTTTCATATACAGCATCGGAATGCAAGTGGGTCCTGGCTTTTTTTCCTCATTCAGACAAGGTGGAGTGACACTCAATCTCCTTGCCATAGGATTGATTCTCATTGGGTCAGCCACTGCCTACCTCATTCACATTGTCACAGGCGAAGACCTATTCGCTATGGTTGGCGTTCTCTACGGTGCTGTCACCAACACTCCTGGTCTTGGTGCTGCACAGCAAACATTCAGTGACATGAACCAAGGTGACTTCAACCCAATTTTCGCCCAGGGCTACGCTGTTGCTTATCCTCTCGGAGTGGTGGGCATCATCTTGTGCTTGATACTGCTGAAGTCGATGTTTCGTATCAACCTTGGACAAGAGCAAAAGCTGTATGAAAAGAACAACAAGGCAGAGGGAGGCGAATTGCAGACGGTCACACTCGAAGTGGCAAACCAAGCAGTGTGTGGTCGCACATTGCGCGACGTCCAGCATTTGTCTGGTCGTGAAGCTGTTGCTACGCGCATAATGCACCCATCGGAAGGCAACATTGAGCTTGTCACAGCAGAGACTAAACTACAACAGGGCGACCGCATCTCTCTCGTGGCTAAACCTGAAGATGCTGACGCATTGATGGCGCTCATTGGTAATAGATTAGACGATATAGATCAGAGGCAATGGGAGGCGGAAGCAAACGGCACTCTTGTGAGCGAGCGAATCATTGTGACAAACACAAAAATGCAGGGCAAGCGACTTGCTGACCTCAGATTGCGCGAGGTGTTTCATGTCAACATAAGCCGTGTGCGCAGAGCTGGTATCGAAATTCTTGCACAGCCTACACTCCTCCTTCAGCTTGGCGACCGTGTCACCGTGGTAGGAATGCAGGAAGATGTGAAGCAAGTGAGCACTTTGCTTGGCAACTCCGTAAAGCGCCTTGACCAACCACAGCTTTTTTGCACCTTCCTCGGCATTGCGCTCGGCGTGTTGCTTGGTTCTCTGCCCATCCTCTTGCCATGCATGCCAGTGCCTGTCAAGCTCGGTCTTGCTGGTGGCCCTCTCATTGTTTCTATTCTCCTTTCCTATTACGGACCTCGCCTCCATCTTGTCACCTATTCCACTTCGTCTGCCAATCTTCTCATGCGTGAGATAGGCATCTGCCTCTTCATGGCATCAGTAGGTCTTGGTGCAGGCCAAGGTTTTGTCGCAACAGTGATGGAAGGTGGCTACTGGTGGGTGCTCTACGGCTTCATCATCACTTTCGTGCCATGCATGCTCATTGGCATCATCGCTCGCTACCTATTCCATCGCAGCTATTTCACCATCATTGGCATGATAAGTGGTGGCATGACCGACCCCCCAGCTCTGGCATATTCAAACAGCATCTGCGGCAATGACCAAGCCTCAATAGCATACTCCACCGTCTATCCGCTGTCCATGTTTCTTCGTGTTCTTGTTGCACAGGTATTGGTGCTCATGGCTTGCTAAATTCATCCGCCATAAAAGCAGATTCTTCCGTTATCATTTTGTCAACAATAAAAAAACAAGTAACTTTGCATAGATTTTATCGAAAATCTCAGATACAATAGGTTTTCTCCGAATGAGAACGAAGATGGGAACGCAGTGGAAATCTGCGACATTACCCGATGCTGTGAGTCCTTCTTTTATCGTGGCTATCACTAAATCATGTCACTGAGCGGACACGCTGGTTGCCGTGTCAATGCTTGGGAAGACAGAAAGTCGCTTGGACGAGTCAGAAGACCTGCCTGTTGTGTGGATGTTTAACCAGTGCCTACGGGATTATGGGCGCATTATTTATGGATAAAGTGAAAAAAAGAATCCAGTTCAGTCTCGTGTACCGAGACATGTGGCAGAGTTCAGGTAAGTTCCAGCCACGCAAAGACCAATTGGAACTTATTGCACCAGTGATTATTGAAATGGGATGTTTCTCAAGAGTAGAGACAAATGGAGGTGCTTTTGAGCAAGTGAATCTTCTGGCAGGAAACAATCCAAACGAAGCTGTGAGAGCGTTCTGCAAACCTTTCAACGAAGCAGGAATCAAGACTCACATGCTGGATCGTGGTCTCAATGCGTTGAGAATGTATCCTGTACCTGATGACGTGCGTCGCTTGATGTATCGAGTGAAGCATGCTCAAGGTGTGGACATTCCCCGAATCTTCTGCGGTTTGAATGATGAGAGAAACATCATACCTTCAATCAAATGGGCAGCAGAGGCAGGGATGACTCCGCAAGCTACTCTCTGCATAACTAATTCGCCTGTTCATACAGTTGAGTATTATGCTCATAAGGCAGATTTGTTCATCGAAGCAGGTGCTCCTGAAATATGCTTGAAGGACATGGCTGGCATTGGGTTGCCTGGTTTTCTCGGAGAGTTGACAAGAACAATCAAGGATCGTCATCCAGAAGTTATCATTGAGTATCATGGTCACTCAGGCCCTGGTCTTTCTATGGCAAGCATTCTTGAAGTGTGTGAAAACGGAGCAGATATTATCGACACAGCTATCGAGCCACTGTCATGGGGAAAGGTTCATCCCGACATCATTTCCGTGCTTGCTATGCTCCGACAGAAAGGTTTCGATGTGCCAGACATTAATATGAGCGCTTACATGAAGGCGCGATCGCTGACTCAGCAGTTCATTGACGAATGGCTCGGCTATTTCATCAACCCTGCCAACAAGCACATGTCTTCATTGCTGCTTGGATGCGGTTTGCCTGGCGGCATGATGGGATCGATGATGGCTGACCTCGGTGGCATTCAGGGAGTGATAAATGATTTGAGAAAGAAGAAGGGGGAGGCAGAGCTCTCAACGGATGACATGCTGGTTGCCCTTTTCAACGAAGTGGAGTATGTGTGGCCAAGAGTAGGCTACCCACCTCTTGTCACTCCATTCTCACAATATGTAAAGAACATCGCTCTTTTCAATCTCCTGACGATGGAGCAGGGCAAGGGACGCTACAAGATGATGGACGATGCCGTGTGGGGCATGATTCTCGGCAAATCGGGAAACGTGCCAGGAGAGATTGCACCAGAATTGAGAGAACTGGCAAAGGAACAGAAGCGTGAATTTGTGACAGCCGACCCTCATACTTTCTATCCTGATGCTCTCGACGGTTTCATTCAGGAAATGGAGACAAACGGATGGGATAGAGGACAGGATGACGAAGAGCTGTTTGAGCTTGCCATGCATCCAGAGCAATACCGCAGCTATAAGAGTGGCAAAGCGAAGGAGAATTTCGAAAAAGACTTGTTGCGTGCAAAAGGAATAGATGGCGACAATAATGTAGTCGCTCCAGCAGTAGCAAACAATGGAAACAAGTCAATCTCTGAGGCTTCAGATGCAGACAAAGCTGCCATAGCTTTTGCCTTGCATCTTTACATGGAAAGTCAGCATGACCAAGAAAGCGGCGTTCTCACCATCAAGAATCAGCCTTCACGATGGGATTTCGAATTGAATCCAAGAATGTAGTTTTCGTAAAATGTACAAGTTTCTTTGTCCGCAAAGAAACTTGTACATGTAAATGCTGTTTTATTTTTCATTCTGTCCTGATGATGATTCTGCGATAAGCAGACAAAGTGTATTTGCTGTTGTCGTGCACCTCGCAGATGATGTGGATTTCATCATTATGCGCAGTGTCTGGAATGTGAATTTTCACTATCGATTGGTCGTTGCTGAATTCATACAAATCCACTTCTGTCTTTCCTATGCCTTTCTGCTGATGCCAAAAGAAACTTAATTCGTCGCGATTCGGGTCATACGATTTGGTTGCATCGAGGGTGACGGTTTGACCAGCTTCCGCCTTGATGACGATAGCGCCTGTCCCTTTCTTTCCATTGACGATGGCTACAGGATTGTGGTTGCCTTGGCCCTTTTCTGCCCATTCGATGCGGGCAATGAAGTCGTTGAGGTTGTCAAGGTAGAAGTGATTGTAATACCCTTCCGACATATTCTTCACCGCATCCTGCATGCTTGTCCATGCGTAGGTCACAGAGTCCTTGGTCAATGCCCATGTGTGATAACCGCCCCAACCAGCTTGCATCGGTTCTTCGGGATTGTGAAGGCCGTTTGGTATGACATTCAGGAACGATGGCGTATCGCCCTCCACACCATATTTATAATTAGGGTATTGTTTGCCCATTGCGGCATGTCCTTGAATGTGCTGCTGTATCTTTTGCCAATGTTGTTTTCCGAGTTCGCATTGCAACTGCCACGCACCTTCGTCCCACACAAACTTCAAGTCCTCGGCAAACTCGCGTCGCATCCATTGATGGGAACTGTAGGCAAGGTTCTCGCGCATTGCCCAAACCATGTCTTGATCGGTGATGGTGTAGAGGCGCAACTTGTTCAGGAAAGCCTTCAACTGCTCTGGAGTGCGTGTCTGCTGCACCTTCCAGATGGCTTGTGCCAACGTGTTGGCTCCACCCCAGGCGCATACCCAGATAGGGCGGTCGTCCTTCTCGTCTGCCAGACGGATGATGAGTTCGCTGCCATCCGAGTCATTATCCTTGCCAATCACCCCGATACCAGCACGCTGGCTGCCCATCTTGCATCGGCTGCGGATGTATTCAGCACTTGGCCAGTAACCCATCCGCTGCTTGCCATTCTCCTTGTTGAGCGAGGCAAACGCCCGTTGTCCCGAGCGCTTCATCAGCATGTGTACATCCGCAGCGTATGCTTCCACCACCGAGTCACGATAGGCAGCACTCTCGGTAGGGTAGGGATCGCAATTCCACCCCGTTGAGGTGATGATGCCCTCAATCTCCAGCATGTCGGCATAGCACAGCAGATGAACGAGCGACTCCGTGTCGTCCGGTTCAAGGTCAGGGCGTCCTATGTCTGTAAGGACGACCACACGAGGTTTAAGCTGACAATAAGTATTGATTGTCATTGCAAAGGCAACACAAATTAAAAACAGTATTTTCTTCATTTGTCAACAGAATTACAAAGAGTACCGTAGGTCGATATCTGCATCTTCGCGCAAGCGTCCTCTATTGAACCGCTTCGTTGAATCGATGTGTTGGGTTTGGGCGTCCAGGTTGAAGATAGCGCCATGCCAACACTTCCTCCTGACAGTTGTCTGGCAATGTTTCCACGAGCACATTTCTGACAAGTTCGTCAAGATGTTCAGGCGATGTCTCCACACGGGCATTGATTATGAGCTTTGCATCACCTGCCATTCCTGCTTTGCCTCGTAAAGTGGTTTGGTTGTCAGCGCCAGTCAAATTGGTTACAGCATAGTCCTTGCCACACTCCATAATCAGTTTCACATGACCTACGCGCAATGACTCGGATGTGATAGCAGAAGTAAGTCTCGACATTATGTCTTTGAGCACATCATCCCAGCAGATGCCTTCGCCCTCCAGATGCAACGTGCCATTCAGCCATCCTAGCACAGCTTCGCCATGTGCATAACGGTCATAGTCGATGTCGAGAAGTTTAGTGCCTGCTTCCGTGCGACTGCTCACCTCTTGCAACCATTCGTCCACTCCAACACCTGTTGCACTACTGATTACCATAACCTTAGCAGTAGGGAATGTTTGTTGTGTGTCAGACAATATCTTGTCAGTTTGTTCCTTTGTGAGCGTATCTGTTTTGGTAATAAGAATCACATCCGCTTCCTCCAATTGCTTGCGATAGATGTATGCAGCATCTTCGTGCAAGCCTCCGTCGCCATTCTGCAATATGGAGCACAAGCGTGAAGGATCGGCGAGCACGGTGAGGGGAGAAATGATCAAATCAGTGCTGTAGAACTTCTTCAGCGGATTGACGATGGTGGCGGAGAGGTCTGCACAGCTGCCAACAGGTTCTGCTATGATAACATCGGCAACGATGTCTGTGCGCAGATTCTTGATGGCATCAACAAATCCGTTGAAATTGCAGCAGAAACAGCTGCCTGCAACCTCTTCCACCTTGATGTTATCGCCTTGTAGAATGTGAGTGTCCACCAACTCTGGTGCCTGGTCGTTGGTCACCAATCCAACTCTCTTACCTTCTGCCATCAGTCGCTTGGCTGCCTCCCAGAGGAGTGTCGTCTTGCCTGCTCCGAGGAAGCCTCCTACCAGTATAAGTCTTGTCTTTTTCATTATTTTTTCGATTTTGCGATTATTCGATTATTCGATTGTTCGGTAATTCAATTTCTTATTATTCACAACAGCATTTGCTATTGCTCTTCTTGTTGGCTGGCTCAAAGATGTACTTGAAGAATGCTGCTGCCATACAACTGCCAACGATAGGAGCTAGCACATACACCCAAATGAAACCACCGCACTGGTCGGGGAGGGCTGCATTGCCCCATCCGCAAATGTAAGCCACGATGCGAGGGCCTAAATCACGTGCAGGGTTAAGTCCTGCCTGCGTAAGTGGTGCGATGAAGAATATGATGCTGCTGACCGTCAAGCCGATGAACAAAGGCTGCAACGTCTCTGATGGACGTCCTACATTGCACCCTTCCGTCAGGGCAAAGATGAACAGGGCGAGGAGGAAGGTGCCGAACCCTTCGGCAAACATAGCCAATGGCAAAGACACAGTTGCTACTGGTGCATCGCCTGGGTTGGGATAGAACTCGCCAAACATTCGTGCAGTATCAACACTTGCTGCCGTGCCACGCACTATGTCGTGCGCTGCCTCGTATGCCTCAATCGAACTGCCAAAAAGGAGATACAGCACAAATCCTGCACATACGGCTCCTGTCAACTGCGAAACCAAGTACCCTGGCAGTTTGCTGATCTTCATTCTGCCTGCTACAACCATCGCAATGGAGATAGCAGGATTGAGATGTGCACAGCAGATGTTGCGTGTGAGGAAGATGGCAAGCGTAACGGCGATGCCCCACACCATGCCGACTTGGAAGATGCTGTTGTGTTCGCCAAATAGTACTGCTACTGCCACACACGAACATCCAAACAGAGTCAAGATGAATGTGCCCAAGAATTCTCCTAAATAGTCTTTCATTTTCATTTTTTGATTCGTATATATTAGTTATTACCAGTTGAAACTTTTTATTATAGGTAACCATTTGCTGTATGTCAGCATTCGCCAGATCCATTCAAGTGGTCCGTATGTGAAGCATCTAAGCCAAAGGTACGTTCCACGTCATAGAAGGCATAGAGCGTCAGTTCCTTGTAGTTGGCAAGGCACACTCCAAGTAAAGCAAATCCACGCATAGCGTCCAACACCTTCAGGCGCTTCTTTACAGGACCTGGTTGTATGTGATTCTGAAATTCAGTCATTATCTGTTCTCTGTATTGTATTCAAACCAATCGAAATCAGCATAGCCCTTCTTATCCGTTCCTTGTGCGAAGACGCCAAGCATTACACCTGTGAAACCACCGATGACTTCGGTAGATAGGTAGCGGAAATCCATCTTGCAGAGTGTGTCAAAGGATTTACCATTCTCAGAAACCTGCATGTAGTAATATGCTCCATCGGAACTGATACGCAGAAATGCCTTCTTGCCCTTCATGGTAATCTCCTTTTCCGAATGAGCAAGTTCGCCAAGACGGATATTCGGACGCACAACAAGTTGTCCACAACGATTCTCCACAATGACATCATAATGATTGAGCGGAGCTGCGTATGCTGTGATGCCTGCCACAGAACCTTCTGCAAGATGAGAAGCATCGAGTAGAGTGGTTGCAGTAAAGGACTTTTCCGTTTGTCGTCTTGAAACGAATGTAGGAGAAGTGGCAGCATCGAGTGGAGTAGTAGTTGGGTGAAGACGAAGCCATCCCTTGCGCTCAGTGAGTGAGTAACATGAATAGTCGGGATTGCCTATGCTCATCCATCCCCAAGGTAAACCGATGGAACTGTAGCTGTCGGTCGGTACATTGCGCTTCACGTAGTTGAACTCTTCGCGCTCAGGATCGACAGCCACAGGCACTTGTGGCAAAGTCTTGCACTTCATATCTACAGACAAAGTACCGTTGCTATTCACCACAGGCCACGCATTTTCATCCCAACGCACAGGCGCAAGCATCGTCTCGCGTCCCATCACATGCAATAGATAGCCGCTCGTACGATAACCAAGACAGATCATCCACCACGAAGAGTCGGGAGCTTGCACAAGGTCGGCATGACCAAGTCCTTGTATCTCGCTGCCCTGCATCTCCATGTTGAAGTGCGAGAGGATTGGATTTGCGCGGTTCGGTTCGTATGGTCCGAAGAGCGAACGGCTACGAAGTATATTGACTTGATGCCCATGCTCCGTACCACCTTCTGCAAGCATCATATAATAGAAGCCATCCTTCTTGTAAATGTGAGGACCTTCAGGATAGCGCCCGCCAAGACCAGTGCCAAGATGATGGATCTCACCAAGTTGCTTGCCAGTCTCCAAGTCAATCTCACAAATCTTGATGTCGCCTTCCTTCCAAAGAAAGTATGTCTTGTCGCCCTCGAAATAGAGCGTAGGGTCGCACGAACCGATGGCAAAATCAATCACCACAGGTTCCGACCATTCACCAGCAGGATCATCCGTCCACACATAGAAATGACGACGCGAAGGGAAGACGGTAGTGACCATGTAGAAACGCTTGTTGCGCTCATTGTAGCGAATGGTTGTGGCATAAACACCGCCATTTGTCCATCCTAATTCAGCGTTCTGCTGGGAATACAAACCCGACAAGTCAAGCTGTGAACGACGTGTCAAGCAGTTGCCCACTTGCTCCCAATGTATCAAGTCTTTGCTATGAAACACGGGCACTCCAGGGAAGTATTGAAAAGTGGAATTGACCAGATAGAAATCATCGCCAGCACGGCATACCGAAGGGTCGGCATGAAAGCCAGGAA
>JAKSLM010000021.1 GCA_024401225.1 Bacteroidaceae bacterium | reverse complement strand
AAAGTTACAACTTTTACAGGCAGGTTACAATATGCTAACGCGGACGGTTATACGCCCTGAGCGACATGTATTCCTCTCATTTATTTTGTTTGTGCGTACGCTTGTTTGCTTTATCAAAAAAGGAGTGGAGCGCATCTGCACTCCACTCTTTTTTTGATATATTGATTAATCTTCGAAAATAATTTCATCGTCCTCAAACAAATCGAAGTCATCGAAACGATCTTTTCCGAGACCCAAGATATCAGGATCGGAGTAACCGCTACCCATGCCCGGCGATTCGGCAATGATGTCCTGTGGATCAATCTCAATTGATACGCACAGCGGAGAAATATATTGTTTTTTCATAATGTTATGAGTCATTATTTGTTATACTTAAGTTTTCCATTCACGATTACAAATCCACGAGTATTGCTGTCGACACGCATACCGTTGAGGTTGTAAGCAGGTGAAGTAGTCTCTTTCTGCTGTACGAAGTCAATATCAGTTGCTTCATCATCAAACCTGAAGAATGTAGATGTTGACAAACCAGAATCCTGGAGGTATGCTCCATACTGGTGTACAGCCTGTGAACTATTCACCTTGTAGAATGCAAGTCCTTCTGCCTTATTCTGGAGTACATACGAGTTGGCTGGTGCGTACAATATCTCAGGCACAGTGCTACCAACAAGGATTCCATTCTTGAGGTTTGATGCCTCAGGAGTAGCTGGACCGTGGAAGGTATAAGTAGCAGGAGTACCACTCACGAGGTAAGGCTTGTTCATTTCAAGTTTTGTTACCTCTTCCTTCACAAGCGCAGTTCCCGAAGTTCCAGTAACCTTGTATGCTTTCAATCCGTCTGGGACATCAGCTGAATATGGGAGACAAAGAGTTCCCCACTCAGCAGATGTGAGCGTGTAGTCGATTTTGTTGTCTGCGCGGAAGTAGAGAGGGGTCAAGGAGGTGAGATATACTCCTGCATCGGCATCGTACAATGCAATACCATAATCAACTCCAGGTGTCATCTTTTCACCATCGAACATAAACACGTCAGCATAGGTCAACACAAAGTCCTTTTCTTCACCAGCAGCATAGTCCTGACCAGCAGCTTTGTCCCAACCACCTAGGCTATCGCCATTACCGTAAGGGAACAAATAGACTACAATATTCTTTGTACAAGGGGCAGAACTATAATTTTTGAGGGAGAAACTAATACTTCCATGATCTTCTGTAATATATCCATTATCCGTGATAGTAACATCCTTTGACAGCTTAAAGCCTGTAGGCTCTGCAATCGTTATGGTAGGTACTATTAACGAAGTTGGCATTTTCACATCTTGATAATCACCATTATTATCTTCATACATGAAAATGACCTTGTAAGTTTCTCCTATAGTCAGAGAATTCGGCACTTTGAAATTGCCATAAGCTCCGTATCCTCCAGGTACATCCTTAAACATTGTGGTAGATGTACTAATAACAACATCTGAAGGATCTGTCGCATTAACATACTTGACCTTCACTGAATATGTAAGTGTCTCTACAGATTCGTTGACAAGCACATATCCAGATACCACCTCATAATCCTCACCTGGTTCAACAATAGTTGTCGACAATGTATATCCACTTGTATGGGCACTCTTAACAGGTATGCTAGTTCCGTCATAATCAGGAGTTATGCCGATGCCGATATGCTGGTTCATATAATAGCCTTCACCTGCCTTACCACCACCTGATCCCGACCCTTCAGGACAGAGGGCTGAGCCTGAGGTTTCTGTAGGAGTGAGAAGAAAGTAGTCATTACTTCCACCGCTCCATCCCCAATTAATATGGTAGAGCCCATTCTCAAAGCCATCGCATACGAAGGCATGTCCGCTGCCGTTTTCCTGCACACCACCATAGAACACAGGACGACCTGCTGCAAGCTCGTCATACACCATGTCTTCCCACTGTTCATCAGTGTAGAAAGCACGCTCCCGATATGTAATTCCTTTGCTATACTTGAAGTAGCTGACCAACGCCTCAATGAATTTTTTTGCGTTTGCTTCTGAACCTTTTGAGGCGAATGGTCCGAACCTCATATCGACAGCCACACCAATATGATACATCAATGTACCGACAGCGATGTCTGCTTCGTCACCAGTATATGTACAATAATCGTACTCATTCTTCATCTTACTCCACTGATATGTCGTTTCTCCGAAGTTGGCAGAGAAAGATTGACCATTGATTTTATTGGGGTCAGTATGACTTCCTACACCAGTGATTGGCCATTCATAGTACTTCATAATCTGAGCGCCGGCAGTTGCTACACAGCCGGTTGCCATTGCCGTATCATAATAAACGTTGAGAAGATTATATTCTATATTAAAAGGATGCATACAGTTGAAAGGTGTCACCTGATCCCACTTTGTTTGCAACAAGTAGCTGATATTAGCCTTTGGAGCCTTGCGGGAAGCCCTGCATTTTGACTGCGCTATTTCCTCAGAAGATAATTTGTGTTCTTTTACCAGTGTGATAGCAGACGAAATCTGCTTATCATAGCAAGAAAGGAACCACTTCATGTTGTCTGGAATACGACTATAGTCGAAACTGCCATTTTCGGAATAAGCAAGCACTTCGTGTGCTACTTCATCACCACCGATGATGACATAACCACCCTTGTTGCTGTTGAACACATAGTAATAAGTTTCATCACCTGCCTGCGAAGTATAGGCCAATGATAACTTCTCAGGAACACCACCCTGGATGGCCTTTGCCTGATTCTGCTTTTTCATAAAGGACAAAGCCTTCGACTGGGCATCATCAAGACTGACTGTTTGAGCCTCGACTGCCGCTGTACCCATCAGCAGCGATGCTGCTAACAGAACTAATGCTTTTGCATGTTTCATACGTAAATTTATTTTGTTTAACTATATTCTTGGGGCAAATGTACAATTACTTTTCCTTTTCTACAAATAAATGCAAAAAAAAGTGTCACAAACCAAGAGATTTGTGACACTTTCACCTTATATAATATGTTTATAGGTTCTTCTTGAAGAAATCGACTATCATCTTGCGAAGGTGGAGTGAGGTGCCTCGACCCTCTGAGATGGAGTGCGTACGCATAGGGTATGAGAGTTGGTAGAAGGTCTTGTTCTGGGCAATGAGGCGGTTGACAAGCATCTCGCAGTTCTGATAGTGGACGTTATCATCGCCTGTGCCGTGGATAAGAAGGAGGTTGCCACGCAGACCTTCGGTGAAATTGATTGGACTGCCGCGGAAGTAGCCATCAGGATTCTGCTGAGGCGTGTTCATGTAACGCTCCTGATAGATGGTGTCGTAGAGGCGCTGGTCGGAAACGAAGGCGATGGCTACACCGGTCTTGAAGACATCAGGATAGCGGAACATGCTGTTGAGAGTCTGTGCTCCTCCTCCACTCCATCCCGTGATACCAAGACGAGTGCGGTCCATCCAAGGGAACATGTCGCAGAGAGACTGAATGCCTCGTGCCTGATCCTCGCTGGCTGCCACACCAACCTCTCCGTAGATGCATTTGCGCCATTCACGGCCACGTGGACTATTCGCACCACGGTTCTCAATGCTCACAACGACAAAGCCCTGCGATGCGAGATACTGCCAGAAGAGCGTGGTCTCCCAACGATCCTGCACCGTAGCGGATGCAGGTTCACCATATACATAGTCGATGACTGGATACTTCTTGTTCGGATCGAAACCTACAGGCTTGATGATCCATGCATCGAGCATGAGGTCGCCACTCTTCACCTTAACGAATTCCTTGCCATTGAGTCCGAGCGACTGCCACTCCTGCTGTGCCTGAGTGTTCATCTCCAGTTCCTTATCGACAGTCCAGCGGCCTTTGGCATCACACTTGATGAGGCGATATTGAGGCACCTGATTGGCACTTGAATAGCGTTCGACGGCATAATCGCAGGTTGGCGACATGTCGTACGAATACTGTCCGCAGAGGGTCTGGGTAGAGATCTTCTCGATTGCACCATTGCCGTAAATCTTGGAACGATAGAGATAACGCTGGGTTGCCGCATCAGGATCACAACCTATGAAGTAGATGTAACCGCGCTTCTCGTCGAGTGCCACTTCCTCCACCACATCCATGTTGCCCTTCGTGATGCAAGTCCACTTCTGTCCATCAGCACTTACTCGGTAGATGTGACGCCATCCGTCACGCTCCGAGGTGAATGTGAAGAACTTATTGCCTTTGAGCCAATGGATGTTGTCGTTGGTCTCCACCCATGCCTTGTCGGTATCCTCAAGCATGACCTTCAGTCCCTCGGCACGTCCGTTAGCGATGTTGCAAGTCCACACCGTGTTGTGATTTTGGGCACGGTTCATCTGCTGGATCATAAGTCGATTGGTGCCAGGCACGAACTCCATGCGAGGCAGATAGTTCTCACGCTGATCGCCTGGGATGTCAAGCCATGTGGTGGAAGGTTCACTCAGTTCGAGTGTAGCGACCGGTCCCTGAGCACGATTAGCTCCAAAGAGGTCGATAAAGCCAACCTTTACAGCCGAATTGGTAGTTCCCGCCTTTGGATAAGGGAAATGATTTACCTTTGGATAAATGTCGCTCACATTATCTATAATATCAAACCAACCCGTACCAGCTGTGTTCGATTGCCAGTAAGCGATGTACTTAGAGTCGCCGCTCCAACGGAATCCATCACGGCAATCGAATTCCTCCTCATACACCCAGTCGAAAGTACCGTTGACAATGGTATCGTTGCCATCGAAGGTAAGCTGCTCAATGGCTCCACCCGAGCAATGCTCCAGGTAGATGTTGTTCTTGCTTACATACGCCACCTTTGTGCCATCAGGAGAGAACTTGGCAAACATGAGGCTTGCCTCTGGAAGTCCCTTGCCGAGCTGACGCTTCTCGCCGGTAGAGAGGTTCACAAGTTCGTAGTCGCCTCGGGTAGCATAGCGCCACACCTTCTTGCGGTTGACAAAGTCGAGCGCGAAGGTTGAAGTGCTGTTTGTCTGATCGTGTCCAACGGCACGTGTTTGCTGGCGATCCTCGTAAGGCATACCATCATCGCCCCACGAGTTTGAAGACGACTTGAGATGGATGAGAGCATAAGGGTTCATTGCCTGCTCGAGCGATGTGAGCTTGCTCTGGGCAAAAGTTGCAGTACTGCACAAGGCAAGCACTGCAACGATTATCTGTCTTTTCATATTTATGACGTTTGTTATTTCTTGTTTTTCTTTACAGCCATGAAGATGAGTGCTGCAATGAGAAGGAAGAGAGCGGCGTTGGCACCAAGTGCTGCAGCCTCAGTAATCTTAACATTGTCAGGGCGGAAGGTGAATACCACCTCATGCTTGCCCGCAGGTACATTGATAGCACGGAGCACGTAGTTTGCACGGCCCACTTCCGTTTCCTGTCCATCCACCATAGCCTTCCAACCTGGATAGTAGACTTCGGAGAATACCACAAGACCGCCCTGCTTGCTGTCCACCTCGTACTTTGCCTCATCGGCACCGTAAGCAGTAAGCTTCACAGTTCCCTCACCCTGTGGCTTAAGGAACGCGAAGTCAGCCTTTGCTATTACAGCTGTGTTACGGAGATTGACCTGTGAGAGTGCATCGAGTTCTGCGTTAGCATTGTCTACATACTTGGCATCAGTTACGAACCAAGCATTGCCCATAGCAGTTGTGTTCTCAATCGGCATCTTGATCTTGCCATCTTCGCCTGCACCGAGGATGAACCAACGTGTGTTGAGCATATTGAGCACAGGGAACAAGCTATCAGTATTAACTACCGAGAGGTCGTAGATAGGATAAGGAATCTGTGCCTCCTTCATGGCAACGGTATCCATTGGAGCAAGCTTGATAGCCTCATACACCTTGCCCATTTCGCCCGATACGTGAGCCTCTACCAACTCCTGATAACGGCGCAACTTGGCTGGATGATAGCCACCGATGCTGCTGTAGAAGGCAGAAGTAGTGTTATCGTTGAATGTTGATACCGTATAGTTGAGTACGCGGTAGTCGCGCTTATCGCCACTCTTTGCAAGTATATACTCATCGGCCTCAGTCTTCTTGATTGTTGACGACTCAGTAGGATAAACGAACATATCATCATAGAGGTAGCGCTTGTTGACCTGCCACATATCGATGAGACAGAACACGAGGAGCACGACTGAAAGAATGGTAGCCTGAGTTGGAGCCAGCGTGCCTTCGAACTTCTTCGCTGCAGTAGAGTACCAATAGAGGGCGATGGCACCTATTGCCACAAACAGCAACGTGCGCCAACCATCGGCAGTAAGCATAGCTGCACGCATGGTCGAGATGGAAGATAGGATCTGATTGCCCGTACCCTGATCAAAGTAGCCGGCACCTACATACTGCGAGATGGCATTGCGGTCGGATGTAGAGATGCAGTCGCCACCACAGAACATGAGTATGAGCGTAAGAGCCACCGTAATACCAGTAGCGATGTAGAGTGCTTTCTGGTTTGGTTTCTCAACGAAGAGCTTGAGACCCCAGAGAGCCATGAGCGGAACCGTAAACTCCACAACGACAAGTATGCTCGATACCGTACGGAACTTGGCATACATAGGGAAGTAGTCGATGAAGAAGTCCGTGAATGGCATGAAGTTCTTACCCCAGCTGAGCATCAGCGTAAGAAGGGTAGCAGCAAGGAGCGCCCACTTCATCGGATGAGCGTTTGGTATAATGATAAGACTCAGGATGAAGAGCAGGCAAACGATGGCACCAAGATATACAGGACCGCTCGTACCTGGCTGCTCGCCCCAATACTGAGTGAACGCACCGTAGATGCCTGCACCTGCAAATCGGCCATCGGCCTTCTTCATTGCAGTCTCGTTTGCAGAGAGAGGCACCGAAGCACCACCGCGATAGTCAGGAATGAGGAATGTGAATGTCTCATCGATGCCATAGCTCCACGCTGTGATGTATGAGCGTTCGAGACCCGAATCTGTCTGGTCTGCAATCTTCTCCTTCTTCACCAGTTCCGACTTGCCACGCATAGTATCCTTCTGATACTCGTATGTATTGTACAGATTGCTACCATTGAGCAGAGCGGCAAATACCGCAGCAGCAATCATTGCGCCAGTCGCCTTGCACCAGTGTGGCATGTCCTTCTCCTTCACAGCCTGCACGAGGTAAGCAATGACCATGAATGCCATTGGGAAGAGGAAGTAATAGGTCATCTGCACATGGTTGGAGAGGATCTGCAACGCACCGAACACGGCTGCCATGCAGAATCCGGCAAAGTACTTCCTGTTTCGATATGCCACCACCAGACCTGCTATCGTAGGAGGGATGTAAGTGAGAGTGATCACCTTCCAGATGTGTCCGGCTGCTATGATGATGAAGAAGTAGCTTGAGAATGCCCACACGATTGCTCCAAGAGCAGCCATCCAATGGCGGAAATCGAATGCACGAAGCAGGATGTAGAATCCGAGCATGCTCGCAAAGATGTACCACACATAGTCAGGGAACCAGAGATGGTACAGCGATTCCACCCATGACATAGGCTTTGTAGAGTCGTACGATGGTGCTATCTGATATGTTGGCATACCGCCAAACACGCTTGTCACCCATCGAGGAGTCTCGCCATCGTGAGCAGCACGGTAATTGTTGATCTCTACGTTGATACCATCGTTGGCACTATTATCGTGCCCCTGCAAGCGACGTCCATCGAAGGTTGCAGGATAGAAATATGCAAACGCTATGACTGCAAAGACTACCACGCAAAGGCAGTCGGGAAGCAAGCGCTTAAAGTCGAATTTCATATTTGTCGTTATTTGTTATAATTAAATGCTACTACTGCCTTGATGTCTGCGCTGCTTGCACCTACATAAGCCTTGAATGTACCGTTCTCAGCTACCCATTCGCCTGCGTTCTCATCGTAGAACTTGAGGTCAGCAACCTTAACGGTAAACACAGCGTTCTTTGTCTCGCCTGGGTTGAGAGAGAGCTTGGTGAATCCCTTGAGTTCCTTTACAGGACGAACCACCGAAGCCTTATCATCACCTACATACAGCTGCACTACTTCCTTGCCTGCCACCTTGCCAGTATTAGTCACAGGGACTGTGATAGTGATTGTGCCATTCTCGCCGCTGATGGTCTTAGCACTTGCAGTAGCCTTGCCGTAAGCGAAGGTTGTGTAGCTGAGTCCGTAGCCGAATGGGAACACCACAGCATTCTTATTCTGGTCGAAGTAGCGGTAGCCTACGAAGATGTCGTCAGCATAGAACTGCACCTCGTTGCCCTTACCGTTGTGGTTGTTGGCATTGAAGTCGGTGTTGATGTTGGCTGAAGTCATGTTTGCAGGAACAGCCTTCTTGAGCATTGCCGACTTGGCAATGAGATCGGCCGACTTAGGATTGCCATTCTTCACGGCAGCATCGTTCACCAGTCCTGTAGCGATGCGATCCAGTCCGTCCACCAGACTTGTGTATGCCTCAGGAACAGCCATTGGCTCTACGCCTGGATAGCCAATCAATCCATACTGATGAGCAGGATAATCTGTGAGCTGGCGAGCATAGGTGAAGATGGTCTTACCGCTTGGATTGACCTTACCGCTCAACACGTTGGCCAATGCCAATGCGCCGTGGCTTCCTGTGTACCAGTTCTGGATGAGGGCTGGCACCTTGTTGATCCAAGGCATGGCAACTGCATTACCGCTGGTGATCACGACTACCATGTTCTGCTGCACAGCTGCAAGGTCAGAGATGAGCTGATCCTGATTGTACGACATGTTGTAGCTGCGGCGATCGCCACCCTCGCAGTCCTCAAAGTGATTCTTGTTCAATCCACCTATATAAATAATAACATCGGCCTGCTTTGCCTTCTCGACAGCCTCATCGTGAAGCTGCTGCTGCAATGCCTCTGGGATCTCATCAGCACCATCGTAGCGGCTGCTTCCGCTTTCGTAGCCCTGGGCATGAAGTATGGTCCAGTTGCCGCCGTTGCTCTTTGCCATCTGCTGGATAGCCGCCAATGGACTCTGATAGTCGTAAGCCTTAAGTTCCGACGAACCACCACCCGCGCAGAGGTCCTTCGTCGCGTTATCGCCTACCACGAGCACAGTCATCTTCTTGCTGAGGTCGAGAGGGAGAAGCTTTGGCTGCTTCTTCACAGCGTCGTTCTTGAGGAGCACGATGCCCTCAGCTGCTATTGTCTCGCCTGCATCGAGGTGTTCCTTCGAGCGGATTGATCCATAAGGCTTCTGGCGATTCATGGCAGTCTTGAAGATGAGTGCAAGCATACGGCCTGCCTTATCATCTACCACATTCATACCTATCTTTCCTTCCTTGGCCATATTGAGATACGCTGTACCAAGATAGTAGTCATCGTAGCCGAATCCGTTAGCTTCGGAAGTAAGACCGTTGGTGTACGATCCCATCTCGAGGTCCATACCGTACGATACGGCCTGTGGAGTGTCGTGAACAGCACCCCAGTCGGAGATTACCGCGCCCTTGAATCCTGTCTCCTTCTTGAGCAGATCAGTGAGCAGGTAAGGGTTGTGCGACACGTGCACACCACGATAGCAGTTGTACGAACTCATGAGGCTCCATGCATCGCCTTCCTGTACAGCTGCGATGAATGGTGGAAGATAAATCTCGTGAAGTGCACGGTCCGACACCTTCACATCTACGTGTCCGCGATACTCCTCCTGGTCGTTGAGCACATAGTGCTTTACGCAGCAGGCCACACCGTTCTTCTGCAGTCCCTGGATGTAAGGCACAGCCATGCGGCTCGAGAGGTATGGATCCTCACCCATGTATTCGAAGTTGCGTCCGTTGAGCGGTGTGCGGTATATGTTGACACCAGGACCGAGCAGCACATCCTTCTCACGGTAGCGAGCCTCCTCGCCTACCGACTTGCCATAGAGTGCGGCCATATCCGGGTTCCATGTTGCTGCAAGACAAGTGAGGGCTGGGAATGCAGTACATGCATCGTTGGTCCAGTTGGAGTGTGCCCAGTCGTTCCAGTTGATCTCCATGCGCACTCCATGAGGACCGTCGCTCATATAGAGTTCAGGGATGCCGAGTCGTGCTACGCCCGGACTTGAAAACTTGCTCTGGGCATACACGATGCGGCACTTCTCCTCGAGAGTCATGCGGCTGAGCGCATCCTTCACGCGTGCCTCAATAGGCTGTGTCTCGTCCTGATAGAGTGGCACTGTGCCCTGAGCGTTTGATGTGAGAGCTGCCAATACAAGTATGGCAGACAGTAATATCTTTTTCATTCGAATGTTTTTTATTATCCTTATTAATATGTTATGATACGGCAAAATGTGCAGATGCTGCGGCTACTGTGCCACCTTTCCGCCCATGATGTCAATGAGTTCGTTGGTAATGGCTTGCTGACGCGACTTGTTGTACTGCAATGTGAGTTCCTGCAACAGTTCTTTGGCATTATCATCGGCAGTCTGCATGGCAAGCATTCGTGCTGCATGCTCCGAAGTCACGGAGTCAAGCAGAATGCCATACACCTTGCCGTTGAGCATCTTCGGATGCAGTTCGGCAATGAGCTGCTCAGGCGATGGCTCTGTGATGTAGTCCCCTCCCGTCTGCGTATCCTCGCTGTCGTTGAGCTGTGGAGGGAGCATATCGAGCGATTCGTGGCATATCACCTGCGATCCCATACTCTTGAAGTGATGGTAGATGAACACCACCTCGTCAGCCTCGCCTTCCTTCACCAGTTTCTGCAGATAGGCCATCAGGCGGCAGCACTCCGCAAAGGCATCATCCTTGCCTATGTGCTCGCCGATGAGGTTGAAGTCCATGTTGCACTCCATGTCGCGCAGTTCGTGTGCCACCTTCTTGCCGATAGGTATCACCTGCACCTCTGCACCCTGAGCCTTGTAGTCCTCTATCGCGGCCTTCGCAGCCTTGGCTATGTTGGAATTGAATGCACCGCAAAGACCGGAACCGGACGACACCGGAACGAGGACCACACGAGCCGCATCCTTCCTTGCTTCAGCCTTGCCTATGCCTCCCAGCGAACTGATGATGTCCTGCATCTCGTTGATGTACTCTACGAAGGTCTGCGTCATCTGCTGGGTGCGGTGCAACTTGGCACTCGCCACCATTCGCATGGCGCTGGTGATCTTCTGCGTACTCTGTACGGAGGCTATGCGGCCTTTTATTTCTTTCAGTGAACTCATTACAACTTGATGTTAGCTGCAGTTTCTTCTATTATCCTTGTGATGGTGTCATCTATCTTTCCTTGCGACAGCGGAGTGAGCACATCGTCCTGATGGGTGGTGCGGATCAGGGCAAGGAATGCATCCTCGAAGTCGCGTGCCTTCTCTACCGGAATGTCACGAAGCAAACCGTGCGTACCGCAGTACAGTATCGCAATCTGTTCGCCTACAGGCATTGGAGAGTACTGTTTCTGTATGAGGAGCTGCGAGTTCTTGCGTCCCTTGTCGATAGTGAATGCGGTCACAGGGTCCATATCGCCACCGAACTTGGAGAACGACTCCAGCTCGCGATACTGCGCCTGGTCGATCTTCAGCGTACCTGCCACCTTCTTCATCGACTTGAGCTGAGCATTACCGCCCACACGGCTCACGGAGATACCTACGTTGATGGCAGGTCGAACGCCCTGGTTGAAGAGGTTGGTCTCAAGGAATATCTGTCCGTCCGTGATGGAAATCACGTTCGTAGGGATGTAAGCCGACACGTCGCCTGCCTGAGTCTCGATGATAGGCAGCGCAGTAAGCGAACCGCCTCCCTTCACCTTGCCCTTGAGCGAGTCAGGAAGGTCGTTCATTCTCTCAGCCACTTCCTGCTGACTGATGATCTTGGCTGCACGCTCCAGCAAACGTGAATGGAGGTAGAACACATCGCCCGGATATGCCTCGCGTCCTGATGGGCGCTTGAGGATGAGCGACACCTCACGGTAGGCTACTGCCTGCTTCGAAAGGTCATCGTACACCACCAATGCATGGCGGCCTGTGTCGCGGAAGTACTCACCTATCGCAGCACCGGCAAACGGTGCGAAGTACTGCATGGCAGCAGGATCGGATGCCGTAGCGCTCACCACGATGGTGTAGTCCATGGCTCCCTTCTGCTTCAGGGTGTTCACAATGGTTGCCACGGTCGAACCCTTCTGACCAACTGCCACATAAATGCAATATACAGGGTTGCCTGCCTCATAGTTGGCACGCTGATTGATGATGGTATCGATGGCTATGGCAGTCTTGCCCGTCTGGCGGTCGCCGATGATGAGCTCACGCTGGCCTCGTCCAATAGGTATCATGGCATCCACCGCCTTGAGACCAGTCTGCAGAGGTTCATTCACAGGCTGACGGTAGATCACTCCCGGAGCCTTGCGTTCCAGTGGCATCTGACATGCCTCACCACATATTTCGCCTTCACCATCTATTGGCTGTCCGAGTGTGTTGACCACACGACCTATCATCTGTTCGCAGACAGGGATTGATGCGATACGTTCTGTACGCTTCACCGCATCACCCTCTTCGATATTATCTGTAGGACCGAGAAGCACAGCACCAACATTATCCTCCTCAAGGTTCATCACGATGGCTTGCATGCCATTGTCAAACTCGAGGAGTTCGCCCGCTTCAGCATTGCGCAGACCGTAGATACGAACCACACCATCCGACACGGTAAGCACGGTTCCTACCTCAGCCTCAGCACCGATGCGTTCATCGTTCTCGATGTCGGCAAGCTGCTGGCGGAGCATGGCTGTTACTTCACTTACTTTTATTTGTTCCATAATAAAGACCCACCCCCTACCCCTCCCTAAATGGAGGGGAGTAGATACTGACATAAAGGCAGTATGTCCCTTGGGATGAAAGGGCTTTAATTGTTTATGTATAGAGTTTAATTTTTGAACTTAGATACCCAAGCTTGTCCCAGTAACCATTACCCTCCATTTAGGGAGGGGTCAGGGGTGGGTCTTTAATCTCTGTTTTATCTTTTCCAGCCTGGTAGCATAACTGTAATCGTATCGTACATCACCAATGCGGAGACGGAACCCTCCGATGAGTTCGGGACGCACATGAGTGACACATTCCACCTCTCGACCGGTCTTTGCCGACACACGCGCCTTCACCTTCTCGATGTTCTCGGCCGATGCCGGCACGGCTGTCTCGAATATCACGCGGTCTATCTTGTGGTGCTCGCGATAGAGGTCGCTATACACAAGTATCATCATGCGGAGATGTTGCTCCCTATGATGCTCGAGTACGAGCTGGAGAAACCTCGTGTAGAGCGTATGGTCGTAGCTCTGTGCCACCGGTGCCACGCCTTCCTTGGCCCAAGCCCCGGCATTGATGCCCGATGCTGTGACAAGCAGCCTGTACTTGACATCCATGCTCACTCGCGGATTGGCAAGCGCATACTGCAAGTCAGGTGCCGCCTTCATGCTGGAATAAAGCATGCCAAGATGGTCGTAGACTATATTATCCACAAACTGAGCCTGAGCCTCCATGAAGAGGGCACGAGCATATCTTGTAGCTATACTTCCGTTCATAGTTTAAGTTTTTGAGTTCTTGAGTTTTTAAGTTTTTTAGTTTTATGCAGTAAACAATCAAAGACCCTTTAGAACATAAAAAACTATAAACCTTAAAAAACTTACAAACCTAATTAAATATTATCCAGCATTTTTGCGATCGCCTCCTGCTGAGCCTTGTCGTCCGTCATCTTCTCACGGAGCACCTTCTCTGCAATGTCGAGTGCGAGGCTTGCCACCTCGTTCTTTACCTCACGAAGGGCATTCTCCTTTGCGACCTGAATGTTACGAGCCGATTCCTCAGCAATCCGGTGTGCACTTTCAGCGGCCTGCGCCTCTGCGGTGTTCACGATCTGCTGTCGTTCAGCCATGGCACCAGCTATGATATCCTGCTGCTGCGAGTGTGCATCGGCAAGGATACGTTTTCCCTCCTCCTCTATGCCTGCCAGCTTCTCATTAGCCTGCTCGGCTGCCACGAGCGATTGCTCGATAAACTGCTTGCGCTTGCTGATGGATGAGAGTATCACCGGCAGTCCGAACTTTGCCAGTATCGTGAACACGATGACAAAGCACAGAAGCATCCAGAAGACGAGTCCTATGTCTGGTGTTAGAAGATTCATAGTCTATCCCTTAGAAGAAGAGTGAAAGCAGACATACGATGATGGCAAAGAGCGAGATACTCTCTACGAGCGCTGCTGCAAGGATGAGTGAACTACGGATGTCGCCTGCTGCCGATGGCTGGCGAGCAATGCTCTCCACGGTAGCCTTACCGATTGTACCGATGCCGTATGCACCACCAATTACTGCGAGGGCAGCACCTATAGCTGCACCAAACTTTGCAAGGCCTGCGCCTGCTGCTGCTTCAAGAAGAATCATATTTTTCGTTATTTTAATGGTTATTATTATCTTATTTTCTTTATACTCTAACCTCTCAACTCTAACCTCTCAACTCTAACCTCCCCTCACAGGGGAGGCCGGGAGGGGTCTTTCAATGCGCATGAGCCAATCCGATATAGTTGGCTGTAAGGATAGTGAACACATATGCCTGCAGGAACGCCACGAGCAGTTCGAGGCAGTTCATGAAGATGCAGAACGCTACGCTCACCAGCGTCATCGGAGCCCCGATGGCTGGTCCCACCTCCCATGTGATGAAGATGATGGATGTGAGCGAGAGTATGATGATGTGTCCCGCCATGATGTTGGCAAACAGACGCACCGTGAGCGAGAATGGCTTCGTAAACACACCGATAAACTCGATGGTAGGCATGAGCGGAACCGGTGCCTTCAGAAACATCGGAACCTCTGGCCAGAATATCTCCTTGAAATACGATCGCGGAGCGAAGAAGTTGGTCGCCACCCATGCCGTAACTGCAAGAGTCAGAGCCACCGCTATGTTGCCTGTCAGGTTTGCACCACCCGGGAATATCGGTACCAGGCCCACGAGGTTACAAGTCAGGATGAAGAGGAACACCGTGATGAGGTAAGGCGAGAAGCGCTTGTACTCATGTCCCACGCTGGCCTCCACCACATCCTTGTCGAGGAAGTTGATGAGCACCTCCATCATAGCCACGAATCCGCCCGGTGCCTTCTTGTACCCGTTCTTCTTGTACCAGTTGGCCACATACAGGATGACAAAGCAGACGATGAAGCACACGATGAATATCTCCATCACATTCTTCGTGATCGACAGGTCCACAGGGCGCACACCCGCCTCGTTCACTATCTTTCCGCTCTCTTCGTCTATGTGGTAGCCGTTATACACCTCGCCTCCCTCGAGCTTGTCCGAGAGAAACACGTCGAGCCCCTTCTCCCCATCATACACGATGCAAGGCAGAGGCAGGGCTACGTCGCCCGCTATGTGCCACTCGTACGAGTCCTGCAGATGATCGAAGATTATCTCCTTCACATCCACCTTTGCACATGCCGGCACCGACAGCGTCAACAATGCCACTATGATGTATAGGTATCGTTTCATGCCTGTTCGCTCTTTATCTGTTTGTTTACGATATACGTCTCTACGGCAAGGTTGAGCAGATAGAAGAACACCGCACACACGGCAAATTCCTTTGGATGGCCGCTTGGGCTGTTCTTCATCATGACGATATACACTCCCACCATCACCAGCGTGGAGATCATCTTGCCCATCTTCATCATCATGAACTTCTTCATGAATGTCTTGCCCTCAAGGGTGTTCTGCGACATCTTGCCCTCATACTTCGACATAAGCATTGCCACCATCATCTCCACGATGTAGAAGAATACGATGACTACGATGTATCCATCAGTCCACAACTCTGGATACCATATCTTGCAGGCGAATCCCAGCGCTATGCCCAGCAGGCAGATGAGGCTGGCTGCCATCATGAGATTGAACTTTATCTTCATTCGCACACCACCGTTATATTGTCATTCTCCACCTTCAGCACACCACCGTTGCAGTCAAATTCCTGCACATCGGTAATGATTCTGCCGGTACGTACAGCAGCTATCATCTTATCGTGGCCCGATAGAATCTCGGCAAGACCGGTAGCAGCAGGAAACTGTACCCTACTCACCTCGCCTTCGTACTTTACGCCTGTTGGAGTTACTATTTTTAGTTTCATTTTTCCAATCTCTCTTTATCTAAGTATCTACAAGTCCTCCCCTTATGGGGGACTCAGAGGGGGCTGCTTTTATCCAGCCTGTTCCTTCAACTTCTTAGCCTTTTCATACGCCTCTTCGATCGTTCCCACATTGAGGAATGCCTGCTCTGGGAGGTCATCACACTCGCCATCGAGAATCATCTTGAAGCCCTTGATAGTATCCTCGATGCTTACCATCACGCCTGGCACACCGGTAAACTGCTGAGCCACGGCAAATGGCTGGCTGAGGAATCGCTGTACACGGCGGGCACGGCTCACGGTGAGCTTATCCTCGTCCGAGAGCTCTTCCATACCGAGTATGGCGATGATGTCCTGCAGTTCCTTCTGGCGTTGGAGTATTTGCTTTACTCGCTGTGCAGTATTGTAGTGCTCCTCACCTACCACGTTAGGGTCGAGGATGCGGGATGTTGAGTCAAGTGGGTCAACCGCAGGGTAGATACCGAGCTCGGCAATCTTACGGTTGAGCACCGTTGTGGCATCAAGGTGCGAGAATGTAGTGGCAGGAGCAGGGTCAGTCAAGTCGTCGGCTGGCACATAGACAGCCTGTACCGAAGTGATTGAACCGTCCTTTGTCGATGTGATGCGCTCCTGCATCTTACCCATCTCCGAGGCAAGCGTAGGCTGATAACCTACTGCCGAAGGCATACGACCGAGCAGGGCCGACACCTCCGATCCAGCCTGGGTGAAACGGAATATGTTATCGATGAAGAGAAGGATATCGCGCTTCTCGCCCGTAGCCTTACCGGCATCGCGGAAACTCTCAGCTACAGTCAAGCCTGAAAGTGCCACCGACGATCGTGCACCCGGAGGCTCGTTCATCTGTCCGAACACCAGCGACACCTGCGACTTCTTCAGTTCTTCCTTATCTATAAGCGAGAGGTCCCATCGGCCCTCGTCCATTGCTTCCTTAAACTTTTCTCCGTATCGGATCACGCCCGACTCTATCATCTCTCGCAGCAGGTCGTTACCCTCACGAGTACGTTCGCCCACACCTGTGAACACCGAGAATCCGTTACCCCTCTTTGCCACATTGTTGATGAGCTCCTGTATCAGCACCGTCTTGCCTACTCCCGCACCGCCGAAGAGGCCTATCTTACCACCCTTGGCATATGGCTCGATGAGGTCGATCACCTTGATGCCCGTGTAGAGCACCTCCTGTGCAGGAGTCAGCTCGTCAAAATGTGGAGCCTCACGGTGTATAGGCAACGCACCCTCGCGGTCCATCTCCTCCATGCCATCTATCGGATCACCGCTTACGTTCATCAGTCGTCCCTTCACCTGGTCGCCGACAGGCATCGTGATAGGCTGTCCCATGGCAGTCACATCCATGCCACGGCGCAGGCCGTCGGTCGACTCCATAGCCACGCATCGCACGGTATTCTCGCCCAAATGCTGCTGCACCTCCGCAATGAGTCGTCTGCCATCGTCTCTGACTATGGTTACGGCATCGTGAATGCGAGGCATTTTCTCTGCAGGGAAGTGTACATCGACCACCGGACCGATGATTTGTGATATCTTGCCTTGTATCAATTCCATTTTACACCTACTTATATATTTTTCGTTATTTTGATTGCAAAAATAAAGAAAATTATTCAAACGCCGAACACTTTTCCCGAAAAATAATAGAAAAAAGCAAAAAAAGCATATCTTTGCAACAAAATTATTAAATTCAAATTCCACACAATGATTGAATACGTTCGCGGCATTGTAGATGAACTGACACCTACCACCGCCACCATCGAGTGTCACGGAGTGGGCTATCTGCTCCACATTTCGCTCAACACATATACCTATCTGCAAAACAAAAACGAAGCACGCCTCTTCGTCTACGAATCCATTCGTGAGGACGCATGGGTGCTCTTCGGATTTGCCACCAAGGACGAGCGCACCCTCTTCCTTGCCCTCCTGCAGGTCAGCGGAGTGGGCGGCAACACAGCCCGCACCATCCTCTCCTCCTTCACCCCAGCCGAGCTCTGCGACATCATCATCAACGAGAACGCCAAGCTCCTCACCACAGTCAAGGGACTGGGCAAGAAGACAGCCGAGAAGATCATCGTCGAACTCAAGGACAAGGTCGGCAGCCTCGACATCACCGCACAGGCACCAGCAGCAGGATCGCCAGCCGCAGCCACAGCCTACAACAAGGAAGTGCACGACGAGGCCATCGAAGCCCTCAAGATGCTCGGCTACCCACCAGCACCAGCCACCAAGGTCGTACGTGCCATCCTCAAGGACGATCCTAATGCCCCTGTCGAAAAGGTCATCAAGCTTGGCCTCAAAATGCTTTAACGCCCCTAATAAAACAATTGTACCTCCAAAAAAGACCAAGATTGTTTTATCCCGAATTATCGAACCTTTCAGCTCGGCGTTAGCCAATTTGAGAATCTTCTGGTCCCAAACATGTGCTAGGATTTTTAGGAATTTGAGAGAGTCCTTGCGAGGACTCAACCATCCGGATGGAATTCAAAGCGCTGAGCGCAATTCAAAGGAATTCAAAATGTCACAAGTTTCTCTAATTGGCTAACGCCGAAAATTCTCTAATTCGGGATAAACAATCTTCTTCCTCTTCGGATGCAATTCTTAATTCATAATTCATAATTCTTAATTAACCACAATGCTCTCCACTATTCGTTCAGGCATATATGCAGGCATCTGCATCGGCATCGCAGGCTTCGGCTACCTTGCAGAGAAAAGCCTTGCTGGCGCCGTCCTCTTCGCATTCGGACTCCTCACCGTAGTAGGCTACAAACTCAAGCTCTACACCGGCACAGCAGGATTCATCAAGAGAGGCGAACTGGGCACCCTCGCCCTCATCCTCATCTCCAACATCGTAGGTTGCCTTGCCGTAGCCCTTCTGGCACGTTGCTCATCCATGCCGCTGCAGGACACCGCCCAGGGCATCCTTGAGGGGCGTCTGCGTCTTGGTCCCATCTGCGGCGGACTGCTTGCCATCGGATGCGGCATGATCATGACCACAGCCGTCACCTTCGCCCGCCAGGGCAACAACTGGCCCCTCCTCTTCGGAGTGCCACTATTCATCACCTGCGGCTTCCCCCACTGCGTAGCCGACGTCTTCTACTACCTCACAGTACCTGTCGACTACCTCCTCCAGAACCTTGGCGACATCCTCATCTTCTACATCGCCATAGTCATCGGCAACTTCATCGGCTGCAACCTCTACCGAGGCATAGTGAAAACCTCATAAATCATAAATCAATAGTTTTTACGCTAGATTGGCTTTGCCAAAGCGGACGAAAGAAAAACAAATAAAAACACAGGAAAATAATAAAAACAATTCTTTCGTAATAGTCATAGAACAAGAAGAACATATTTTCAATGTTTTTTCATATTTTTATTTGTTTTTTCTTCGTCCGCCGAAGGCGTATAAATTAAAATTCTTTCCGCTACGCTCCAAGCGCTTCGCGATAACTTAATTCTTAATTCATAATTCTTAACTCTAAAATGCGTTTCCCATTCCTCCTCCTCGCCCTGCTGATCACCATCAGCATTCATGCCCAGGAAGGTGCCTGGTCGGGCGAACTCGACATTCAGGGCACCAAGCTCCCACTCGTGTTCCACTTCGATCCCGAAGGCTGCACCATGGACTCCCCATCCCAGGGAGCCACAGGCATCAAAGCCGAGAAAAGCTACACCCCTGAAGGCAAAATCAAAGTCAGCATACCGGTCATCGCAGCCACCTTCGAAGGCATCATGGTCATGCGATCCATCACCGGTACCTTCACCCAGGGCGGCATGTCCTTCCCCCTCACACTCAAGCCAGGCGTACCAAAGCTCAACCGTCCTCAGACACCCGTTCCGCCCTACCCTTACACCACCGAGGAAGTGACCTTCACCAGCGGCGCCACCACCATGAACGGCACACTTACCCTACCCCCATCCTACAGCAAAGCCACGCCCGTCGTCCTCCTAGTCACCGGATCAGGTCAGCAAAACCGCGACGAGGAGCTCTTTGAGCACAAACCCTTTGCCGTCATAGCCGATGCCCTGGCCCGACAAGGCATAGCATCATTGCGCTACGACGACCGCGGCTACAACGATCCGTCAGTCATATTCTCCGACCTCACCACAGCCGACTTCAAGCACGACGCAGCAGCAGGCATCGACTACCTTCGCAGTCGCTTCAAGACCGTAGGCGTCGTAGGCCATAGCGAGGGCGGCACCATAGCCCTCATGCTCGCAAGCGAAGGTAAGACCGACTTCATCGTCTCGCTGGCAGGCATGGCCATCTCCGGCAAGGAAACCCTCATCATGCAGAACGCACAGTCTCTGAAAGCCAACGGATTGACCGACGCCCAGACAGAACAGTTCACCAACATCCTCAGCACCATCTTCGACCAGCTGGCAGCAGGCCAGTCCATCGAACAGTTCGTAGGCAACACAGTCCTTGACCCTCAGGAACGTATGATCATCTCCCAGGCAGCCAAACAGCTATCCACCCCCTACATCCGTCACTTAATCACCGTCGACGTACGCCCATCGCTCTCCAGCATCAAGTGCCCAGTCCTCGCCCTCAACGGCACACTCGACACTCAGGTAGACCATCAGGCCAACCTCGACGCCATCGACAAAGGCATCACCAATGCCAAGCACGAAGTCAGAGCCCTCTCCAACCTCAACCATCTCTTCCAGCACTGCACCACAGGCCAACTCACCGAGTACCGACAGATCGAAGAGACCATCTCGCCCGAAGTGCTCGACCTCATCACCACCTGGATCACCAAGTTAAAATAGCCCCCCCTCACCCCGCATGGCGCTCCACATAGAGGGGGAGCAGCCTTACTTCTTACCTAAAAATTCCCTTGCAAGGAATCAAGCAACTCCTTGCAAGGAATCAAGCAACTCCTTGCAAGGAAACAGTCAACTCCTTGCAAGGAGTTTGCTTTTTTATAGCATGGACAATAATCAATGCCCAGCATCGCGCCACAATGCCGTTGCTGTCGAGATACTGCTGCACATCCTCGGCTGTGGGCGGCGTGAAGCGCTTCGCGGGTGCTATGACCTGTTTACCTGAGGAAGGAATAGAGAGAACTTTTTCAGAACTTTATTTTTTATTATATTTTTTCTTTAAATTAACCTTCTTCTGTATACCTTCTATGTCTTGTGTCAATTGCTGTGTCAAGCCATCATGTAAGGCGTTGATTGTCAGTATCGAACACTGTGTCAAATAGTGTGTCAAGCCGCAATTGCTACGACAAATAGTTATAACTCCCTCTTTTTCAAGGCGTTCAAGTATGCCTCGTGCCACATCCCTTGTCACTCCCAAAGGTCGGTCAGTATCCTCAGCGACATCAGCATCTGCCCGCACTATGGCACGTAGATGGTAAAGGTGGTTCTCAAGTTCCGAACACGTGATATTCTGTTTCATGTCTCTTATTGTTTTTTTGTTTTGCTTTTTCCAGGCGTACGGTCGGGGCGTCCCCCGATGCGTCATCCCGGTGGTTGTTAATTTTTGTTCCCATCGCGAAAGGTGCGCAAAGATAAGAATAATAATGCTCTCCGACAAGAAAAAATCATGTCGAGGAGCATGCCGGGAACTAACGGGAACTAAAAAGAACTAAAAAGAACTTTTGCGGGAACTGGCGGGAACTAACGGGAACTGTTGTAGGCTGTCAAGTTAGCACACCTTCTATCTCAAAATAGTTATAGATTATAATGAAGAAAAAATCTTAAACCAACCTCCTTACAAAAAAATGCGGTCGGAAGCGCCTGGCAAGGAAAAGCAAAGAACATCCACGCCAATTTATATTTCAAGTGATTGAAATACACAGCATGGACGTTCATCGCATCAATCTCCATGTTAAAATCTTTGGCAAAATTTAGTTGGGAGAGAAAGATGACTTACTTAAGCGTCACACTAATGCCTATGTTGGCAATAGATATGACAAAGATACATTTTATTCGGGCTATTTTAGATTTTCAGGAACTGGTATTGAAATGGTCTGTAGTCCTTCCTTGAAATCTATTTTCATGAATCCACCTGGCCCCATAGCCTCTGGTTCTACTCTATCAGAATAATAATAGACATACCAGAAATCCACATAGCCATTTAGAGGGTTTGAACGCAACTCGATGGCATCAACTTCCTTGTATTCGCTCAAAATCTGCTCATGTAGCACCTCTATAGGAGCCGTATAGTCAATCTCCATCATTTTTTCGAATATCTTCCATTCAGAGCCCGAGTAAACCAACTTGCATCTCTTCTCCTGTTCCCATGCCTTGACATTGCCACCTTCCAGCGTTATTCGTTTGTCCGACTCGTTGTCGAACAACCTTATGACTAACTGTATCTCGTCACCTTCCTCCCATTCAACTGTCTGGTCAGGATTGACGAGTGCCCTCGTATCCACAACGTTATTCTCAATATTAAAACGGTAGGTGGCAACGATTTCCGACTCCACCTCATCCTTGCTGCATGACATAATGCATAGCATTGCCATAGCGATGATAGAAAATAATGGTTTTTTCATAAATATTTAATTAATTGTTTATAACTTGAAAATTGTGAATCATGCGTCGGCTAATATTCCAATTGCGATATATATTGTTTACACGTGTTATCCAATTTCCGGTCAAAGCAAACCATTCATTGGGATTATAATGATCAGATCCCCATCCCCAATTCATACCAATCTCTCTGATAGGCGGTGTGGAGTAAGTGTATTCAATCTTGTCTTCTACAAGTGGCCTTGCGTTTTTTTTAGTTGAAATGTGGCGCAAAGTTAAAAACTTTTACAAAAAACAAGCAAAAACACGCTCTTTATTTTTAAACAAACTTTAAACAAAAAATAAACATTTCGAACGACAACGTACGTGATTTCAACGATTTACGTCGTGTGTATTATTGCTGACCCGTTCAAGCCTTTCCTTCATATTTTCGTACAGCGATTTTGCATCTGGGACACAAAACAGTTTGTTGTTGACAATGCGTTTTGTGTTCGTCAAATGCTGCGGACTGATATTCAGGAGCAATTTCATGTCTGCTGGAGTAAAGCCTAAATATGTAAGAAGGGCTGTACGCATCTCCAATTCGGAGAGCTTGCTATCCTTCATCAGCAAGTCGAAAAGCATAGGCAGGCATTGCTTGGTAGCTTTCGTCAGTTGGTGCCAATCGGAGTCCTTTGGTTGAAGGAATTTATTGTTATGCGGCTTGGTGTATTTGTGCATGAGGGCTACGGCATCACTATCCTGCAGTAATTCCACCTTTTCTGCTAACGGGATCTCGGAGTATTCGTTCGCAAGGGTTTGACGGTGTGCCTTCAGTTCCTCCATTTCCTTATTCTTGATGTCAAGCAAATGGGTAAGATTGGTAAGTATATATTGCTGTTCTGACTCCAACTTCTCATATTGCTGCTCTGCGGCACACATGTCATTCATGAGCTTGGCAAGCTCTTCCTTCTTCTGCTTTCTGTATCGATGGTGCCATCGGAATAAAAAGAGGCCACAAAGCATGAAGAAAAGAATAAACAGAATCAGCATGGTGCGGTTGCGGTATGCTTCCTTTTCCTTCTCCGCTGCTATGCGCTGGTTGCGGGAATAGTTGAACATTCCCTCTGCATTGAACATGGCTTGGGTGTGGAGGGAGGTGAATGTTAAGCCTAGTGCATCACGATATAATTGTGCATATGCGATTATTGAGTCTATTTGACATGTTTTTGAAAATAAACCAAACAAACCTAAGCAGGCCTCATATTCATACCCGGAAGACCTTAGTTTCCGATAATAAAAAGCTGCAGAATCAACCATATTTATTTTTTCATAGTATAAAGCTTTTGTACCATAGTAGTTCTCAAAACCTTTTGCGATGTTGTTCTCGCTATCAAACCTGCCAGATTCACATTCATAAATACTGAGAAGCCTATTTGCCTTATCGATTTCGCCCCTTGATAAATACAGTTTACTCATTGGAGCTGTTGAAAATGCTGCATATCTTTTGTTACCGATTTCCATATACAATTTATAAGCAGTATTTATGCATTTCAAGGCATTCAAAGTATCTTCAATTAGAACAAAAGCACGCATCTTTCTCTCTATGCCTACAATATAGTTCAGGGTATCATCGCATAACTTCGCATATTTTCTAAATTCTTCCAAAGCCTCCAGTTCTTTATATGGCATGGCCTGTCGGTCAAACTCATTTGCTATCTGCCCCCATACCCTCATCAGCATGCCGTAGTCGCAATCAGCGCTCAGGGTGTCAGCCTTCTCGGTGGCATCGAGATAGCATTGGAGTGCCATAGGCGACTCCTTGAGATCGCGGTACACGCATCCCAGCAGGTAGTGCGCCTCCACCTGTTCGTTGGCTGTGCCGTGGGCATCGTAGTACGCCACGACCTCCTTCATGATGCTGTCGGAGGTGAAGTCGACGTATGCCTTGTTCTGCGCCTTGGCATGAAGCAGATGGTAGCGCATGCGCTGCGAACGTGAGTAGCCATCGGTCATGTATGCCACGCTATCGAGCATGGCGAGTGCGGAGTCAGGATGCTCGTCCATCACTGCCTCTACACGCACGAACAGTTCGTCAGCCTCCTTACGCCCGCACGACGACGCAAGCAGAAGCACCAGCAGCATAACTGATGCATGAATGATGATGGATGATATGTAATGGTGGAGTTTCACTAAGTTGGGTAATTTAATGTGATCTATTCAAGCTTTGGCCAGTTGATAATTCTGTAACCACCTTTGTCTGGTCCATTTTTGTTTCTTGTATTTGGATGCAAAAATACGACATTCCCACCATACCACCAAACACTTCCTCTATTTTTTTATTCTTTCCACATAAACTGCCGGAACGAGGGGAGCGCCATGCGGGGAGAAAGAGAGGCTTTCGGCACTCCTTTTGGGTTGCTAAAGCACCGCTGCACTACCGTCGTCGCAAGCCGAGCTCCCATTCTGCTCGACAGTAATAAGTATGAAGAAAAAATTGGGGGATTCTGATGAATTAAGAGACTATATGCAACTTTCTTCATGTAAGAATTGTTTTTCTCATATAGATGTATTACCTTTGTACCAACCTTTAAGAATGGCCCATACGGGACAGGACAATGATACACTCAATAAAAAATACATTTGAGTCATGCACCTGTCCATTGCTGATGCGAAATAATAATTTAAACTTATAATACAATATGCAGAAAACTTACGTTAATTGGGTTGTGCTACTGCTGGCAGTGGTAGCTATGACAGCATGTAGGAAGGAAGAACATGGCATTGAACCTGAGTATGACAGCTCGCAGTTTGCACTGGTCACCGATGTGGTGCCTGATGCAATACTGGAGATCCGTTACTTCAGTACATACAACTTCATCGGCGATCGCATCCCGGGATATGATGAACCTGTAGCTTTGCTGACTCGTGAGGCGGCTGACTCGTTGCGTGCCGTGAGTGATGACGTGAGGAAGCAGGGCTACCGCCTGAAGATATTTGATGCTTACCGTCCTCAATGTGCCGTGGATTACTTCATGAAATGGGCAAAAGACCTCTCGGACACTCGCATGAAGGAGTACTTCTATCCTGAACTGGAGAAACCGGAGATCATCCCTGGTGGATATGTGGACGAGCGCAGTGGTCATACTCGTGGTTCGACGGTCGACCTCACTCTCTTCGACATGAAGCTGGAGAAGGAGGTTGACATGGGATGCACCTTCGACTACTTCGGCGTGGCTTCGCACCCTGACAAGCAACCGGGTCAGGAGATTGGTGCCTACCAGCCAATCAACGAGGAGCAGTACCATAACCGTATGATACTGCGCGAGGCTATGATGCGTCACGGCTTCAAGCCTCTCGACACGGAATGGTGGCATTTCACACTCAATAACGAGCCTTTCCCTGACACCTACTTCCAGTTCCATGTCGCCACTGAAAGCGTGAAGCGATAAGACTCTTGGATAATCAAGGGGGCTGACCTATGCAGTCAAGTTTGTAACACTTTCTGTCTCAAAATCTATAACATAGTGCATTAGCGAACTTGCTAAAGTTGAATTATTAACAAAAACAACAGGACTCAATGGAGTGAGCCCTGTTGTTTCTTTTATTGATAGAATCATAGGTAATGGTACTGTGGATCAGATGGATTTCTGCAGCTGTCGCAAATGGTCGATCACCATCTGTCTGATGGCTTGCCGTTCGCCTAGTCCCTGAAGACGCACTTCCACCTTACAGCCTATGCTTTCGACTGCTGGACGCCACTCTCCATCTATGTCCTCGCGGGCATGCACTCCGGCTGCAAGCAAGAGCGGAACAAGGGTTACCTTGCGGTAGCCTTTGCCCGTGAGCTGTGCCACGGATGCCTGCAGATCGGGCCACCCTTCGATGGTGCCTATGTACGAATGGCTTGAGCCTGCATGCTGCAACATGCTGCCCAGCATGGCATAGGCCGAGGTGCTGGCATATTCGTTGCCATGCCCTACATACATTATGGCCTCACGGCGAGCAGGGCTTTCGGCTGACAGGATGGCTGCCAGCGCCTTGAAGTCATCGATGGTGTAGAGCAGCGGCACTCCTATACGCACGTTGCTGAACAAGGATGTCACGGCTGCCACTTCGTCGCGCAGCATCTGCATCTCCACTCCATCGAGCAGGAAGGTGGGTTGCACCATAACTGTGTCTATCCCATCAAGATGCATACGGAGCAGGGCATCGGTTACGGAGTCCTTGTTCACGCCACGCTTTGCCAGTATGCGACGTATGGTCGGCGATGTGTATGCCTCACGGATGTCATACTCGGGGAATGCCGACTGGAGGTCGGTGTACAGCACATCGAGCGATGCTTTGCGCCCTTCGTCGTTGCTTGTGCCAAATTGTGCTACAAGTATGCCGGAACGTGCCGGCACACTTATAGCGATTGCCAATACGGCAATGAGTGTAATCACTCGCTTCATCCTTTTTTTTACCTGTTTACTTTTAATTTTTAACTTACATTTTATATGCGATAGTACACATGAAGTTGCGTGGCTTACCCATACGTGTAGTAGAGATAAAGTACTCGTGGTTGAAGAGGTTGTTGACATTTACAGCCAATGTGATATGCTTCTTGATGGTGTAGAACACACCAAGGTCCACGAGGTAGCGTGATGGGTAGTAAGTGTTGTTGGCAATGCTTGTGTACATCTTGTCGGTATACTGGCCACTGAGGTGGAATGAAAGGTCCTTGAGGGCACCACGTGGGATGGTGTAGTCAACGTATGTGAAGAATGTGGTGCGTGGGAAGTTGGTGGCACGGAGGTTGATGGTGCCATCCTCATTGTAGGTCATGATCTCAGCAATGTTGTCAGGCATGCCGCTGAAGTTGCTGGCAATGGTACGCATGTCGGAGTAAGCAAAACCGCCTACGATCTGCATGGTAGGGAGTGGGCGTACGGTGAGGTCGAAATCGAAGCCCTTTGTCTCCTGACGGCCTATCTGTGCGCGAACGCTCTTGTTAACTACTGCTCCATCCTCCTCCACTCCGAGGTTTCCGATGGTGCGAACCACGTTGAACTTACGGATGTAGAATACGCTGGCATTGATGTCAAACCACTTTGCCACTTCATAGCGTGCACCGAGTTCGAACTGGTTACCACGCTCTGGCTTGAACACCTGGCCTCCATCGGCATCTGGGTTGAACTCCTTCCAGTTGCTGTCGAAGTAGAGGTAGTTCTTGTTGTAGGTAGTAGTGTTTGGCTTGAAGTAAGACGATGCCGATCCATAGATCGAGAGGTCGGTAAGTGGCTGATATACTACACCAAACTTGTATGTAAGAGCACCTGTGCGGTTCTCCTTCCAGTCAGTACGGTTGGCTACGTCGTAATGCTGGCGGCCATCGCTTATGGTAGCTGTGGCTGTCTGGTAGCGGTAGTTGTCGTAGCGGAGTCCGATGAGTGCCTTCCAGTGCTTGTTGATCTCAAGCATGTCGTGGAGATAGATGCCGTTTGTGATGTAGTTGCGGATCGATGCTGCCGACACCTTGCTGTCCCACCAGTCGCGTACGGTGTGAGGATCGGCTACCGAAACCATCTCGCCCATACCTGGTCCCCATACGTCGTCAGCACCGTAGCCATTGTACTGTGTGTAGTCGAAGTACGAGTAGTTCCAGCCAAGATTGTAGTTGTGACGGACGAGTCCGGTGTTGAACTTACCATTGAGTTCGAGGGTGTTGGTCAGGTTCCAGCTGTCAGGGTTGAAACAGAGAGGTGCACCCGACTGCACGCTATCGAGATCGACGTATGTCTTCACACCTTTTGCATTGGTGTAGAAATAGTTGTAGATAGGATTGGTGCTAGTACGATACTTGGTATTTTCGACTGCCACGTAGTCGAGATTGCTATGTCCCCATGCAAAGCTCTCGCGCAGGTTCATGAAGTCGGTGAGCTTATGGCGATAGTTGAGGGTGAAGTCCATGTTCAGACGCTTCATCTTGTTGTTGGCATTATCGTTGAGCGACTTCTTGTAGTCAAAGAGAGGATTGCGTGTGCCGCTGGCAGCAAACAGAGCTCCCGACTGTACAGAGTACACATCGCCTGGCATGGTTGGAGCACCGCCGATGTCGGTAGTGTAGCGGTCGTCATTGTATGTGAAATTGGCATCGAGATAGCCGTTCTTTGTTATCTCCGAACCGATGGCAAACATACCTGTGAAGTTGTTGACATTCACCTCACGGAAGCCATCACCATTAGCATAGTGCACGTTGGCACGATAGTTGACCGGACCAGCCAGTCTGCCACCGAATCCTACGGTTGCTTCCTTCTGGTTCCAGCTACCGAGGCTGATGCTGGCATGCGCATTCTGCTCGGCTGTAGCCTTCTTGCGTATGATGTTGATCACACCACCCATTACGGAGTGGCCACTGAGTACTGATGAAGGACCCTTGATCACTTCGATCGACTCTACATTCGAGAGGTCGCTGAATGGCACGTTGTTGATAAGGCTGCGCTCATCACGTACACCGTCGAATGAGATAACGGCATCGGTCGTACCACGTACACTGTAGCGCTTGAAGGCTCCAAGCTGGTCGCTGCTCTGCACTACGCCAGGAAGGAACTTCACAGCATCCTCAAGCTGAAGGATATGCTTGCGCTCCAGAGTCTTGCTGTCCAGACGTGACACCGAGAGTGGCAGGTCCTTGAGCTTTACATCCATTCCCATGAGGCTGACAGGCTTCTGCTGCGATGCCTCCTTTTTGTAATCTACTACATCTACATTCTGTATGCTGTAGATGGAGTCGGCCATACTCTTATGGCTCTTCTTGTGCTGAGCACTTGCACTAAGCATGCAGAGGCATGCAGCACTGAATACGAATAGTTTCTTCATAATAAAAATGTTTGTTTTTATGTTGAAAAAAAAAGTATTATTTCTTGTTTTTGCGACGTCTGAAGGGACGTGATACTATGCGCCATAACCACTTGAACGACAGGACAACACCTGTGATCGAGAACATAGTACCTCCTATCAGAAGCGTGTACATGACTATGTTCCAAAGCCATGGGCGATCGGTGAGGAACTTGAACTCAAGCGTGTGCAATGCACGATACAGCAGATGGCGCGTACGGCTATCGTCATCAACACGTCGCTCCTGCAGGGTAACGGGGTTGATGTAGTGGCGCGTGTTCATGTAGTCCTCCACGATGACACGATATACTGGCAGGCTGTTTTCCTCAACCTTCAAACTGAAGTAATCGTCATCGAACTCATCTATTCGGGCTATGGTGTACTTCAAGCTGTCGCCATACGTTTTTGCCATCTCATCCTCCACCATCTGCTGTGTGATGGTGAATGGCTTAGCCACGAGCGAGTCGGTAGCATCGATGTTGAATATCTTGCCTTCCACATTGAGCTGGTAGTATGGATGGCCTTTACGGTTGCACCATGCTATGGTCTTTGCCTTAGGATAAGCAGCTACTGCCTTGCGATAGTCGAGGGCATAAGCTTCAAAATCCACTGGGCCACCACCGAAACCGAAACGTCCTGGTCCGCCACGGCGTCCGCCTCTGCCCTTATCCTTATCCTTGCCCTTCTCCTTCGAATGGTGATCGTCAACGGTTTTCTCCACAGGTGCCTTCTTCAGAAAATCAGGTATATCCATGAGGGACATCATACCACTAAAGGCAAACGTGATGGCACAGAGGCCGAACACCATGCCCGTGACATAGTGCCAGTTGAACCACTTCTTCTTGTAAGGCAATACCTTATTCTTGATGCCCTTTCTCTTTATGGCTATACGGATGGCAAGCACAAAGCCCAACAAGCACATGATGCATCCGATGCCTGCTGCCCATTTCACAAAGTTGATCCACACATCCTGCTCAGCACGAAGCATGGTGAAGTAAACCCAATGCGGAATGGCGCCTACCCATGCCCAGAAGCGTTCATCACTAGTTGTGAACTGAAGCACCTTGCCGGTCTGCGACGACACGTATAGCTGATGCTTGTCCGAATCAGCAAAGTTGTAACGGTACACAGGCAGATCGTCCCTGTTGCGACCGAAAGGTATCCACTGGTCTATATCCGTAAGCGTATCGATACTCTCCACTGGAGCACTGCACCAGCTACGTACAGTCATATCGATGGTTTCCGTTATCAGCTTACAGTCCGAAGCATCGTACCTTTCCTTGCCTTCCATGCCATCCATGACGAACACAGGCTTATCAAGGTACATTTCCACTTGTAAGCCACTGATTGCTACCGTGTCAGGAAATGACGCACGAAGCGAATCGACCGCTGGAAGGTCAGCACTCAAAATTAATTGGTTTTCCATGTACTTCTCCTGTGAAGCACGGGGGAAAGAGTGATAGATCATCACAATACCCGAAGCAAACCACATAAAGAATAGTATGCACAGAATGCATCCCACCACTTTATGTAGTGTAGAAATAATTTTGTAGAACATAAATTATTATATAATATGTATAGAATTCATTCGTCCATAATCCCGTGGACTCATTCACATGCAGATGGCAGGTCTTCTGACTTGTCCTTGGCTAAGCAACCTTCCCATTTTGCCTCATGAATCATTAGCAACTCATTATGGGCAATCCAGTGGTTTTGTTACTGCTCAGCCGTTGAAAAAGGACTTACAGCATCGGGTAATGTCACGGATTCTCACCGTGTTCCCATCTTAGTTCCGTCTCATCCCATAGGATGTGAGGAAAACCAAATGCACTGCAAAGTTACGACTTTTGCCATAACTCGCTATCATTTCAAACATATTTTTCTATGAATTTCACCCAAATTCTACATTTATTTCATATTTTCTATACAATCATCCACACCTCGTTCTTTTACGCAGACACGCAAAAGCACCCCTTACGATGATTACTTTGCCATGTTCAACACATCGGAGGTGAAGTCGACCACAGCGAGGCGGTGAGTGACGAAGATGATGGTGGAGTCGGAGAAGTGGGACTTGAGATTGATGAGGAGCTGACGCTCGGTGTCGGTATCGAGAGCGGAGGTGGCCTCATCGAGCAGGAGCACCTTGCATGGATGAAGGAGGGCACGGGCTATGGCTATGCGCTGCGCCTGACCTTCGGAGAGTCCGCCGCCTCCCTCGCCACATCGCGTTTCGAGACCCTCGGGACGCTCAAGGACGAAGTCGGCCATGGCAAGATGAAGGGCTTCCTTCATCTGGGCTGTGGTGGCCGATGGGTTGCCGAAGAGAAGGTTCTCGCGGATGGTGCCGGAGAAGAGGGTGTTGCCTTGTGGTATGTAGGAGAAATTGGTGCGCATGGATGGAGATGCTGGGCGAAGCGTGCTGTCATCCCCGGTGTAGAGGCTGACGGAACCTGCGGTTGGCTCCATGAGGGCGAGCATGAGGCGGATGAGGGTGGTCTTGCCGGCTCCGGTGGCTCCAAGGATGGCGGTGAAGGTGCCCGGGCGGAAGTCGTGGGTGAAGTGGTCGATGACCATGCGCCCTTCCTTGGCATACTGGAAACTGACATCGGAGAAGCGGACACCTACGCTGCCTGAAAGCATGGTAGGGTGGACTTCGTCCTCAAGAGGCAGTTCTTCAAGTTCCATGAGACGCTCGCACGAGGTCATGGAGTTGACGAATACTGGCAGGAGGCGCGAGATGTCGAGCAATGGGCGCTGGATGCGGTATACGAGCTGGAGGAAGGCGGTGAGTACACCTACGGTGATGATGCCTCGGTCGAGCTGAAGGAGTCCCCATACGAATGCCACGAGGTAGGCACCTGCGAAGCCTATGTTGATCATGGAGCGTGAGAAGATGGAGAAGCGGGCGCGTGCCTTGATCTGGCGGCGCAGGCGTCCCTGGCGCTGTTCGAGGCTTGAGACCATGTGCTCGCTGCGGCCCATGACCTTTACGACCATCTTGTGCTGTACACTCTCCTGAATGACGGACTGGATGGCGGAGTTGCTATCCTTGATTTTACGCACTATGCGGCGCATCTTACGGAAATAGATGCGAGAGAAGAGGATGAATACGGGCGAGGTGGCGATGATGATGATGGCAAGTTCGGAGTCGATGGCATAGAGGTAGACGAACGATGCGATGAACTGCGCCACGACGGTGAGGGTGGATGGCAGCACTTCTGTCATCAGTTTAACAATATCGTCCACATCGCCAAAGAGGCGGTTGAGCACATCGCCGCTATGGAAGCGCTCCACCCCACTCCAACGGCCCTTGAGGAGGCGGCTGAAGAAGGATTGCTGCATGCTGTTCTGAGTACGGACGCCAAGCACAGCACCAACCCATGTGGAGGCGATGTGGACCAGCAGTTCGGCTATGTAGATGGCTGCCAGTATGAATGCCATGGTGAGGATGCTGCCCTCGAGGTTGTGGGCAGCGATGTCCATCGCCTTGCGGGATGCATCGACGGCAAGGAGGGAGAGACCTACGAGCGCAAGTCCAAACACGGCATTGAGCAGGGCCTGCAGACGGCATCCGCGATGATGCTTCCACAGCCATGCAAGGAGTTGCTTCGTGGTGTATTTTGTCTTATTAAGTTTCATATTGCTATCACTCTAACCGCCGAGCGGAATAGGAGCTCGGCTTGCGACGACGGTAGCGAAGCGGTGCTTTAGCAACCCAAAGGAGTGCCGAAGGCCCTCAACTCTAACCTCTAACCTCTCAACTCTAACCTTTAACCTATAACCTAAAGGAGGGAGGGGGCTCTTACATCCTACGATCAGCCCCCCACATCATCTTGCGGCGCAGGGTGGAGAAGAAATTCTGACCAGGGCGTGTGACCACCTTGACCATATAAGGCGCCTTGCGGATGCGCAGATGAAGATTGTCAGGGTAGCTATGGCTTCGACCATCGAGCGAGATAAGGAAGTTGCTACTGCGGCTCTCAACGCGGAGGGTGATCTCGCAGTCGTCGCATAGCACCATAGGGCGCATGTTGAGACTGTGAGGGGCTACTGGTGTGAGGGCTATGGTGCCCGACTGAGGCACTACGATAGGACCACCCACGCTGAGCGAATAGGCTGTGGAACCTGTTGGGGTGGCAACGATGAGTCCATCGGCCTGATAGGTGGTGAGGTACTCGTCGTTGATGCTGGTGTGGATGCCGATCATGGAGGAGATGTCGTGCTTCAGGATGGCAACCTCGTTGAGGGCAAAGGGATAGTCCTCGAGTTCGAGTTCGTCACACGAGATCTGCAGTACGGAGCGCGACTCTACACAGTAGTTGTCGTCGTAGATGTCGGATATGGCCTCCTCGATGTGATCGGGCGAGAAGGAGGCAAGGAAGCCCAGGCGACCGGTGTTGATACCGATGATGGGAATCTCCTTGTTGCCCACACGGCTTGCAACGTCAAGAAACGTTCCGTCGCCTCCCATGCACACTACGAAGTCGGCGGTGAAGTCGTCGCCCTTTATGATCTCGCAGTGAGGTACATTGATTTTCAAACTGTCGCGCAGGAAGGTGTAGAAGGTCTCGGGAATGGCGAGCTCTGCCTTGCGTTCCTGCGCCATAGCGAAGAACTTCTGGATGGCAGCGCATTTTCTTTCCTGATATATATTGCCGAAAATGGCAAATTTAAGTTTCTTATTCATTGCAGTGTAAGATTTTTTGCATATCTTTGCGGCAAAGTTAAGTGTTTTTTGCGAAAAACGTACATGATTTTCTCAAAAAACTATTGTCGAACATATTTTATTGAAGATAAAGAACTATGATTTACGCTTTTTTAGCTGATGGTTTCGAAGAAGTTGAAGCCCTTGCGGTGGTCGACGTATGTCGCCGTGCCGGACTCGAGGTTAACATGGTAAGCATCATGCCTTCGGACATGGTGGTAGGTGCTCACGGCATCAAGGTGATGGCCGACTCCATGTTTGCAGATAATGACTATAGCAATGCTGACCTGCTCTTCCTGCCGGGCGGTATGCCTGGCGCATCAAACCTCGATGAGCACGAGGGCGTGAGCAAGGCTCTCATGGCTCAGAATGCTGCCGGCAAGCCTATCGCTGCCATCTGCGCAGCTCCTTTCGTTCTGGGCAAGCGAGGATTGCTGAAGGGAATAAAGTGCACTTGCTACCCTGGTTTTGAAGGTCAGCTGGAAGGTGCCAACCACACTGGCGCCCTCGTAGAGAAGGATGGCCTCTTCATGACTGGCAAGGGGCCTGGCGCTGCGCTGGCTCTGGGCTACATGATTGTGGACCATTTCTGCGGCAGCGAGGTAGCTGAAGGACTGATGAAGGGAATGATGTATAAGTGAAAAGTAGGACTTATAAATACATCGCGGCGCCGAACATGATGCCTCCGTTGAGGGAGGTAGGAATGAGCTGGCGATTGACACGGAAGAAGAGGTTGTCGCTGGCGATGTAGAAATTGTAACGTCCCGGATGGTAGCTGACCATTGCTCCGAGGGCGAAGCGCTGGGTACGCGGATTGTCGTAGATGACGAATGCAGGACTGAGGGCGAAGTTCCAATCGGAGAATGGAGCCACTTCGGCACTGAGGCGCCACTCTATGTCGCTGAATCCGTAGTGGGTACGCGTAGTGAAGAGTCCACCAAGGGTGACTGGCTGCAACTGGCACGTAGCACCAAGAGCGAAGGTCATGTTGAGCATGTTGGTCCGGGCTGCCTTCTCCACTTCCTCGAGGCGCATGAGGTCGGCAATGTCGTCCTTCAGGCGGTTCCACTGGTTTTTGAACCCATTAGGATCGGCATCGTCGGCTGAGAGGTTCTGGAACCCATCGAACACGAAGTGAGAACCGCTGCTGACAGCCTTGCGGCTTCCGTACCAGGTGATGAATCCAAGGTCAAGGAGCGAGGCCGAGAAGGTCCATCGGTCGTCCATCCTATAAGCAACTCCAAGATCGGTGCCTATACCGAATCCACGTATGCCAAGGCCGCCTCGGCTTATGCCCTTAACCTGGGTATAGCCACCGGGGCGGCTTTGGTATGTTTTGTACTCCTTGGTGTAATCAAAGCCAGCTACAGCCATCGAGACGTCGCCATCGGCAGTCCATGCAGGAGCAGTTCCCTGAGCGTTAAGAAGATTGAGGTTCATGCGGTTAAGGCGGAGGTCGGCATTCATGAGGCCGATGAGGATTTTCAACCGTCCACCTATGGTCCAGTGCTCATCGATGCGGTCAGTCTCGCCTACTGAGATGTCGAGCCACGATGAGGCCGAGAGGCCTGTATTGCCAAGGGTGTAGGAACGATTTTGCACATCCTTAACCATATCGAACACGCTGCGGTCCACATGGGCATCAGCTACGGCATGCAAGGTGACATCGAGCGTGCGGTAGCAGTCCTCGCTGGCGTGGCGACCATAGCTGATGAGCGTAGCTGCAGCTTCGGCACCGAAGTTGAGTCCGCCTCCTACCTTCTTCATCAGTTCGTCCTTGCTGATGGTACCTGACGAGGTGAAGAGCGAGAGCGTGCCATCGGGGCGATCGAAGATGAGGCTACCCATGCCCATGGACGACTCGAGGCTAAGCGATGTGCATCCAAGCAGAGGGAGCGAGATGTGATCGTACTCAGGAGTGAAGGCTGGATTGAGCCTATGGCGCAGAATGAACGAATCGGAATGATAGGCCGTAAGCGGTGCCTGCGCATCAACGGCAGACAGGACGGCAAACAACGAGATGAGGATGAGTATGTAGCGTTTCATCATTGGTTGAGAGTCTTGAGGGTGATGTTAACATCTGTCATGCGCAGATTCTGATTCTTATTGAGCGGCTGTCCCTTGAGTGCTTCGCCCGACTCGGCATAGGCCTTGATGGAGAAGCGGTCCAAACGGCTGATGTGGCGCTCGGACGACGAGTTGCGGAGCACGCATCGCATAGGCGTAACGGACTGGGCAGGAAGGTGTTCGGGCACTATGATTTCGATGTCGCTGAGCACATGGCCTGAGGCTTCGTAAGGGGTGATCTGGAGGCGGAGGTCGAGCGGCAGATTGTTGGCCACCTGAGCGCAGAACTCAATGGCATCAACATCAACGTGCTTCAGTTTGTCGTGAAGATTAGTCACATCCTTCTTGTACACGATGCGCATGTCAGGTCCCATGATGAGCGGAGCAACGAGTTCGTAGTCGGGCTTTGCCTTGTACTCCTGGGCAAGCGAGAGAACCACTACCTCGGATGAGTCGGTGCTTGCCTTGGCCTGCAGACCGATGCTTTCGGGCATCTGGCGTATGAGGTCCATCATGTTAGGAATGACCACATTGCTCGACACGCTATCGGGTATCTCAACTGGCTGGCGCGAGATCCACACGCTGCTGCGGCGTCCACCTGCAAAACTAATGCGATCGGTGCCGTAGTTGTCGCCTACGCGAAGCTGATGAGCCACCTCGCCGTTGCGGTAGTTGTTGATGATGGCATTGAGCGACACCGTAGCCGGCACTTCATTGTCGAGTGTGAGTCGGATGATTGGGTTTTCGATATCGATTACGACTTCCTCGTCGCGTATGAAGTCAGGCAAGTTGTCGAATGTGATGTCATCAACATCCACATCCTCCGACTTATTGAATCGGCCCGTAACCTCCGTAGTGCCAAGCGTTCCTGCCATGACACGCACATGGGCTACAGCATCCTTGCCTTGAATGAATTCGCGCGCCTTAACGTTCTGAATGTGAAACTTCACGCGCACCTCTCCACTCATCGTAAATGTTCCTGTAGCACCATCGAAATGCACGTAGTCGGATGCCTTATCGGGCTGTTTGGTGAAGTCCACGCCCTTGATGTGTATGCGGTGAGAATGGCCCTCGGTGACATTAACATACTCTTCATGCAACTCGGATGGATCGACAAGATCGTAGAAGTAAGGCACCTCGTAGATGATGCGGTCGATGTAGGTGCCGTTGGAATAGGTGGAGCCAAGCAGATGCTCGAAGTAGAAGTCGACATCGATGGCCATGCTCGTCTTGATGTAGAGGAGGTCACGTATGCTCTCGCTCTGCGGATCGGGACTGAAGGAAGGGCTGGCTGCCAAGTCGAAGTCGACCGATACCAGATCGTCATCGAATCGGTTTGGGCTGAGGGTGAGCGTAGGGTTGTCGTGAATGGTGAAGCTGAATGTGTCGTCCGTACCATTGCACAAGCTACCCTGTCCGATACAGACGGTAGTGGTGTCCATACCGTGGCTCTTCTTATAGAACAAGTAGTTGCCAAGGGAGTCGGTGGTGAGTTGGCCATCTTCATCCAGCTTGATCACCTGGTTCAAGGGGATGTCGGCACTATTGGTGCCTCCCAGTTCGAAGCCATCGGGCGTGAAGCTGAGCGCGACCTCTATGTCCTTGCGCAAATCGTACTCGTCGGTGATGCACGAATGGAGGCAGATGGCCGCACACAGCAAGAGTGTACTATGTAAATGTTTCATTATTTGTTTTCTATATATATCTTAGAGTGTAGAGGGTAAGCTCTTAGCTTATTGCTCCCCAATTGATATTATCCTTACGGAGCTGGCGCAAACGCTGCCAGAGCACATCGTTCTGAGGATTGGACTCGTCAGGGTCGCCATCGATCACCTCCTGAGCCGCTGCACGGGCATAGGTGAGTATCTGTCCATCGCGAGCAAGGTTGGCAATCCTGAGGTCGAACGCCATACCCGACTGCTGCGTGCCCTCAAGGTCGCCCGGACCTCGCAGTTTGAGGTCGGCCTCCGCGATCTCGAATCCATCGGTAGAGTCGACCATGATCTGAACACGCTTGCGAGTCTCCTCGCTAATCTGATATTTCGTAACGAGCACGCAATACGACTGGTCGGCTCCACGGCCCACACGCCCACGCAACTGATGAAGCTGCGAGAGACCGAAGCGCTCGGCATTCTCGATGATCATGACTGAGGCATTAGGCACATTAACGCCCACCTCGATCACGGTTGTGGACACGAGGATGTGCGTTTCGTGGCTTGCAAAGCGTTGCATCTCGCTATCCTTTTCGGCAGGTTTCATCTTGCCATGCACCTTGCTCACCTTGTAGGTTGGGAAGGCGGCGTTGATCTCCTCATATCCTGCTTCAAGATCCTTCATATCCATCTTCTCCGTCTCCTTGATGAGTGGATAGACGATGTATATCTGCCTGCCAAGGCTGAGCTCGTGGTTCATGAGCTTGTAGATGTTCTGCCTATGGGCATCGAACATATGAACGGTCTTGATAGGCTTACGGCCCGGTGGCAGTTCGTCGATCACGCTCACATCAAGATCGCCATATAGAGTCATGGCCAAGGTGCGCGGTATCGGTGTAGCAGTCATCACAAGCACATGGGGCGCCACTTCATTTTTCATCCATAGCTTGGCTCGCTGGGCCACACCAAAGCGATGCTGCTCATCGATGATGACGAGTCCGAGGCGGCTGAACACCACGCTATCCTCTATGACAGCATGGGTGCCAACCAGTATGTTCACCTTGCCCGAAACGAGCGAATCCAGTATCTCGGTACGTTTCTTGCCCTTCACGGTGCCAGTAAGCAATTCGACGCGCAGCGGCATGTCGCCCAGGAAGTTGCGTATGGTCTCCACATGCTGCTCAGCAAGGATCTCGGTAGGCGCCATGATGCATGCCTGGCAACCATTATCGATGGCTATGAGCGCACACATCAAGGCTACGAGCGTCTTGCCCGAACCCACATCGCCCTGAAGCAAGCGGTTCATCTGGCGACCGGACTTCATATCGGCACGAATCTCACGGATGACACGTTTCTGTGCACCTGTGAGTTCGAATGGCAGATGGTCGTGATAGAAGCCATTGAACATGTCGCCAATGGTGCCAAACACCAGTCCGCGGTACTTCAGCTGGCGGCTGCGTGCATAGCGCAGGATGTTGAGCTGGATGTAGAAGAGTTCCTCAAACTTCAGTCGTGCCTGCGCCTTGCGCAAGAGGTCGGCCGAGGTAGGGAAATGTATATTGCGCACAGCCTCATCGTACGAGATAAGGTGGTGCTTCTGAACTATGTATGGGGGGAGTGTCTCGCGAAGAGGTTCTTTCAGCAACTTGAACATGTTGGCTGTAAGCTTAGCCATCATGGCAGAGTTGATAGTGCCCTTCTTCATCCTTTCGCTGGTGTTGTAGAACGGACGGAAGCTCAGTCCGTCGCCTCCCTCGGCACGAGTGGCTGAGGGTGCGGAAGGCTGATCGGTGGTTCGGTTCATCTCACCTTCATCATCGAACAGGTAGCCCGTGGTGCGGGCCATAGGGCGCACATCCTGCGGTGCATCCTCAATCTCGGGATGGGCAATCTGCAGGCGGCCATTGAAGACCTGTGGCTTGCCGAAGAGCAGGTAGGACTTGCGGCAGGTGACTGACTTCTCAACGTACTTCAGTCCCTGGAACCACACGAGGTCGATGATGCCACTTCCATCGGAGAAGTGTGCCACCAGGCGGCGTCCCCTACCCTCACCTATTGACTCCATGCTGAGAATCTGGCCGCACAACTGAACGTAAGGCATGTTGCCATCAATGTCGCTAATGCGGTATATGCGGCTACGATCCACGTATTTGTAGGGATAATAGGACAGAAGGTCACCCAGCGTCTTGATGCCAAGTTCCTTCTCAAGCAGTTCTGCACGATGAGGTCCTACACCCTGCAAGTATTTTATGTCCTGATCAAGTGGAGACATTTATTTCTGTAAGACTCGGTCGCCCAGAGCCTTTGCCAATGTTCGTTTAATGTTATTGTACTGCATGTAGCGCTGCATGATCTCGTTGCAGCGTGCCGGATCGGCCGATACCTGAGGGTCAGCAAGCGCCTGCTTGCACTTCTTCAGTTCCTCCTCAATGATGAGGTTCTTGTAGTCGAGCATGAGACGCTGCACGTAACCCGGAGCCATCTCCTCCTCGCTCATACCCTCAAATCGCTTGCTGAGCTGGTACTTCTCGCTTAGCAGATTGACTGCCTCGGCACTTATTTCCTGATCCTGATTGTTGACAAGGAAGCGGGTGACATCGAACGACTCCTCCTTAATGTGCTCCATGCACGACTGCATCATCGATGCATAGAGAGGCGAACGGAACTGCAAGCCATCGGACTCAAGTTCGCTATTGACATACTCTGTCAAACGCACCTTGAAGATGTTGTTCTCCTGATCGACCAATTCTATCATTGAATTGCCATAGCGTACCACGAGAGTCATGATCATACGCTCGATGCCCACGAAGCGCTTTGCATCACGCGACAGGGCTGTCTCAATCAGCGGTGCTGCAGCAGGTGCCTGTTGCACTGGAGCCTGTGAAGGCATATCGCCATACATCGCCTCGAAGGCTTCAATCTCTTCGGGCGACATGCCTGCATAGGTTGGATTGTCAGCAGGAGTAGCGGTAGGCGCTCCTGCGACTGATGAGGTTTGAGTTCCTGTAGCTGATGAGGCTTGAGTACCAGTAGTTGTTGAGGTTTGCGTTACTATGGCAGGCGAGCCTTGCGTTCCTGTAGCAGGTGCAGTTTGTACACCTGAGCCAGAGGAAGCCTGCTGGCTACCCTGACCTTGATTTCCAACCGCTGCAGCCTGTTGCTGAGCCTCGCGCATCGCTTCATCCCTGGCACGCATTTCCTCGCGCTGCTTTGCACGTTGCAGTTCCTCAAGAGCACGCTTGCGGTTCTTCATTGTCTCGCGAAGCAATACTGCCTCCTCGACTCCGAGCAGTTCAGAACACTCATGTATATATGCGTTACGCACTATCTCCTCAGGGATGACAGAGATGCTGTACACGATGTCCTTAGTGAGGTTGGCCCTCTTGAGCGGATCGTGTCCTGCATCCTTGAGCAGAAGGTTGGTCTTGAAGATGATGAAGTCGGTCTGATGCTTCTCAACGTAGTCCTTAAATTCGGTTGCTGTATGCTTGCGAGCAAACGAATCGGGATCATCGCCATCAGGGAGCAGAAGTATCTTGACATTCATGCCATCAGCAAGCAGCATATCCGTACCTCGCAGGGCAGCATGCACTCCGGCATCATCGCCATCGTAGAGCAGCGTGATGTTGGCGGTGAAGCGATGCAGAAGGTGTATCTGTGCTTCCGAAAGCGCTGTTCCCGAGTTGGCCACAACATTTTCTATACCACATTGATGCATCGAAAGCACATCGGTATATCCCTCGACCATGTATACGCAGTCCTCTTTGGTTATCTGCGTTCTGGCTTGATAAAGGCCATAAAGCTCGCGGCCCTTGGTATAGATGATGGATTCGGACGAGTTGATGTACTTCTGTGCCACGCCCTTGGTGCGGCTATCGAGCACACGTCCGCCGAAGGCAACTACCTTGCCTCCAGCATTGAACCATGGGAAGATGACTCGGCCACGGAACTTGTCAATAAGCGATCCGTTGTCGCGCTTGAAGCTGAGTCCGGTACCCAGTTTTGTGACAGCATCATTGATGAGGTATTTCTCTGCATAGCCGCTCTTCAATGCCTCCTTTGACATTGCATCCCAGCTATCGACAGCATATCCCAGACGGAACTTCTTTATGATATCGTCGCGAAAGCCACGGCTACGGAAATAGGCAAGTCCAACAGCAAGTCCGTCTGGATGATTGTGAAGCACGTTATGATAATAGTTGCTTGCCCACTCATTAACGGCAAACATCGATTCGCGCTCACTAATCAGCCTTCGCTCATTGTCGCTCAATTCACGTTCCTCAACCTCAATTCCGTATCGCTTGCCCAGATGACGCAATGCCTCGACATACGTCATCTGTTCCTTCTTCATGATGAACTGAACGACATTTCCTCCCTCTCCACAAGCAAAGCACTTGCAGATGCCCTTCGATGGCGAGACGTGGAAGGATGGCGTCTTGTCATCATGGAATGGGCACAATCCCTTGAAGTTTGCACCAGCACGGCGCAAAGTGACATATTGCGACACTACATCTACAATGTTTGCAGAATCTATAATTCTATCTATAGTAGTTTGTGGTATCAAGGGACTATATGTAGATTAAATAATTATTGCCAAATCCAAATTTCACTCCTTACAATCATGGCACTGCTGATGCCTGCTTCACGACGAATCTTGCCAAGGTAGGCAGCAGCATCCTCACGAGTAGCGAAATCGCCTATACGACAGCGCCAATGAGGCGACTCATAGCTTGTATAGGCCGAAAGTTCAGGGTAGAGCGATGTGACCTTGAATCCAGCATTCTGAGCCTTGCTTCTATCAACATTTTGGTTTCCACCCCAATATACCTGAATACGATAGCCGCGCGCCTTCACCCTCTTCGTGCCATGTGAGACCTCAGTTGTTGGGGTGTCATCGTTAGTGGCCGTTACCTTTGCAGCAGGTTCTGTGGCTTTCACAGGAGTCAGCTGGGTAACACCATTTACCAGATCAGATATACGCTTGCTTTGCATTACGTTCACCGTACCCTGACCAGAAACCTTCTTGGTCAGATGCTCAGTAAACGTAGACTGTGCTGACACACAGACTGATATTACATATAAAAAAACAAAAGTGATGAGTTGCTTCATCTTTTTCTTATTTTATATAATAGAGAAAGGGGCTCGGGCCTTAACCCAAGCCCCCAGTTATGATAAGTCGGTTATTAACCCCAAGCGTCGATGATACCCTTGAAGTCTGCAGCCTTGAGCGAAGCACCACCGATGAGACCACCGTCGATGTCAGGCTTAGCGAAGAGCTCAGGAGCGTTAGAAGCCTTGCATGAACCACCGTAGAGGATTGAAGTCTCAGCAGCAGCCTCAGCTCCGTAAACCTCAGCAACGCATGAACGGATGTAAGCGTGGATCTCCTCTGCCTGAT
>JAKSLM010000020.1 GCA_024401225.1 Bacteroidaceae bacterium | reverse complement strand
CTCGTGACCCCATGCGTGACAGGCATGTATTCTAACCTACTGAACTAACGCACCATTTTTGAGTGTTGCCACAGGGGCATTTCCCTTTAGCGAGTGCAAAGGTACGACATATTTTGAAACTGACAAATTTTTTGACGCATATTTTTAGGAATTGCACTAAAAAAGGGTGCGATTATGCTATAATCACACCCTTATTGCTTTTAACTTTTCACTTTTCGCTTGTAAGTTTTGACTTCTTCTTACTTGATGCCAATCTTCTTTGCGATGTCCTTTGGAATGGCATTCTTGTTGACCATGAAGTCCATGCACTTTGCTACGATGAAGTTCTCGGACATGTACCAGATACCGTTGTAAGCTCCTGAGTCGCCCCATGAGTTCTTTACCATGTAGTACTTGCGGCCGTTCTGGTCCTTTGCAATACCGTAGATGAGCATGCCGTGGTCGTCGGTGAGTGTCCAGTTGTCGTACTCTTCCTGGCGCATCTCCTGTGTAGGTGTCTTCTCCTTTGCTTCCCATCCGAGCTGGCTTACCTTGCTGCGCTTCTCGGCTGTAGACATCTTGAGCCATCGTGCCATGTCGGATCCCTCAAGGCCCTGTGGTGTTTCTGTGTCGTAGAGGATGGCGAGTCCGTTGCGTGTGAATCCGTCCTCGGATACGTCGCCGCCCCATGCTACTGTGTAGCCCTGCATGACTGCGTTGTCGATGACGCGTGCCATCTCGTCGATAGGGAGATTCCACGATCCTGGCATGCGCCAGTTGTCCTGTACCTCTACTGGGAATTCCTCATAGAATGGGTGATGTGTGTAGGATGTGATGGATACGTAGTCGTTCCAATCGAGACCGAGGCTTGCAGCAAAGGTCTTAGGTGTGTACTTCTTGCCTTCGTATGTGAATTCGTCTGGGCACTTGCCGAGGTAGGCGTCGAGGATGCCCTGGAATCCGTTCTTCCATGTAGGGGTGATGGTCTTGGCTGTGCTCTTTGCAACGGCGTCAACGTATGGCTCCATGACTGCGAAGAACTCGTTGAAGTTGTTGAGCGAGTCGCCGTACATTGTGCCTGGGAGTGGCATGGCGTCTTCAGGGCAGATGCCGTAGTTCTTCAGCACGTAGAGTACGTCGTAGGCTGAACCGCCCTGTGAGAACTGTGCGTCGCCGTGCATGCGTACCTTATTTATTGCGCGATCCATATAGTTCTTGTTGCATACGTACATCTCGCAGAGGTCGTAGGTCTTGCCTGACTTCTTGAGGATCTCAGACTCGAAGAATGAGAGGGTGGAGTAGTTCCAGCATGTACCTGAACGCGACTGGTTCTTGATGCTTGTGATAGGATTTTCCTTTACTACTGTGAATACTGGCTTGGATGGCTCCTTTGGTCCCTGGGCGAAGGCTGATGAACCGAGCGCAAGGAGAGCCGATAGAATGATAGCTTGTTTCATTTCTTTTGTAATTAGGTTATTGTTGTTTTGTTATATGTCTACGGAATGATGGTTTAGCGGGCGATGAATGCCTCGACGTCGTCGATGTGGTAAGGGATGATCTTGTCGCCGATGACCTCGCATCCGGTCTGGGTGATGATGATGTCGTCCTCAAGGCGTACGCCACCGAAGTTGCGGTACTTCTCCACCTCGTCGTAGTTGATGAAGTCCTTGTGCATGCCCTGGCCCTTCCAAAGGTCGATGAGGTGTGGGATGAAGTAGCATCCTGGCTCGTCGGTCATCACGAAGCCTGGCTGCAGACGGCGTCCGCAACGGAGGCAGTTGGTACCGAACTGGGTGGATGGGCGTACCTCGTCGTCGAATCCTACGTATACCTGTCCGAGGCCTTCCATGTCGTGAACGTCCATTCCCATCATGTGACCGAGTCCGTGAGGCATGAACATGGCGTGTGCACCTGCTGCTACTGCATCGTCGGTGTTGCCCTTCATGAGTCCGAGCTGCTTGAGGTGGTCAGTGATGATGCGGCATGCGCCCATGTGAATGTCAAACCACTTGATGCCTGGCTTGGAGTTTTCGATCACCCAGTCGTGTGCTGCCTCTACTGCTGAGTAGATGCCGCGCTGCTGCATGGTGAACTTGCCTGAGATAGGTGTGACGCGTGTGTTGTCGGAACAGTAGTGCTCCATGCTCTCGGCACCTGCGTCGCAGAGCATGAGTCGTCCTGCCTCCATAGGGCGTGTGGATGGGTAGCCATGCTGTATCTCTCCGTGCATGGAAAGGATGGACTGGAATGAGTATTTCTCTCCAAGGCTCATGGCGATGCCTTCGATGATGCCTGCCACATACTTTTCGGTCACTCCTGGCTTGCACTCCTTCATGGCTGTGGTGTGCATCAGGTAGCCGATGTCGGCTGCCTTCTTGAGTTCCTCGACCTCCTCTGGCTTCTTGATGGCACGCATGTCGACGATGGCCTTGATGAGCTTCACGCTTGCGTTGTCCTTGGTGGTGAGTGGATGGATGCCTACGAGGTCGCTGAGCTGGATCATGATGTCGTGGCGATACTGTGGGAGGAAGTGGATCTGCTGTCCCATGGACTTGGCAGAGTTGACTATCTTCTGCAGTTCGGACATTGGTGCGCTGTGCTCCACGCCTACTTCGGCAGCAAGGTCGGCCACGGATGGTGTGTAGCCCATCCAGATGATGTCGTCGATGTCGATGTCGTTTCCGATGAGGTACTCACGATTATTGTCCACATCGATCACGCCTACCAGTCCGTCTCTCTTCTGTCCGAAGTAGTAGAGGAATGTAGAGTCCTGGCGGAATCGGTATGTGTTGGCTGGATAGTTGGTTGAAGCGTCGTTATTACCGAACAGGATGATAAGTCCGCTTTCCATCTTTTGTTTCAGTTCGTTGCGTCGTGCAACGTAAATGTCTTTTGCAAACATGGTATGTATTTTTTGTTTAGTATTCGATGCCGTACATGGCTTTCTTCTTCTCTATGTCGTCCTTGAGCTGCTTGGCGAGTCGCTTGACTTTTGCGATCTGTGGTGAAGCCTCCTCGATGCACAGGTGAATCTCATCAAGGCTATAGATGGTGCTGCGCCAGTCGCCGATAAAGATGAGCATGTCCTTCTTGCTGTTGGCTTTCTTCACTTGGCGTATGCAGTCCTCGAGTGTCTGAAGCACACCTGTTGCCGGAACGGCGAGCTTGCGGCATTGCTGGCGCAGGATGATGTCGATCGAGTCCTTGGTGGCTTTCAGTTTGCCCTGCTCGTCGGAGGAGAGCGTTTCGAATCCCTCCATGGCTTCTGCAATGCGACTATCGTACTTGGCTCTGAAGGTCATGAGCATGCTTGGGGATGCCAATTGCACTGCCTGGTAAAGCATACGCTCGAGTGCGGAGTGGATGATGGCACAATCGACCGATACCTTTTCCCCTCCTATGGTGTCAGTCACTCCATAGGGCAGGGCGGAGTCGTCGTCCGGCACCTCCTGGTTGTAGGTGGAGCCAGAAGGGTGTCCTGAGTTGCATGATGCGATGATGCAAAGGAGAACGAGCAAGTATACTGGATAATGTATGTGTTTCATCATTTGCCTTGTCGTCAATCGTCATATCCACCCTCTGGTTCTGGAAGGTGGCGGATGATGTTCTTTATCTTCAGATCATGCATGATGGGCTTGTCTATCCTGTGGCACTTTACGTTGCCATGTGCAAGGTCGTATATCTTCTGAGGCGAAACCCAGTACTTCAGTCCTAGCCAGATGTAAGTCCATTTATGTTTCGAGTCTTTGTAGTTGGTGCTCATGATAAGTTAGACAATAAAAGAGTTTTTTTTGCATGCTTTATGCTGATATGCATATTCTATATGCTAAAGATTGTGCATTTACATTGCAAATATGAGGAAAAAAACTTGAATAATCACACTAAATCGGGAAAAAGTAAAAAAAATATCGAAATAAGTTGTATCTTTGCGTCAAATTGATGTAAAACGAATGTATAAGATAGCAATACTTCTGCTCATTACCACCCTTTATGCGCTTCCAAGCTTGGCGCAGAAGCCTGGAGCTGACGATGCCGGCACGCTCACATCCGATAGTGTGGCTGCCCGCGAACTGAGGCGTCTGGGGTTTGAGTTTACGGACCGCAATGAGATGGAGTTCTTCACTACTGCCCACGATAAGTTTGAGGACCTGTTTGAGGAGATAGACCGTGCAAAGACTTTCATCCATCTGGAATACTTCAATTTCCGCAATGACAGCATTGCTGGCCTCCTGTTCAACCATCTGGCACGCAAGGCTGCCGAAGGAGTGGAGGTAAGGGCGATGTACGATGCCTTTGGCAACATGTCGAACAATTCGCCTATCAGCAAGGCCATGCACGACTCCATCTGTGCCCTTGGCATCAAGCTCGTGAAGTTCGATCCTATCCGTTTCCCATGGGTGAACCATGTGTTCGGGCGCGATCACCGCAAGATCGTGGTCATCGATGGACGCATAGGCTATACAGGAGGAATGAACGTGGCCGACTATTACATCACGGGAACGAAGGAAGTGGGACCATGGCACGATCTGCACATGAAGATACAGGGACCTGCCGTGGCTCGTATGGAGGATATATTTGCCGAGACGTGGTACAAAGAGACGGGTGAACTGCTGAGTGACTCAAAGTACGTGCCACGGGTGGAGTCGGACTTTCACAATCTGCGCCTGGCAATCGTGAACCGTGCAGGGGGCAAGCCGCGCCGTAGTGCCATCCGCGACCTTTACGTCACGATGATCAATTCGGCCCGCCATCACATACAGATCATCAATCCCTACTTCGTGCCAACCCACAGGGTGCGCCAGGCACTCAAGGATGCGGTCGATAGGGGTGTGGACGTGGAGATCATGCTCTCCGAGGCATCGGACCAGCCGATGACTCCCAATACCACTCACTACGTAGGCCATAACCTGTCGAAGCGTGGTGCCAGGGTGTACCTCTATCAGGGCGGGTTCCACCATACGAAGATGATGGTGGTCGACGACATCTACTGCACGGTAGGCTCGTCCAATCTCGATGCACGAAGCCTCCGATGCGACCTTGAGATCAATGCCCTCATCATGGATAAGGAGAAGACTCAGGAGCTCATGCACCTGTTTGAGATGGAGAAGATGCATTGCTATCAGATAGGGCGTGACTTCTGGAAGAAATATCCTACGGGGAAGAAATTTCTCGGATGGCTCGGCAATCTGCTGACTCCGGTGATGTAGGTTGTGAGGACTTAACAAATGAAATTAAACAACAATAATACAATAATGAATCGCAGACAATTATTAGCATTAATCATCTGTATCCTAACAGTTATTACAGCTTCTGCTCAACCAAAGCGTGAGTTTCGCGGAGCATGGATACAATGTGTGAACGGACAGTATCTGAACAAAAGCATGCAGCAGGTGCGTACCATGCTGTCGGCTCAGCTCGACACCCTTCAGAAGGCAGGCATCAATGCCATCCTTTTCCAGGTGCGTGCCGAGGGTGACGCGCTCTACAAGTCGAGCTACGAACCTTGGAGCCGCTACCTGACCGGTCGCCAGGGCCAGGCGCCAGCCGACGGATGGGATCCGCTGGCATGGATGGTGGACCAGTGCCATCAGCGCGGCATGGAGTGCCATGCATGGATCAACCCTTATCGCGCCAAGACTAAGTACACCACCGAGCTTGGTGCCAACCATGCTGCCATCCGTCACCCAGAGCGCATATTCGAGTATGATGGCCTCTACATCTTCAATCCTGCACTCGAAAGCAACCGCATGTACACTTGCATGGTGGTTGAGGACATACTGCAGCACTACGATGTGGATGGACTGCACATGGACGACTATTTCTACCCATATCCAGTCAAGGGGCTCCAGATGCCTGATGAGGAGTATTTCCTTAGGGATCCACGTGGATTCAAGGACATCAACGACTGGCGACGCGACAATGTGAACCTCCTCATCCGCGACCTCTACCACATAGTTCGTGCCACAAAGCCATGGGTGAAGTTCGGTATCTCGCCATTCGGCATCTACCGCAACAGCAAGACTGGTACCAACACTCCTGAGGGTAGTGCTACATCGGGCACACAGAACTACGACGACCTCTATGCCGATGTGCTGGAGTGGGAGCGCAAGGGATGGATCGACTACTGCCTGCCACAGATATACTGGAACTTCGGCACCAAGGCTGCCGACTATGAGGTGCTCTGCCACTGGTGGAACGACTATTGCAACAAGCGTCCTCTCTTCATCGGACAGGATGTGGAGCGCACAGTCAAGGAGGCAGATCCGAATAATCCACAGTCGCACCAGATGTACGCTAAGTACAACCTGCAGCGCTCGCTCCCTAACGTACAGGGTTCGTGCCAGTGGTACGCAGCAGCAGTGGTCAACAATCCTGGCAACTACCGCACCGTACTCGAACAGGTGTACCATCACTATCCAGCCCTTCAGCCAGAGATGAAGTTCATGGACAGCAAGGCTCCAGGCAAGCCTCGCAGCGTGAAGCTCGACCTGAAGAATGGCGTGTTCGGCATCACATGGAAGGCTCCTAAGGCTAAGAAGGAGATGGACCGTGCCGTGCAGTATGTGGTCTATCGCTTCGCCCCAGGTCAGAAGGTCGACCTCAAGTCGGCAATGAACATCGAGTACATCTCGCCTCGATACGATGAGCACTCGGCCGAATTCATGTATCCAAAGTCGAGCATCGTGCCTGGCGAGACCTATGTCGTTACAGCTCTCGACCACCTTCACAATGAGTCGAAGGGAGTGAAAATAAAGATTAAGTGATGAAAAGTTGATAGTTGATATCCCCTTATATACTAATCCTTAAATTAAACAAGCTTACGAACATGAGAATCAGGAATCTATTTGTTGCTGCATTTATGTCGTTTGCAGCATCTGCTTCTGCTCAGCAGAGCGAAGAGTTCAAGTCTACCATCTTCAATGCTGATGGTACTGTGACATTCAAGTTTAAGAACGACAAGGCAACCGACGTTCAAGTCGATGTGCAGTTTGCAGGACGCAAGCCGATGACGAAGTCGGCTGATGGCGTATGGACTGCTACCGTAGGGCCTGCCGATCCTGACATGTACCCTTACTGCTTTGTGGTCGATGGGGTCAGCGTCATGGACCCTCAGTGCCAGCAATGGTTTCCTAACGAGGGTTTCAAGAATAGCCTCCTCGACATTCCAGCACCTTCCGGAGCCTTGATCCACGACATCAAGAACGTGCCTCATGGTAAGGTAAGCTACGTCAACTACTACTCCAAGAGCCTTGGCGCATACAATAATGCGCTTGTCTACACTCCACCTACTTACGACTTCCCGAAGAATGCGGAAAAGAAGTACCCAGTGTTCTATCTCATCAGCGGAACTACCGACACCGAGGAGGTATATTATAAGGTAGGTCGTATGAACTACATCCTCGACAATCTGCTTGCCGAAGGTGCAGCCAAGGAGATGATCATCGTGCTCCCTTACGGCAACCCTTACAAGCTGCTCCCATCCATGCCACAGGGCGGTATGCCTGCTACACAGTTTGGTGGTGATGTGTTCAGCAACGACCTCGTCAACGATCTTATGCCATACGTTGAGTCGCACTACCGCACTATCAACGACCGCGACCATCGTGCCATCGGTGGTTTCTCACGTGGAGGCAATCAGGGACTGTCAAACGGTCTGCACAATCTTGACAAGTTCTCATACCTCTGTTCATATAGTTCCTTCACCAGTACCGACATCCCTGGTGTGTACGACAATGCTGCCGACACCAACTCCAAGATCCACCTCTTCTGGCTTGGTGTAGGTACTGACGACTTCCTCTACGGCAATGCTCGCGACTACATGGAGTTTCTCGATCAGAAGGGCATCCGATCTGTTAAGGAATACACTAACGACAAGTTCGGTCACACATGGATGAATGCCCGCTTCTTCCTCGACCATACCCTTCGCCTGCTCTTCAATCCTGAGGCATCGGAGGAAGCGATGAAGAACGGTAAGCCTGCGCTTGCCAAGACTGGTCAGGAACAGCAGTTTACTGCCGGTGTGATGGCTCGCCTCTTCCCACGTCCTATCGTGTCGCCAGAGTATGGCGATGGTAAGGTGACCTTCCGTTTCAAGGCAGAGAATGCCAAGCAGGTGATGCTTGATGGTGAACTCGTCAAGGAACCTCAGGCCATGAAGAAGGATGCTGATGGTGTGTGGGAGATCACGCTCACAGGTGTCGCTCCTGATACTTACCGTTACTGCTACATCGTAGATGGCATGCAGGTAGCCGACCCTAACAGCCTCTGGATCTCGCCTGACAATGGTTTCAAGTACAGCATTGCCGAGTTCCCAGATGCTCCTTACAACATTCAGCACATGGGCCAGATACCACACGGAGAGGTGTCGGTCGCTACTACTGTGAATGGTAACATCGTGTCGTATGTCAGTCCTGGAGTCGACTTCTCACAGCCATCGGTCTGCGCGCTCTATTCGGGTGCTGCCGACACTTACGAGAGCTGGTTCCGCACAGGTCATGCCAATCTCATAGCCGACCGTCTTGTGGCTGAGGGTAAGATTAAACCAGTCATCTTCATCATGTCGCAGATGCCAAACCATCCACAGTTTGACGCTTCGCGCATGCCATTCCCAACCATCAAGTCGACCGACTATGCCGACTGGCCAGCTCGCCGTAAGGCTCTTGAAGCATTGCTTCTCGATAAGTTTGCCAAGTAAGTGATGTATAAGTGAATAAACAAATAGAAAACCAGACCTCGATGTGAGGTCTGGTTTTTGTTTGCTTTGTATGAGAGTGCTCCGCGGAGTAACGCTCAGAATGTGAGTCCGTCTTAAAATCTCAGTCCGACCTTAAAAGACATGAACACATGCCAACCGTCGTGATCGCACCAGTAGTCGTCATCGGGTACGTTATTCTCTTCATCGATTATGGAGAGGCTGTAGCCTGCGGTGAGTCCAAGATGTGGGTTGAGGGCTACATCAACACCCATACCGCCATTGATATATGCGCCCTTGGTGCCTGCCACGGAGTAGCCGAGCTTAGCGTCGCAGAATGGGGTGACACGGTGCTTGATGATGTTGACGCGGTAGTTGATGTAGACAGGAAGGGAGTACTCTTCCACGCGCTTGTGGTAGCCATGCCCTTCGTAGCCTGCACCCACACCGAAGAAGTTCCAAGGCGAGTAGCGATAGCCGAGCGTGGCAAGTGCTGATGCGTAGGGACCATCACCTTCGTAGTTGATGCCGCCTTCGAGGGTTGCTGACATTCCGCGCTTGCGCCATTTCTGGTCACGGATCCACTCCTCGTGCTCCTGCCTCTCCTCTGGGGTGCCCCACTGTGCATTGGCTGTGACGGCAAAGCCTGTAAGCATGAGTGCCGTCATCAATGTTCTAAATGATCTTTTCATGATGTTACGAATTATAGCTTGTTATATCTGCCGCAAAGGTAGGATTATTATCCAAGAACTCAAAGTTTTTTTACTGATTTAACCTTTTAACTTTAACCTTTTAACTTTAACCTCTAACCTTTAACCTCTAACCTCTAACCTCTAACCTTTCAATTTTTCACAATCCTCTTAACCACTTTGCCGCCTTCACGGACAATGTAGATGCCAGGAACAAGTTCTGAGTCAGCAGGGACGAGTGTGCCATCGATGCGGTAGATGGCAGGAGTGGCATCGGTAGCCATAGGAGCATGGATAGCGGTTGGATCCATGATGGCTGTGGTGCGCGAGAGGGTGGTGATGGTCTCGTTGTCTGCCTGGTGGCGATAGAGAACTATCCAACCGAACTCGTCACCATAGGCAGAGGTGTTCTTATCCTTGGTAGTGGATGAAGAGTCGATCTGACGCTTGATGCGTGAACCTGTGATGTACTGGTAGTAAGGCGACTCGTTGTCGCTAAGTTGTATGTCGCTCGAACGGCGCAGTATGGTGGCTGCATGGTAGTTGTAGGTCTGCAGAGCACCGAACATGTATGGGTCGGAGAAGTACAGCTGGTCGCCCTCAGGAGTGAGGAACGACTGCGAACGGTAGGTGGTGCCGTAGCACTTGTCGGTTCCGTGGCCCACGTAGATATTCATAAGAGGTCCGCTCACTTTGCTTACTGTGCGTATAGTTAAGAGGACGGAGTCCATGCCGTTTGCAAGGCGGTGAGCCTCGCGTGCAATGGTGTCGGTAGAAAGGATGGTGGTCTGCACATCATCACCTGCATAGAGGGTACCCTGTCCCGGAGTGATGGCAAGGTAGCACACGGTCTGCGTTATAGGACTGGTTTTTCCCACACCCTCCTCGTACATGTTGATCATCTTAAAGCCTTCGTTGGTCACATCCCAGATACGGGTGCAGAAGGCATTGGTCTTGATGGACGGGTTGCGCAGTTCTGTGATGACCACAGGCTTTACATCCTCAGGGAATGGACGGCGGAAGGTTACGTAGGTGGTGTCCTTCATGCCTACCTTTGCATTGCCCACCTCGCAGTCGAGGGTGCCGAACAGGTAGTTGGTTGTGTCCTGAAGGGCAAGGAAGGATAGTTCCTCGGCATATTCAATCTTGTCGGACGATGAGGTCTGCTGTGTCCAAGGCATGAGTTGGTAGGTGAACTTTTTATTGCTTATGCCAGTGAGGAGCGTAGAAGGGTAGAGGCGCGTGTTCTTGTTGGTGTATAGGCCCATGAACACGGCAGGAGTAGTAGCGAAGGCTTCGGAGAAGTCGGTAGCGATAGCTGATGAGTTTGTGATGCTGAGGCGACCGAACTGGATGGAACTATTGCCTTCGGACGAGCTGATGGAGATGCTCACTTCGCCCGAGTACTTGGCAGTCTTGCCTCCTATAGGGTAGGCTCCGATGCGATAGTAAGTGGCTCCGGCTGCAGGAGTGTCGGTGAAGGTGTACTGTGCGCCATTCTTGCCATTCATGTCCTTGAGGGCTACGCTACCCAGCCATTCGTACTTGCTTGAGCCAGGGCGCTTGCACTCGATGACGAGTGAGTCGAGCATGTCGCCGTTGGCATCGTTCCATGTGAGTGTGTATTCGCCCTTCGACTTGTTGTACGAACCTTCAAGATTCTTAGGAGCAAGTGTAACTACCTTTGGAATGAATTCGTTGGCAGGATTGTAGCCGAGGCCTGACTCCATCTTGGCATAGTACTCACCGAGGATGGAGAGTTTGCCATCCTTGTAGATCTTTGAACAGTCGGCCTCGCTGTTCCAGTAGGCATATCGTTCTACGCGCGAGTTGCGGTTGAGCTCCTCGAGGATTGGCTTTGTGCCTTCGTAGCACTTCTGCTGGTTGGTCTTTGAGTATGATCGGTCGGTAGCGAAGATACCGTTGTTGTTCCACGATGCTCCCCATACCCACTCGGAGATCCAGATTGGGCGACCGTTGCCGTAGTGGTCGCTGTACCATGTGAGATTGTTGAATGTGCCAGCTGGCCAGTAGCAATGGAGGTCGAGGATGTCGCATCGCCATCCGCGGGCATCGATGGAGTCAATGAACGCCTTGAGGTGGTTCATGCTGCCGTCGTGCGATGATTCGGAGCAGAGGCGCATGCCGGTACGCATGAGGTTCTGCCAGTTGTCAAGCACTACATCGACCGACTGTGGATGGTCGTCGGCGGAGTTGCCCGGCTCATTGTTGGTCTTCATGTGACAGGAACCGGTCACACTTCCACATGTGGCTGGTGCAGGCCAATCCTCGTAAATGTGGTTTGGCACCCATTCGGTGTCGGGCAGGTTGCTATCGTTGCCTTGAGCCCAATCGTAACACCACGATGAATTAACCGTCTGGTTGGCTTCCTTGCGCCCATCGCTGGCGAGTCCCTTTTTCTGTGCGTTCTGCCACTTGAAGAGTCGGTAAGACGATATGCGCATGTCCATGTTCTTAGGCATGTTGGCAATCTCGAGATCTTCCTGATCGGCAATGAAGCATCGGCTGTAGCCCCATCCGCTCTTTCCAAGGGCAAAGGTGACCATGTAGCCGCGCTTGAGGCGGAAGGAACGTATCTGATTGTTGAGTGTAGCATCATTGAGCGACTTCATGAAGCCATCTGAGTGACCTTCGGTGTAGTCGGTGCAAGCGGTGCCTGCGTAATTAGGCTCGGTGTAGCAGGTGAGTGGGCGTATGTCCTTGTCGTAAGGCAGGATGATGGCTCCCTGAGCATACATTTTAACCTGGCAGTTGGTGCCGTTGACGGCCTTTTCACCTTTTATATATATATGAGAGAGCCAGTTCTTGATCACAAGACTTGGTTTGATGTTCTTAATGATGACTACAGCATGGTCGGTGTCCTCAATATTGACGCTGCCCGAAGTGGCGAACGGTGTGGTGTCGGTGATGATGTAATCGACATCGGTGGTGAGAGTGATGGCATCGGTCACTTGCTTGACCGTAGTTTTCTCATTTGCAGCGCTGGCTGTGAGTGCCAGGGCAAGCAGGAAGGATAGTGATATATGGCGTAGATTCATTTTTTCAATTGTGGGTTAAATTATTGTCAATTGTGAATTCGGATTATATCAGTTATGAGTCCTAATTATACCAATTGTGAATTCGGATTATATAACCAAAACTACATATTTATTTAGCTGTGTAGAAGTCGGTGATGCGGCGTATGGCGCGAGCACATACTGGGCAGAAGTCCTGCACCTCGTTGATCTTCATACGGCACTCCTGAGCAGGACGGTAGCAACCTTTCGACTGGTAGCCGGCACCTTCGAATACACCAACCACCTGGGTACATTTGTTGAGTGCTTCCATAGCCTTCACATCGTCCTTGCTGATGAGTTTGAAGTTTGGCACCTTAGGATCGAGAGGTGTAGGGATAGGAGTCTTCTTTGGCATGAGGTCAGCCCACTTGGAGTTGAAGTCCTTGAGAGTGGTGATGTTTGGTTCCCAAGGCTCGGTGTCGTTAGGATACCATTCCGAATCCTGATCGTCGTATGCGTACTCGTCGGCAAGTCCACCGTACGAGTGCCCGAACTCATGCACGAACACCTCCTTGAATGTAGGGTGATCGCTTGTAGAGAAGGTAACCTGATTGTAGATGCCGCCACCACCGTAGGTGTCGGAGTTGACAAGCACCATGATGTGTTCGAATGGCACTCCACTCAACACATCGTAGATGCGATGCATGTCCTGCGAAGTGAGGTAGCGGTCGCTGTAGAAGGTATCGTAGTGAGTGTTGACAGCTGTGGTCTTCCATGTGTGGCGATGAGGCACGGATGGACCGGCTTCGCGCGATGGGCACGCTACGCCTACCACGTTGAATCGATTCTTGAGCGACTTGAATGGCTCCCATGCAAACAGGGCATCAACGGCACGCTGGCAGTCGGCATAGAACTTACCCATCTGTGCCTCGGTGTAGCCTTCTGCCACTATGGCAAGGTCGATACAGTCGGTGAGGTTGACTCCCTCAAATGGATCGTAGTCCGAAGCTACATAGTTGCGTCCCTTACCATTGCGAGGTTCATCGGCTGGTGCCTGTGCAGTAGGCTTGGAGTCCTCACCCGCCCCCTTCCATACGTAGTGGAATGGGATGCCGTTGTCGCCGATAGGACGGATGAGTATGTCCTTAGGATCGATGGTGTGGCTCATGCGTGTGGTGACCTTCTGATGATTATCGGTCAGAGTGACCTCAACATCGATAGGTGCCTTAGGGAATGGGATGTTATAGCTGGACTCGAAGGCACGGTCCACACGCTTTGCCTCGTCGTCGAGCAACCACTCCTGAAACAGAGTGGAAAAAGTCCATACGTAGATGACCTGGCCCGTAGCCTTATCCTTGACTGTAATCTGTCCGTTACCATTGAGGAACTTCTCGGCAAGGCGGTTTTTGCGTCCTGCCCACTTCTTCTGTTTGAACATCTGCTCAAAGTAGATGTGCTGTTCCTTTGCATTGCCCGCAAAGATGTAGTCGAGGCGCAGAGTGTTGTCTTCGAAGTAGCGATCGAAGTCCTGTGCGCTGAGATGTGAAATGCTGCACAAGAGTGCAAACAGTGTGGTAAATAGATGTTTCATATTTGAGATTAGTTTTTTGTTCGTTGGTAGATAAGATAAAGTGTTGTTTATATATTTAATCTTGGAGATTGCGTGTTGTCTTGAGTGTTCAAGTATTGTCTTGGGAAACTATCGACGTCGCTTTGGAGGTTCCTTTCCGAAGAGTCGGTCGATGAGATCCGGGCGGTTCATCCTTCGTAATTCGCGGATGATATTGTTCTTCTCTCCCGGTTTATACCAGAAGAAGAACTGTCGCTGGGCAAGCTTGTCCTTCTGTGTCTTGGCAGAGAACACGGGCTCGAGTGTGTAAGGGTGCACACCGGTGTACCATGCCTCGGTCGATACCGTCATTGGTGTAGGCGTGAAGTCCTGCACCTGCTCGAGTTGGAACGAAAGGTCCTTGGTGCGCACGGCGAGGTCGGCCATGTCCTCGGCTGTACAGCCTGGATGGCTGGATATGAAGTATGGGATGATCTGCTGGTTGAGATGCTCCTCCTTATTGATACGGTCGAAGATGCGCTTGAAGTCGTAGAAGAGTTGGAACGAGGGTTTGCGCATGAGGTTGAGCACGCGGTCGCTCGTGTGTTCAGGAGCCACCTTCAGTCGGCCCGAAACGTGGCGAGTGATGAGCTCGCGTGTGTAGCGCATGTTGACCTTATTGATACGTTCGTCGCCTGTGTCGTGCAAGAGAAGGTCGTAGCGCACACCGCTTCCGATGAACGACTTCTTTATGCCGTCGATAGCATCGACAGCCTTGTAGATATCGAGCAACTGCGAATGGTCGGTGTTGAGGTTCTTGCACACGCCTGGATGGATGCACGAAGGGCGCTTGCACTTGTGGCAGAGCTCGAGGTTCTTGCCGTGCATGGCGTACATGTTGGCTGATGGACCACCAAGGTCGCTCAGATAGCCCTTGAAGTCGGGCAGCTTGACTATCTCCTTCACTTCGCGTAGTATGCTCTCCTTGCTTCGAGAGGTGATGAACTTACCCTGATGGGCAGAGATGGTGCAGAAGGCGCAGCCTCCGAAACAGCCTCGATGCATGCATACAGAGAACTTGATCATGTCGTAGGCTGGGATGCGTTTGCCCTTGTACTTAGGATGGGGCAGGCGCGTGTATGGCAAGTCGAACGAGCGGTCGAGCTCATCCTGAGTCATTGGCTGATAAGGTGGAGTGACTACGGCATAGAGTCCGTCGACCTCCTGGATGATGCGCTGAGCCTGGTATTTGTTCGACTCCTCCTCGATGTGGCGGAAGTTCTCCGCTTGCTTGATCTTGTCCTTCAGACACTCAGCGTGGCTGTGCAGCACGATGTCATCGTCCTTAATGCCTCCAGGAATCTCCTTCTTCTGCATGAGCATGACCGACTGGCGCAAAGGGAAGCGGAGCATGAGGTTGCGGAAGGTGTGGACATCGATAGGAGCATCCTGTCGGTCAGCGGTCTCTTGAAGCAGATGAGCCAGTTCGGTGAGTGGCTTCTCACCCATGCCGTAGACCAGGAGGTCGGCATGAGAAGGGACGAGGATGGTCTTCTGGAGTGAGTCGCTCCAGTAGTCGTAGTGAGTGAGTCGACGCAGCGAAGCCTCGATGCCTCCAAGTACTACCGGTACGTCGGGGTAGAGCTGCTTGAGGATGTTGGTGTAGACGATGGTCGGGTACTCAGGACGCATGTCGTGGCGTCCGTCGGGCGAATAAGCGTCCTCGCTGCGAAGGCGCTTGTTGGCTGTGTATTTGTTGACCATACTATCCATACATCCTGGCGAGATGCCGAAGAAGAGGCGCGGACGCCCCAGCTTCTTGAAGTCGCGGAAGTCGCCATGCCAGTCGGGCTGAGGCACAATGGCTACGCGTAGGCCCTCAGCCTCAAGCACACGCCCTATGACTGCCGCACCAAATGATGGATGGTCGACATAAGCATCGCCTGAGAAGAGGATGACATCCAGTTCGTCCCAGCCCAGACGCTCAAGTTCTTTTTTTGTGGTAGGTAACCAATACACGTGAGTCAGGAGTTATTAGTTCATGCTATAGGTTCTTCTTCTGCAGTCTTAGAATCACGCCATCCTACGTAGAGCATGATGAGCTCTTTGAGACCAAACACTTTCATGTTGTTATGGTAGAGTACATTGAAAGCAAGGTCGGCAAGGTCGTTGCAGTCGCTGTTATTAAGGATGTACGACTTTGCGTTGTGCTTTAGAGTCTCAAGAGTGGTCTCGTCAACAATGCCATTGGATGGGATGAGGCCTTTGAGAAGCGAGTACTTCTCGATGGTGGCAAGATGCTGCTCGGTGATCTCGATGCATCGTGTGCCTGAGGCGTTAGCTTGAATCTTGTACATGATATTTCTTGAATAATTTTTTATTTTGAGTCAAAATGTATGGACCGTCACGTTTTTAAGGCAACAGGAAACTGATGAAAGCCTTCATCAGCGCGTCAGCCTTAGTGCGGTCGGTGATGGCCTCGAATGGGAATCCAGCCTCAATACTCTTGTAGTCCTGACCATCGTGAGCTATGGCTGCCGATTGGCCATCGGAATATGTGAGGATAGGGAAGTGAGTATCGTCGCCAGGAAGTACTGATGGACGTGGCACGCTGTAGGAATACTGATTCATCTCGCGATAGATGCTGAATGATGTGCCACATCCGTTAATGCCTGTGATGCTTTTGTCAGTAACGGAGATGGAGTCGTTGAGATTGGCTCCGCTCACAAGGTAGCGTCCGCCCTTGGCTGCATAGGCATCGAGTTTGGCGCGTGTGGCAGGGTTGAAATCCTTCTGCACGCCATATATCACATCAACCATCTTGTAGTTGGCCATGTTGGCTTTACCGCTGTTGAGCGCCTCCTCGCTGACTGAGCAGTAGGAGTAGCCACCTGCCTTGGCAATGGAACGGCCATGAATGTATGGATAGTCGAAGGTGTTGCCCATTATTATCTTACCCTCAAGATCGCTTCCACTGGCTCCGCAACCGCTGTCGGATCCCATAGTCTTTGGATTGAAGTTCTTCTGGCGTCCGCAGAAACCGGCAAAGGCACCATACTGAACGCCAGGGTCGGCATCGAGGTCAAAGCCCAGTTGCTTGTCTGTACATATAGAAGCAGGACCTTCAAGGCGTGTGAAAGCATTGACGATGAGTATCTGACCCTTGCTTTGGTTGGAGATGTGGGCTGACAAAATCTCGCTTGGAAAACTCTCGCCTCCATCATTGACAGCTGTCACCTTGAAGGAATAGACATGGCCAGGGATGACATCAATCTTGCACTCGTTGTTGTTCACGATGACTCCATTGTTGAAACCGTTGCTATCGACACGAGTGTAAACTATGTAATGGTGCGGACGTGCTGTTGGTTCAAGCGGATCGACCGTCTCGTCCCATGAGAGGCGAACCATATCCTTCTCCTCATCGAGAGATGTGGCAAAGTTGTGTACCGGCAATGGTTGAATGACGTATGGACGGCGATGGATAGTGGCAAGATACTTGACGATCGACTTGTAGACCGAGCGGCAGAAGTCGAACTTGAAGCGAGGATCGTAGCCCAGACGCATATCGGCAAAGTTCTGGTGCGACAGCATCTCGAGGATGCAGGCTGGTAGGCGAGGGTCGCGCGACTCTCCATAGTCGCGGTTCCACAGGTTGCGTACCACCCATCCATACTTGGCGAGGTCGGTAGTGAGGTTTGTGAGCATCATGCTCGTGAGGTCGCGACTTGTATAGCGGTCGAGTCGGGCTGCCGTCTGACCATCGTAGCAGTCGGTGGTGTAGATGGACAGCGAACCAACAAGGCTATGGTCCTTCTTGAATCCTGCATCGGAATGGAACGCCATGCTAAGTTCGAGTGGCACCTTCATACCTGTAGTGTCGGGCATGATGGCACTTCCTCCAGCCAGGCGGTTGATGATCATCGATCGCGAACGAATATCATTGTTGTATTCGTTTGCCCCGAACTTTTCCGAATGAATCTCGTAAGGGAATCCATACCAAAGGGCTGAGTATTTTGCAGCCTCAGCAAAGCGAGGCAACTGCGATGGAGTGATAGGCGAAGGCTGATTGACTAAGATAGCAAGCGAATCGACCATGCGATTGTTGCATGTCACCGTGGCCTGATACAGAGAGTCGAGCTGTAGTGGTGTGTATGGAGTGGAGTCGTTGAGCATGGAGTCGACCACAATGGTATCGTTGAGCAGATGCTTGATCTGATCCATTGCAGCAACGCGCTCCGTCGTGAGAGGCACAACATTTCCCATACCTCCGCCGAAGCGTACAGCATCAGCTGATATGAGACCGGCTGAAGAAGTGATGTTGCTGAGGCGCACCATGCCAAAGTCGTGCTCGCCCTTTGCAAAATCGAAGGTACCGAGATACACCCATGTACCGCCTCCCATGCGCTGATTGACTGTGAACTCGGTCATTCCACCTTTGTGGTAGACTGTGTAGTGAGCCTCGGTAGTGGAGTTCTCAAACGAGTGATAGCTAACATAGACCGCATAGCGACCGTCCTCTGGAATGTTTGGGATCCACTTTGCCTGTGCTTCATCCTTGGATTCGGTATCTGTGGCTATGTAGCGTGCAGACCCCATTGTGAATGGATTGTCGGTCGACTGATACTTTGTCTTCAAATTTGCATATCCATGCAATGGGCTCACGGCCCAACGCTGCTTGTCTGGGTTCTTGCTGTTGGTCTCGATGAATGTACCGTTACGATTTGGTTGATCGTTGTCGACTATCACCTCGTTGCGTTGCCAGTCGCGCTCTCTTGGAGTGAATACTACGGCTCCAGCATTCTGAAGCATAGGGATGATGTATGGTACGACAAAGGTTTGGGTGAAGAGGTCCTCAGTAGTACAGAACAGGCGAGGACGCTGCCAGTACCAGTCGTCTTTCTCGTGACGGTAATAGCGTCCATGGCTCTGCCACAGGGCGATGTGGTTGCCCTCGAGTCCCTTTGTGGCACGGTAAGGGCGTGAGATATTGGTTACCCACGGAGCCTGACGATTGCTTCTGAATCCATCCTGGTACATGCGATCCTCTGCCTTCTTGCCTTTGCGGAAGAAGTTTGGCACAAGGTCCTCTATCTTATGATTGTCTGTGATGAGTGCAATCTTGTAGTTCTTGAGTTCGGCAGGCAGAATGGCGCGAAGCTGATTGTATATGGCGTCAACCTTCTCAGGGGTGAAGTTGTGTTCCTGCATACCACCACTCATGTAGATGGTGAGCGACTGATTGGCATCATCAATCTCATGTCTCTCATATTTCACTTTGGCTACGCGCTCACTTGGCGACTCGTATTTGGCAGCGTAGTCGGTAAGTATCTTTGTTAGCGTTTGTCCTTGTATGGCAGATGATGCCAGAAGGGCTACAGCTATGAGGATATGTCTTATTTTTATCATTGTTGTTGTTTAAGTGTTGGAAACGTTTTTAACCGTTTTAATCGTATAGTCGTTTAACCGATTAATTTCTTAACCGTCTAATCGTATAGCCGTTTAACCGACTAAATTAATCTCTGACTCCTACAGCGTCGTCTTTATCTGTTGGAAGCCTACGAGGCGATCGTAGCGGTCACCGAAATCGCGGTAATAAACGTATATGATGTACTCATTTTCTGTTTGGTGGAAGTTGCCTTCGCATGGACCGGTGTGACCTACAGTCTCTCCATCCCTTACGAAAAGGTACTGGTAGTTGTAGGCACCTTGCTTGAGCGGAAGTACAATCTCGTAGCAATGGTCGATGAGGTTGTACTCCATCTTGTATTCCTCTGAGATGCGGTTGTTGGTCAGTTCACCGTTGATGTATACGTCGCCTCCTGGTAGGGCAGGCATCTTGAGCGAGAAGTGAGTGTAGAAGTAGTCTGACTCAGTCTCATTGTTATCATCATCAAAGTGGCGCACAAAGTAGTGTCCGTCCTGATCGTGGTCGAAGAAGTAGGCGGTGCGCTGCTCGTCCTCAAAGAGAATGGCATGATAGTAGTCGCCATCGTACTGCATACGGTCTACTCGCATGGTAGGAGTGTGGCGGTCGAGAATCTCGAAACGGCGGTATTCTGCACCAGCATCAAAGATGAGCGCATTGACGTGCTCGTAGATCAGTTTGTTGATTGGCATATAGGTCGGCATGATGTCGCGCACATGATTGTCCCATCGGCGGTTCTGAAGCACTACAGGCTTGAAGTCGCTCGAAGGGTTCTTGACTTGCATTCCACTATAGTTGATAGAGAAACTCACCTGCTGATGGCTCTCGTATGTATCGATATCAGTATTGCCCGACACGCTGATATCAATACCTACTCTTGGTTCTACGACCGAGAAGCATGCACGTGCCACAGGTTCGTCCTCATCGTCCTCTCCATAGATGTCGACTATGTAGTTGCCACTCACCAGCAGTCGTACATCGTCGTTAGGAATAGTGAGGCGGTAGTGGTTGTAGTCCATCTCGGTAGTCATGCTTTGTTCATAATCCTCCAGACGGTTCTCTTCAAAGCCGTCCATGTATTCCGACACAAGAAGGTCGGAACGTGTCCAGTCGCTATTGCAATGCGTGATGCGATAGGTGTAACGAACAAAGTTGTGTTGCAGATCATCGAACGTGATCTCCATGTATTGTCCACGTGCCAGAAGCATGACAGGCGGCTGGTCCCATTCGCCGTTTGGCTTGACTTGCATGCTCTTTAGGTTGTTGACAAAAACGCCACTCTCCTGTGCATTGATTGCAAGGGAGAATGTAAGCAATAGGGCTATTATGTGTAATGTATGTCGTTTCATTTCTAAAAAATCCATACAAATGTATGAAAAAAATGTGAGTTGCAAGTAATATTTGTTCAAAAAACTCTAACTTTGCATAGAAAATTAACGAAGATATGCAAAAAACAATAGAAATAAAGAATGGTGTGGCACGTCATCCTTTATATAGGATGGCCAACCCAATCGACCTTGAAATCCTTCATGGCGAGCACGTAGCCATAGTGGGAAGCAATGGTGGAGGTAAGAGTATGTTTGTAGATATATTGACAGGCAAGCACGCTCTTCTTATGACAGAAGTGAAGTACGATTTCAGTCCGTCGAAGGCAAAGATGGTAAGCGACAATATCAAGTATCTCACGTTCCGCGACTCGTATGGAACCAACGAAGGAGTATACTACTATCAGCAACGATGGAACCAGAACGACATCGATGAGACTCCACTCGTGGGCACGCTTCTCGATGAGGCTTTCGACATTGCAGAGAAAGGCGTGACTCGCAAGAGCAACTTTGATAAGTTCGTTGTACGCGATGAGACCGACGCTCAGCGACAGGAGCGTGAAGCCAAGGAAGAGGCTGACCGCATGGCGGTAAGAAAGGACATGGAACAGATGCGTGACCGCCTGTATGAGATCTTCCATCTTGACCAGTTGGTCGACAAGCACATCATCATGCTTTCGAGCGGAGAGTTGCGTAAGTTCCAGCTCACAAAGACCTTGCTCACCAATCCTCGCATGCTCATCATGGACAACCCGTTCATCGGACTTGACGTCAATGCGCGCAAGCAGCTTCATGAGTTCCTGACTATCATTACTAAGGAGACAAGCATACAGATCATTCTTGTCCTCTCAAAGACAGACGACATACCATCGTTCATCACTCATGTTATACCTATTGAGGGAATGGACATGAAACCTAAGATGACCCTACAGGAGTATAAGGACAGTCTGGCTCCTGTGCCATCGCAAGTCCTATCGGACGAGAAGATGCAGTCCATCCTTGACATGCCTTATTCTGCCGATGCAGATACAGAAGCCGAGCTTGGCACAAAGCATGTGATCGACTTCAAGAATGTCAATATACGATATGGCGAGCGTACCATACTCAAGGACCTTTCGTTTACAGTCATGAATGGCGAACATTGGGCATTGAGTGGTGAGAACGGAGCAGGCAAGAGCACCTTGCTCAGCATCGTGTGTGCCGACAATCCTCAGGCCTATGCAAACAACATCATTCTCTTTGACCATCAGCGTGGTACGGGCGAGAGCATCTGGGACATAAAGAAGCACATCGGCTACATCTCGCCTGAGATGCATCGTGCCTATATGAAGGATGTGGCAAGTGTTGATATTGTGGCAAGTGGATTGTCGGATGCAAGCGGTCTGTATAAGAAACCAAAACCAGAACAGCGTGCCGTGTGCGAATACTGGATGGACATATTTGGCATCCGTAAGTATGCCGACACCTCGTTCCTCAACCTCTCGAGCGGAGAGCAGCGCCTTGTCCTTTTGGCTCGTGCCTTTGTAAAGGATCCTTCACTCCTTATTCTTGACGAACCTCTCCATGGTCTTGATATGCGAAATCGCCGTCTTGTAAAGGATGTGATCGAGACCTTCTGTAAGCGCAAGAACAAGACAATGATCATGGTGACTCACTATGAGGAAGAGTTGCCAAAGAACATAGACCATAAGATATTCCTTAAGAAAAACAAGTAACACAGAAATGAAGATAATATATTTCCACGGATTTGGTTCTTCACATGCCAGCGGTACGGTCGAGAATCTTCGCAACATGCTTCCAGACGATGAGGTCGTTGCACCCGACATTCCTATCGATCCTGTTGAGGCTCTGCCTTACCTTCTCTCGTATGTCGACGAGCAGAAGCCAGATCTCATCATCGGTACCTCTATGGGCGGCATGTATGCTCAGCAGATGAGAGGCTACCGACGTTTCCTCGTTAATCCAGCCTTCAACATGTCGACTATGTCAAAAGGTATGAAGACAGGTGAGCACAAGTTTTATAATGGACGCTATGATGGTGCCAAGACCTTTAAGATCACGAAGGACATCATACAGCATCACAACCAGATGGAGCGCCAGCAGTTCAAGGGCATTACACCAGAAGATAAGGAAAACGTGTGGTGCTTTGTAGGTCTTCACGACACAACGGTGACCAATGCTGAAGCTGTGTTCAAGAAGAACTATCCTGCCGATCGTGTAATACGTTTTGATGGCGAACATCAGTTGAACGATAAGGTCATCAAGAAGGCTATCCTACCGATGATTGAAGAGGTCAGAGCGATGCTCGGATAAAAATATACCAACACTTTAAGATAATTAGTAATACACCATGATAATCATAGGAATAACAGGAGGAACCGGGTCGGGCAAGACAACCATTGTCCGCAAGCTTGTTGAGGCTCTTCCAGAGGGCAGCGTAAGTGTCATTCCGCAGGACTCTTACTATAACGACCAGAGTCATCTTCCGCTCGAAGTGCGCAAGAAGACCAACTTCGATCACCCAGATGCTTTCGATTGGAATCTGTTTGTTGAGCAGATTGAGGAACTGAAAAAGGGCAACGCAATCGAACAACCTACATACTCTTATTTTGAGTGTACACGAATGCCGGAGACGGTACATGTGGAACCGAAGAAAGTCATCATTATCGAGGGCATTATGGCTCTTCATGATAAGCGTCTCCGCGATCAGATGGACCTCAAAATCTTTGTTGATGTTCCTGCCGACGAACGTTTGCTGCGCATCATAGTTCGTGACATTATTGAGCGTGGACATCCTCTTGAGATGTCGGTCGATGTGTACCGCCGCGTGCTGAAACCTATGCACAACCAGTTCATCGAACCAACAAAACAGTATGCCGACATCATACTTCCTGCAAGCAGTACAGGCGAGTCGCAGGCGGTGGTTGATGTGCTGAAGGCTTATATCAACGAGGCGCTCGAAAAGTAAGCCTATGGCGGATACAGTTGGCTTATGAAGCGTCATTTTGCAAAGTTTTTATAAAATATGGTACGTATGTGAAGAAAAATATGTACCTTTGCATCCGTTAGCTTTTTGCACTTCATAATCATTAGAGGCTGTACTAAGGTAAAAAGTAATGACAATCGTAATATAAACATAACATAAAATGGCAATTATCAAACCTTTCAAGGGGGTTCGTCCTCCAAAAGAGTTGGTCGAGGAAGTAGAATCTCGTCCATACGATGTGCTTGATTCAGAAGAAGCACGTGTAGAAGCAGGTGACAACGAGAAGTCACTCTATCACATCATCAAACCAGAAATCAACTTCGAGCCAGGTACAAGCGAGTACGATCCTCGAGTATACGAAGAGGCTGCCCGTCAGTTCAAGAAGTTCCAGGACAATGGATGGCTCGTTCAGGATGAGAAGGAGCAGTACTATATTTATGCACAGACATCGTGCCTCCCAGCCAACAACAATCAGGTAAAGACTCAGTACGGTATCGTGGTTGGTGCTTACAGCGGCGACTATCAGACTGGCGTCATCAAGAAGCATGAGCTTACACGTGCCGACAAGGAAGAAGACCGTATGAAGCACGTTCGTGTCAACGATGCCAACATCGAGCCAGTATTCTTTGCATATCCAGACAATGAGGTGCTTCTCGCACTCATCGAGAAGTATGCTAAGACTGAACCTGTATACGACTTTATTGCTCCTATCGATGGCTTCGGCCACAAGGTATGGTGTGTAAGCGATGATGCCGACATCAAGACTATCACAGAGGAGTTTGGTAAGATGCCTAACCTCTACATTGCTGACGGTCACCACCGTTCGGCTGCAGCAGCCCTCGTAGGTGCTGAGAAGGCTAAGCAGAACCCTAACCACAAGGGCGATGAGGAGTACAACTACTTTATGGCAGTATGCTTCCCTGCAAGCCAGCTCACCATCCTCGACTACAACCGTGTCATCAAGGATCTCAATGGTCTCTCATCAGCAGAGTTCATTGCAGCACTTGAGAAGAACTTTGTAGTAGAGAAGAAGGGTAGTGAGGAGTATCGCGCTCAGGAACTCCACGAGTTCTCGCTTTACCTTGATGGCGAATGGTACTCGCTCAAGGCTAAGCCAGGCACATACGATGAGAACGACCCAATCGGCGTACTCGATGTCAGCATCTCATCCAAGCTTATCCTCGATGAAATCCTTGGCATCAAGGACCTTCGTCGCGACAAGCGCATCGACTTTGTTGGTGGCTTGCGTGGTCTCGGTGAACTCAAGCGCCGTGTAGACAATGGTGAGATGAAGACAGCCCTCGCCCTCTATCCTGTAACTATGCAGCAGATCATGGATATCGCCGACTCAGGCAATATCATGCCTCCTAAGGCTACATGGTTCGAGCCAAAGCTCCGTTCAGGTCTCATCATCCACAAGCTTTCATAATAACCTAACCAGAACAACTGATCAATATGAATATTTCTGCAAAGGCATTAGCATTTGTTCTCCTCCTCGGATGGTCGGCAAATGGTGCTATGGCACAGGATGCTCCATCTGATACTACCAAGGTGGAGAAGAAAGATAAGAAGGACAGCAAGAAGGACAAGAAGGCTAAGAAACCAAAGAAGCAGTCGGAGTACTACTGGAAGCGTGAACCAGGTACCCTTCAGTTCGTCCGCACAAAGCGTGAGAAGCCTGCTGCTCCTCCAGTAAAGAAGCCTGATATCGACCGTCCAGGTCTCTTCAACGTGACTAAGATGGGCAACGACTGGTTCTTTGAGATTCCAGAGAAACTCATCGGCAAGGATATCCTTACCACAACACGCTTCATCTCCACTCCTTCCAACTCAGGTAAGTTCGGTGGTGAGGAGATTAACGAGCAGACCGTTTACTTCCAGGTTGTAAATAAGGAGCGCATGTTCCTTCGTGCACGTCTGATTGTGAACGTGGCTGACACAGCCAATATCATCAACAAGGCTGTTACCATCTCAAACGAGAACCCTGTGCTTGCACAGTTCAAGATTGAGAACTATGATAAGGCAAAGAAGCTTTACAAGATCAAGGTTAATGAGTTCCTCAACGACGACAACGTAGTGACAGGCCTCAACACTTCTGCAAAGCGTTCGTTCAACATCGGTGGTATGATGGGTCAGCTCACAAACATTGAGGACATCAAGTCGTTCCCAATGAATACTGAGGTCCGTCTTCTCAAGACTTACGCTTCGCAGTCGACATCAATGCCATCGGCAGCAGAGACTGGCCGTGTTACGTTCGGTATCAACGTGTCGTTCATCCAGCTTCCTGAGAATCCGCTTCTCCCTCGCTACTACGATCCTCGTGTAGGTTACTTCACAGTAGGCTACAATGAATTTACCGACCAGCAGCAGCGTGTGAAGAAGAATACCTTCATATCTCGCTGGCGCCTTGAGCCAAAGGATGAGGACATGGAGGCATATAAGCGTGGTGAACTCGTAGAACCAAAGAAGCCTATCGTATATTATATCGACCCTGCTACTCCAAAGCAGTGGCGCAAGTACCTCATCCAGGGTGTTAACGACTGGCAGTCTGCATTTGAGAAGGCAGGTTTCAAGAATGCCATCTATGCACTCGAATGGCCAGAGGGTAATGATTCCATCATGAGCATGGAGGATGCACGCTACAGCATGATCCGCTACCTTGCATCTCCTATTGAGAATGCTTACGGCCCTCATGTCAGCGACCCTCGTACAGGCGAGATCCTCGAGAGCCACATCTGCTGGTACCACAACGTTATGAGCCTTGTGCACGATTGGTACATGGTTCAGGCATCATCGATCGATGAGGCTGCTCGCAAGATGAAGTACGATGAGGAACTCATGGGTCAGCTCATCCGTTTCGTATCGAGTCACGAAGTTGGCCACACTCTCGGTCTTCGCCACAACTTCGGTTCTTCAAGCACAGTACCAGTTGACTCACTCCGCAACAAGGCATGGGTTGAAGCTCATGGACACACTCCATCTATCATGGACTATGCTCGTTTCAACTATGTAGCACAGCCAGAAGATGGCATCAGCCATGAAGGCATCTTCCCTCGCATCAACGACTACGACGACTGGGCTATCCGTTGGGGATACACAGTAATGCCTGATGCAAAGACATCGGAAGAGGATCACGAAGCTCTCGAGGCTCTTTGCAAGAAGTATCTCGAAGGCAACAAGCGCCTCTGGTGGGGTGATGGTGAAGGACTTCGCGGCACAGACCCTCGTCGTCAGACTGAGGACCTCGGTGATGATGCTGTGAAGGCAAGTGAATATGGTATCAAGAACCTCAAGCGCGAACTCGACAACCTTGCTGAGTGGACTTACGAGAAGACAGATATGTACAACCAGAACCTTACTCAGGTGTACAACCAGATTCGCAGCCAGTTCCTCCGTTATGCAGGTCATGTGGCAGGCAATATCGGTGGTACATACGTTGACTTCAAGACTGTCGATCAGCCAGGCGAGATCTTCCGCCCAAATCCAAAGGCTAACCAGAAGAAGGCACTCGACTACTTCAACCGCCACCTTCTCACAGAACCTGTATGGCTCCGCAACATGAAGTATGCTTCACGTATGACAGACGATACTCAGGAACTTACACTTCCTATTGCAAGCAATGCTGTAGCATTACTCCTCAACCGTTTTTCAGGTCTCAACGGTGAGTACAAGGCAGGTGAGTATCTTGATGACCTCACAGCACTCATCATGAAGGATGCTGTGAATGGTGCCAAGGTGACTCGCTACCGTGCACAGCTTCAGGATCAGTATGTCAGAGGTCTCATCAGTTTGAACCAGAATACTAACAGCTCTATCAGCGGATATGCTTTGCGTACTCTCAAACAGCTCAAGAACCGTATTGCTAACGTGAATGGTGGTGATGCAGACTCTCAGGCACATTTCGCTAAGCTCAACGACATGATTCAGAGAGCACTCGTAATTAAATAGTGGATTCGTACAAGACTATATCATCATTGGCAGAAGGAACTTACACCGAAAAAAGGAGTAAGTTCCTTGCCTTTGCTATGCCTGTCACCACCGTTGATGAGGTGAAGCAGTATGTGGCTGAGTACTCGAAGCGCTACTACGATGCCCGCCATTGCTGCTATGCCTATATGTTGGGACATGAACGCCTCGACTTCCGTGCAAACGATAACGGTGAGCCTTCCGGCACGGCAGGCAAGCCTATCCTTGGCCAGATCAACTCGAACGAACTTACCAACATCCTTATCATTGTGGTGCGATATTTCGGTGGCATCAAGCTTGGCACAAGCGGACTCATCGTAGCCTACAAGGCTGCTGCAGCCGAAGCACTTGCCAATGCTGAGGTGATAGAGAAGACGGTCGATGAGGACGTCAGCTTCATCTTCGAATATCCATTCATGAACGATGTGATGCGCATCGTGAAGGAAGAAGAACCGCAGATTGTCACTCAAGGCTACGACATGGATTGCACCATGACTCTCCGCATCCGTAAGGATTCGATGCCGAAGCTTCGCGCCCGACTCGAGAAGGTCGAAACTCTTCGCTTCGACGAATAGGGAATAAGAATCGCGAAGAGCTTGGTGTAGCTAATATTTGTTTTCAAGAAAGTATTAAAAGGCCACTTTCTCCACATGAATAAACTCCTTGCAAGGACATCGCTTATTCCTTGCAAGGAGTTTGTCGTTTCCTTGCAAGGAGTTTGTTGTTTCCTTGCAAGGACTTTTGCATTTCCTTGCAAGGAGTTTTGCATTTCCTTGCAAGGCGTTTTACGTATCCTTTGAAGACCTGGTTATCCTTCTGCGCTCTGCTTGTCATCAATAACGAAAACGAAGCGGGCTCCTGTAGTATAAGAGGTGTCGAGGTAGACGTCGCCTTCGAGCTTGGCAGCTATGGTCTGGCAGATGTTGAGACCTAGGCCAGACCCCTGTACGTACTGATTGAGCTTGGTGAAGCGGTTGAATATCTCCTTTGCCTTCGACTCTGGTATACCCTTGCCTGTATCGGTGACGGAGAAGGTGACGCGGCCTGGATGCTCGGTCTTGGAACAATGCAGATGGATCTCGCCTTGCTGGGTGTTCTTGCAAGCATTGGTGAGATAGTTGATGAGCACCTGCTGTATGCGGCGGCTGTCGGAACGCACTACGTAGTCGTCCGGGAAGTCGGAGGTCATGTAGAGCTTGACACCTGCTGGCACACGTATCTCAACCGACATGAGGGCGTTCTTGCATACATTGTTGACGACTACATCCGAGATGTTGATGCGGTAGTTGCCATGCTCAGAGTCGGCTATGTCGATGATGTCGCTGATGAGCATGTCGAGCATGTTGTAACTATTGTAGATGTATGAGTTGTACTGCGCCTTCTCTTCCTCTGTCCAGGAGCCATCAGGGAGTCCGAGGAGCTGAGCGAAGCCGAACATGGCATTGAGTGGTGTGCGAATCTCGTGGCTCATGTTCTGCAGGAACTTGGTCTTTGCCTTGTTGGCTGCAATGTTGTCCTCGAGCAGCTTCTGCTTGCGGAGCTCTATCTGCTTCTCGTTGTCGATGTAGCGTACAGCCCACATGAGGTTCTTAATCTTGCCATCGGACTTGCGGTCGGCCACGGTGAATGATGATTCATGCCATATACCGTTGACATCCTTGAATTCGGCTACGATGACATTGCATTGTGACATGCGCTCATCGATGGTGGAGAGGTCGGAGAATCGTGCTATCTCATCCCTTGCCTCGTCCGATACTATCTCTCTGAGGCCTATCTTGATAGCACCAGTAGCGGTGTCGGCTGATAATACCTTGCGAAGCGACTCACCCTCGATTTCCTTGTCGGTATAGGTGAAGAAGGTGTCGTCGTCGAGGTTGATGTAATTGATGAATTCGTAGGTGTGGGCAAAGGATTTGATGATGTGGTTGGTACGTATCTCCTTAGTCATCTGTTCGGTTACGTCGTAGTGGTAGCCGTTGAGGTGCATCATGTCTTCATCGGACGAGATGGCTATACCTCCGCATCGCATGTAGCGAAGTCCGAGGGTAGGGTGGTTCCAGCGATAGGTACACTCAGAGCGTTCGCCCTTGAGAAGCTGGGCGTTGTAGCGTTCGAAAGTGTATTGGTCGGCAGGATGAATATGTGAAATAAGAAAATCGCATATTTCCGCCTCGGTCATGTCTGTATCGGCTGGGATGCCGATGATCTCCTTCATCTTGTTGTCTGGCTGCAGACGCGCTTTCTGGTTGTTGCCAACAAATAGATTCCAAGTACCCATTCCGGACGATGTCAACACGCTTCGGAGATGGCGAAGCTGTGCTATGCGTTGCTGGTCCTTGGCTTCAAGGTCGTCCACATTACGGAAGGCTGCAACAACACGCAGCGGTTCGTCGGGTGCTGATACCTTGACGAACTTATAGTTGTAGTAGTGTATCTCGTCGTGCTCCAGGATGCGGTATTTGCCCTGGAAGATTGACTTGGTTGCCATCTCCCTGATGATGTTTTCGCAACTACATCTGTTAAGGAATTTGTCGCGGTCGTCGGGGTGCACTCGGCTGTTGGTATATGTAAGCAGAAGGGTTGAATAGCGCAATCCCTGCCATTTGTCGCCTATGCCGTCGGTGATAAAGCCGTCGAGCTTTATGACGTCGACGAGGTTTTCTTCAGGACTGGTACGATAGATGTTGAGATAGTCGTCGGTTAGGGCGATGATCAGGTCTCTATCGTTCTGTGTAAATGGTGCAGACTTCATAATGCCGGGTTTTGTATGAGGTTAGTACTTGGATGAGGGTGCGTCACTTCCTGATGCGGATTACAGAGAATGAATTCTGAGGTGCATCGAAGGTGAAAGAGTTGCCAACTGTCAGCTGAGAGGTTGTAGTGCTGACGTTGCGAGCGCGAAGGCTCTTGTCAGTAAGTGTTTCAACCTGAGCTGTGGTGCGGTAGGCACCTTTCTGCTTGTCGTTGAATGTGATCTGGTCGCCAAGGTCTATGCTGACTGTGTTGGCTACAGGAAGAGCGTTTACAATCTTGATGATGATGTCGCCAGTTTCCTTGTCCTCTACTACCGAGGTCTTGAGGCGCTTTGCTATGTCGGAGTCGTAAGTCTTGCGATCGCCTTTCTGTGTGTAGTCAAACTCAAGGGTGGAGTAGACGTACTCATCACCGACATTCTGGCCCACCATGCGCTGTACGTAGTAGTTAGGTGTAGGCTTGATGTCGTTGTTGTTGAAGTAGATGAGGTCTGGGTTCCACTGTGTGTGACCTTCCTTTGCAAGAAGAGGTGCATAGGACGACATGACTACCACGTCGGCATTGCGCTCTACGTTGGTGAGATGGATAGCCTCGGCAAGTGCATTCTCGAGGAGGTTGCCTCTTGATGCCCATTCGCCAAGGTAGACCTTTGTGCCGTTGCGATCGTACTTGTCGTAGAAATCCTGGTGGTTGAGGTACCATCCGATGTTGTTGTAGTAGTGCTCATCGACGATAGGAATGTTCTGGCGCTTGGCCTCTTTCCAACCATATTCATAGTCGCTTCCTTCCCAGAATGGGCCTACCGTACCGATGACGGTGATCTCAGGATGTGCCTTCTTGATGCCTTCGTAGAGGTAGGTGAATCGAACGTTGAACACATCGCCGAGAAGGTCCTCGTTGCCGATGCCGAGATACTTCATGCCGAAAGGCTTTGGATGACCAGCCTTGGCACGTATCTGTGCAAGCTTGGATGTCTTAGGGTCGCCGTTTGCCCACTCGATGAGGTCGAGAAGTTCCTGGAGGTACGACTCCATGGTGAGATCCTTGCCCATATATTTATAAGGTGAAGGCTGTCCCTTGAGGTCGGCCTCGAAAGGTATGCCTCCATTCTGTCCGTTACCGCCCTTTGCAGAATTCTGACAAGGCACTCCGGCTGCAAGTACAGGAAGCGCGGTGGCACCTATGTCCTCGCAGAACTGGAAATACTCATAGAAACCGATGCCCTTGCTCTGGTGGTAGCCCCAGATGTTGAAGTCTGGCTTGCGCTCCCAAAGGTCGCCAACGGTGGTCTGCCAATGATAAATGTTATCGATGCCTTGTCCGTGGGATGCACATCCGCCAGGGAAACGCACGAACTTAGGCTTGAGGTCGGCAAGTGTCTGAGCGAGGTCAGGGCGCATGCCGTTAGGACGCTGCTTGTATGTGTTCTGAGGGAAGAGGCTTACGAAGTCTATGTCCACATCGCCTACAGCAAGAGGTTCGATGGCAAGTCGTGCCTTATTGTCGCTTGCCGATGGGGTGAGGACAGCCTTCATCTGCTTCCAGTCCTTCTGTACGCTTACTGTGGCTGATGCAAGTTCGGTACCGCTTTCGGTAATGATGCTTACCTTGACCTTGCCCACATTGCCTCGCAGGAAGAGCGAAAGGTTGTACTTCTCCTTTGCTTTCACTACATAGCCTTCCCAACCGTTGTTTACCAGTTTGCCACCAGGTGTAGTAACCTTCATAGTGCTGTAATGTGGATTGTTGGGATGGATAGGGTCCTTGGTCGAGATGCCCCAGTCGAAACCTTCTCCATTCTTTACCCAACCAGCATGAGGCTGCCAGCCATTATGGTCGTCAGGTCCGTACTCGAAGTCGCGGTTCTGCACCATCTCGGCATAGAGACCTCCATCGGCAGCATAGTTGATGTCCTCAAAGAAGATACCCATGAGCTCTGGAGAGATGGCCTTGCGATCGTTGAGGTCGATCTTGATGCTTGTGGTCAGTCCGCTTACATTGTCGGCAAAACCGCCTACGTTCATGCTCTCGTTATCGCGCTGTCCGTTGAGTTCGCTCTGAGCCACACGGGCAATGAGGTTCTCAACGATGGCGTATGGTACTTTGATTATGTTCTCGGCCTTCTTCAGCTGCTCCTGCTTTGCCTCAAACTCTGCTTTCGAAACCTTTGGGTAGTCCTGAGGCTTCCAGACGAAGAGGTTGTCGCTCTCAGTACGTGCTATTTCATATACTTTTGGGTCGGGAATGAACTCGGCATAGAATTTCTTGCCATCGTAGCTGATGGCAGGATTGTACATCTTCTTCTGTGCGCCCCAAGCACCGTAGTCGGATTTGAACACGTTGTAGTCGTGACCTATAGGAATCCATGTCTTGCGGTCGGCAGAGTAAGATAGCTGCACGCCTGAACCAGGGTTAGGGTTTGTTGCCTTAACGTAGACGGAGTCAGGGTGATTGTCGGTTGCAGCCAAGGCGCTGATGGCACCTGCTGCAAGAAGTGATAAGGTTAGTAGTTGTCGTTTCATTGTGTGGTTAATTATCGGTTAGTTTAGTATTGGTTTAGTCATCAATCCTTGACAGTAAGTATGCCATCTACGCTGTTTGTGGTGCCATAAAGCACGCTGCCTGCTGTGAAGGATACTGTAGAGCTGAATGTCACCTTGTACATGCCATTCTGCTTAGGTGCCTTGAATCGTATCTTTGGATTGTTGTTTGTACCTGTGCAATGGCCTTTGTCGACAGAAATCTTTGTGAGGCCACCTACAGAAAGGTCCTGTTGGAAGAAATAGTAGTACTGGCCAGGGCTTAAGTATGTGACTTCAGCCACTACGCTATCGCCAGGATGGCAAGGGTTTGGTGTCAGAGTTACTCTGTCGAATATGGGTGCTACAGGTTCTGCCTTATCCTTGTCACAACTGGTGAATGTAAGAGCCGCTGCAGCAATTAATGCGCTAAAAAGTATTTTGATCTTCATATTTTAGGTGTTTTTATTTATATTTTTTGCAAAGATATTGATTTTTTTGTGGAAATACCTTATCTTTGTGTCATAATTTCAAATAATAAATAGTTTTTTAGCATGTTTAGTGGTATTGTAGAAGAATTTGCAACGGTTGTTGCGATTGAGAAGGAGCAGGAGAATATGCACTTCACTCTTACTTGTTCATTTGTTGACGAACTGAAGATAGACCAGAGCGTGGCTCACAATGGTGTTTGCCTCACGGTGGTAAAGATATTTGATGGCAAGTATGTCGTAACTGCCATGAAGGAGACGCTCATGAAGTCGAACCTTGGACTGCTCAAGGTCGGCGACAAGGTCAATGTGGAGCGTTCGATGATGATGAATGGTCGCCTCGACGGGCATATCGTCCAGGGACATGTGGACATGACTGCCGAGTGTGTGGAAGTCGAGGATCAGCAGGGTAGCTATACATTCACGTTCAAGTACCCATTCGATAAAGAAATGGCAAAGAAAGGCTACATGACTGTGGATAAGGGAAGCGTAACTGTGAATGGCGTGAGCCTTACTGTGTGCAACTCGCAGAACGACTCATTCCAAGTGAACATCATCCCTTATACTTACGACAATACAAACTTCCATCAGATAGAGGTTGGCACTAAGGTTAACCTCGAATTTGACATCATTGGAAAATATCTTGCACGCATCAATTCGTTCGAATAGTCATGAAGTCTATAAAACTGTATTTCTTAGTATTATCACTTTTCTTCTCAATCAACGGTTCAGCACAGATCATTAACGTAATCGGCGACTCGTACGTTGCCAATCACAGGAGCCCGAAAGAGGAGACTTGGCACTATAAGATGGCTCAGCAATTAGACTTCGTGTACAACGGATATGGACGCAACGGATCGTGCATTGCCTTTGACCGAACTCACGATGGAAAGTGGAACTTCGGCCCAGCCATGTGGCAGCGCTATTCGGTCATGGATCCTGCTGCCGACTATGTGCTTATCATTGCCGGACACAACGATGCAGAGAAGGTGGGAACCAACCCCGATTCGCTGGCAATGTTCTCCGACTCGCTTGAGGTAATGCTGACGGGAATAGAAAACCTTTGCGATTATGCTAAGATAGGATTCGTGACACCTTGGAACGTGGATCGCCCGGGATTCCGTGAGGTGTGCGAAGTGATACAGAAGGTATGCAAGAAGCATAAGGTGCCAGTACTCTTCAATTGCGATGAAAAGTGTGTCATAAAGGTAAGGGATGCTGACTTCCGAAAGAAGTATTTCCAGGCACCTAACGACACGGCTCATCTCAATGCCACTGGTCACGACCTATTCCTCCCTATTGCCATGGAGTGGTTCAGGAAGAAAGTGATGAAGTAGGTGCGTTTGCATGGCATTGTTGCAATGCTGTTACAACAAAATGTATGAAATAATCGACTCTTTTCTTATAAAATATAAGTAAGGAGTCGTTTTTTGTTACATTTATGTCGTTTGTTTCGTCTTTTTTTTGTACATTTGCAGCGTTTTTGCCCGTTTTTAGGATGGGTAAAGTTTTTTTTGTGTGTAAATTTAAGATAAAAAGATAAAAACAACATAGATGAAACATCAGTTACGTAGTGCAGTCTGCACAGAAGGACGCCGTATGGCAGGAGCCCGTGCTCTTTGGGTCGCTAACGGCATGAAGCGCGAGCAGTTTGGCAAGCCAATCATTGCTATCGTCAATTCGTTTACACAGTTTGTTCCAGGTCATACACATCTCCACGAGATTGGCCAGATTGTAAAGGAAGAAATCGAAAAGCTCGGTTGCTATGCAGCAGAGTTCAATACAATCGCAGTCGACGACGGTATCGCAATGGGTCATGACGGTATGCTCTATTCGCTTCCTTCGCGCGACATCATCGCTGACTCGGTAGAGTACATGGTCAATGCTCACAAGGCTGATGCTATGGTGTGCATCTCAAACTGCGACAAGGTGACTCCAGGTATGCTCATGGCTGCAATGCGCCTTAACATCCCTGCTGTGTTCGTGAGTGGTGGCCCAATGGAGGCTGGACTCGTGAACGGTGAGAATGCCGACCTTATCACAGCAATGATCAAGGGTGGTGACCCTACAGTAAGCGACGAGGAACTTGAGGTGGTAGAGCACAGCGCTTGCCCTGGTTGTGGTGCTTGCTCAGGTATGTTTACTGCCAACTCGATGAACTCGCTCACAGAGGCACTCGGTTTCTCTCTCCCAGGCAACGGCTCAATCCTCGCAACTCACGTGAACCGCATCCAGCTCTTCAAGGATGCTGCCAAGATCATCGTGAAGAATGCAATGGCATACTACGAGGATGGCGATGAGTCGGTTCTTCCACGTTCTATCGCTACACGTCAGGCATTCCTCAACGCAATGACACTCGACATTGCTATGGGTGCATCAACAAATACAGTCCTCCACCTTCTCGCAGTAGCACAGGAGGGTGGTGTGGAATTCGCAATGAACGACATCGATGCTCTTTCACGCAAGGTGCCATTCCTCTGCAAACTCTCTCCTAACTGGCAGAAGTATTCAATCCAGGAGGAGAACCGTGCAGGTGGTATCCTCGGTATCATGGGCGAGCTTGCTAAGGGCAATCTGCTCGACCTCACATGCAAGCGCGTGAATGGTGCTACTCTTGGTGAGGACATCAAGAAGTACTGCATCACAGGCGACACTATCGATCCAGAGGCTGATCGCATCTACCACTCAGCACCAGGTCGCAAGTTCTCTACAAAGATGGGTTCGCAGAATGCTCAGTGGGAACAACTCGACACCGACCGTGAGAATGGATGTATCCGTGACATCGAGCATGCTTACACTAAGGATGGCGGTATGGCAGTACTCTTCGGCAACATCGCTCAGGATGGATGCGTAGTAAAGACAGCCGGCGTGGCTCCAGAGCTTTGGCACTTCGAAGGTCCTGCTGTAGTATTCGACTCGCAGGAAGATGCTTGCGAAGGCATCCTCGGTGGCAAGGTGAAGAAGGGTGACTGCGTAGTCATCACACACGAAGGTCCTAAGGGTGGTCCTGGTATGCAGGAGATGCTTTACCCTACATCTTATATAAAGAGTATGCACATGGGTAAGGAATGTGCGCTCATTACTGACGGTCGCTTCTCGGGCGGTACTTCCGGCCTCTCAATCGGCCACATCTCTCCTGAGGCTGCATCGGGCGGTAACATCGGTAAGATCAAGGATGGCGACATCATCGTGATCGACATCCCATCACGCTCTATCAATGTGAAGCTCACAGACGAGGAACTTGCAGCTCGTCCACAGCAGCCACTCAAGCGCAACCGCGTAGTATCAAAGGCACTCCGTGCTTATGCTCAGTCGGTAGCAAGTGCAGATAAGGGAGGAGTAAGAATAATTGATTAAAGATAAGAAATGCAAATAAGCGGTTCAGAAATATTGATGGAGTCGCTCAAGGCTCAGGGCATCAAGACTATCTTCGGATATCCGGGAGGTAGTATCATGCCAGTCTATGATGCGCTCTTTGACTATACACGAGGCGAGAAGAAAGCCTTCGACCATATCCTAGTTCGTCATGAACAGGGCGCTATCCACGCAGCACAGGGTTTTGCCCGTGTAAGCGGTGAGGTAGGTACTGTGATTGTTACCAGCGGCCCTGGTGTGGCAAATACGCTCACAGGTCTTGCTGATGCAATGATTGACTCGACACCTGTTGTCGTCATCGCAGGACAGGTAGGAGTGGGTGTGCTCGGCACAGATGCTTTCCAGGAGCTCGACCTCATGACTGTGGCACAGCCTATATGTAAGTGGGTGTACCAGATTCGCCGCCCAGAGGACATCCCTTGGGCAGTTAGCAAGGCATACTATCTTGCTAAGTCGGGACGTCCAGGTCCGGTCGTGCTCGATTTCCCAAAGAATGCACAGACCTCAAAGTGCGATTATGTACCAGAGACAGTAAACTTCGTACGTTCATACATCCCATCTCCACGCCCAAAGCAGGAGAAGCTTCAGAAGGCTGCCGAACTCATCAACAATGCCAAGCGTCCGCTTGCACTTGTTGGTCAGGGCGTAGAGCTTGCAGGTGCACACGAGGAGTTGAAGACATTCCTTGAGAAGGCAAACATTCCTGCAGGACGCACCATGCTCGGCCTTTCGGCACTTGCATCCAACCATCCGCTCAACATGGGTATGCTTGGTATGCATGGCAACTATGCGCCAAATATCAAGCAGCAGGAGGCTGACGTTGTGATTGCCATCGGTATGCGATTCTCTGATCGTGTGACAGGCAATCTTGCTACATATCTCAAGCAGGCAAAGGTCATCCATCTCGACATCGATCATGCAGAGATCAATAAGAATGTACAGACCGATGTGGCTATCGTGGCTGACTGTAAGGAGTCGCTCCCTATGCTTACTGCTCTCATCAACGAGGCTGACCACTCTGAATGGATAGAAAGCTTCAAGCCACTCCGCGACAAGGAGCAGGAGAAGGTGGTCAACAAGGCACTTCATCCTACAGAAGGCCCACTCCTCATGGGAGAGGTGGCAAATGCCGTGGCTGAGGCAACAAAGGGTATGGGCGTAACAGTTACCGACGTAGGTCAGAATCAGTTGTTCTCTACTCGCTACTCAAAGTACAATACCCCACGCTCCATCATCACCAGTGGTGGACTCGGTACAATGGGATTTGGTCTGCCAGCAGCTATTGGAGCTACCTTCGGCGAGAAGAATCGTCCTGTGTTCGCGTTCATGGGCGATGGTGGATTGCAGATGACTATCCAGGAACTCGGTACCATCATGGAATACCATTGTCCTGTGAAGATGGTGCTGATGAACAATAACTTCCTCGGCAATGTACGCCAGTGGCAGAATATGTTCTTCCAGAAGCGTTATGCATTCACGCACATGCTCAACCCTAACTATGAGGAGATTTGTTCGGCATACAAGATTCCTTACCTTAAGGTGAAGGACAGAAAGGATCTGCCTGCTGCCGTTGAGAAGGCACTCAAGACAGATGGTCCATTCTTCCTTGAGACAATCATCATGGAGGAGGACGACGTGATGCCTATGACTGCTCCAGGAGCTTCAGTTAATGATATGATGTTAGAGAAGGAGGCAAACTGATGGAAAAGAAATTATACACAATACTTATATATTCGGAGAACGTAGTTGGTATCCTCAACCTTGTTACGGCTGTATTCACCCGCAACCAGGTGAACATCGAAAGCCTCAATGTGTCGCCTTCGGGCATCCCTAACGTACATAAGTATACAGTTACGGTAATTACCGACGAGGCACAGGCAAAGAAGCTTGTGAAGCAGATAGAGCGCAAGGTCGACGTTATCAAGGCAAACTTCTACGTTGAGGACGATATCTTCGTAAGCGAGGTAGCACTCTTCAAACTCTCCACATCGATCGTGATGTCTACTCCCGACATCTCACGCCTCGTGCGTCATTCGGGAGCCAAGGTGCTCGAAGTCAATGAGACTTACACAACTCTCCAGATTTGTGTAAAGCCTGATGCTGTCACCGAGCTCTATAAGAAACTCGCCAAGTACAAGTGTGTGCTGCAGTATACCCGAAGTGGTGTGGTTGCAATCACACGCGATAAGGTGGAGCGTGTTTCTGAGTTCCTCAAGGAACAGGAAAACCAGCAGTTCGATTTCCTCGAAGAGGGCATCAACAGCGAAGAATGTTAGAAAATAACCAATTTTTAATTTATAAAACAAAATTACTATTATGGCAAAAATGAATTTTGGTGGCGTTATCGAAGAGGTAATGACACGTGAGGAATTCCCACTCGAGAAGGCTCGTGAGATCCTTAAGGACGAGACTATCGCAGTTATCGGTTATGGTGTACAGGGTCCTGGTCAGGCTTGTAACCTCCGCGACAATGGCTTCAACGTAATCGTTGGTCAGCGTCAGGGTAAGACTTTCGAGAAGGCTATCGCTGATGGTTGGGTACCAGGCGAGACTCTCTTCTCTATCGAAGAGGCTGCTGACAAGGCATCAATCGTAATGTGTCTCCTTTCAGACGCTGCAGTAATGTCAGTATGGCCTACACTCCAGAAGTACCTCACTCCTGGCAAGGCTCTCTACTTCTCACACGGTTTCGCTATCACTTGGTCTGATCGCACAGGCTGTGTTCCTGCTAAGGACATCGACGTTATCATGGTTGCTCCTAAGGGTTCTGGTACTTCACTCCGTACTATGTTCCTCGAGGGCCGTGGTCTTAACTCTTCATACGCAGTTTACAACGACGCTACAGGCAAGGCACTCGATCGTACACTTGCTCTCGGTATCGGTATCGGTTCTGGTTACATGTTCGAGACTACATTCCAGCGTGAGGCAACTTCAGACCTCACTGGTGAGCGTGGTTCACTCATGGGTGCTATCCAGGGTCTTCTCCTTGCTCAGTATGAGGTTCTCCGTGAGAACGGTCACACTCCATCTGAGGCATTCAACGAGACAGTTGAGGAGCTCACTCAGTCGCTCATGCCACTCTTCGCTCAGAAGGGTATGGACTGGATGTATGCTAACTGCTCTACAACAGCACAGCGTGGTGCTCTCGACTGGATGGGCCCATTCCACGATGCTTGCAAGCCAGTTGTTGAGAAGCTCTATGCATCAGTTAAGTGCGGTAACGAGGCTCAGATCTCTATCGACGCTAACTCTAAGCCAGACTACCGTGTAGGTCTTGAGAAGGAGCTTGCTGCTCTCCGTGAGTCAGAAATGTGGCGTACAGCAGAAGTTGTTCGTCAGCTCCGTCCAGAGAACAACTAATCCCACTTTAGTCATATACCAGACAAAGGACTTCCCAGTCGGAAGCCCTTTGTTTTTGTTACGTAGGTGGTCATATATTTCATCCTTTTCCCAACAGCCTTCGGAATTGGCTTTACGTTTCTTCTACTGGATAATCAAGGGGTCTGACCCTTTGATTATCCATTTGGCGTATAGTAAGAAGATGATGATGTCCTTGTAAGGATATCATTAACTCCTTGTAAGGATGTTGACTAATCCTTGCAAGGAGTTTTTGTTTGGTTATCCTACACAGGGGCGTTACAGCGTTACGACGTTACAGTTATTTCGGGCATGGTACCTCCCCATTTTCATGTAACGCTGTAACGCTTTCTACCAATGTAAGTACTTTGGTAGTCTTATGTTTGTCTGTATCTTCTTGAATATCAAGAATAGATGCGCTCGTGTGCACTCTTGTCCTCCATGAAGCATGGATGAACAGGTCCGAAACCGTGACCGAATTCGTACTCGGCACCGAGGCTTATGGCACGTCCGATGAACTCTTCGCCCTTGGCTACAGCATCATTGAGGGCGTAACCCTTGGCTATGTAGGTGGCGATGGCAGAAGAGAAAGAGTCGCCTGTGCCGTTCACGTTGTTTGTATCTATGCGCTCCTTCGAAAACTCTATAACCTCGCCCGTCTGAGCATTGTAGAGAAAGTCGGAGAGCATGTTGCCGTGTTCCATCGACTTTACGATGACGGAGTTGCCCCAGCGGCCCAGTTCCTTTATGTCCTCACGGATATCGTTGATTGGGTGACCGAGTAGCACCTCTGCTTCGCGGCGGTTGGGAGTGATGAGTGTGGCAAGAGGGAAGAGCAGATTCATGTATGCCTCAATGGCATCGTCCTTCACCAGGCGTTCGCCTACGGAATTGACAACTACAGGGTCAATAACCTTCGGGATGGATGGATACAGCTTGAGTACACCTGCTACGCCTTCGATGATGGCCTTCGATGGCAGTACACCGGTCTTGATGCAGTTGGCACCTATGTCGCCAAGGAATGACTCTGCTTGTGAGGTGATGAGGTCGACAGGCATATGGAAGATGTTCTTGACACGTTGAGTGTCCTCATCGACTATAGCTGTCAATGCGCATGCTGCATAGCCTCCGCAGGCGGTGATGGCCTTGATGTCGGCCTGCATGCCTGCTGAACCCAGAGGTTCGCTGCCTGCTATGAGAAATACAATGTTGAGTGCTTTCTTTTGCATTTTATTTATGTTGATGTGAAAATGTTGTTTGCTTTATTTCATTCCTCCAATGAAGAGACAGAGCATAGAGAGGAGTACGAGTGCCAGGTCAACAATCTTTGACTTGAGATTCTTTTCCTTGAATACCATTGCTCCGAAGAGGAAGCTCACGATGACGCTTCCTCGGCGCACCATGCTGACGATGCTTATCATGGCTCCATCAAGTCCCAGCGCATAGAAGTATGCAAAGTCGGCTGCAGACAGGAAGATGGATATGAGTGGTATGCACCAATGCCAATGGAATGGGGTGGTCTTCTTATGGGTAGGGTACCAGAGGATGATGAGCATGGCAAGCATCATGAAGAACTGGTAGATGTTGTACCATGACTGAACGGCAAGTTTGTCAAGTCCTACTCCATGATTAGCTGGCGAAGCCATGAGAAACTTATCGTAGAGTCCGGATATGGCTCCAAGCACGTTGGCAAGAATGACGAACAGGATGTACTTGTTGTGCTTGAAATCGACACCTTCCTTTTTGCTTGAGCGCGACAGCATATATAAGCCTATCATGGCTACGATAACGCCTATCCATTGCCATAAGTTCAGACGCTCGGAGAAGAAGGTGAGGGCGCCGATGAGCACCATGACGGGGCGTGTGGCGTTGATTGGCCCGACGATGGTGATAGGCAGATGCTTCAATCCGAAGTAGGCAAAGAGCCATGAGGAAAGTACTATGACTGATTTCAGTACGATGTACTTATGCTCTTCCCATCCGTATGAATGGGTGTAGAAAAGCGAGTCCTCAGCTATGGTGCCATTCTTTGACAGGATGATGAATGGAAGGAATATGAGTGATGAAAACAGCGTGTTGAGCAGCAATACGGGTATCACCGCGTTAGCCTTCAAGGATTGCTTCTTGAAGACGTCGTAAAAGCCTAACAGACAGGCGGAAAGAAATGCGAGTATTAACCACATATTTGGGATACTGATTTGAGTCTATGTCATTTGTGTACCTCCCTTTGGGAGGCTTGGTAGGAGGCTTAATAAGTCACCTCTGCTAGGAACAGGGCATTGCCTGGTACGCTTGTGCCTGCTGAGCAGCGATCCTTCTTCTCAATGATGGCACGGAACTGGTCGATGGTTATTGCACCGCGGCCCACATCAATGAGGGTGCCTACGATGGCGCGAACCATGTTGCGCAGGAAACGGTCGGCTGTGATGGTAAATTCCCACTTGATAGGGCTGACTTGATGCCATTCGGCATGCATGATGCGGCAGTTGTTGGTCTTGACATCGGTGTGCAACTTGGAGAACGATGTGAAGTCGATGTAGTCGAAGAGCACACGGCATGCTTCGTTCATCAGTTGGAAGTCGAGTGGCTGAGGATAGCGGTAAGCGTATGGTTCGAATGGCGACTTTGCCGTGAGGATGTAGTAGTGGTACGTGCGTGATGTAGCAGAGAAGCGCGCGTGCATGTCGTCTGCCACGGGATAGATGTCGTGGATGGCGATGTCGGGAGGTAGAAGTTTGTTGAGACGGTAGCAAAGCTGGAAAAGCGAGTCTTTATCTTCGTCGTTGGCAGAAAACTTTTTATCGCTGTCGAAGTGGGCAATCATCATGGATGCATTCACCCCAGCGTCTGTTCGCCCTGCACCTACCACTTCAGTCTCGCTACGCAATAGGGTAGAGAGTGCCTTGCCCAGCACCTCCTGCACGCTTATCGCACCTGGCTGTATCTGCCAGCCGTGATAGTTATGGCCATCGTATGAAAGATTGATGAAGTATCGCATAGCCTTATGGTGTCACTCTGTTATGGAAGAATACACGATGGAGTGAACTCTTCATTCTGATGCGTGGTGCTTTCTGGCTCTTGTTATGATAGAACATGAAGAGCATAACTGCAGCTGTGATAGCCGACAAAGCATCGGATGCTGCTATGCTGATCCATACTCCGTTTGTGCCCCAGATGGATGGGAAGACAAGCAGGAAAGGGACGAGGAATACCAACTGACGGCTTACGCTGAGGAAGATGCTCTTCTTTGCCATACCTATGGACTGGAAGAAGTTGCCGGTCACAATCTGGAAACCAACGATAGGACTCATCGAAACGATAAGTCGCATACCGCTTACGGTGAGGTCGGTCAGCTGTGGATCGTCAGTAAAGAGCTTGACAGGATAGTGAGGGAAGAACTCACAAAGGGTGAACGAGCAGCACATGATGATGGTGGCAAGCATGATAGCTCGCTTCAGTACCTCGTTTACACGGTCAAACTGTTGTGCTCCGTAGTTGAAACCTGCTATTGGCTGCATGCCCTGGCATACTCCAAGCACGACCATGACAAAGAGGAAGGTGATGCTATTTACAATACCATAGGCTGCAATGGCCACGTCGCCTCCATGTGTGGTCAGTCCTTTGTTGATGAGTATGACCACCAGACATGCGCAGAGCTGCATGCAGAATGGAGAGAGTCCGATGCCGAATATGTTCTTGACTATGGACTTCTTCAATCCGTATATACCCGAATGCAAGTGAAGCAGGTCGTTCTTGTTGCTGAGCTTGTAAGCCACGAAGATGAGTGCTACTAACTGTGCTATGACAGTTGCTATGGCTGCACCTCGTATGCCCAACCCGAATACAAAGATGAAGAGAGGGTCGAGAACAGAATTTATGACTACAGTAGTGATAGTAGCCATCATAGCCACGTGTGGATGACCTGTGGAACGCAATGCAGCATTGAATCCCAAGTAGAGGTGGGTTATGACATTGCCCAGAAGGATAATGAACATATACTCATGAGCATACTGGTAGGTCTGTTCGCTCGCTCCGAAGAAGGTAAGCAACGGGTGGATGAATATAATGCCCACGATACCGAGTACGATACCGAGTATGACGTTGAGAGTGACAAGATTGCCAAGTGTGCGTTCTGCACTCTTATAGTCTTTCTGCCCTAATTTTATAGACATGAGCGTACTTGCTCCCACACCAACCATTGCCCCGAATGCTGCGCTGAGGTTCATGACAGGAAAGGTGACTGCAAGTCCGCCGAGTGAGAGGGTCCCAACTTCTGGAATATGACCTATGAATATACGGTCCACCATGTTGTAGAGCGATGAGGCTGTCATCGCTACTACAGCAGGTATGGCATATTTGGTCAGAAGCGAACCGATAGGAGCTGTACCAAGTTCTTTTGTGTTGTTTTGTTGCATATTTAATTTTAGTTATCCGCTTACTTTATCGCATCCCATGCAGGAGGATCGACGCCGAGAAGGTTCTTGACAAAGAAGTCGAAGCGCTTGTGCTCGCCGAAGGTCTCACCCATGGTGTGGTGTGCTCCTGGCACGAGGATGAATTCGAAGTCCTTGTTTGCCTTCTGCAATGCGTTTACAACCTGGTAGGATGAAGAAGGATCGACATTGTCGTCCATCTCACCAACGAGGAGCATGAGCTTGCCCTTGAGCTTGTGGGCGTTGACTACGTTTGAGCACTCTTCGTACGACTTATCGATAGGGTAGCCCATCCATTGCTCGTTCCACCAGATCTTGTCCATACGGTTGTCGTGGCATCCGCATGCAGCAT
>JAKSLM010000002.1 GCA_024401225.1 Bacteroidaceae bacterium | reverse complement strand
TTGTGTGGCCCTGGCCGTCGAACTTACCAACGAATGGGTGCTCTGCGCTACCGATAGCTGTCCACTCATTCTCTGGAAGATCGAAAAGCTGACCTGCGCGGAGGAAGTTGTCGTTAACCTTGATATCTGATGTGAGAACTGCGTTGATAGCGCCGTTGTCCTTATTTACTTCCTGAGCGAACCAATAAAGTTCAGAAGCGTTAGAGATCTGATAAGGAGCAGTTGCAGTACCGTTACCGTTTGGCTTAACAGTAGTGATTGCGAATGCGCTAACTGTTGCGATGATTGCGATGATAGAAGTGAAAAAACGTGTCATAATATATAAAAGTTTTAATAGGGGTTTTTGAATTTGTTTAGTCTTTTTGTCTTTCGACGTTGCAAAGATATAGACTTTTATTTGCAACAATTCCCAAATATGCAAAACATGCTGCAATTTTTATTTTATTGCCGTTGAGGGAATAATTTGACTCGCGTGGGAATGTGAGTGTGTGTTTTCTTTGTTTTTACGTTTGATTCCCAAATTTGCAATCGAAGTATGCCGTTTTTTCCCATATTTGTCAAAACAAAGGGGATGCCTATAAAAAAATCCCTGCATACAGGCTCTATGCCTGCTGCAAGGATTGTATTTATTATATATATAATGTGTAGGGATTATTTGCCGAGCATGCTTTCGGTGGTCTTGCAGATATTGACTACTGTCATCATGCCTTTCTCCAAGCTCTGCACAGGGCAGAACTCATGAGGACCATGGAAGTTGAGTCCGCCAGCAAAGATGTTAGGACATGGAAGGCCCATGAATGAGAGCTGCGCTCCGTCGGTACCACCACGGATGGCCATAACCTTTGGTGTCATGCCTGCTTCTGAAATGGCCTGCTTGGCGATGTCGATGATATACATCATTGGTTCCACCTTCTCGCGCATGTTGTAGTACTGGTCCTTGAGTTCGAGAACGAGAGTTCCTTCGCCATACTTCTCGTTGAGTGCATTGACAACATCCTGCATCTCGGTCTTGCGCGACTCGAAGTATTCGCGGTCGTGGTCGCGGATGATGAATGAAAGCTGTGCCTTCTCACACGATCCGCTGATAGAGGTGAGGTGGAAGAAGCCCTGGTAGCCTTCGGTGGTTTCAGGAGTCTCATCGGCAGGAAGCATGCTGACCAGTTCGGTAGCTACACGACCAGCATTGATCATCTTGTCCTTTGCATATCCAGGATGTACGGAGCATCCGTTGATTGTGATCTTTGCGCTTGCAGCATTGAAGTTTTCGAACTCTATCTCACCACATTCGCTGCCATCCATGGTGTAGGCAAACTCAGCACCGAACTTTTCTACGTCGAAGTGATGGGCACCCATGCCAATCTCTTCATCAGGGTTGAAGCCGATACGAATCTTACCATGCTTGATCTCTGGATGCTGCTTGAGGTATACCATGGCCTGTACGATCTCAGCAATACCTGCCTTGTCGTCGGCTCCGAGAAGGGTAGTACCATCGGTCACGATGAGGTCTTCGCCCTTATGATTGAGAAGTTCTGGGAATTTTTCTACTGAAGTAACGATACCCTCCGAGAGGACGATATCGCTGCCATCATAGTTTTCTACGATGCGTGGCTTGATGTTTGCTCCGCTTGCGTCAGGGCTTGTGTCCATGTGGGCTATGAAACCGATGGTTGGAACCTGCTTGTCGGTGTTGGCTGGCAGAGTGGCATAAAGATATGAGAGGTCGTCAAGTTCTACGTCCTCAAGACCTTCTGCGATCAGTTCCTGCTTAAGATACTCAGCAAATACGCGCTGCTTCTCTGTACTTGGAGTTACATTCGACTCTTCGCTCGACTGAGTGTCAAATGTGGTATATTTCAAGAATCGTTCTACGATATTCATTTGTCTTATTCTATTATATATTGGTAATTCTTAAATTTGTACATGTAAATCTAAATTGTACATGGTAAATTGTACATGACCTTATTCCTCGCTTGCGAACATAGGATCCCAACAAGGAAGGAGGGTAGGCTTCTGCTGTGACGCCTTGAGGATGCGCTCGGATGCATACTTCTTGTTGATGACAAGGCGGAACATGTAGTTGTCAAACCATTCGTCGGTCATGATGATGTGGCCCTGGTATCCTGATGTTGCTCCCCAAGAGTTTTCTACTTCCCATTTAAGAGGCTTTCCGTCTGCATCGAGATCTACAGCCTTGAGCGTCATGGCGTGAGTACTGCCCGAGTCGAACGACTTGATGCGCTGTGCCTTATCCATGCCAAACTTCACACCGAAGATGTCATCATAGTTGAAGTTTGCAAGGTCGCTCCAACCCTTGGTGCGGTCGAGGAATTTGCTCACGTCGCACGAGAAGTACATCATCTCGCCATCCTTAATGCTTGCTATAGCACACTCCTTCACATCCTCCATTGGCACGTTGAGGTAGAGCCAGTTGTGGCCATCGTATGTGTGACGGTCGTACTGTATCTCGTAGGTCTTCCAATACTCGCGCGTTGGATCGTTCATGAGCATGATGTAGTCGTTCTGGAGGTCGATGTTGAGGTGCTCCTTGTAGAACGACTGAGGTGTATACTTCTTTGGAGTGCTGGTGTATTGTCCCTTGCTGTCCTTTGGTGCCCAAGTGAATTCCTTGACTGGTTCGCCAAATCCAAGTACGAGCATGTGATAGAACTCGGTGAGCATCTTTTCCTTCATCTGCAGGAGGCTCTTATCGGTAGCCTTAGGATTGTCGCGAAGCTGAAGTGCGTATTCGCGAAGCTTGCGCTTGAGATAAGGGGTGAATGAACTTGTATTGTTGCTTGCATAAGTCTCTGACATCACACCCTTTGGCACAAGGCCATACTTAGCTACGAGGTCGGCAACACCGGTGAATGTGCCTCCATCGCTGAGCGGATTCTGGAACAGCCAGACGACTGTCTGGTCAGTCATGTCTTTCTTGCGAGTGTCGATGATGGCCTGAAGGAAGAGGTTTGCCTTTTCAAGCTGATCGTAGAAGAAAAGATAGTTCTGCGAGAACTCCATGCCTTCAAGGTTCTGTTGGTTGATCATCTTGCTGCGGAGCACGTTGAGACCTGTGAACATCCAGCAGCGTCCACTCGACTTCTGGTCGGTAATGCCCTTTGAAGGCACGCTGTGAGAGAAATATGTGTTCTGCTCCACTTGGTTGTCCTGGTTGAGGGCTATGCTTGCCACGCTATTTGCTGCAAGTGCATTACGAATGGCACGTTCGCTTTGAGTCAGTTTATGGCTTGAAGCCATACGCTGGAGCATGTCGGCCGAAATGTCCTGAGCCGATGCTGTGAGCGCCATGCAAAGCATTGATGCGGTAATGAATGTTTGTTTCATAGTTTTATGCGTTATTGTTTTGATTTGTTTGTAGCTGAATTATGCTTTCACCGTTGTCTTCTTGATTTTGTATCCGATAAGTGCCATGAAGCATGTCATGAGTGGGGATATGTAGTTGAAGAAACAATAAGGCAGATAGGCAATGGTTGGTACGCCAAGTACGGTGGCTTGAGTCATACCGCAAGTGTTCCATGGTATGAGAACAGAAGTAACCGTAGCCGAATCCTCACATGAACGTGAGAGAAGTCGAGCTTCGAGTCCCATGTCCTTGTACATCTTCTTGTACATATCGGCCGAAAGGATGATGCTGATGTACTGATCGCCTGTCATTACATTGAGCAGGATGCCTGAGCACACGGTAGCCGATACAAGCCCAAAGGTGTTGCGTATGAAGGTCATTATCACTTTGATAATGCTGAACAGCATGCCTGTGGCAACCATCGATGCACCAAAACACATGGCGCATAGGATGAGCCAGATGGTGTCCATCATACCTGCCATTCCTCCCGTTGATACAAGTTCGTTGAGTGTGGCATTACCCGTTTCCACGTTGGTGGAAGTGAAGAACGATATCATCACTCCCTTTATGAGATTCATGGCCGAAGGTATTGTTTCGCCAGCAATCTCAAGCAGTATGTCCTGTTGAAGGATGAGCGACATGATTCCTGCAAGGAGTGAGGAAGCAAAGAGGGTTATCATGGAAGGTATCTTCTTCATGATAAGGATGGCAGAGAATAATGGCACGATTAGCGTCCATAGCGAGATATTGAAAGTGTTTGCCAATCCTTCAGTATATTCTGTCACATTGATGTCGCTCGAATTGCCAAAGCCAAATCCTGCACAAAGGAATATGATGAGCGTGATCGAAATGGTCGGTACCGTTGTGTACATCATGTAGCGGATGTGGGTGAAGAGGTCGGTGCCTGCCATTGATGCTGCAAGTATAGTGGTATCACTCATAGGCGACATCTTATCGCCAAAGTATGCACCCGATATGATTGCGCCTGCTGTCCATGCTTCTGGTATGCCAAGAGCATCACCGATGCCAAGCATGGCTAGTCCAATGGTTGCTACGGTGGTCCATGAACTACCCGTCATAAGGCTTACAATGGCGCAGATGATGCAGGCGCTGACGAGGAAGAACTGAGGCGACATGGTTTGAACGCCATAATAGATGAGGGTAGGGACTACTCCACTTATCATCCACGATCCGCCTAGCATACCAATGATGATCAGTATGACTATCGACACGCTTGCATCGCCAATGGTATGTTTAATATTATCCTCGATGGTTTGCCATTTTGTCTTGTATATCAGCATCGAAAGGGTGACGCACACACCTGTTGCTATAAATAATGATACCTGATTGCCTCCACTCAAGGCATCGCTGCCAAAGAGTGTTATGGTCATGGATATCATGGCGATAAGGACTATCAATGGAATGATGGATATCCACGCGCTTGGTAATGATTTGCTGTCTTCGTTCATGGTGTTCATTGTGTTCTTAAGTTGTGTTTAAGCGTAAAAGAACCCTCTGCATCCGTTTTGGCTATGCAAAGAGTTCTTCTATCTTTCGTATATCATTGCGAGTATCGTCGCTCACCTCCAGCAGGTTTTTGACCAGATTGATGGAGTGTATCACCGTGGCGTGGTTTCGTCCTCCGATGCTCAATCCTATCTGTACGTTCGACTTGCCGGTGTATTTTGAAGCGATGTAAATGGCTATTTGTCGGGCGTATGAAGTCTTCTGGGTTCTGCTTCGTGAGTCAAGAACTTCTTGTGTGATGTTGAAGTATTCACAGACCTTCTGCTTGATACATTCGATCGACACCTCGTTCTTCTTTTCGTTTATGTCGACGAAGCGTGGCATAATCTTCTGCAAAAGCTTCATGTTGATGTCGCAGTTGTAAACCACCGAGTATGCCATCAATGAGTTGATGATGCCCTCAAGGTCACGCACGCTTTCATCAATGTGCTCAGAGATGAAGTGCAGCACCTCCTCCGGAATCATAAGTCCCTCCTTGTGCACCTTAGCGTTGAGGATGGAGAAGCGGAGTTTCTGGGTAGGCTTTTCAATTTCGGCCTGGAGTCCCCACTTGAATCGAGTCAACAGACGGTCTTCCAATCCTTGGATTGCCATAGGTGGGCGGTCGCAAGTAAGGATGATCTGCTTGCCCATGATGTGCAGATGGTTGAAGATGTGGAAGAAGGTGTTCTGGGTTTGAGTCTTGCCTGCCAGTTCCTGGATGTCATCGATGATAAGCATGTCAATGGTCTGGTAGAAGGCAATGAAGTCGTTCACCTTGTTTGTGCGAACAGCATCAGTATACTGTACCTGGAACAAATGTGCCGAAAGGTAAAGCACTCGCATTTCTGGGTGAAGTTCCTTTGTGCGAAGACCGATAGCATTTACCAAGTGAGTCTTTCCACATCCTGACGGACCATATACAAAGAATGGATTAAACGTCTTAGCAGGATTGGTAGCAATGCTTTCTCCTACGCTTCGAGCCAAGCGGTTGCTGTCGCCTTCAAGATAGTTGTTGAAGTTGTAAAGTGGCTGCAGGCGTGAGTCAAGATCATTGACCGATGGAGCCATAAGCATGTCAGGAGTAACATTGTGAGGACGCTCCTGGTCGCCATTCTTTACCATTGGCTTATCAGGAGCCTGCTCTACGACATGAGTCACTGGCTTCTGAACCTTCAAGACACTCCAATATAGAAGCACACGGCAATTGAACACACGGAAGAGTGTCTTCTGCATGAGTGATGCATACTTCTCGTCGATATAATCCTTTACAAAGTCACTAGGAACACTAAGCACGAGTTCACCATTCACATACGACTTGAAAGTCACGTATGCGAACAGAGAGTCATACTGCTCTTGTGATATGTTATCCTTGATTATCTCAAGGCAACGGTCCCACAGTTCTTTAGGATTAGTGTTCATTAGTTTCTATTATATAAATAATGTGTAGATATGTAAAGGCGAAATGTCTTCATGGTACTGATGGTGTTTGTTAGCACTCCATTCAGCAATGCCTTTTTCTTCTTAGCGATTGCAAAGGTACGAAGTTTTTTTTGTTTGTCAAAATGTTTTTTATTCGTGCGAATAGTTCATCTTCTCTAAATGCTTGTATTTACAAGGATTTTAAAAACGTTGAAAAAAATCCTCTTGTACGTTTGAATAAATTATGTATATTTTGAATTACAGTCACATACGTTATTCTTTGCATGTCAATGCAATGTTTCACATCGTCGAATATCATCTCCCTATCTGTTTGTTATTTAACTTTTTTCTTTCATATGAACATTTACCTTGCTAATGCGCATCTTATTTTGACGTAATCTAAATAGAATGCATTTTTTGCCTTCTTGAGAACTAATTATTCATCTTGTTGATTTTGGAAAAAATAACTGAACAATCAGCATAAAAGTGTCGTATATGGTTAAAAAATGATGGAAAATTTGAAAGTTCCAATATTTAATCGTACTTTTGTAGCGAATAATCAAAAAGAAATGATAATAACATTAAAATTGATCTACGAATATGATAATGAATAATTGGTTTGAGTGCAAAGTAAGAACCGAAAAGATGCTTGAGGGGGGTGTGACAAAGAAAGTTGTCGAACCATATCTTGTTGATGCACTCAATTTCACAGAAGCAGAAGCAAGAATCATTGAGGAGATTACTCCATATTGCAATGGACAGTTGGAAGTGGTGGACATCAAGCGTGTGAAATATTGCGAAATGTTCACTTGCGATGATGAAAGTGCAGACAAGTGGTTCAAGGTGAAGTGCAACTTTATCACGCTTGACGAAAAGACACAGGCAGAGAAGAAGACCTCACAACTTATGCTTGTTCAGGCAGCCGACCTTCGCGAAGCCGTACGCTCATTTGATGAAGGAATGAAAGGTTCTATGATCGATTATCAGATTGCTGCCGTTCAGGAGACATCAATCCTCGACGTATTCCCATATAGCGCATCAAACAAAGAAGAGAATGATAAGCCAGAATTTGAACAGGGTTAAAGACACTCTGCGTCCAGGTACACAGCTGGTAGCCGTGTCAAAGTACCATCCAATTGAGGCATTGCAGGAAGCATACGATGCTGGGCAACGCATATTTGGCGAAAGTCATGTGCAGGAACTGCAGCAAAAGTATCCGCAGATGCCATCCGACGTTGAGTGGCACTTCATCGGTCATCTTCAGACGAACAAGGTAAAATATATAGCACCTTACATCTCGCTCATACATTCGGTCGATACCGTAAAGCTTTTGCTTGAGATTGATCGTCAAGGCGAAAAAGCGGGACGATGCATTCCTTGCCTCTTGCAGATGCATATTGCACAGGAAGAGACGAAATACGGTTTCTCTCCTGACGAACTGATGGAAATCCTCTCTCAGGGTGACATACAGAAGCTTAAGAACGTACAGATTGCTGGATTGATGTGTATGGCAACCAATACTGACGATGAAGAGCTGATACGAAATGAGTTCCGCATGGCGCACGAAATGTTTGATAATATAAAAAGAACATTCTTCTCTGCCGCCCCAGGCTTTTGTCAACTCTCGATGGGAATGAGCGGAGACTATCTTATAGCACAGGAAGAAGGCAGCACGCTGGTACGTGTGGGTTCGATGATATTTGGCAATCGAGTATACTAATAACGCTATCTAACACATATACAAACGAAATACACAAAACGCAAATCAAACTATTATGGACAACAGACGAGAGGCAGCAAGGGAAATTTGCCGTAATTATAACGTAACACTCAGTAGCGAAGCACTTGACGTCTTCGCCAGCATTCTTGTGCCTTTTAAGGCTTTGCGTGGGCATGAACTCGTAAAGGAAGGCGACGTGTGCAACTACATGTACTATGTGGAAAAAGGTCTTGTCCTTCAATATTACAAAAAGGGTGGTGAGACCGTTACTGAGCATATAAGCCATGAAGGCGATATGGTGATCTGCATCGAGAGTTTCTTCACTCAGACACCATCCAGCATCATTGCCACCATGCTTGAGCCAGGTCTTGTGTATGGCATCCCTTATCATGAATTGCGTACCATAGCCAGTCGTTCATTCGAAATCTGCCAACTCATCTTTGCCATCGAGGAACGGTCGCTTATTATCTCACAGCACAAAGCCGACTCTCTCCGTCATGAGACAGCAAAGGAACGCTATAAGCGTGCCCTTCGCGAAAATCCAGAAATGGTGCGCCGCAGTCCTCTTCATCACATTGCCTCCCTCCTCCAGATGGCTCCAGAAACCCTTTCAAGAGTCCGTACCCAGGTAATGGAAGAACGTTCCTGACCTCATAGTTTTGAATTCCAAGGTTACTGTGGTTACAGTTACAGTTGTCACTATTAGTCCCAGATATAAAAGATTACGCTTCTTTGTTTAGCATTTGAATACCATAGAAGCAGAACAAAATAAGAAAAGAGCGCCTTGGTTGTTGCCAGGGCGCTCTTATTTGTGGATTACTTGACGAGAATCTTCTTTCCGTTGATGATGTATATGTTACCTACTTGCATCATCTCCTTACGGATTCGTCTACCCATTATATCGTAGATCTTGACATCTTTCTGGTCTACGCTGATTATGTCAGGTTCAATATCAGTTACGAGGTCCCAAGGGCTATCGCCTTCGTCAAACACAAAGCGAATATGAGCACTACTTGAACCAGAACCGCCATTGCTATCATCATCAAATCTTACTTTCTCAGCATCGAGCCATGCACGATAAGGTTTAAGTGTTACACCATTGAATCTGTAGAATCCAATACCGAACGCATCCTTATATGCCAATGTGTAGCAATTAACATTACTATTGGCTGCATTAAGTGGTGTTTCTGAAGGAATCAACGTACCACTGTTATCCTTGCTTAACACATAATCTGGTGCATAGCCGTTAAGAATTGATTCAAGCTCTGGCTCGTGTGAAGAACCACGGAATCGGTATATGACATTCTTGTTTGATTCAGTATTAGTCTTTGCAAATGTCACATATCCTACATTCTTTTCAAGGTGGTTGACTTTCTTGAGTGTTATCGTTTTGTTTGTTGCATTTATTTCTGTTGCAGCATATACATAAATCTTCTCGCTGTCATTAATGGTATTGTCACTTTGCCATGAGCCTTGAGGTGCAGAAGCTCGGAATGGCAAACATATAGTTGACCATGTGTATCCATTATATGTTGCAGCATCATTTTCGTAAGTATAGTTAATGCTGTTATTGAGTTCCAAATCATAATGCTTCAAACCAATGTACTCGATAGGATCACTATACGGACCGAGACCACCTCTCTGATTGGCAGAACGAACAGAGTACCATCCTGTGCCATATTCATCAAGGTTCAACTCATTTTCAACGATGTTAGCAACATACTTGTAATGTCCATTGTCCTCACGCTTAAAGACAAAGTAACAGAGCGCTTCTTCATCTTTATCCCAGCGTAAGATATTATCGTCGATGGAGATATTGCTTACTTCCGGACGCTGTTCTGTATAGTCCTGTGGATTATATCCCTCACCACCACCGAGCACATTCGTAACAGTGTATTTTTTTGCATCTGCATCCGATAGTATAGGGTCGTCCGATCCCTTACCTGGAGCAGCACCAGCAAGTGTACGTGTACCAAGTGAGATATAGTTGCCATTCTCATCCATTGTCTTGTATTCGTGGAAACGAATCACAGGCTTATCGCCTGACATACCTTGCCATCCGGCTCCACGTGGGTTTACTGACATCTTTGTGTACAGGTATGTTATGGCAGCCGATCCGCCCCATGGACGTCCTAAAGTATAGTCGCCATCACGAACGAGGGTTGCACCTTCTTCTGCCAATATGCGGCAATTATTGAAGACATATCCCCACCTCTGTGATGCAGGCTGACGAGAAGCAGCAATATTGTTGCCTTCACGGTTGCGTAGTATAAGGTCTGTACGCTCCAGCCAAACATCACCGTCACCGCAAAGGAAGTCAACAACACCCATGAGTTTACAATCTTCAAAGTAGCCACGATTGTCTGATGCGCCCTGCGAGTTTGAGAAATAAGTATCCTGCCAGCTATCGAGCGTCACGTTCTTGTAGATGTTGCGCTCACCTGCATCGAGGAGTGATACCGCACGTGCAGCCTGCTCCCCGTATCCTTTCTCCTTCTGCACAGCCATGCTTGAGAGATATGGGAAGTTGTTTCGGAGGGTCATATCCTGTAGGTAGCCATCCTTTTCACCTGTTGGGAAATAGATGGTCGAAGTATAGGAGATACCCTCAATTTCTGGTTCATTAAACAATATTGTACCCTCACGGCTTTGGCCAATGATTGACACATTGCTGCGACTCACCTTAGTCACACCATTATCAATTTCCTGCCCGTCCAATTCGTTGCGCAAATTACCATAACGGTCAACGATACGTGGGTTGCCACCGTTGATATAAGGTTTTGTTTTATCGTTACCCATCAGTTGATATTCACCATCAGGTATGAAGATATAGAAACGATCACTACCAGAAGCATTGTTAGCTTCGTCAATGGCTTCATCAATTGTTCCATCTACACCTACTACGAAGTCGAAAGGCTTGTGTGCAATCTCAGTAGAGTGGTCGGCTGCATGGATGATAAGAGAGACTGGTTCTTGGTAACCAACTCCATATAAATCCTTGAAACTTCCAGCAGGCATAGTCACAGTTACTGTAGCATTGGCAGGAAGACCATAGAAGTCGAATACCAAAGTCTTACCCTGTGGTGCGACAAGAGTCTCCTTTGCAGGCCTTTCTGTACCATCAGCCAATCTTATTGTAGGAAGGGCACTTGTCTCCTTCATGATATGATTGAAGGTGAGAGCAATACGTCCGTTAGTAGGAGATTCTACCGTAGAACCATTTTCCACATCATTACCATTGAAGACAATCTTCTCAAGTGTTGGTGTAGATGTATCGTTTCCAGCAAACGTAAAGTTTACAGTATAGACATCGGTGATGGTTCCGTTGGCAGACTTGAGAGTGATGGTAGCCGTTGGCGAACCGAAGCTTGCACGTGTGACCTCCACGCTACCCTTCGTTGGATCAGCGACTGTGGCAGTGAGCATAGGAGCGAGGTAGTCATCGTGGGTAGAATTCTCATCGTAAGAAGGAGGCACCTCGATGGTGATGTTCTTGTTGGTCTTGAGAGTACTTAGATCAGCAGATGATAGTGGAGTATCATCCCATGAGAGTGATGCTAACTCTGGTCTATCAACTGTCTGAGGTTTGTATGTTACTGCCACATGCGAGTAGTACTGGCCATCGTTTTTGAAGTTGATAGTTTGAGTGGATTCTATACCAGTATAAGTCTTATGTACCGTTTGCCCCGCAGTATATTCATGGTTACCGCAAATCTCCGTCGTCTTGATGTCGTTGTAGCTTGCCAACTCTATATCACAATCTTTGCTTGTTGGTAACACAAGGAGCGAACCACCATTGATCTGACACCACTCATCCTCGCGTCCAATGTTATTGAACTTACCACCAGATTGCGATTTTGCATCAAGGTCAATCTTAAGGTCAATGAAGTCTTCGCCTTTCCTGAGCTGTGCCACAAGGATTCCGGCATTGCCTTCGAAGGCGATGGAAGGCGCACCGAGTTTTGGACCGAATATCCACTTCACCTCAGTAGGTGTTGTGACGTCAAGCAATGAGAATGCGTTAGGCTCGAATACAGGATAGAGAAGAACGTCGTGGTCAGGCGCTGTAATATTCTCACCGAAGTGGTATTCATTGCCATTCTCATCCACCCAGTATTTCAGAGTTTGACCTTCTATATACATAGAGGTATTCTTTGCCACCTCAAACTTCTGTCCACCCTCAACCCATTGTGGGAATGGAGCAACACCTTCAGCCTGTTTACCCGTATTATATGTGATGTAATAGGTAGGCTTTACCTTGAAGACTGGAACGATAGTAGTATGGTCGTTCAAAATAAGTGAGAGGGTATAGCTCTTGCCATCTGTGCTTGTTGTGGCGGTGTAGCCACCAGCAGTCTCATGGTTGACATGTACTCCGTTCACATCCCAGTAATCAAGTTCGTAACCGAAATTACGTGTGGCGGTAACACTTACTGAAGAACCCGACTTGAATCGAATAGATTCATCAGCATTCATGATACCTTGCTCAATATCGTTGATGACGACAGAGCCCTTGGCATCGTCCTCATTGACAACTGCCAGGTCAAGGTAGCTGGCAGCAGGTAGGTCACACCTTATATATTTATAATAAGAGTAATCGTCGCCAATGACCAATGGTACATAGTTTTCTGCGCTGTGTGTAGTCCATTTATATACATACAGGTTATTCTCAGGATCTGATGCTGTTGGATCGAGAGTTGGCAACTTACCTTCGAGGGTTGTTCCTGTAGGGTTTCCATTATCATCAAGATCCATATTGATCTTGTTATAACATGCCAAAGTTATCACACCATATGGACATGATGGCACCCAGAGTGTTGTACCTTCGCCGAATGCAGCCCATTCTCCCATGAATGTATTGTCAATTTTTCCTTTAGCACCTGTGTCGAAACGTATCTCTGAATCACGATCTTGACTTATGGTCTCGTTACCATTCAATGCATCCACATGGATGTGTGTTGCCCAATAGCCTTTTTTATTTGGGCCATAATTTATTCGTTGAGCCATTTCATCTGTGCGGAAGTCGAACATGAATACAGGCGCATTGGTACGATTGAAGAAACTTGCCTTTATTTCTTCATATATAGGAGTAAGCGTAATCACTTGTCCATTGCTTGAGAATGAATGCTCAGATCCAAGGGCATAGAAATGAGCAGCCTTCTCACCATCGGAAAGTGCATTATAATCTGCAAGAGACAAGTCTGTCCATCCTGTAATACTGTGCGACTGCCAATACATTGTATAACATGTCGGAATCGTGAATCCGTAATCCTCAATAGGATCGGGAACGATAGGTGCGCCCCATCCCTTTGCAATCCATTCCGAATCACTTGCGCCTTGTGCATCACCTTGAGTGAATATTACCTTACCCTTGTAGCCTAATGTATAATAAATGATGACATTTTCTTCTTCGGTAGCTTTCGTCAAGGTGATACTGTTGCCAGTAAATGTTTGGTCATCTACCTTAACAATTTCATCGTTCTTACTCCAATGGTCAATCAGATATTTGACAGTTGGTTCAGCAGTGATTTCTACGGGTGTACCTTCTGTATAGTATGCTGTTATATTACCATTTGCATCCTCTTTATAGAAGTTATCATAATGAGGAGTGAGTGTAATGGTACCTCCGTCTTTTACATTACTATTGATGTGGAGGGCATAGACATCAAGACGACCGTAGGTAATGGTTACATTCGTGATGCCATCGGTAGTGGTGCAGGTGGCAGTTGCCTTGGTGGTTTGGCTTGCGCTATTCCGTGTCACAACAGTCATATCGAGATCTTCCTCCCCTATCTTCATGCCAGTGATGTAGTAGCCGTACTTTGCCTGAGCGGTGATGGTTACCGTTTCGTCAGAAAGGTATCTGTTGCCTATGTTATAAGTACTAATATATGCGCTTTTGCTCAATGTCACAGTACCTGCGTTTGCAGGATCCTCTGTTTCAATCAGCTTTTCGCCAGCAATGACATTTACACACTTGACGTCTGGGAGTACAGGATAGATCACTTCAATGTACTCGTACGTTACATCGTTTGAAGCATGAGCAATGGTATAGGTGCTACCTTCGCCAGAGATGTTTTCTTCAACTACATCCTGATCTACCACCTTCTTTCTGACAATCATGCCTGGCACCTTAGGCACGACGAGGTTCGTGTTCTTTTTCACCGTGGCGCCTGCCACATTACCGCTGATGGTCATGAGCATATCCAGAGGTTTGTCGTTCACGATGGCACGCTTTGTGTAGATACCGCTGGTTGCTATGTTAAGCTTTGGTGCAGCATTGGCATCAGACTGGTCGAACACCCAACGTACTGTCACAGCCGCATCCGCATCGGTAATGGCTATTTCGTTCTCTGCGAAAACAGGATACAGATTGGCATCGGTAGCGAATGAATAGTCTCTGTCGAGGTCGTATGTGGTCTCATTGTCTGTCCACCCCATGAGTGTATATCCTTCTTTGTAGAGGGTATAGTTGTTTGGAATATGGAACTTCTGCGTAGTTTGATTTCCATACACAGGCTCTGGAGCCACACCCTGAGCATCGGTGTTGTTGATGAAGTTCAATCTTGGACCACCAATGATTTCCAATGTGTGAAGATAAGCCGTATTTGTAGCTCTCAGTTGGAGTGTTGTAGCTTCACCTCTATAGCGTATTTCGTATATCTTTCCATCTACTGCATCTCGGGCTTCTGCTTCTCCCACCTTGACAGAACCATTATACAATTCAAACTTACAAGCCTCAGCGGAATACACACAAGCACCCAAACGAATAGTGGTTGCACCACCTACCTGAATTTCAAGTGTAGAAGTATTTGTGAACGACCATCCATGCTGACCGTCGTGCCAACCGCAACCATCAGCCATAAGGATATCATGTTCCTCAACCTCGAAGCTCTGCTGTCTGAGATCGTAGTCATAGTGCATGTATTCCGAAGCCACCTCGATTGGGGTGGTACGAGCATAGAGCTTGATGTCACTTACCACGAGGTCACCCTCATTTGCCTTTCTTCCCGATGCGGAACCATAACGCCAGCTGCGGAACTTGTGTCCAGTTGGTATAGTTACTTCTGCTGAAGTGTGTGTGAATACAAGTGGAGAGTTTCCATCTACAGTTTCTGTCTCACCAATCTTGTTACCATTGGTGTCATAATACTCAATGGTACATGTTGGGATAAAGTTGCACTTCTCAGCAATGAAGTATGGGAAGTAACCTCCGTAAGAGAATGTAAGTGTTGTTGGCTTGAAAGAATTGTAATAGAATACATCGTTTACATCGTATGTATCATTGTTGTCGCATGCCTTCTGTGGCTTGACAACACCGACTTCGTTGCCCTCACTATCCTTCACCTTGATACCTGAAGCATCGTAGCCATACTGACACGAACCTATGGTGAACTTTACAGGACCATCGACAGGAACATTGATCTCCATACCAACGTATCCATGCTGAGCATCATGATAAGTACCCTTGACTACCTCCACGCCTGCAGGAAGAACGCCGGTCGAAGGTTCAACTACAGTGTATGGATCAGTACGGAAGTTTATCTTGAAGTCCTTGAATGTGCGGGTCGGATCCTGCTGGGTTACGGATATAGAGTATAGATATGCCGATCCTGTAGCTTTTATCTCTACATAACCGTTATAGACATCAATGTCGGAAGGATTGCAAGTTGTAACGTCTTCCGAAGCCTGTTGTCCACTGACTGTGTAGTAGTGATAATTTGGATAAGAGGTTACAGTAACCTCATCCTGTTTGGATTTTATAGGTACTCGGATGATTGTACCATTATTAAATTGTGCATCACCACTCGATCTATAACTTAATTTTCCATTGGTTGCATCAACATACAACTCGATACCATCAAGATTAGATGCAACTGTGCCTGTTTTCCCTTGAATATTAACGGATGTAATAGTGGATGGACTTGCATTCTTGAAGTCCCACGTCGCAGTCTTAGGATAACCAGAAATAATAGGAGTATCGTCAGCAGGTTCAGAGAGAGGACCTACTGCACCCATTGCGTTGATGGCACGTACTTGCCATTCTGCATTCTCATCATCGATATCGTACTCCATATCATAGGTATCAGCCATAGTACGTCGCATCTTTGCCTGCTTGACATTACCATCAGGCATAACCGTAGCAACGAACTCACCATCTTTATATATATAATAAGCTATGGCACGTGTATCTGACTTCCAAAGCAGTTTGCCATCGTTGATGTGAGGCTTCTCCACTGTGATGAGTTCTGTTGCATCGTTGTTGCCAAGACCTCCAATCACATTTTCGATGGTGATGTTTGCAGGTGCATTCTCTGTGGTGTATTCATTGAAACGATCTGTACAGTTGTCTGCAATATCTGTAGTGTATTTCGCAGCAGCAGGTTGAATCTTCAGAGTAGTGTTTATCTGAGTCAAAGCTGGAGAGCCTTGCCATCCACGGGCATAGTAATACTTGCCGTTCTGATCGGCAGCACCGTCGATGGTACAGTTACTGAATACATAACCTGTTTCTGACTCGTAAGTACTTGGTGCTGCAATTACATCACCACTACTACGTTCAAGGTTATAGAACGTACAGCCCTCGAACCAGATGTTACCGCTACCGCAGAGATAATCCACAGTACCTTCGATGTAACAGTTCTCGAAGTAAGACTTCTTGCCCTCGGCACCATTGCTGTAATAGGTGTCCTGACGTCCCAACAGCTTCAGGTTACGGAAGATGTTGTTGTCGCCCTGATCCCAAAGGGTAACACCACGCTCTGCTTTTTCGGTATCGCTGTATGTTGCCGTACACTGTATGGTCAAGTTCTCAATGTCGATGTTGCTGCCAGTGAGTTTTAATGTGGCAGAATTGCCAAGACCCTCGCCCGCAGGAGTGTTCTTGATGATAACGCCATCCGTACTCTCACCGATGATGGATACATTGCTCTTAACCACAGTGTTGATGGTAGTACCAAAGTCGTATGTGCCGTCCTTTACAAAGATCTTGAAGCGGTTTGTGCCGTCAGCAGCAGTCAATGCTTCCTGCAACTCCGCAAGGTTGGATACTACTCTGTCATAGATGCCATCGGTAACTGGGTCGATTGTGGCGGGTTTGTTCTGGGTAACGGAGATACTCTTGATATATGCACCGCCGCCACCTGAGCCAGTAACTGTCATAAGTACATAGCCTGCCTTGGCTTCATCACTCTTTGGTCGGTATGTCTTGCGTTGAAGATCGACATCTGCATCCGTACCGATTGTGTAAACAGCATTATATGTATTACCGTCAGAAGAATAATTGACAACTGTAATTTCATCATTTGTTGAGACAACAGGAATCTTGAAAGAAGTTCCTATAGTAACCTGTATCTCAGAACCATTGTCGCGAAGTCCCTTGTTATTGATTTCCATAACAAGAGGTGCACCGATATTTGCAGTCAAAGAACTTCCTTTGAGCGCATCTTCTCCATATTTAGGTACTGCGCCTGTAAAGTCCCAAGTTGCAGTCTTAGGATATTCTGGTGCTGGCAATACAACCTGAAGGTTCTTGACATAACCATCCTTTGTGAATGTCATATCAATGGTACTGCCTTCGCCTGTGACATTATAGCTATATGAGTATTTTGAATTCTCATCGGTTGTTGTCTCTGTCAATTTTCCTTCCTTTGAGAATGTTACTCCATCCTGCTCGTAAGTCTGGTAGGTAATAACAGCACCAGGCTCCGAAGGCAGTGTGAACTTTGTATCCGCAGGTATCTTCACCCACACATTGTTTTCCTTGATAGAACCGTTGGCAATCTTGAAGGCAACATCGATAGTCTCGGTTGTTGTGCCATCAGTTACTTCTGTCTGGGTGACATAGTAATAATCCTTGCCAAGACTCAATCCTGCCTTGTTAGAGAGATCCCAGCTGATAGTAAGAGCAGCATTACGGTCATCAATGCTCAGTGTGTTCTGACGGAACACTGCTGTAAGAGTCTCGTCCTTAGTGAAGGTATAGGTATCACCAGGAGCGTATGTAGCTGTGCCATTCGACCATCCCACGAAGGTATAACCCTTCTTATACAGTTTGTTGTTCGAGTCAATGGTCATGGTTGCATTCACATCCTTCGTAATGTTCGATGGCACTACACCGATAACATCTTCATCCTTGGCGAAAGTGATGGTGTAGTCGTCAACCAATGGTCCGGTATATTCCTCTACCTTGATATAAGGCACGTATTGACCGCCCGTCAGGGTCAAGGTCGTTGCTCCACCCTTATAAGTATAGGAAACTACATTGTTATGGTCAGATTCATACTTGTTACCATTGATATTCAGTTCGCCGACTTTCTCGTTTGCTGAATTCTTGATAGTCACAGTACCACTTGCATCAGTTGTACCCATAGTGACGGTAACAGGACCAGTAACCTTGAACGAGAACTGGGCAGAGCCGCAAATACCATAGTTTGTGCTGTGATACTTACCCTTCAGCACGAGGTTGGCATTTTCATTCACATCGGTAGTATATGAAATAGCGCCATCATCTGCAATAGCGAAGTACAGATCTTTGTCAGCCCCACTTTGACCTGCCAGCACATTCTTCACGCCCTCGGCATTGCCACCTGCGGTGAAGTCAAGGTCTATAGTCTTGAATACGAACTCTTCGTTGACAATAGGGGTAATCTGGATATAGTGCAGATATGCCTGACCGCTTGCGCTGATGGTCAACGTGGCAGCATCGGTTCCTGTATAATCAATTTCCACATCGCCCGCACATGTGCCCATTGCATCTGCACTACCAATCTCTTCTTCGCCTTTTTTGATAACGTATTTCACGCTTTCTCTAGCATACTGACACTGTCCGAGTGTAATCTTCGAAGGGCCCTCAACGGCAATATTTATCGCAGTTGCCTGTTTGATGTCCCAACCATGTGATCCATTAACAGAGTATCCAGTAGCAGATGTTATGACATCATGTTCTTCTACATAGAAGTTGGACTGGGTAAGATCGAACTTCTTGCCAGTGCCTACCGTTTCAATATCAGATACGTATGCATAGAGACTTATGTCTGTTGCTACAGGCGTTCCCAACTCAAACTTTTTGCCTGTTACAGAACCAAGGCGCCAGTTGCGGAACTTCTTGCCTTCTGGAACACTAAGATCAGATTCTCCGTATGCAAATTCCGTAAGGTCTGAACCACCATCCACAATCTGCGTACCGAGTTCTGCGCCATCTATGCCGTAATAAGTAACTGTACACTGAGGAATAAGATCGCACTGCTCAGCATAGAAGAATGGGATATACTGAGGAGTCGTGATTGTTAATGTTGTAGGAGTTTTAGAATTATATGTCCAAGAAACAAAATTTGTGAATCCTGTTTTATCATCACATCCGTTGTTAGTCTGAATTGTTGCAAGTGTATTATCATCGGCATCTTTAATAATTGCGGTGTGGGTGCCTTCATTACAAGAACCAAAGGTGAACTTTACCGGACCATCCACAGGCACAGTAATTTGAGTAGTATTGTAACCATGCTGTCCATCATGATGCGTACCATCTATAACAATTCCTTCAGGCAGTTCATGGTTTGAAGGTTCAATGACTGTATATGGATTAGTGCGGAAGTTTACCTTGAAGTCAACGAACGTGCGGGTTGCAGGAACCTCTTGCTTTTCTACTGCGAAATAAGGAGTGTATGTAGCATGCTGACCATCATTGACAATTGTGAGCGTTGTTGCTGCAGTCACAGTGATGCGCTTCTTCGTGAAATATGTTGCAGGATCTTGATGATAGCATCCACCGGCATTAGCAGATATGTCGGTATTTATAAGACCGTCTGCAGATGTTATAATATAGTGACCACCAGAAGTACAATTACCAATGATAATATCATAATCACCAGGAGTAACAACAACCTGAGCTGTCATGTTTTGATATCCGTGTTGGTCTCCATTGTAATTTGGAAGAATAAACTTTGCAGCATAGTTTTCAACCTCAGTTGTCGAATGACTCACAGTTCCATCTTCTGCAACAGATACGTAATAAGTTCCGCTATTCTCAGGGAAGAAACGAGTAGAACCGTTGCTACGATTCATGTTGACGGCGAAGTTACGGAACACGAAAGGTGTAGGGTCGACAGTCGGTGCAGTAATTTTTGGGAGTGCAACGGTCAGAGTCCTGATATACTGAATATCACTACCTGCTACAAGTTGCTGAGTTTCATTTGACGATGTAATAGTAACACTGGCATTATTACCCGACATTGACGGAGCAATTCCTCCTATGGTGGTAGTATTCAAGTTGTTCATTACAAATGCCGTGACAATAGCATCCTTACATGAAGGGAAAGTCAGTATTGTTCCGGAATTTACCTGACACCAGTCACCCCAACTACTATTGTTCAACTTTCCGCTTGTGGCATCATAATCCAACTTCACATCAATTGTGGCACCTTCTAAAGTCGCTTGAGTTACTAATATTCCTGTTGCTCCAACACCTTCTGCATTAATTGTTGGAGCTCCATTGTTACGCTGGAAATCCCACAATATGTTAACCGTCTCTGTGCGGTCAGAAAGGTTCTTCGTGTTTGCCGTAAACACAGGGGTTAGAGTAACATTTTTTGTAGGAGTATATTCTGTATTGGGAGCAATAATGGTTGATCCATCGTTCCATCCTGTCAAAGAATATCCTTCCTTGTAGAGATGGCGGTTGATAGGTATCTTGTAGTTTTCCCCTTCTGTCAAGGTTACATTTGCCGGCATTACTCCTTCCACACCTTCTGGCAGCGCAGCATAAGATATCTCAAACTCAGTAAACGCCCCCTCTGGTGCTGTTGCCGTAACAGTCATTACATTTGACGCTGTGCTGCCACCAGCATTGGTAGCTACAACGTAGATGTAGTGTGTGCCAACGGTTTGTGGAACGAAATTCAAAACGGATCTAGTCTCGCCTTCGATTGGTGTACCGCCTTCGTTGGATGCTGTTGTGTTAGTGTACCACTGATAGCTTGTAGCACCAGTAGCGGTTACCCACAGTTCTATTACGTCGTCGGCAGGAAGTGTTGCTGATTCCGTAAGGTTTTTGGTGAATACTGGGGCTGGATTTGTATGTAATTCTCCCCAAGCATTTACCACGCAGAGCAGGAGGAGGGTGGTGAGGAGGGTACGTAGGTAGGCGAGGGGACTTACCTTCGTAATATTCTTTTCTATATGTGTGTTGTTACTTCTCATATCTTTTAAGATTGATGTGTCCATATTTGATGTAGAATTATAAGCTGTTAATTGCCGGCTTTGATGGTGAGGTCGGCTCCGTTGTCGTTGTCACTCAGTACATAAAGGAAGTCTGGGACTATGTTGATGAGTACGTTGTAGTAGTAGCCTGGGCGAAGCCATTTGACGTTGTTATTGTCTTTTGTGACGAAATTGTCACCACCGAGAATTATGCTGCTCGATGTTTCGACGTTCGATCTTGTCTTCTGCTGTTTGAGATCATACACATCGTAGGTGACAGTAATTTTGATAGGATGATCGGCACATTTCTGTTCCTTTACAAAGAAGTGTCCGAGGGCATGGTAGATGTCTGGGGCGTGCATGTTGTCTGTTCCTATGCCCGTAAGTGTTTTACTGCCCAAATACCAATGCTCGTCTGCAGGTGTAGTATATGTAAAAGATGATGCAGGATCTGTATTATCAGCAGTTGATGATGCCCACGTACCTGTACCAGTAGTTGCATTGTGCTTGTATGTGCCACTTTGCAGACTTCCATCGATCGATGCTTCAACCTTTCGGATGTCGAGGTAGCGGAGTTTTGCATATTCGGGATCGATGGCAAATCCCAGCTGGATGCAAGCAAAGATATGCTTGAACATGTATTCACCTGTGAATTTCACTACGTTTCCTCCGTTGGTGTTGTCGCTTGGGTTGTGCTCCTTAAGTTTTGCTGCTACGAGACGATCAGTCGCATCCTGTTCCGGGATGTTGGTGAGAGTGAAGGTTGTAGTTGCTTGGTCAAATGTAGCTTTACCGTCAATGTATGGTGAATAGGCATAGAAGCAATAGTTTTTTGATTCCCACTTGAAGGCACCATCCGCTGCTGCATTTGTTGATGCGTCCCAATATCCTTTATGATAGTTATTGTCCGACTCTTTTGTGAATTGTATATTATTCAGATCCTCGTCGTTAATATTCTTCATCCAGTCACCATCCTTTATGTATCCGAACACACCAATGTCTTTAGGCATGGAAGCTGATACGGGCGCTGTCATGCCACTCATATCTGCTCGGGTGGCAGTCCTTCCGCTTTTCCATTCCTCAATAGGCATAGAAAGGCGAACGGTGTTGTCTTCGCCATTAGGGTATGCTGTGTCATCTTGATTGCATGCTGCCATGAGAAGGCAGAGGGATGCAAGGATGTATATTCTTGTCTTCATGTTGTATTTCCTAAAAATGAGATTGCACATTTACTTATTACCAATGATGCTGTTCGCTTTCTGTGTATCCACCTGCTTGCCATTCCTCTACTTCGACGTTGACGAACACGATGGTGAGCGACTTATCGATAATCTTGAAAATGTAGGTGTACGTGTAGTTTGGCAACCAACGCATGTACTGTGATGGTACGATTGCCGTCTTTTCCGTGCCGGCTATGTTTGCTGTGAGCTTGAATGCTCCAAGTCCGTCTGGCACATTTGGCATGACGTTGTATTTCTGTTCAGGCGTGGTGAACTGGTTTGTATATGTGTCGCCAGAAATAGTTTCACTTAATACTCCTGTACCTACACTTGTGAAGCTTATGCCATCATTCTTGTAGTTGATGCTTACATTACCCTTTGTGTAGATCTTGTCGACACCTACTGTAGGCGCAAAACTTGAAGAGAGTACGGTGACGCTATTTGCATCGATGCCATCGCTTACCACGAAGCGGTAGCACACCTGACTTACTGGTCGAAGGAACACCATCTGCACCACATTGCCATAGTCAGCATGTGATACGTTCTTCAATTCTGAGAATAGTGGTTGTGAAGATTCATCGTTTGCATCAACACCATTGAATGTGAATGTAATGCCTTCAGCGTCTGTGAACGCCTCTGTTGACGTTGCGCTTGGAGTCCCATTCGTATATGCAAAGTATTGGTATTGCTTTGCCGAGAAGTCCCAATACTTGATGGACTGAGTGGTTGTGCCATCAACTGCTGTTCCTCCTACGTACGAGTAGTTGTGTGTGTTCTCAGTCGAAGTTCCTGCCGAATTGCTTGTGAACGAAACGTTGTATCCGTCAAATACGGTTTGAACGTAATCGTTGGATGTTGTCTTGTAACCATACACAACGAAGTTCTTATCGAGTGGGGTAGTTGTGGCACGGGTAGTGACCTCTTCACCTTGCGACTTGACTGATGAAAATGTGACCGGAACCTGACGATCATGTTCTGGAGTATTAGTACCTTCTTCTTGGTTATCATTGCTGCAGCTGAAAAGCAGCAAAAGTGACATTATGATTGGTAAAGCTTGTTTCATGCGGTTTGTTCATAATTTAAGTATGCAAATATACGGATTTATGTTGTAATAATGTTGTTTTTTTTATAAAAAAACACTTTTGCGTATTACATTGATTAGGTAAGTGCCCAATTTGACACTTTTACTTTAGTAAAAAGCCTTAAAAGTACTCGTACTCCACTTCGTCTGATCGAGTAACATGAATGAAATAAGATATACTATCTTATCGCATAAGATAGTATATCTTATTTTAAACTCCTTGCAAGGAAATCGACAACTCCTTGCAAGGAAATTGACAACTCATTGCAAGGAGTTTACCGAATCCTTGCAAGCCTTTCACATACTCGACTAATGCCCCGCGACACTTTAGCTGGGCGTAGCCAATTGTTCCGTAAATTTCATTTTGTTCACGACTAAAAGCAATTTACGATTAAATTTGCGGGCAATTTGCGGGCATTCACGTACGCCGAAGGCAAAAAAGAAAAACAATTATATTAACCATACAGGTCGAAAAATTTACAATGTTTTTTTCATTCTAACCTCATAACCTAACAGCTTTTAGCAAATTCTAAAGCTGAGGTAACGACTCAGGTATCTTTGTTTTTGCCTTCGGCGAACGTGAATGCCCGTGAATTGCCCGTGAATTTGTTCGTAAATTGGTATAACTCTTGAACAAAATTAAATTCACGAAATAATTCACGGGCAATTCACGGACATTCACGTTAAAAAATTAAATATTTGGGAGGTACCTGAGTAGTTACAAGCTGAGTCACATTCATCTTCAAGCCGATTTGGAATGATTGGAACGCAATTGGAATGGTTTTGGAATTCTAACGGAATGAGTTATGATGTTTATTTTCCGTCAGTTATAAAGTATAAGTCTCTTAGTGTTCCAAAATTCCAACAATTTTTAAATTAAATCGATGAAAAAAAAATCAAGGAAGCATCATCAAATAAAAATCTAAGTTTTTGCGTGGAATGTTTGGAACTTTGGAATGATAAGTTGAGTTCATTAGTGTCCCATAAAGGTTTTTAGGCCTTCGGCAAACGTGAATTTTCCGCGACCCTTTAGCTGGGCGTAGCCAATTGTTTCGTGACCCTTTAGCTGGGCGTAGCCAATATTCATGCAGTTGTAAGTTTTTAGTAGGGTGTTAGTAGGGTGTTAGTAGGGTGTTTAGCAAACACTCTACGATGATATTGGTTTGTTATTCATGTAGTTGAGATAATTTAGTAGGGTGTAGGGTGTTTGTGACTATAAATCTGTTTGTGCTGTTGTATGGAAAAATAAAAGGTCAAGCTTGGAGGCTTGACCTTTTGGTATGTGTTAGTGATGATTAATTACTGAACTTTGATAACCTTAACTGCATACTTGCCATCGTTTTCTGTATATTTTACATAGTATGTAGTTGCAGAGTCCCATGGGGAAGTTGCTTCTGTGAATGTTGAACCATCAGTAGTTGTATAATATCCTGTAGGGAAACCAGTTGGTTCTGAATCTAAAGGAACGGATTCGTATTTATCTTTGTTATTTGAATCATTCTTTGCTGCAATTGTGTATACATACGCATATGTTTTAGATGGAGTAGGAGTGAATTGTGCAACTGTTTTTTCTGCAACTGTTACATTCTTACCATCAGGACCTGGGACTGCAGTCGGATAAGCTACAGACGGACCTGCAGTAAGAGTTAAACCATTTCTTCCTGTATTCTCTGCAGTCTGCTTAATGAGAGCATCCATTACTGTAGCTTCTGTGATTTCTGTAGAACCAGTGATAGTATAAAGCTTACCCTTTGAATCAAGGTCTGTATATGGAACAGATGGTGCTACGTTGTTGTTCATTACCTGAACGTAAATATCACCTTTTGCAGCTGTGTATTCAGTTGTTGCAGTTCCATCACTGATTACATGTCCCTTCTGATAAGTGGTGATAGATGGAGTTGCAACTGTAGTAATTGTTGTCTGCTGGCCATCGAAATTCTCTACATCAGCAACAACAGCATCGAAAGTGATAGGGAAGAGTCCTTCTGGGGTAGTTGGAATTGTAGGATCATCTGGGTCAACAGGTGTTGTTGGGTCAATAGGAAGTAATCCACCACTATTACCATTAGTGTTGTCAGATATCTTAAAGATGTATGTATAGGCATAGTTTGGCTGCCAGTTTGTATATGTAGGAGGAACGACTGCTCTTGCTCCCCATATCTTTATTTCTTCACCATTTCCATCAGTTGATACCAGTGTGTAGTTTACACGAAGAGTAAGTGCTTTGCCTGAGCTATTTGGCATTACAGCATTGTAGTGATTGTCTGTTGTTCCTGCAGCAAAGGTGGCAGCTGGGAGGTTTGTTCCTATTACAGTAGATGGAAAAGCTCCAAACAGAACTTTTGTTGTAGTAACCGATCCATTAACTACAGATATTGTTGCTTTGTTGTATTCTGCAGTATTAGATGCATTTGTGGTTCCTGTCTTTGGATATTTGACAGTAATCTTTCCGCTGTTTGGAATCACATCGCCACCTGTAGTAAAGAGTGTCGCTGTTGCCGATGCTGATGGAGCAGTTCCGTCTTTCAATTCGTAGTAAGTACCACTACCAGAATATGTACCAGTTGCTTTTTTGTAAACTCCGCCATCCATATAATACAATCCAGAAAGATCTGCACCATCTGTTAATCCTGTTTTCGCTACAAAACTCTTTAATGCAGAATTATCCGCATAGAACTCTACATTTTTCACACTGTATCCAGGAATTGTCTCATAGATTCCTAAGCGAATTTTTGCAGTAAGGTTCTTGAATGTCAACTTTACGGTCTTACCATAATTGGTTGGAAGCACAGGTGTAACATCAGTAATATAGCAATTTGCTAAGTCAGTTGTGCTTAAGGCTTCGAAAGAATAGGCATCTGATGCAAGACCAGTTCCCGTTGCAATCTTTGTGACTTTAACTTGACCATCAGTTAATGTGGAACTTGTTACATCTGTACCAGCAACCATAGTGCTTGCTCCAGTTGAGTATGCAATAAAGTCATACTCAGGCTGACTAAAGTCCCAATACTTGATAGATTGCTCTGTTGCAGTACGACCAATTGTATTAGCTGCATTTGTTCCAATTGCATCATGTGTTTGATTTACGTATTCCCAGTTTGCAGTATTGGACTCTGTTGTTCCTGCTGTATTTTCGGTATACTTAACAATATAATTGTCAAAAACAACATTTGTAGTTGGAGTACTTTCAGGCAAAGCTCCTTTTGTTCCTTCTACTACGAAGTTCTTGCCAAGTAAAGTTGCTGCATCTGCACCAGTTTTCTCGGCACGTGTTACAGCTCCGCTCTTGCTTGTGAATGTGATTTCTGCGAATTTTCCCTGAGGATCGTTAACCTCACCGATGTACTCGTTTTCGGTACATGCAGTGAATGCTAATGCTGCAACGGATGCAGCGATGAATGTGTTCTTTTTCATATTATCTAATTTATTTTTTTTGTTTGTTCTTTATTGTTTTGCTATGGAATCTATTTATGTGTCAGTCTTTTCCCATTTCAAACTCATACTGTTCCTCTTCGAATTCCTTCACCACGGCATCAAATCCAGAACCACCTGCTCGTGATGGCAATGGGATAGTGTCAACATCGAGGTCGATAGTGATTACGCCACCTTTATAACGTTTGCGCACCTGATCGGTAACGTCGAATACGAACGTGGAGTCCATACCGTTGTTGAACAGGAAATTGACATCCATGTAGTGGCGACTTCTATCCTTTACTTCATCCACTCTCGTGACTCGCGATGAGTTCTGATTTGGAATTCCGAATGTGAGGCATCGTCCGCCTGCTACATCAACGTGTTCACCCGTCTGACTGATGATGCAGTCGCGCTTGAAGCGAACGTTGTAGTGAACAGTAACGGCATCTCGGTTTGCGATACCCGTGTTGAGGGTGACGCCTCGTGCCATTCCGCTCATGTTGGCTTCTCCATCCACGCCCTCGATACGGCCGCGATTGTTGTGGAGTCGCACCTGAGTCAGGTATATGTATGTGACGGGATGCAGTTCCATGTCTATCTGCTTGTAGTAGGTAGCTGTCTCCTCGTCGTAGTGGTCATAGTCTTTTATGTCGTCGGAAATGTACACATCGCGTGAATATCCTGCAAAGAGTTCCTCCGGCTGGTAGAAAGCACGGTCGTAGACGGGTGCTTCGTAGCGTGAAGGAGTAATACCCATATTGGTGAATGCCATGATGGAGTCGAGTGTGGTTACCTCGTCGAGTACAAGACTCTGTGCACCGCCCTTGTCCTCAATCTGGTTCCATACGAGAATGTCGTGATAACCGAAGAGGTAGCGTGCTCTGAAGCGATTGCCATTGACCACAAACTCATCAACCGTAGTGTGGTTGGAGCCAGGTTGGTCGGCAAGATAGTATCGACGAAGGTCGAAGATGCTTGGCTCTGTGTAGCCAATCTCTCCGAAGAATTCGCGGTCGTAATCGTCCCATCCGTATGTCCACTCTGTACGCCAGTCGTAGTCAAGATCGTATGACCAATATACGAGAAGGTCGAGCTGGACCATAGGAAGGAGGAAGTCGACGTGCTTCTCGCGGTGGAGGTGCAATGGTGGTACTCGCTGACATGAGCTGAGGGCGAGGAGGACGAGAACAAGTGACTTAATCAGGCTGATAGGTCTTATTCGTGTCATTTTGCACCTCCTTTCTGCTGACGCTTACGATATAGTAGGTCGTAAGTGAGTGTGATGCCAGCTCTTGTTGGGCCAAGCCAAGTGAATCGGTACTGTCGCTCCTTGAACAGGTCGGCATCGCCTGTGTAGTCGTAGTAGTAAAGACCGTCTTCGATCTTCTCTACTGGACATCCATAGACGAATGGGTCGTACTTGGTGCGGAACACTCCAAACTGTGCTCCAAGTTCAAGACGCCAATGCTGCTTCTTGCTTAGTGGGATGACATAACCGAGTCCAATACCAGCTCCTGCTCCCTCACCAATCCATCCCTTGTTGGCGTTTAATCCAATCTGATAAAGGAATGCATGTGCGTAAGCCGACACATAGAAGCCCTTGAAGGCTGCCTTGCCGTTAGGAATGGAGCGCTGATCGGAATAGCTCTTTTTTGTGGAGCGTGTGTAGTAGCGAGTTTCGAGTGTATAGTTGCGAAGCTCGAAGTACTTGTGGTTGGTTGTATTGCCAATCCACCAAGGACAGTCGAACGAAGCTCCCAGGGTGAAGTGCCCGTGACGAGGGTAGTACTCAACCGACACGTTAGGTATAGGACACATGCCGTATTCCGGAACGTAGGCCCCCCATAGCAGGAGATTAGTCTTTACAGACAGCATCTCGCGGCGGTATTGTACGGTGTCGACTGGCAACGGTAATTCCGGCTCAGGAATGTCGTACTTTATCTCGCCCACTATTCGCTGTGGATTGAGGAAATCCTTTCCGTCGTCCTTGTATTTGAACTCAGGGATGTAGTATACCATGATTCGTACTGCACGTAGCTCTGCAAAGTAGGTATCCTTAAGGCGGTTGAAGAGTTTGCCTCCTTGCGCCTTGGTGATGATGCCCTTTGTCATCTCATCGTTGCCTGCACAACTATCGACGACTGCCTTTACATATTCGTAGTCGGGATCGTGATGTTCACGCATCATTTCTACGAGCAGGGCATATTCCTCGATAGCAGTATCAAAGCGTATGCGCGATGTGTTGATTCCTTCTTTTTCAAAGATCGATTTCAATGCTTCACGTCTGCCTTCGGCAAGGCGCTTATTATTGTCGAAAGGTCCTTCAGGCGATGCAGCACTACGTCCGATGATGATGCTGTTAGGGCCAAGACCTCTGAGTGTAGGCACAAGCTTCTGGATGATCCACTTGCGGTCGGCAGGTGTAATCTCGGTGCTGTTGACCTTGAATATCACTTTGCTTGACCTTGCAAGGAATATGGAGTCGGTGGTGGTCTGGGCTTTTGCTGGCATAGCAAGCATGAGGCCTATGAAGATCATCACGATCGACATTGTCATCCACACCTTATTATTATATATAACTCGTTCCTTATACATTTTTTAGTAGTGCTTGCACTTGAGTATGAATAGTTGTCTGCGTGTTCATTTTATCATAGATACTTATGACAACATTCATCTTTCAACATGCAAATAACGTTATTTTATATTAAACAAAGAAACATTTTAATTAATTTAACACAATGTAAAGGGCAAAAAAGTACATTTTTGCCCTTTACGTGCAATTATTGTATAATAATCTTTTTGTTACCAACAATGTAAATTCCGCTTTGGAAGTCGCTGTATTGGTTGGCGCCTTCTTCCACATGAAGCGTGCGAATATACAAGCCTGAGACTGAGAATACGCGCAGATCGGTAGCGTAGTTAGAGTCAATGCAGATGGTGTGACCATGCAGATAGATTCTGAGTTTTCTGTCCATAGTTTCTTGTTCTGCAGGGGCCTCACTATCATCCTCCATCACATCCTCAATAGCTGTAGATCCATCGGTGATGTAGATGTAGCGTATCTTTGCACCGCTTGTTGATGCAGTCATGTATGTGCGGAATGGAAGCACATCGGCAGCATTCTTCTCAAGTAGAGTTCCGTCGTTGCTATCCTCACCGAAGGCATAGATGCTTGCTGACTTGGCAATATGAGCAAAGGTACCAACGTGAGAGTAGGCTGGAGTAGCAATAGTGGTCTTGTTAGTCTGTTCATCAGTAACAGGAATGGTGACAGAGCCCTTCGGAGCTGTTACGGCATCGTTAGTGACATAGTAGTTGAATGTCACAGATTGTGCTTCTTTATTAAGTCCCGACCAGTCTTGATGTGAACCAGATGTGCCATTGTCCTTTGGATACTGACTATCCTTGTGTTCACTCATGAGCCAGTCATTGTACTCGCCCGAGAGGTCAAACTCTTTGAATGCCTTACCTGGGAAGGATACAATGTAAGGTACGTGAGCAGACTGGAAGGCGTAATCCACATAAGTACGATCCTCACCATATACATCATGATTACCATAGAACCTGCCGTAGGTCTGATTAAAGTAGTCGGAAGAGTAGGTGTAGGTTCCAGTTGTTGATCCTTGAATGAAGTAACCTGTGCCGGAAACAGCAGGGCGCTTGAATGTTGCATTCTTCTCTGATGTAGAGTTTTCTTTATCACCAACCGTCACAAGTCCACGGAGCCAGTATTCGTGACCAGTGTCATGCGTGTTGGTTCCTCCATCAGTGGCTGTATCAGCGTTGCCCGTACCTTGTGCTGATCCATAGAAGTGGCTCATCTCATAATTGCCGCCCCATGAAGTAACCTTGTTCACAGGGAATGGAAGTGTGATGCCCTCCCATGCAGAGTTTGTCTTCTCGGCATAGTAGAGTGGGCGACGTGTGTACCACGCACGTTCTGTCACCGTGAACGGGATAGGTGCATTGAAGTCGTTGTTGAGTGCTGCAGGTTCACCATCACCGTTCTCATCGTTGGCATTTCGCTCCACGAGGTGGAGGAGACCATTGTTTGCCTGATATCCAGCAGAAAGGTATGCCTGATGGCCTTTGATGGCAGACTCCTTGGTGCTTTGAGCATATCGGAGTTCGTTGTTGACAGCACTATAACTTACAATAGGAGCATCTGAATTATCCGTATAGACAATGATGTTGCGTGACACGCCACCAACACCGTTGGCAGCAGGGAACTTACCATTGAGAACGTGGAACGAGAGGAGAGATGTTGGCATATCCATCATCTTTGGATAGTAGATACCTGCATGTGTACCAGTATTCCATACGTTGCTTCCGTCATGAGCCCCAGTGAAGTCGATTGCTGTGAGTGTAGGCTGCATAGCGTAAGCATTGGTGTTGAAGTGGAAGGAATCATCGGCCTTGCTGCCATAGAATCCGAACGCACGATACACACGGTTGCTCATTGTACTTACCTTACGCTCTGTATTTGCGAGAGCAGAAGGTATTATTTGCTGCCTGTTGTTGACTTCGGTTGTTACATTGTTGAGATACTGACCGAAGAAGAGGTAGTCGTTTCTCTTTTCAACGGATTCGGCAACAGCATCGGCAGTAATCTCTCTGCTTTCGAAGAGTGGGCGGTAGTCGCCAGCCTTGTATGCCAGAACCTCATCGTCAACAGCCTGTGCAATTCCATTGGTAACGTCAGCTTCTGTGGCAAGATGAGTTGCAACATAACCATCGGCACGAAGGCTATCCACAGTATGTGCTGTGATGTGACGGGTGATCTCGGTGTTAAGCTTAGCCTTGTCAATCTCGGTAATAGACTGGAAGTTGCCTACCACATATCGAGGTGCATTAAGTGTACGTAGGTATTCATTGTTCTGACCATTGTTGCGGTAGCGTGCATACTGGTAGTCACCATTGCGGTAGATGTCCTCAACGTAGGTAGATGAACTATGATTGCTTGAATTGTTATCAAGCCTTGCCTCAAGATAGTACTGGTTGAGGTCGTAAGTCACCTTACCATAGAGCCAGTCATCATCGGTGTATGTAGTGGCTGTGGTACCATCCATACGATATACGGTGTTGTTGGCACGAGTGTAGCAGCAATGGTAAAGGCTTGGGTAAAGGCTTGGAGTCTCGGTGCTGGTTATCTTACCCTTTTCGAGACCGAGGTTGTAGATGTTGCCTTGGTTGGCGGCGAAGAGATAATCGTCTGCACCCATGCTCTTGATGACGTGACCATTGCCGTGAAGTGTGCCCTTGAAGTTTGTCATCGCAGTCCATGAAGTAATCTTTGATGCATCAATGTCGGTCATAAGCATGAAGTCGATGTCAGAACCGCAAACGGTAGAATCGTTGTTCACGTATGACACAAACTCATTGAAGTCGTCAAGATCCTCGATGTACACACGTGGACGTGAGGCATAGTGCATACCATTGCCGACGGTTGAGTTTATTTTATCATCTGTAAAGCGTTTGGCATCTTCGTTGCTTCTTATGGCAGCATGGCGAATGGCGGTGTTCACCTTTGTGCCTCCAAGCATTGGTCGCATGCGATGGTAGTTGTGAACCTCAAGTGTATCCTGAGGATTGATGGTCACATCGTAAATGGCATCAATGCCCTGAACCTTGAATGAATATTGAGCCACATAGCCATCCATGAAGTAGTATGCTGGGATGTAGAGGTCCTGAGTGTTATCGTCGAAATATACTCTGCCTTTGAATTCTTCACTTATATTGCCCTCCTTAGCCGATACATTAGGGTTGAATGGATAGTAGAGGTTCTTGGTATCAGGGTTTGGAAGAGGATTGCTATTGGCGTCGGTACCACTTGTGCCTGTCAGATCTGCAAGCTTCCAATGATATCCCTTGCTATGATCAGCCTCGTCAACCCACACCTTCTCACCAGGTCCGAATGTCCAGTATCCCTTGTCGAATGGCAAGCTGTATGCATCGGAAATGATCTTTACCGTTGAGCTTGACAGACGAATCATCTCACCAGGAAGTGCACAGTTCTGAACTGTTATACCACCAGTATAGCTTGGGCCCTTGATGTACCTGATGGTAAGGGTGAGGTTGTACTCGTACATCTTAGGTTCTGGTTTGTAGAAGAGTGTGCTTTTTGCAGATTCAAAAGCCGTTGCTTTATCTCCTGGATTCCAAAGAGTATATAAACCATTAGTATCCTTTGTATAGTATTCCAATTTCGAATCGTATACATCATCAGTACCAACTGCAGGATACTGCATTTCAAATAAGTCTCGGTTGTTAGAATGAATTGTCTCTGCTTGTTCATATGTTACTTCATATTTGTTTCCATCTTCATCCAGAGCGTAATACTGTTTGCCAGATACAAGTCCAGTTCCAGGATTTATCTGACTATAATACTTATTATCATATATTGGCTGATTGCTTGAATTCGTAGCAGGCACTGTGAGTACGACAACTGCTGTACATGGATCTTCAAGATGTTTGCTGAAGTAAGTTGTTCCATCCTCAAGAAGTCCATTATTCTTCACATAATCCGTGAGCTGAATAGCAACTTGTGGAGCGTCGCATGTAGTGTTGCCAAGTGGTTTGTTTTGAGGAACAAATACTGAGTACGTTTCTGTACCATCATTCTTTTCTTCGGTCGCATCTTGCTTTAAGTATTCAATATGTGGAACATCATCTGTTCTGTCCATAGTTGTTTTGTCGGAGATGCTGAGACTGAGGTTATAATACTCACCCGATGCATTTTCCCAATCGGTTTCTGTACCAGTCTTTGTAAGCAAGTGATTCTCTATGTCACAATTAGCTTGCTTCTCTTCAGAGGTATGTCGGTTAAGGAAATAGAAATCTTTAAGTGTGACAGGTTGACCTTGCTTAGCACCTGGTAAGAAGATGAGACGTGCAGAATTGTCCATATCAAAATGCATAGCTTCAGCATCGTTGGTGTATCCAGTCAAAGTGGCATTAAAGAAATAACGGAATCCTGTCACATACCAGTAGTGTCCATCGGCGCTTGCACGGTTGCTAGCTGTGTAGTTGCCAGGGAAACAATTATCAATAACCTTACGTGAATCGGTAGATGGGAAAACAAAGTTTCCTGATGTCTCAAGGAATGTAGGTTCGTCCTTGTGCTCTCCATCACCACCAATCTTCTCTTCATGGATATTCTGGGCGTAAGCGTAACCACCAGCCTCACCATCACGAACACCAACAAGATCGACCTCGAATACACCAATCACAGGGCCATAGAATGGAATCCATTCTTTCGCTTCTGAGTCGTAATGGTTATTGACAACATTGAGAGCAAATCCAGAGAAGATACCAAACATGTTACGTGCAGTTGCACTGTTGCGGAGCTGGAAAAGTGACTCATTTTTTACTTGAGCGTTGATGTCGTCATAATACTTTGAATCTTCAGAGTTGATTTTATATTCGCTCAGATACCATTTCTTTACATTATAATATGATTCAGTTGTGGTGAATTTTTTGCCTGCCCCCTCAATGTCCATCTCAGATGCGATAACCTTACCATATTTGTCATGGTACAATGCACCATTCTCTGTAAATGGATCGTTGGAAACGATAGCGCCAAGCTCGAACTGGGCATTACTGAGACCAATATAGTTACGAGAACGTACTTTTGTCTCACGCGTAGCATCGTTTGCTTTGAAGTTTTTGTAATCCTGATCCTGTGGAAGTGAACTTTCCATCTGAACTTCACTTACACGAGCTACCGAATAAGAAGACGCACTTGCTTCTGATCCTTCGACAGAAGCATAGTCACGGTCACCAAGCAAAGTGACACAGCAATCCTTGAAGCGTGCAATATCAAATCGGTGGATGCAGTTCATGAGCTTAGGATCTTGTGGATGGGTACCATTATAACCATAACCCATGGCATCACATATTCTGAAACCTTCTGAGAGTGAGAGGTGACCATCACCATAAAGACCACCTTCACCAACGAACCTATAGTAAACATGTGGGTCATTTCCTGCTTTAGGAGCCTCAGAACGATACTGAATGAATGGACCAGTTGGTTGGTCTTTTTCTTCTGCTGTAATACTGCTCTTTTCATCATCGGACGCAACTTCATATTTCGTCTGCTGATAGAACAATCCGAAAAGATCATCGCCTGTCTTTGTCGCCACAGGTTCAAGAGAGCGGGATGACAAAGCTATATGGTCGCGAGAGTTTTCGGCTGTGATACCTGTACCTGCCAGAATATCGTAGTTACCTGTCACATCACCAACCATTATAAAGGTGTTACCACCATATCCTGCTATGTCGTCAGCATTTTCAAATTCATAAGTATCTGTGACAACATCATCCTTAAAGCGGTTTGTTGCTGTATACTTCTTTACTGTGTAAGAACCGGACCCAACGGATGAACCACTTGCAAGCGCATAGCCACCACCATAGATGGCTTTGTCGATCTGGATGTCGATGCCAGACCAATCATTGCCTGCAGGAATGGAGTGCTCTGGAGTCTCGAAATAGCTTGCTTTCTGCGTCTCGTTGATATCCGTCCATGCATCATTGATATACACACCAACTATCTCATCGTAGACAGCCTTGGACACAAGGTCACCCTTTGTGTAACGGACTTCCTTCTTGATAAGCGCGTTGCCTGCATCATCAACATACGCTGCATGTGCTTCACTCATGTCAGCACGCTTGAGTTTGAAACGATAGTTGCCATTTGTTCGGTAATAGACTTCTGGATAGCCAACCATAGTCTGTGCATTACCATAGAGTACACCAGCATAGGATGCACCTACAAGACAGCCTGCCACACGTCCGTTGAGTACACGCACGGTAGTGTTACCGATAAGGTTACCCATTCGTCCACCACCAAACATGTAGTTGGTTGCAGCTGATGTGTTGCCGGCTTCGTATGCCTTGATTATCTTGCTGCCTTCTGCAGTACAATTTGTTCCCAGACCAAGACGAACCTCTGTATCACCATATACCCATGTTTGGTCACCATAGCCTGCACCATAGATGCTTGCCACGGTACGTCCATCATCAGTAGAACGGCGTAATGCAGCCGAATCAAGAGCCTGAATCATGTTAGAACGCAAGTCGACAAGGATGTCGCCTCGTACAGTACCAGACTGATAGCATCCACCATACACGTTGATGCCTTCACGATACATATGTGGGTTTGAATCGTCTGTAATAACCTTGCCTGCAGCATCTTCCTTGGTTGGACGGAACTGGTTGAACATGGTAAGTTGAATCTGAGGTGTATGATCCTCAGGCTTACCAACAGCATGAGTACCGAGCAGGAAACCTCCTTCATGACTCACATTGGAATCATCATCAGGGGTGTAGTTAGAATTGTTGCAACCGCCAATGATGTTCTCGGTTATTGTAAGTCCAGCAGGGAAGTACATGTGGAATGGGGTAGTGGTGTTCATGTTTCCACGGTTACCACCACAGCAGAAGGTTCCGATAGTGGCATCGGTGATTAATCCATCTACGATATTGTTTGTTTTTGCATCAATGTTACCATCATTTGATGTAAGTGAACTGTTCAACCTTCCTGTTCCCCATGTCACCTCCGGCATGAAGTTCATCTCAACAGGCATGAAGTAAAGATCGAGTACATTTTTGTACACATTAGGACGTGCCTCTTTTGGGGTTGAAAGGAATGTCTGAGGAATATCAACATTGGAAGGATTGTGTATCCAATCAATGCTTTCGTTGATATTAAGTCCGTTCAACTTTGCGTAGCTATCCATGAAGCCAGTTGTGTTGTCAAACATTGCATCGCCATCTGAGCCAAGGAATACCTTGCCTACACGTATATGGCTACCTACATTGAGATGGACGAAACTGTTGTCATAGTTGGAAATGGTCGCAGAGTTGCCACCTCCAAAGATACCTCCATCGACACGAAGAAGGTCATCTGTAGCATTGCCCTTGAAGTCGATACTTGTCTTCAAGGCAACAGGTCGGTAGGTTGAAATGTTTACAATCTTCTGCGCATCAGACATGGCATTCAAAGAAGGGAACACATTCTTTCTAATAGGCACCTTATAGAGGAGTGGAATCTCGTCCGTATAGTGCTCTACAGCTTCCACAATGTCGGCTTTCTGGTCGATCATGTAGAGATAGTTACCATTACCGCCACCATATACATTGCCATATATGTGACCACCATTGAGATTAATCTTAATGCCTTCGCTGCTTGCAGTAGGATGGATTTCGCCATCGTTGAGTTCACGACCGCCAACAATACCAGCAACGTCGTTTGCTCCATATACATTCTTGAGAATATAAATTTTGGCATTGGCACTCTTGGCATTGGCAGCTGTTATTACAGGATCTGCACCAGAAGGTTCTTGGCCTATAACGACGTTTGCATCCAAACGTACGTCACCCATCATACCACCGCCAAATACATCATCAATGTTTCCGGACTCAACAGCAACGTTAGTGCTTCCGCACTCTGCATAAAATGCGCCACCAAATACTCTTCGCATGAACGACTCTCCACGCACCTTAACATGAGTGTTACCTATAGTCTCACCAGAGTAACCACCACCGATAACGTCCATGACTGACTGTCCTCCCTGGAACTTCTTGTATCGTTCTTCCTCTGGTAATGAAGCCCACTCTTCAGAAAGATCTTCTGGCGAAATTAGACCTGATTTACTAATGTTTATGTCTACCCATGTGTCTCCCTTAACATGTGTGTTGGCACCATAACCACCACCAAAGATACAGAAGTGAGGCGATCCAATCTTTTCATAAATCTCTTTCCATTCATCGGTTTCAAAGAAGTTATATCCTGTAGCATCGACATCAACATCGAAGCGAGCTCGCATTGATGAACGAAGGTAGCTCTTACTCATTTTGAGGTGTGTGTCACCCATGATCCAACCTGCGTTGCGGCATCCAGCATAGATGTTGTGATTGATGAGGAGCTTCTTTGCTTCTGGATCATACTGCGCCGAATACATCTTGCCATTAAGTGAATGAAGGGGAGCCCATTGGCGTGTACCAACACCAATGGATTCATCTGGCTTATCCCAGTACTGGTCGACGATAGCAAGACCTCCTTGCATGTCAACGTATGTACTTCCGTCGATGTAGGAATAAGTATTGTTGTCCTTACCTTCCTCAGCAGGACCTACTGTACCTACGCCACCTCCGAAGACGTTGTATGCAAGGTAACCACCTTTCACGACAACGTATGCATTACCAGAATTTGCTTCTCCGTTATCGGTCTTGTGGATGGAACCATTATTTCCTCCACCGAATACTCGTTTGAAGATGTAAGTGACGCCCTTATTGCTGGCTGTGTTATTTGCAGCATTGCTGCTTGCGTCATAACCATCGATGTCGAGCAATGTGTTGCCATAAACGGCTCCAAGATTCTTGTAGCCATCTTCAGCAGAGCATTGCTGCTTCAAACGGCCATTGCCACCGGCAAATACTTGGCCCATCATTGAACCGCCTTCAATCTTTACAATTGAAGTGAAATAACCTAGATCATTGGTCAAGTCGCCATCACCGTTGGCATCCGTGTATGCAACACCGCTTTTGGTTCCAACGTTAGCAACGTCACCACCACCAAAGACATCACCGAAGATGAGTGTCGCTCTGGATGTTGTTTCATCAAGTACAGTTGATGCAGTCTTTGGCAAACGGACAAAGGTGCTTTGCTTTACGCGAGCCATGTCGACAAAGTCTGTAAGGTCTGCATCCGCCTCGTTAATTTTGGCTGACTCCATACCGGCGCCTCCACCGTATACCTCACCAGAGATGATACCGCCTTCGATAACTACTTTTGTACTGCCACCAACTTCACCTAAGCGTTGGTACATTTTTTGCGTATCGTTAGGGTCATTATATTTGTTAAGGTACTCTCTTGAACCAAGACCACCGCCATACAAATAGCGCAAGCATGAATAATCAGACACATGAACGTTAGTGTTGCCACCTACAAGACCTGCGTAACCACCTCCATAAAGAGCTTTGTGAATAAGGTTCGTTATGCCAGAACTCCACGCCATACGACTCGCAATGTAACGTGATAATCCTGCCGAATTGGTACCACCATAGAGATTATTCTTGTCACTTTCATTTACGTCATCATTCCATTCGGTCCTCATTTCATTTACTGTGTTATCCCATGAGGCCCTGTCGTCTTTTTGCGCAGCATAGTCAAAATCCAATTCCCCGTCTTTATCCTTACCGCATTGCATGGTAACAATTGTATTGCCCTTGATAAGGGTGTTTGGTCCGTAGCCACCACCAAAGATAGAATACTGTGGATGTTCCTTATTGTCGATGCTTGCTGTCCATGCAAGACCTGCGGAATTGTAGTAGTCGAGTAGTGTGGCATCTGTTATCAATGAATGGTTGACAGTAACATTTGATTCTGTACCAACTACACATGCAAGGTTACCACCACCGTAAATATTATGGTTGTGGGTAAACATCAGTTTGTCTGCATCGTAGAAGGTTGCGTCAACGTATCCACTTAATAAGCTTCGGAATGCATTTACATCATTCTTCAGGAACGCAAGTTGAAGCAGCTGTCGTTTAGCATCTGTATTAATGACATCCTTAGGACTCCATGTCTTAACATTGCCGCTTGTGTCAGCTACCTTATTCCACATTGCATTACCACCACTGATTGTAACATTAGTGTTTCCATTGACATTGGCAGACGTAATCTTGCTACTTGCATCGACATCGCCGTGTCCACCACCAAAGATGTTATCACCGATGTAACCGCCATCGATCGCAACGTCGGTATTACCAGTTACAACACCGTATGCACAACCGCCATATATATCACCATACACATAAGGATAAATCAAGTTGTCGCCTTCTCCTGACGATTCTGAATCGTCATTATATATATGTACGCGCGTGTTTCCGAATATCTTTCCTACATTGATGCTGTTATCAGATGTATTATAAGTAGCAACTTTTGTTGCTGGGTTACCCTTACCACCAGCATAAGCATTGCCAAACACTTTACCTCCAAAGATGTTGAGAGTTGAGGTAATAGGGGCTATAGCATCAAGTGTGCCATCGCTATTAGTATCGATGGTCACGACAGAGTTGCTGACATTGGCAATCTCGCCGCCACCATATACATCTCCGTATATTTCTGCTTTATTCGAGATGTTTACCTCGGTTGTTCCGAGTACTTCTGCCATGTTGAAATCCTGGAAGGAACCGTTTGTTGGTGTCGTTGCTTCCACTCCGGCACCACCTCCATATACACTACCGTAGATGTGCGCACCGACTACATTGACAAGGGTCTTTCCTGATACTTCACCAAGGTTTTCGCGATTGCGGTTGACCTCATTTGCTGAATAGATTACATCCGAAGCTTTAAGCTGATTGTATGCATCCAACTGGCCGAAACCACCACCATAAACGCGGTTGATGAATGTTTCTCCGCCCACAGTCACATCTGTATTTTGCTTAACGAAACCTGCATAAGCTCCACCTACCACACCCAGCACCGTGGCTTGAGCAATACCAAACTGGTTGTTGTAGATGCCAACATAGATAGGATTGTCTTCAAGTGGATTGGCTGTTTGTCCACCATTATTTGTCGCAGCTTTGCGAGGCTTGGCGAGTTGCTGATCCGTATCTGCATTAAGATTTCGATCAAAGTTTGTCACATTAACGTTCACCTTCGTATCATGTACGGTAGTATAAGCACCATAACCACCGCCGAAAGCATAGAAGTGAGGATGCTGATAATCATCGAAAGATAATTTCCACTGATTTGTTGCAGTAAGGTCGTTGTCACCCAGTCCTCGGGTCATAGTGACATTGGCTGTTCCTCCGACATTGCAAGCTATGTATCCACCACCAAAGATGTTGTGCTCAATGACGAAACGTTTGGTATTGTCATCATAGAAGAGCTTGTTAGCATATTTCTTTCCGTTTATAGTTTCGATAGGAGTAGTTGGTGTACTTGGTTTTGAAGGATCCCAGTATACAATCTCACCCTTAGCAAGACCTGTTTCTTCAGTCTTTTCTGCTGTCTTAGTATAACCTGCAGCCTCCAGTTCTGATATTCTTGATGTATTAGTACTTAGGACCTCTTCTGACTCAATAGTCGCTGGAGTAGTGCGGGTAACTACAAAACTATATGTAATAACACCTTCAGAGTTAGTCTCATAAGTACGTTCTGCAACAGATACGGATGTATACCCCTCTGATTCAAATTCTGATTTAACCGTCTCTTTTGTTATTTCGGCATCTGTGGTAGTATATGTCTCTGTACCACTCACACCTTGCGTAGTCTTTGAGTAGGTATACGTTGTCACAGAACTAGTTGCCTCATCAGCCATTGAAGTTCTATCCCATACAACTTCACCGCCAGTGATGTTCACGTGTGTATCGCCGGAGATATCGGCAGAAGTAACAACAAGTGCGTTATTCACATAGTTGTAACTTCCATCATTGTTCTGTTTTATATGGCCTTCGCCACCACCATAGATATTGGCAGCCACATGACCGCCCTCCATATTGAAGAAAGTGTTGCCCGAAACTACGGCTTTCTCGCCACCTCCAAAGATATCCTGCCAAATGTATGCATTCTCGCTCAGGTTTACCTTTGCATCACCAACAATAGTTGCAACCTCTTTGTAATCCTTCGCCACATCAATGGCAAGACCTTGGCCTGCGCCATATACTTTACCATAAATATTTACAGCTCCCTTTACCGTAACGTTGGATGTTCCCTCAATGGCACCAGCCTTACCACCACCATATACATTACCGTGGATAGTTACATTGCCAGAGACCTCAACACCAGCATTACCAAATATCTTACCCATGCCAGGGAAGTTGACGAACTTATCTTTAGCCCAATCAACATGAGCAGAACGCTTGCCATTGGTGGCAGTTCCCTCATAGTCAATGATATCGTTCTTACTTGTGAATTGATTACTCAATCCAAGTTCCGCGTCTGCCTCTGAGAATAATTGTTCTATTGTAATATCGCTTACACCTTCACCACCACCATATACGTTACCAAAGACCTCAACATTACCGCTGATGGTTACCTTTGAGTTTCCATATATCTGACCAAGGTTGAGGTATCTATCTGCATTCTTACGGCTGTTTATAATGTTATTCCAGTCTGTACCATTCATTTTGTTATAAGTGTCTCCCCCAGGTTCCATAATATGAGTGTATCCTTGGTTCTCAACATTATATGCAACAACGTTATCTGGCGCACGAAGGAAGAATCGATAGTAGCGCATAGAGCCCTTACCACCGCCATAGATACTACCATAGATCTTGGCATCACCGCTGATGTTGATCTGGGTGGTCAAACCATCAGTTGCGCCATACATGTTACCTGCCTGATGGTTAGGGGTATTATACGTATTCTTAACGTCACCAACCTTTGTTGAAGAAGGGTTGATAAGCGCAGCATCGGTTTCACCATTACCTCCGGCATAGATAGATACAGGCTTTTCCTCAGAACCGAAGATACCACCAGTGATATTGATGATGTTACGTGACTTCTCAAGATCCACATATCCATCGGCTGTGAGGTTCTCGTCCTCTGAGTTGTCTTTAGCTACCTTGATCTTTACGAATTCACCATTAGCCTTTGCATACTCGTATGGGGCATACCATACATGATTCTTTCCGTCAGAAGTTTTCCAATATGGCAGACCGTCATCATCGGTATGATGAGCTGCAGTACCGATACCATTGGTACCACCAGCACCAGATCCGTAGATGGTCTTATAGAACGTTCCACCCTTGATATTTACTTCACATAGACCATAGAAATATGAACGAACCTCTGGGTGATAACTACCATCGTTGTGACCACGACCGAGACCACCACAGTAGAGCTCTACAACACTGACACCTTCATTTCCTGCGCCAACATTGTTGACACTTAGGCTTGGATCGAAGTTCAGAACACCACGTCCGAAGTATGAATCTGGAGCAGGAGCTACAATTGCAGTCCAATTTGGAGATTCTTTTGTGCCATAGTTCACGGTATGACGATAAACGCCACCAGTTGTGAATGAATCAGGATTTTTGATTTGACGGCGCTGAGCGCCCTTGATACCATTTACCATACGTCCCATATTACCACTGAGGATGTTAAGGGTGACGTCAGCATACATGGTACCCTCATGATTACCTGTGAGCAAACAGCCGATATCCACAGTAGCAGGAGACATCGCAGAGTTGAATTGTGCGCGTTTACCTCCGTTGCCATCATTCCACGCACGGTCAATATCGACTGTGATAGTGGTCTTGGCTGGATGGTCAGGACCGCCCATGGTATAATATGTATTTATTGTATTACCGCTATCAGTCTGTCGGTTACCCGGACATACTGGTCCCCAGAAGCCAGACTCAATCTTGATCTGCTGACCTATGTCGTCACGACCGTGGTTGATGTACTCAAACATCTCTGGGTTCGTGCTGGTGTTATCGTTCAGATAACCACCCATGATAGCGATATCACAGGCATACTTACCGACTGGAGTACCAGTACTTACGTCAGCAGAGGTGATCTTGTATGCCTTTTTATTTTCGTCATTTACAGGTACCACTTCTGATCCCCATTCCAGAGCTGCAGCCCAACCCATGAGCAAGCCCTTACCTGCATGCACATTCCAGCGGTGAGCATAAATACGGTAACGTATAGAAGCTGTAGCACTTATATCCTTATCAAGTACGCCCAAGCCCATATTCTGGAACTTATGGTCGGCATTGATAGAGAAGTCGCCGGAAAGATTACTGAGGTAGCCGTAATAGTTCGTGCCATCCCACTGACCTGTGATAGTAACAGGCTTGTTTGCTATTTTACCATCAACATTATGTTGAGTGGTTTCACTATTATTGAAATATCCATCAGTTGACAGACCCATCAGCACGATGACATTGTTGTCCCAGTTGTTTGTACATTCATCAATAGGCTTTACCTTACGCTTGTAGTTGTCACGCTTGTAGGTATCGTAAAGATATTCTGCCTTATGTGCAAGATAATATACCTCATCATCAAAATTCATCTCACTGGTCCATGTACCTCCATGTCCGGTGACATATTCCTGGGTTGGAACAGTATAGTCTTTAAGTTTTGCATACGCATTGGCCCAAGATGTAACTGGGTCATCAACTGTACCTATACCAGATGATGCAGGTTTATTATGAGTTACGCCATTGCTATCCGTAAAGCTATCTTGAAGTTGGAGGAATACTACATTTGCTTCACGAACATATTGGGAGATGTCGCCAGAGAATAGTTCTTTTGCAGGATCGTCTGTAGTTACGATAGTCACATGACAGAAAAGGTTGTTGAAACCCTCCAATGCACTTTTATCAATTGTTATTGACTTAAATGTTTCTCCACTAATCAGCGTTGCTGTATTAGTATTTACAGCATTACCTTTATACCATTGGTAATTTACATTAATACGACCACTAAGATTGTCTGTGGTAAGGTCAAGACTTCCGCGAGTAATACCTACAGTATATGTGTCGTCTATCTTACTTATTGATGTGTTCACCTTGAACTCGCCCTTGATAACAAGATTTTGAGTTGTGGCAATAGGCGAAGTGGCAGAAGGGTTTTCGTAAACCTCTGCCTTTATAACAATATCACCAATATCTGAAGGACAGGTAAAACTAGAAGAATGCTCATCCTCCTGAAGAACGCCATCAATATACCATTTATAATACTTATCAACTGTAGCAGCAGTTCCTATTACATTATACTTTTCTGCAGTATCTTCGTCATGCACAATGTATGCACCTTCTGTACGTGTAGATGTCATGTGAGGAGTTGCGTCGCCTGATTTCCATTCCCAATACATGGTCACATCATCGTGGCTGTTGAGAATCGCTATAGCCATACGCTTACCACCATCGGTATCATCGTCGTATGTGGCAGCATCACAGAATATGGCATTATAGTTGACACCCTGATAGCGCTGTGCCAAATAGCCAGCAGCCGTTTCATTACCGTCGGTATGTGTGTCCTGTGCCCTTGCTCCATTACCACAAACATTGTTTGGATAGTCTTCCGTTACAAGGTGCATACTGCCACTCGCATCCGAAATATGGAAGTTATAATACAGAGCATCAGCAACCGTCAGTTGCTCTGCGTCATTGTTGTTACCTTCCCATATCTTTGAGATGTTGGTGAGGTTTATAGACTGATTAGTAGAATAGCGTGTGGCTGCAATAACAGGACTAATCATGGCATCCTTCCTGCCTTCTTCACCTAAATGATATGCCTTTATTGCTCCAGTATAGAGTAGGTATTTTGGCATTACTACTTGAGTATTTGCTAAGTTGCCATTTGTTGAAGCGAAGCGACCGATGACACCACCGACGTTGTATGCCCCCTGCTGTGCAATAGCCAAGTCTTGAATCTTAGCCTTTGTCAGCGTGATGTCTGTGCCGACAACGATGTTCTTGATGACTGTGTTGGTTGGTATATTTTCATTATTGTACTGTGCCTGGACAGAACCGATAGCACCACCTACAAAGAGACCCATCGTAGCGAGACTGTAGTCGCTTGAACCTTCATCGGTAATCTTTGAGCCACGAATCTCGATATTCTGAACAGTGGTATTAGCAGCAACAATACCAGCCAGCACACCGACCATACAATTATTGTAGTTATCTGCGGTGATGTGACCGTAACTCTTCTTGTAAGAGAATGTAGTATTGCTGATATCGTGTGTGAGGGTAGCATTCTCAATGACAAGGTTCTGGATGACAGTGTTGCTTGTTGTAGAACCATCCCCCCACTTTGCTGTGGCTGCAGAATGACCTACAAGACCAAAGAGACCATGATATATATTTGTTTTGTTACCTTTATACTGACCTGCGCCCCATGTTATCTTGAGACCTGAAATTTTATGCCCCTTACCGTCGAAGTTACCCTGGAAGCTAAAGTTGTTGGAGTATGTTCCCCATGTTCCATCACTGCCGTAACCAACGTGAGAGATTGGGATGAAAGGATCGCTGCCCATGGTAATGTCTGCACCCAACTCATAGTAAGCACGTCCGTAGTGACCGGCAATCTGGTTTGTTGGGAATGGTGCTACAGGCTTGATGATTCCTTCCCAGAGTGTACCAGTTTGTACTGTTGAGAGGTACGACCACTGGCGCAAAGCGTTCTCACAGTCGATGATGTAAGGATTAGCCTTTGTACCACGAGCGTTGATGTCGGAGCGAATCTTCTCGCTGCTGCCAGCCTTTGTCTTAAGCACACCAGGAGCAAGGGTGTAAGTTGCTGTTGCAACGACAGCCTCACCGTTGAGTGCATTGACTGTAATACCCATACCGTCCTTCCAGTGTGGAGTAAGGTTGATGGATGTACCTGTGCCATTGGCTACACCGTTGACATACCACTGATAGCCAGAGATTCCAGTAGTAGCATCAACAACATTACCTTCATTGTCTGTAGTCTTTGCAACAACAGAGATGGTACGCTGATCGAAGCCACGCTCGTTCTCGTTAGGGTTGGAGATAGTAAGGGTGATAGGATGATCCTTAGCAGCCTCCGTCTTGTTCCCAGCAATACCAGCAATAATCTTCTCTGCAACTGCGTCAGTTACATAGTTGGCATTTGACACACCCTGGAAGAAGTACCAGTAGTAAGGGTATGTTGTTGCAACAGGAGCTGTGGCTGGTGCCTGATGAGGATAGATAGGCTGTTCCTCGTTAGTAAACATATCCGCCGATGCACCATTAGCATTATAGCCCGCAGTGTTTGTCCACCACAGAACGGTCTTTGAGTCGCGCTCACTATCCTGATGGCGGTTACTCTTCTGGAATGTTAAATTATTTACGGTGAGGTAACTTATTCCATCACGTACTGTTATCGTTGCACTTGAAGTATAGTTCTTATGGAACTTATCCTTTGCTGTAGTGGCATTGTCAGCTATTACAGCTTCGCTATTAAGGAAACCTTGTGACAATCCAAGTTCATAGTCGCTATAGTACCACGTCTTTGTCTTTGCTTTGTCCAGTGCGTCGATAGTAACAACCACTTCCGTAGTCATGGTGTTATGACTTGGGTTGCTGTTATTGAAGTTTGACACCGTAGGACTGGTTGTAGCGTATGGCGCATAGATCCTACCACCCTTGAAGATGATATTCTCTGGCATACCGCAGAAGCCGTTAGCATCTTTGTTAGGAGCGTTGACAGAACCTGCGATACCACCAACAGCAAACTTATGGTTTGTGATTGTTGTTGCTGGCTGATACTTTTCAAGGTTGATGTTGATGCCAGTAACGGCGATGTTTCTGAACACATTTGGCTGATAAGCCGCTGTACCAGATGAGTGCTGCTGACCAATGAAGCCACCAACAAAGAATGCTACGTTATTCTTCACATTCTTATCGGTAGAAGGACCCGTAATAGAACCATTGGTAACGGTCATGCCATCAATCGTGGTATAACCATTCTGGCGACCTACGGCACCACCAACGTATGTCTCTGCATTGATATCGTTGGTAATAGTGATTGCAGGTGATGCTACCGTATTGTTGAACAGATTAGTATTAGTATCAGCATAACCCAAGAAGCCACCCATATAGAAACCATGCCCAACGACTCCGTTCATTGTAACGTGAGCATTCTTCGCTGTATTACCTTGCATCAATATGCGTGTGTTTGGAGAGCCTGCACCCTTGGCATAACCGACTAAGCCGGCGAGATAAATCGAACCACCAGCAGTATTTCCCCCTACTGTGATATAGACATCAGACACTGCATTGTTCTTAATCTCATGTGCGCCACCAGTTGTATAACCCAAAAGACCACCAGCATCAAAAGTAGATACTGTTCCGGAAACGCTTACATCAAATGCCTTGCCATCATTCTGACCATCTTGACCACTAACGGTATTGTTGTTGATGACATTAAGGCTGGTATTGGCATTACCGACAAGCCCACCAATGTAGGTCGTACCTGTGATATTGCTGCTATGAGTAACCTTGACTGTCTTGGCATCACAACCTATCATGGAGTTGGTATTGGCTGTACCTGTTGAAGCACCAACGATACCACCGATATAAAGACCTGTAGTTGTGTTTGAGAACGTAGCAGTAACGCCCGTCACGTCAACATTGTCAAGAGTAGTGTTGTTCTCCATACAGCCGATGGCACCGCCAAGCTGGTTTGTTCCTGTAATTGTGTTGGTGTATGTGAAGGTGACATTGCTGACATCGACATTTGTGATACAAGCCTGCTTGACATAGCCTGCCAAACCACCAAGACGAGTGTTACCACCACGCGAAGCTGCAGAGGTAAAGGTCACATTACTAATGTTCAGGTTCTTCACCTCAGCAAGGTTTGTTGCGCTTGCGCCTTGAATAGTAGGGAACAGACCATAGTTACTGTTGTTAGCAACCTCAAGATTCACATTGCTGATAGTATAACCACCACCGTCAAAGTGTCCCTGGAACGAGTTGCTAGTGTTGGAACCATGAGTCCATGCGATATTATTGAGATTTATGTCAGTAGTCAACTTCCAATAATATGCAGAAGAATATCCCGTCCACTTCTCATGCAAGATACGCATAAAGTATGCAAACTCCTTTGCATTGTCAATGGTATATGGGTTGGTCGCAGAGTTTGGCTGTTCCGGATCCTGAAGGGTAATTCCATTTTCTGCAAACTTATTATTTGCATTATTGGCAATCGTTCCATCCCAAACTTTAGGATCAGGGTCTTGTGCCCATACTATCTGTACTGATGCAAAAAGCATCATAGTGATTACTGTGATTGACTGAAGTGTATGTTGTATTTTCATAATCGGTATGATTTTCAAGTTGAGTGTATTCTTGTTGTTTCTTTTGGTAAATTCGCTTGGAGCGTGATGTTATTTCTTATTCCCTAAATGGCCTTTGCCAACGGCAAAGTTACATCTTTTTGTAAAACGAAGGTTAGATTAATGTAAAAAAAATCGACAAAAGCTTAAATTTAACACAATATCTTTGATATTGCCATAAAAATTATGAGTTAAAGTTTACATTAAATTGCAAGAGAATATATGAAGATGAAAAAGAAAACTCCTTGCAAGGATGGTATTTCCGTGCAAGGAGTATATGATGTTTTTGCTGCAAAGATATTAGTGGATTCTTGCAAACAGATTGGAACGATTTATTTCTTTCCTTTTATTATCTCACATACTGATTGGTAGGTGAGGGATGTGAAGTCGGGTAGGGTGTAGTGGCATTTGTCTTTGATGGCTTCGGCAGAATTGCCTGTGGTGAGACCGAAGGTGAAGATGCCGGCTGACATTCCTGCTTCAAGGCCTGTGAAGGCATCCTCGAATACTACGCACTCATCGGTACGAAGACCAAAGACGGAGGCACCTTTGAGATAGCAATCAGGATTGGGTTTTGAGGCGGTGAAGTCTTCGCTGGTCAATACACGGTCGAAGAGAGAGTCAAAGTCGGGAATCTGAAGGCGAACAGAGTCCATCTTGATGTTGTTGCTGCTCGTTACGATAGCTGCTTTAACACCATGATTACGAATGTCGTGGATAAAGTCGAGGGCTCCTGGGATGAATTCGTATTTCATGGTGCGCTCCCATTCGTTGAGAGCAATGGTGATGTTCTTCTGAACCTCTGGGTCGGGGAAGTAGCGTTCGAATATCTGGGTGAGGGTAGTGCCCTTGATGAGGTATTCGAGACGTGGTACGTCCGGGCGGTACTTGCGAGCCATAGAGCCCCAGAATATTGTATACTGAGGCTCTGTGTCTACAAGTGTGCCATCAAAATCGAAGAGTGCGGCTTTGAATGTCAACATATTGTCTATATCTGCATAAATATTTATTTGAGACCACGGTTGCGCAGGAGTGCATCAATCTTTGGCTCAGATCCGCGGAAGTTCTTGTACATAGTCATTCCGTCATCGATACCACCTGGGGTAAGGATGTATTTACGGAAGCGCTCGGCAACTTCTTGATTGAAGATATCACCAGTCTCCTTGAATGCTTCAAATCCATCAGCATCAAGCACTTCTGCCCAGATGTAGCTGTAGTAGCCAGCTGTATAGCCACCACCCATTGTGTGGCTGAAGTTGGTGATGCGATAGCGTGGCATAATCTGGCGTGGGATGCCTCGTTCTGCAAGTTTCTTCTGTTCGAATGCCATAACATCAAGATCGGCTGGCACTTCCTTAAGTACATGAAGGTCCATGTCGGAATAAGATGCTGCGAGGTACTCAACAGTAGCAAATCCCTGACCATACTTTCCACTCTCTTCTATCTTCTTTACGAGTGCATCTGGGATGATTTTGCCAGTCTTGTAATGCTTTGCATAGATGGCAAGCACTTCTGGTTCAAATGCCCAATGCTCGTTGATCTGTGATGGCAGTTCGACAAAGTCGCGTTCAACACCTCCAACACTATTGTAATGAACATCGCGCATGAATGAATGGAGTGCATGACCAAACTCATGGAACATGGTTTCAACATTGTCAATTGACTGAAGTGCAGGAGTCTCTGAACTTGGAGGAGTCATGCTGCACACATTGACTACGATAGGTTCGATACGCTTTTCACCTTCGTAACGCTGGCTGCGGAACGATGTACACCAAGCACCTGCACGCTTTCCATCACGTGGATAATAGTCGCTGTAGAAGATGGCAAGAAGTGTCTGATCCTTATCGTATACCTCCCATGCTTTTGCTGTTGGCTCGTAGGATGGAACATCCTCAGTCACTTCCTTGAATGTAACGCCATAGAGCTTGTTGGCAACATAGAAGATGCCCTGAAGCACATTGTTTATTTCAAGATATTCAGAAACTTCGCTTTCGTCGAAGTTATACTTTGCCTTGCGTGCACGATCAGAATAGTACATATAGTCCCATCCTTCAGGTTCGCATGAGAGTCCGTCCTTCTTCATTTCTTCACGGATGTCAGCCAACTCTTCATTTGCTTTCTTGACAGCTGGAGTCCAAATCTGGTCAAGGAGATTGTAGACTGCCTCTGGGGTCTTAGCCATGCGTGTGTCAAGAATCTGTGCTGCACAGCTTTCGAAGCCCATCAGTTTTGCACGTTCGAGGCGAAGAGCAACAAGCTTGGCACAAATGTCCTTGCTGTTGTATTCATTATCCTGATTGCCTCGATTGTAGTAGGCATCGTAGATTTTGTGACGGAGTTCACGGTTGGAGCAGTACTGAAGCACAGGATTGCACGATGCACGCTGCATGTTGAACATCCACTTGCCTGGCTGTCCGTTCTCAGTAGCCATAAGTGCTGCACGTTCTATATTTGCCTGAGGAAGGCCTTTGAGCTCTTCGATGCTATTGGCAACCACATAAGTGTTGTTGGTTTCGTGAAGAAGATTCTGCGAGAACTCAATCTGCAAAGCAGAAATCTCGAGATTGAGCTTGCGAAGCTTCTCCTTGTCTTCATCGCTGAGGTTGGCACCATTGCGCTCAAAGCGCTTGTAAATTTTTTCAACCACCTTCTGCTGCTCGTGTGTAAGGTCGGCTTCCGACATCTCATCGTAAACCTTCTTCACACGCTCAAAGAGCTGCTGATTCATGTAGATATCGTCGCTATGAGCTGAGAGGATAGGTGAGAGTTCCTTTGAGAGGGCACGTGTAGAGTCGGTTGAATTACTGTCGTCGAGAGGACCGAAAGTCATTTCTGCACGTTCGAGGAGTTTTCCGCTCTGGTCGAACGGAGCGATGGTGTTCTCGAATGTTGGCGTTTTCTTATTGTTGGCGATAGCATCGATCTCTGCCTTGTGCTGACGAATGCCTTCAAGAGTTGCCTGACGATAATCGTTGGTAGTGAGATCCTCGAACGATTCGATGCCGTGGCGATTGGTACTCTCAGTAAGCAGCTTGTTAGTAGACTTTGTTGCTTTTGCCATGTCGTTATTAGTCTGTGTGGCACATCCTGCAATGATCATTGAGGCTGTGAGCACAGGAAGTAATACCTGCTTTTTCATATATTATTTGTTGATCCGAATGTGAATTGTAATTATAAATCGTTGACAACATTGATAGGATCGCCATCAATGAATGCCTGAATATTGTTCTTACAAGTGTTGATGAGGCGCATACGTGCTTCGCGTGTTGCCCAAGCAATGTGAGGCGTCAGATAACAATTAGGCGCCTTAAGCAGCGGATTGTCAGCTGGTGCTGGTTCGGTGGTAAGCACATCGGCTCCGTAAGCTGCAATGACATCGTTCTCAAGTGCTTCTGCCAATGCCTCATCATCGACGAGCGGACCGCGACCTGTATTGATGAGGATTGCAGAATCTTTCATCGAAGCCAGACGCTGACGATTGATGATGTGGTGTGTGTCGGGTGTGAGAGGACAATGGAGACTCACAATGTCGCACTCAGTAAACACATCGTCAAGATCGGCCTTGCGTATGCCTTCTGGCAGGTCGTCTTCATCCTTGCTTGTATAGGCATAGACCTTAAGTCCAAATGCTGTGGCAATACGCGCAGTAGCCATACCTGTGTTGCCCAGGCCAATGATACCCATCTTCTTGCCATTGAGTTCGAAGAGGTTATGGTCGAGGTAGCAGAAGTCTGCCGACTGGCTCCAGCGTCCTTTCTTGTTTTCCTCTGCATAGTGGCCTACTTGTCCTACAATATTAAGAAGGTGGCAGAACACCATCTGAGCTACGCTTTCGGTTGAATAGGCCGGTATGTTGGTTACGGTGATGTTCTGGCGTGTGGCCTGTTCGAGATCGACCACATTGTAGCCGGTAGCAAGTACGCCAATGTACTGGAGGCGAGGCAGCATGTTCAGTATTTCAGCACTAAGTACCACCTTGTTGGTAAGTACAATCTCGGCTCCTTTGCATCGGCTGATTATGTCATCTTCGGATGTTCGGTCGTAGACTTCAACGTCGGCAAGTTCTTCAAGACAATCCCATCCAAGGTCGTCCTGTGATACCGAATATCCATCGAGAATTACTATTTTCATATATTATATATAATGTGTAGTTGTTGTAATGTTGATCAATCGTAGAAGTTCCAGCTCAAGCCGAAATGTATGCCACCTGGATTGAGTGGATAGAAAGGTACTGTGAAATAACGTCCGTCGCTTTGATTGACATGATAGTACTGTACGTAGAAGCGAAGACGCTTGAGGTCGAAGTTTGCATACACAGAGGCAATAGGGTAGTTACCGACCTTCACCATTCTGTTAGGATTCTGGTTTGTGAAGTTGCAAACTACCGGCGAATAGTCCTGTGCATAGTATTCGGTGAAATACTTACAGTCAGCACCAAGCTCGCAATGCAGCACCTTGGCTATGCGGAAGTCGAGGTAGAGATTGCCGTAGAGCGAAAGCGCTGGGAGTGGGAGCACTTCCTTGTTGGATGTGAATTGGTAAGTAGCATCGACATCAAGATGCAAAGGCCCGAACGCCAGGTTCTGCTGCAGATTGGCACTTATGACCTGAATGTTGCCGGTGTGCTGGGTACCAACGATGTGGTTAGTCAACTTGGAATTGCGCATCTCTCCATCGTTGATGAAGTAAGTATAATTTTCGATGTTCTCAACACCTACCCTTATCCTTGTACCTGTGCGTCGGTTGGACAGAACGCCTTCGATGCGTTGGCGCCACTCCTTCTTTGTGTCCTGATCCCACCATGCATAAGTTGAGTGGAAATGACGGAAGAAGTAGGATGGATTTATGTTCTTAATGTATGCATTTACTTCCACCTTGGTCGTATCACCAAACATTGGCAGATTGAGTTCGCCATGTCCATTGAGGTCCAACTGTCCAAAGTCGGAACCAAGGAACACAAATTCGGCGTTGACATTATAATGGATCAATGAGCCTTGTGTACGTATCAGCTGACCACCTACATACAAGTTGTACTCCGAATCCTTCCTTTTCTCATATCGTCCCAGAGGTTTTGAACCGAAACCACCGACTACCGTGTCAGGCTGTACATAATTACGATATTCGTGGCCGACATATGCATTCAGTCCGAATGCTGCCCATTTCTGGAATCCCTCACAAAGTGCAAGACCGACGTTGTTGCGTACGGAAAACGATGTGGTGTGATCGTTGATTGTATCGTTGAACAGATACTGATGAGAGTGATAGTAGTCGTTGCTCTCGCGATAAGCACGGTAGTTGTGCCAGAACTTGCTCACCTTCACGGTGTGGAAGATCTTTGTGACTGGCACAAAGTAACGCTTCGTGTTGATGGAATCGCTATCGTTTTCGGTACGATAGAATCCAATGTTATAATGATGGTTGAGGAAGATGACGTCCTGTTCCTGGCGGTTCCATGTACGCGAAAGGTGGGTAGGGTAGTCGCGAGTGGTCATATTGGCCTCCACGCTGTATGGGTCGGTAATGTAGCGCTCGTCTGTCATACCTCCGTTCTCTCCTCCCTTCATGTAGTTATGGGTGTAGTAGAAGTGAAGATTGTATTTATCTCCAAGATATGAAGCCCATACGGAGGTGTTCATATATCCCGTACTTTGATTGTTATAGTAACCCTGGCCATAGAGGTATTTGTATTGTGCACCGAAGTTTGCACGCTTTCCCACGTTCTGAGTATATACAGCCGAGAAGTTGTCATAACCCGTTGTCTTTTCTCCACACCAATTGTAGGCAAGGTTCATGAATGGCGACTTCGTGTTGTAGTGGCGGAATCGCTCTGTAGGAGTGTAGAACTGATCGTAGGGAGTGAGGAAGATGAAGTTGTGCATCGGATCGCGATCCATGAAGATGCGATTCTGACGAGGCGATCCGAGGTTGCCCAATGTGTTGTACTGTCCATTGAGTCCTTCTGTGAGCGAGTTGTTCTGGTATTGGTGATGCAGAGTGTCGGGATGGATAGGCGTGATGTTGCCATATATCTCATCAATGGTCCAGCATCTCACCTCTGTAGGCACCTTGCCTTCCTTGTGCTTGCCTATGGTGTCGCCACGCGCACTCATCGACATGTCGGTGTTCGACTCAAGGTCGCCAATAACACGCTGAGCCACGGCTCTGTCGGCCGTGGTCAATACGAGAAGTAATAATATGTAAAAACGAGTTGTATTCAATATTTGTAGTTTTTAGGGTTGTCTCTTAGAACATGAATCGAAGGTAGAACTCAACGAGCTTCAACACCATCGATCCGAATCCTACGGAGAAGAACAGCACCTTGTTGTCGGGATAAGCAAAATAAATAATCACGGCAGCTATGAAGCCTATCATGAATGTCCAGTTAAGGATCTGACGGGCACGCAGCACTCCATCAGTCTTGGGACGATGGTGCGACTTCTTCTTGCTGTCGGCTACGGCTTCTGCTATTATCTTGTCTATTTCGTCTTGTTGCATGACATTTCCTTGTTTCTATAAACTATTGCAATGCCTTTGTGAGTTCTTTCACGAGATCGTACTTGAGGTCGATGGTACGTACACGGAACTTGGCAAATGGCTTTCTGAGTGTGCCTTTCTTTGTGAAGCATTCAGCATCGGTGATGTATTCCTCGGCAGTCATGTGTTCGCTTGCGCTTCCGAGATACACGTACTGGATGCTCTTCATGGTGAAGTTCACAGCGCCATCCTTGATGTCAAGATCTACGGTGTATGTGATGTTGCAATAGTCCTTGATGAGGGCTGCACTACGGAACACCATCTCTTCTGCACCCTGGCAAGTGATGCTTCCTGACTCTTTGTTGGCAGAACGCACCTGTGCATATTCCGTATTCTTGAAGAAGTCAGGATGATCCCATTCACCGCGAGCCGAGTTGGCTGTGAAGCGAAGTGTTGCCCATCCTGCAGCTGCAGCATAGATCTGATCTTTTGTCTTGCCAGGTACGCTTATTGTCTCCGAGAAAACGACCTTTCCATCCCTTTCCGGAACCATTCCCTTCAAGTATGCGGCATCCTCCTGTTGTGGATAGAAACCCTTCTTGCCTGTGTACTGGCGCAGAGAAGAATTAAAATTCTGAGCAAAAAGACAAAGTGGCATTATAATCGCCAATAGTGATATAAAAAACTTCTTCATGATTGTATTTTTATTAATTTTTGTGCAAATATAGTTGAAATAAAAGAAATAATACTTATTTTTGTGGCACGAAAACTAAAAACTAACAAAAAATAACATGAAATATAGCCTTATAGTCCTTTCTTTTCTCTTTTGTGTATCAAAGATACATGCTCAAAGCGAAAACGTGCAGTCATATACAGAAGGTGTGATCACAGCCACATTTGTCGATGAATCGAAGATGAAGAACGACCTGCTGCAGATGCTTGCCAACTTCTCCCTGTACATGGTCAATGACTGGAATCATTGCCAGGAACCGAACTCGCTGAATGAGCAATGCGGATTTTTCAAGGGAGAAAACTCGGGCGGAAGCGATGAACGTGGTGTACGTCCGAATGCCGACCTCAGCATGATCTGTGCCTTCCTGAGCAAATATGCCAAGGGTAGGGTGGAGCTTCCTTCCGGAGTGACTTGGGATAAGATAGAGGAGATGGCTATGAAATCGCTGGTCTTCGCTTATTCCACTCACAAAGCCAACAAACTCAAAGTGTGTGCTGGCAACCGTTATTGGGGATCAGTATCGGTCGACGACTCTTCGTGGGAATCAAGCCTTTGGGCCATGTCAGTAGCTTATTCAGCATTCTTCCAGTGGGATAAGCTTAACGATGCACAGCGCAACTACATTTACCAGATGCTAAAGGCCGAATGTAATTATGAACTATATAGATCAATTCCAACCGGTTATGCAGGCGACACAAAAGCAGAGGAAAACGGATGGGAAGCAGATATCCTTGCTGCAACGCTGGGTCTGTTCCCTAACGACGAATTGGCTCCAAAATGGTTCGAACGCCTTCGTGAGTTTGCCATCAACAGTTATTCTCATCCATCAGATGCCCACAACACGCAAGTAATTGATGCATGGTATGATAACAAGACTATTGCCGACCTGTACAAAGGTCAGAATCTCTATGACGACTACACGCTGCAAAACCATAATCTGTTTCATACGAGCTATCAGAACGTTGTGATTCAGGAATTGGGTGAGGCTGCCCTTGCTCTCAAGATGTTCCAACAAGGCATTGCTGGCCGTGAGGTGTGGAAGACCAATGCCTTGATGCACAACAACCAGAAGGTTCAGGACAATGTACTGAATTGGCTTGCACTTCCTGACGGTGAACTTGCCATGCCTAATGGCAACGACTGGTCTCTGTTCCTCTACGACCAGATCACCTCTTATTCAACGGTAGCGTGTTTCCTGCGCGATCCAAATGCCTTGATGATGGAGAACATGGCTTACAAGTATATCAAGGCGCGTCAGCAAACCACAAACGACGGAAGCTGGTTGCTTCGTGCCGACGTGGGAGCACGGCGCATGGGAGTGGAGGCGCATCGTGTGATGATGACATTCCTGATGCACGAAATGTTGTCAACATCCGACTTGAAACCAACATCTTGGGATGATTTTAATAAACAATATGGTGAAGCAAGGATTCTGCCTTGCCAGAACGTGGTAAGAGCCTCGACCGACGATCGTTTTACTTGCTTCTCATGGAGTGAAGGACTGAAATCATATACTGGTTATTTTGCTGCCAACTCGCCTGACAAGAATAAGATTGTCGTTCCTTATCGTGCAAACAATACGGGCAACATACTCGGATGGTACGAGGTGGAAAGCAAGCGTACCAATGCCGAACCGGTCGTTAACGGCAAGTATCAGTTTGATGGCAATGGATATGTAATGAATGGCGAATTGAACGTGAATGGTGGCGCTTTGAACAATCGCTTTGCCATCTATTCCACACCACACAATGCCTTGATATACCTTGATTATGTTACCGCCATTCAGGATGCCAATATCACAGCAGAAAAGGGCGGTTTGCTCGCTATTTCGACCGATGAATTGACCAGAATGACTCGTACATTGTATTATGATGACGGAAATCAGCCATCATCCTCAGTAACTGATGGCAGCAGTATGCAAACATTTGATTCCAATTGGATTAATATTGACAATGAAGTAGGAATCATTGCATCCCAGGGCAAGAAGATGGCATTTGGCGACCGTACAGCCAACAATTCAATATTCACAAGTAAACTGTATCCTTTATATAATAATGTGGCAAGAACCGTAAAGTCGGGCGACATCGTTGATTCAAGATACCTTATATATTACAATAATGTAAACTCCACCTCCACAAAGCAGTTGGCATCACAGATCGTTCCATTGCACGATAGGTTGCCAGAAGGTTGGAATGGTGTTATTGCTGCCGATCGTGAATATCCTTATTTCATAGTCAGCAATTTCAAGAGCAATCAATCGTCGGCAACGCTGACCGATATACAATACGATGGATGGGCACCTGTGTTCAAGAACAAGACAAAGATTGTGAAATCAAAGTCAACTGTCCAGTTCGATGCTGCACAAAATGAATCGTTTGTTCAGCCATTGAGTATTATGATAAAAGGATCAAATATCGATGCTCGTTTGATTGGTGAAAATACAGTAGAAATATACCCAACCAAGAGCACAACCGTCACCGTTTCGCGTTTATCTGCCCAAAATACATCGGCCAATACAAAGACTGTGAAGCTGAAAAAAGGTCAGATTTCTGTTGTGAAGTTGTAAATAAAGTCACTCTTTTGCCTCATTATTGCATTATCACAATGAATAAATGGAGACGGAGCGTGACATGTGTGACACGTGTGACATGTGTGACATCATTTTTTTCGGGGTGATAGGCGCTTGATACTATATAAGAGGATATGCCTATATATACTAAGTATATATAAAAAATATATATATATAGAAATTATAAGAAAATAGCCTTCTTATACCTCTTTTTGTCCTTCTTTTTGATGCGAAAACCAGTTATTTCTTTTCATTATTGTTCTATATTTATAGTACATTTATATAAAGAACAGGCATTTTTTATATCGTGAAAGCGTGACGTGTTTACATCGACGAAAATGATTTGCAAAGGTATGGCAAAAAAAATATGTCACACATGTCACACGTGTCACACATGTCACATTTCGTAAGTTTGCAAGATGATGATATACTCCTTGCAACGAATCGACTGAACCCTTGCAACGAATCGCCTGAACCCTTGCAAGGAGTTGACAAAGTCCTTGCAAGGAATCAATTAACTCCTTACTGATGCTTTGTTGCCGTAGGCCATAAAATATCAATAGATAAAAATATATAAAAACAGATTACACACTATACTGATTGTTTTATTTTTCGGTTCTACAGGATTTCCCTGTAATACTTATTTTTCTTTATTGATATTTTATGGCCTACGGCAATCCATTATTTATTTATCAGTCGAAATTTACAACATAGCGAATTTTTTTTGTTCAAAAGACTTTCGATTCTCATTTATTATGTGTAACTTTGCACAATAAATGTAGAATTGTTAAAACAACCGAATAATAGCGGTTATGTTTAATACGGAATATGGATTATAAAGAAACGTGTGAATATCTATTCAATTCTGCCCCTCTTTTTCAGAACGTAGGTCAGAATGCATATAAGGAAGGTCTTTACAATACGCACGAGCTGGATAAGTACTTCAATCATCCGCATCAGTCATTCAAGACCATACATGTGGCAGGAACCAACGGCAAGGGTTCTTGTTCGCATACGCTTGCAGCAATCCTACAATCTGCTGGTTATCGTGTCGGTTTGTTCACATCGCCACATCTTATTGATTTTCGTGAGAGAATCCGTGTGAACGGCGAAATGATTCCTGAGCAGAATGTTATCGATTTCGTTGAGAAGCATCGAGGATTTTTCGAACCGTTGCATCCTTCATTCTTCGAGATCACAACTGCCATGGCATTTGATTATTTCAGAGAAGCCAAGGTTGATGTAGCTGTAATTGAGGTTGGACTTGGAGGACGACTTGACTGCACCAATATCATCACACCTGAAGTGTCGATCATCACCAACATATCGTTCGACCATGTCGCCCTACTTGGTGATACATTGGAAAAGATTGCCTACGAGAAGGCTGGCATCATCAAAGATGGCGTTCCGGTTGTGATAGGTGAATTCCTGCCAGAGACTTATCCTGTGTTTGACGAAGTTGCTATTAAACATAACGCAAAACTGTGCTATGCGCAGGATGATGAGAAAATAGCCCGATACAGATTCAATAGCAATGGTACAATAACTTATATGACAGATGATTATGGCAAGATTGTTGGTGCTTTGCGTGGTGATTGCCAGATCTGGAACACAAATACCATCCTGAATGTGTTACCATTGCTTAAGGAGAAAGGATTCAATATCACGGACAAAGCGGTAAGAAAAGGCTTCCATGATGTGTGCTCTCTCACAGGACTTATGGGACGCTGGCAGAAGATCAACGACAAGCCTCATGTGGTTTGTGATACAGGTCACAACATAGGCGGATTTGGATATATTGCCGAGCAGTTGAAACGATCGGTGGCGTTGGTTAAGAAGAAAGGCGCAACGCTTCGCATCGTGTTTGGCATGGTGAACGATAAGGACATAAGCGGCGTACTCGCCCTACTCCCTACCCTTGCTACCTATTACTTCTGCCAGGCATCGGTCAAAAGGGCTCTTCCGCACGAAGACATAAAGGAAAAAGCAAAAACGAATGGCCTCATCGGACAGTCATTCCCTACCGTAGCTGAAGCCTACGAAAAGGCTTTGGCCGATAGCACAGAAGATGATATAATATACGTTGGAGGTAGTTCTTTTGTGGTTGCAGACCTCCTTACTTATCTAAAAAAATAAAAAAAGAGAAAAATAATTTGCTTTTTATTAGTTCGTTTCAATTATTATATTTATATTTGCGATGAATTTGGATTTCTGACGAAAACCAACACTTAAAATAAATTTGAATTTTACAATTAAAATAATAAAAACATACTATCATGAGCACAATTCAGCCAAAGCTCTCAGGCTTGAAGCCAGAGAATTTCCAGAAGGTCATCAACGGTAAGAAGACTGACCTCTACACACTCGTTAACGCAGAAGGTAACGAAGTTTCAATTTGCAACTATGGTGGAGCTATTCCTGCTATCATGGTTCCTAACAAGGATGGCAAGATTGAAAACGTTATCCAGGGTTTTGACAACCTCGATGAGTACCTCAAGGGTAACGAACCTTACCTCTCTACTCTCATCGGTCGTTGGGGCAACCGCATCTGCGATGGTAAGTTCACCCTCAACGGAAAGGAATACAAGCTTGCTATCAATAATGGCAAGAACCACCTCCACGGAGGTCCTACAGGTCTTCATGCTCAGGTTTGGGACGCATATCAGACAGGCGAGCAGAACCTCACTCTCAACTGCACACTTCCTTACGGTCACGAAGGATTCTCAGGCGAGGTTAAGATCTCTGTAGAATTCACTTGGACAGATGACAACGAACTCATCCTTGAGTACATGGCAACTACCAACAAGAAGACTATCATCAACCTCACTCACCACGCATTCTTCTCAATCCAGGGTATCGGCAATCCAACTGCTACAGTACTCGACCAGGAACTTGAAATGAATTGCGACTTCTACGTTCCAACAGACGAGACATCAATCCCAACAGGTGAGATCCTCAAGGTAGAAGGCACTCCATTCGACTTCCGCACTCCAAAGACTATCGGTGAGAGAATCGATGCTGACGATGAGCAGATCAAGTTCGGTCAGGGTTATGACCACAACTACATCTGTAACAAGAAGGAAGTTGGCGAGCTCTCAAAGGTTGTCACTCTCTACTGCCCTACTTCTGGACGCGTACTTGAAGCATGGACTACAGAGCCAGGTATGCAGCTCTACACAGGTAACTTCCTCTCTGACTTCCAGATCCAGAATGGTTGCCGTTCACAGCGTCGTTCAGCAGTATGCTTCGAAGCTCAGCACTTCCCAGACTCTCCAAACCGTCCTTACTTCCCAAGCACAGTTTTGAAGCCAGGTGAGAAGTACAACCAGAAGACAATTTACAAGTTCTCTGTAAAGTAAGAAAAACAAAGATGAGGGTTTAGGAACTTTATAATGGTTCCTAACACTCTCATTTGTCACTTTAAACTAATATCATATTATTAACCTTATTATACATTTATAATTATGAAACTGAAAATTGACGACGTTCGTAGTCGCTTCCTCAAGCATCTCGGTGGTGAACCTGGTTCTGTATATGCATCTCCAGGTCGTATTAATCTCATTGGCGAACATACTGACTATAATGGTGGATTCGTATTCCCAGGAGCTGTTGAACAGGGTATGATTGCTGAGGTTCGTCCAAATGGAACTCGTACTATCAAGGCATATTCTATCGACCTTAAGGACTATGATGAATTCTCGCTCGATGATCCAGCAGGACCAAAGGCAAGCCACTTCCGCTACATCTACGGTATCGCTAAGGAGATGGAGAAGCTCGGCGTTCCTGTAATGGGCTTCGATACTGCATTTGCTGGCGATGTACCACTTGGTGCAGGTATGTCATCATCGGCTGCTCTCGAGTCATGCTACGCTTGCGCTATCAACGACCTCTTCGGTGACAACAAGATCGGTCCTATGGAGCGTGCTAAGGCTGGTCAGGCTACTGAGCACATCTACCTCGGTCTCAACTGCGGTATCATGGACCAGTTTGCTTCATGCCATGGTAAGAAGGGCAACCTCATGCGTCTCGACTGTCGTTCAGGTGAATTCGAATACTTCCCATGGAATCCAGAGGGCTACAAGCTCGTTCTCATCAACTCATGCGTAAAGCACGAACTTGCAGGTTCTCCATACAACGATCGTCGTAACTCTTGCGAGCGTGTTGCTAAGGCTTGTGCTGCAAAGCACCCAGAGGCTAATATCGAGACACTCCGCGAGTGTACTTGGGAGATGCTCGAAGAGGTTAAGGCTGAATGCTCAGAGGAGGATATCAAGCGTGCAACATTCGTTCTCGGTGAGAAGGACCGCGTACTCGCAGTATGTGATGCTCTCGAGAAGGGTGACTACGAAACTGTAGGTCAGAAGATGTACGAAACTCACTATGGTCTGTCTAAGGACTATGAAGTATCGTGCGAAGAACTCGACTTCCTCAACGACATCGCTAAGGAGTGCTCAGTTACAGGTTCACGTATCATGGGTGGTGGCTTCGGCGGCTGTACTATCAACCTCGTTGCTGACGAGCTCTATGACAACTTCACAAAGACTGCAGTTGAGAAGTTTGAAGCTAAGTATGGCAAGAAGCCAATCGTTATCCCTGTAGTTATCGGTGACGGTTCTCGTAAGCTTGCTTAATCACAATGTGTTACATATTTTTAATTAAACAATAACAATAACCTAATAGTAAGGGCTCAAGGTTGCATTACAAACGCTTGAGCCCTCCTATAATTTAATCTTTTTATGGCACAAGAACAAAAGAGAAACTGGGTTGCGATCATCACCATGTTCTTCATCTTCGCAATGATCAGTTTCGTAACTAACATGGCTGCACCATTCGGTAACATTTGGGGTATGTCCTACGAATGGGCTGGTATGGCTGGTAACCTCATGAACTTCACAGCATATCTTATCATGGGTATTCCTGCTGGTAACATGCTCATCAAGTATGGATACAAGAAGACAGCTCTCATCGCACTCATCGTAGGTGCTATCGGTCTTGGTATTCAGCTCACTTCAGGTATTGTCAACAATATCTATGTTTACCTCCTCGGAGCGCTCGTCTGCGGTTTCTGTGTATGTATGCTCAACACAGTTGTAAACCCAATGCTTAACCTTCTCGGTGGTGGTGGTAATACTGGTAATCAGCTCGTTCAGGCTGGTGGTACGCTCAACTCACTCTCTGGTACAGCTACTCCTATCCTCGCTGGTGCTCTCGTTGGTACACTCACTAAGGATTCTTTCCCTGATGTTGCACCACTCATCATCACAGGTATCGTTATCTTCCTCGCAGCATTTGCAGTTATCTCATTCATCAAGATTGAAGAGCCACAGGGTGACCTCAAGAACGTTACATACGAAAAGTCTCCACTTGCTTTCCGTCATTGTCTTCTTGGTATCATCGCCATCTTCTTCTATGTAGGTGTAGAAATTGCTACTCCTGGTATGATGAATCAGTGGATTAGCCGTGAAGGTGGTTTTGAAGGTGCAGCTACAGTAGCAGGCTCTCTCGCAGGTATTTACTGGTTCCTTATGCTTGTAGGACGTTTCACTTCTACTTTCATTTCTGGTAAGGTTTCTACTCGTGCTCAGATGATTACAGTATCAGCAGTTGGTATCATCCTCATTGTTGCTGCTATCTTCACTGGCGACATTACAACTACCCTCAATGTTAATCTCGGTTTCATCACTATCGAGAATGCTACAGTTCCACTCTCATGTGTATTCATCTTCCTCTGCGGTCTCTGTACATCGGTAATGTGGGGTGGTATCTTCAACCTCTCAACTGAAGGTCTCGGCAAGTACACAGCTAAGGCTTCAGGTCTCTTCATGGTAATGGTGTTCGGTGGTGGTATGATGCCATTCTTCCAGGACCTCGTTGTTCGCCCTATCACAGGCTATCTCGGTTCTTACTGGCTTATCGTTGCCATGCTTGCTTACATCCTCTACTACTCTATCTGGGGTTGCAAGAATGTAAACAAGGACATTAAGGTAGACTAAAATACGACACATTTTCGTACAGATTTCAATCTGTCCGAGTAAACACATAATTGCAAACTGGACTTTGCATTTTGCAATCACAATGAAAGAAAAGATGCGGGAATATGATTTTCGCATCTTTTTTTGTGCCATTTATAGGAAAATTTAATGGTTCGAAAGACTAAAATTATTGCAAACGGATGCAAAAGCCTTTTATATGTTTTACAACATATTTTTTGACGTGCTCAATCCGTTTTTTTGTCGTAAATTTGATTTTAGTTTATGAACTAATATCTAATCTAACTCAATTTTATGACTAATTTCAAAACATTTCTCATGGGAGGTGCTGCTGCAGTAGCATTCCTTTGTTCATGTGGAGGTGGTCAGGTAAATACTGATCCAGAACTTACAGTTTCAGGTCTTAATCCTGCAGCGTTCGATACTCTTATCAACGAAGCACCAGTAAAGCTTTACACACTCAAGAATGCCAATGGCATGGAGGTTTGTATCACAAACTATGGTGGTCGTGTTGTTTCGCTTGTTGTTCCTGATAAGGATGGTAAGCCAACAGACGTAGTACTGGGATATGACAATATCCACGAGTATGCAGACACAGAGAACACTCCAAGTGATTACGGCTCATCGGTAGGTCGTTATGCAAACCGTATTGCAGATGCAAAGTTCACTCTCAATGGCGAGGAGTACAACCTCACAGCCAACGATGGTCCTAACTGCCTCCATGGTGGTGGCGCTACAGGCTGGATGAACAAGGTTTACACAGCTGAGCAGATCGGCGACTCAATCCTTAAGCTTACAATTGTTGCTGAGGACGGAGAGAATGGTTTCCCAGGAACTGTTACTGCAACAACAACTTATACAGTTACTTCCGACAACACACTCGACATGGTATGGGAAGCAACTACTGACAAGGAAACAATCATCAACCAGACAAACCACAACTACTATAACCTCAATGGTGATTTCAACAAGGTAGGTACTGATATGGAGCTCTGGATCAATGCTGACAATTTCACTCCATCCAACGAACTTTACATTCCTACAGGCGAAATCAAGCCAGTAGCTGATACTCCATTCGACTTCACTACTCCTCACGCTATCGCTGATGCTATCGGTGCTGACTTCGATCAGATCCAGAATGCACGTGGCGGTATCGACCACAACTTCTGCTTGAATACATACAAGGATGGTAAGGGTGACGACACTACTCCTTGTGCTTCCCTCTATTCGAAGAAGACTGGTATCTATATGGAGATGTTCACTAACGAGCCAGGTGTACAGTGCTATACTGGTAACTTCCAGGGTGTTGATGGTGAACTTGAAATCGCTCATAAGGGTGGTAAGTATCCACAGTACGTAAGTGTATGTCTCGAGAGCCAGAAGTATCCTAACTCTCCTAACAATCCTGAGTGGGTACAGCCAACTCTCAAGCCAGGCGAGAAGTACTACAGCCACGCTGCTTACAAGTTCTCAATCAAGTAATAAGGCGAAATAAATAAATCAACAAATAATTAATAACTAAAAACTAAACAACTTCAAAAACATGAATGATTTAGCTTCAAGAATCGCTACATCTGGATTCCAGACTATCGATTTCGTGATTTTGGTGGTTTACATCGTGCTTCTCGTGTGCTTGGGTATGTTCCTCAGCCGCGATAAGGATGGTAAGGAAAAGAGCGCTAACGACTACTTCCTCGCAGGTAACACACTTACTTGGTGGGCTGTCGGTGCTTCCCTTATTGCCGCCAACATTTCAGCAGAGCAGTTTATCGGTATGTCCGGTACTGGTTATGCAGACGGTATTGCCATTGCCGCATATGAGGTCATGGCTGCAGTTACACTTATCGTGATTGGTAAGTTCCTCTTGCCTATCATGATCGAACGTAAGATTTTCACTATTCCTCAGTTCCTTCGTGAGCGTTACAACGATGGTGTAGGTCTTGCATTCTCTATCCTGTGGCTCTTCCTCTACGTATTCGTTAACCTTACTTCTGTAGCATGGCTCGGTGCCCTCGCTGTTGAGCAGATCCTCAATCTTCAGGGCGCAATGGTTGACCTCGGCTTTGCAGTCGTAAGCGTACGTATGTGCATCGTATTCGGTCTCTTCGTTATCGCAGGTATCTACTCTATCTATGGTGGTCTTGCATCAGTAGCTTGGACCGACGTTATGCAGGTTACATTCCTCGTAGGTGGTGGTCTTATCACAGCTTATGTAGCCCTCATGAAGATTGGTGAGGTATTCGATACTTCTGCATTCGGCGCACTCGCAAAGATCTTCGGTGAGCTCACTACCGGTGACAATGCTACCGACCCACACTTCCACCTCATCATTCAGCAGTCGCACGATGCTGATGCGTTCAACAACGTACCAGGTATTGCTGCTGTTGTAGGTGGTGTTTGGTTGACAAACCTCGGTTACTGGGGATTCAACCAGTACATCATCCAGAAGGGTCTTGCTGCAAAGAACATCGATGAGGCTAAGAAGGGTCTTATCTTCGCAGGTTTCCTCAAGATTGTCATCCCATTCATCGTGGTACTTCCTGGTATCTGTGCATACTACATCTTCAAGCATCACCCAGAACTTATCAGTCAGTTGAACCTTGGTGGTACAATCGACAAGTCGGACGATGCTTACCCATGGCTTATCCGTAACTTCACTCCTACTGGTATCAAGGGTCTTTCATTCGCAGCCCTTGCAGCAGCTATCATTTCTTCACTTGCATCTATGTTTAACAGTACTTCTACCCTCTTCACAATGGATATCTACAAGAAGTACATCAACCCATCTGCAGGTGACAAGAAGCTTGTAAACGTAGGTCGTATCACATCTGTATGTGCTCTCCTCATCGCTCTCGTAGCAACTCAGCCACTCCTTGGTAGCCTCGACCAGGCATTCCAGTACATTCAGGAGTACTCTGGTTTCATTTACCCAGGTATCATCACAGTATTCGGTCTTGGTCTTCTCTGGAAGCGTGCATCTTCTAATGCTGCAGTATGGACAGCTATCATCACTATCCCACTCGGCGTGCTCTTCAAGGCTCTCCTCGGCGATGTTCCATTCCAGTTCCGTGCCGGCTACATCTTCATCATCGTATTCTGCTTCTTCGTAACTCTTTCTCTTATCGACAAGAAGTACGTTAAGTGTGAACTTCCATCGGCTGACGATCAGAAGGCTATGATGAAGTGGGGTAAGATTCTCGGTTGTGCAGGTATTTTCTTCATTGTAGCTGCTATTATTGTTGTTGCAATGGGCGATAGCACAAGCTTGACTGCTTACCTTAACGACATAGGTTTCCAGGCATTCATCTTCTTCGGTGTGCTCGTAGGTGGAAACGGTGTATGGCTCTACTCAGACTCTAAGGATACTAAGCAGGATCCTAAGGCTCTTCCAGTTGATATCAATATCTTCTCTACAACAAGTGGATATACTCTTGGTGCAATTGGTATCTGCGTAATCACTCTCTTGCTTTACATCCTCCTTTGGTAATACATAATAAGCTACCCGGCATAGTCGTGTCGGGTAGCTTTCAAACTTTCTTCAAAAAGTAACATACAAAACTATTATACCTTATATATTATATAAACGTCACATTGCTTCGTTTTGCTATAATTATAAGGTTGCTGAGATGAGAATAAAAGTGTGGCTGATACAATCAACGCTGTCCGCTGGGCATAAATCACGGCGGGATTAATAACATTGCATGCTAATCATGCACACCAAATTCAGACAATACACACCGAACATACGGTACAAATATAGAAAACATAAATACTAATTATCAAAAATACACTATCATTATGTTAGAAGAACTTAAAGAAAAAGTGTTCAAGGCAAACCTTGACCTTGTAAAGCAGGGACTCGTTATCTTTACATGGGGTAACGTATCTGGTATCGACCGTGAAAAGGGTCTTGTAGTAATCAAGCCATCAGGTGTAAGCTATGATGATATGAAGGCAAGCGATATGGTTGTTGTTGACCTTGAGACTGGAAAGGTTGTAGAAGGCGAACTCAATCCATCATCTGACACTCCTACACATCTCGTACTCTATAAGGCATTCCCAAATATCCAGGGTGTAGTACACACTCACTCTACTTATGCAACAGCATTTGCACAGGCAGGTCAGGACATCCCTAACATCGGTACAACTCATGCTGACTACTTCTATAAGGCTATCCCATGTACTCGTGACATGACTAAGGAAGAGGTAGAGGGTGAATACGAGCTTGAGACTGGTAACGTAATCGTTGATGAGATCCTTAACATCCGCAAGATCAACCCTGATCACACTCCTGCTGTTCTCGTAAAGAACCATGGTCCTTTCTCATGGGGAACTTCTCCTGACAATGCTGTTTACAATGCAAAGGTAATGGAGCAGGTTGCTAAGATGGCATTCATCTCATACAGCGTTAATCCTATGACTACAATGAATCCACTTCTTGTAGAGAAGCATTACAACCGCAAGCATGGCCCTAACGCATACTACGGACAGAAGGGACAGAAGCATTAATAATTGAACCTATTTACTAACTATTAAAATACATTTACATAACTATGGCATTTGAAAATCTTGAGCTTTGGTGGGTAACTGGAGCACAGCTTCTTTACGGAGGCGAAACTGTTAAAATCGTAGACGGACACTCAAAGGAAATGGTAGACGGCCTTAACAATGGCGGTCTCATCCCTGTAAAAGTAGTATATAAGGGTACAGCAAATTCTTCAAAGGAGGTTGAAGAGGTGATGCTTGCTGCCAACAATGATCCTAAGTGTGCTGGTGTCATCACTTGGATGCACACATTCTCTCCTGCAAAGATGTGGATCAAGGGTCTTCAGCAGTTGAAGAAGCCACTCCTCCACTTCCACACTCAGTACAATGCAGAGATTCCATGGGACACTATGGATATGGACTTCATGAACCTCAACCAGTCAGCACACGGTGACATCGAGTACGGTCACATCTGCACTCGCATGCGCATCCCTCGCAAGGTTGTTGTTGGTTACTGGAAGAGCGAAGAGGCTCAGAAGAAGATCGCTGTATGGGCACGTGTTGCAGCTGCTGTTGCTGATGCTCACAATGTACGTTGCCTCATGTTCGGTATGAACATGAACAATGTTGCCGTTACTGATGGCGACCGCGTAGAGTTCGAACAGCGTCTTGGCTACCATGTTGACTACTACCCTGTTTCTTCTCTCATGAACTACTTCAAGCAGGTTTCTGATGCTGATGTAGATGCTCTCGTTGAGGAATATAAGAAGGAATACACTATCAAGATCGATGAGTGTGGCGAACAGGTATACTGGGAGAAGGTACGCAATGCTGCTAAGGCTGAGATTGCTATCCGCCGAGTTCTCAAGGACGAAGGCGCTCTTGCATTCACTACAAACTTCGATGACCTTGGCGATGCAGATATCGATTCTCCAAACTTCTGCGGTTTCGATCAGATTCCAGGTCTTGCTTCACAGCGCCTCATGGCAGAAGGTATCGGTTTCGGTGCTGAGGGCGACTGGAAGACAGCATGTCTCTACCGTTCACTTTGGGTTATGAACCAGGGTCTTGAGAAGGGTTGTTCATTCCTTGAGGACTACACTCTCAACTTCGATGCTAATCAGACATCTTCACTTCAGTCTCACATGCTTGAGGTTACTCCTCTCATCGCATCTGACAAGCCAAAGCTTGAGGTTCACTTCCTCGGCATCGGTATCCGTAAGCAGGAGACTGCTCGTCTCGTCTTCACTTCAAAGACTGGTGCAGGATGCAAGGCTACAATCGTAGACCTTGGCAACCGCTTCCGTCTCATTACAAGCGATGTAGAGTGCATCGAGCCAAAGCCAATGCCTAAGCTCCCTGTTGCTTCTGCACTTTGGGTTCCACAGCCAACATTCGAAATCGGTGCAGGTGCATGGATCCTCGCCGGAGGTACTCACCACAGCGCATTCTCGTACGATATTACTGCTGAATATTGGGAGGACTTCGCTGAGATGACTGACATTGAATTCATCAGCATCACTAAGGATACTACTATCAGTGGATTCAAGCAGCAGCTCCGCAACAACGAGATTTACTACATGCTCAACAAGGCACTTCGTTAAACATTGAATTACGATTGAATTATGAACGCAAAACAGATAATTGAATCAGGTAAAGCCATACTCGGTATCGAGTTTGGCTCTACCCGCATCAAGGCAGTTCTCATCGACGATGAAAACAAGCCTATAGCACAGGGAAGCCACGAATGGGAAAACCAGCTTGTAGATGGACTTTGGACATACAATATCGACCGCATCTGGTACGGTCTTCAGGATTGCTACGCTGACCTTCGCAAGAATGTCATCGCTCAGTATGACTGTGAGATTGAGAACCTTGCTGCTATCGGTATTTCTGCTATGATGCACGGTTACATGGCATTTGGCAAGGATGAGAAGATCCTTGTTCCATTCCGTACATGGCGTAATACAAACACAGGTGCTGCAGCTGCTGAGCTCTCTAAGCTCTTCAACTACAATATCCCACTCCGTTGGTCAATCTCTCACATCTACCAGTGCATCCTCAATGGTGATGAGCACGTGAAGGACATCACTTACCTCACTACCCTCGCAGGTTACATTCACTGGCGCCTCACAGGCAAGAAGGTTCTTGGTGTTGGCGATGCTTCAGGTATGATTCCTGTTGATCCAGAAACAAAGACTTACAACGCTGAGATGGTACGCAAGTTCGACGAACTCGTTGCTCCAAAGGGATACGATTGGAAACTTCTTGACATTCTTCCTGAGTCACTCTCTGCTGGTGCTGATGCAGGTGTTCTTACTGAGCATGGTGCTGAGCGTCTTGATATCTCTGGTCACTTGAAGCCAGGATGTCCACTTTGTCCTCCTGAAGGTGATGCTGGAACAGGTATGGTTGCAACTAATGCTGTTAAGCAGCGCACAGGTAACGTAAGTGCTGGTACTTCATCATTCTCAATGATCGTTCTTGAGAAGGATCTTTCTAAGCCAAACGAGATGATCGACATGGTTACTACACCTGATGGTTCGCTCGTTGCAATGGTTCACTGTAACAACTGTACTTCTGATATCAATGCTTGGGTTAAGCTCTTCAAGGAATACCAGGAACTTCTTGGTGTACCAGTAGATATGAACGAGGTATACGGCAAGCTCTATAACCATGCACTCTCAGGCGATCCTGACTGTGGCGGCGTACTTGCTTACAACTATATCTCAGGTGAACCTGTTGCCGGACTTCAGGATGGTCGTCCTATGGTAGTTCGTTCTGCCAACGATAAGTTCAATCTTGCAAACTTCATCCGCACTAATCTCTATGCTACAGTAGCAGTACTCAAGCTCGGTAACGATGTGCTCTTCAAGGAAGAAAAGATTAAGGTTGATCGTATTACAGGACATGGTGGTCTCTTCAAGACTCCAGGTGTAGGTCAGCGCGTTCTTGCTGCTGCTCTCAACTCCCCTATCTCTGTTATGGAAACTGCAGGTGAAGGTGGTGCTTGGGGTATTGCTCTCCTCGCTGCATACTGTGTGAACAATGCTAAGAATCAGAACCTTGCTGATTGGCTTGAGGAAGTAGTATTCGGTGGTAACACTGGTGTTGAGATTGCTCCTACAGCCGAGGATGTAGAAGGATTCAACAAGTACATCGAAGTGTACAAGGCTGGTCTTGCTATCGAACAGGCTGCTGTTGACAATAAGAAATAATAGATAATTAATAATTATAACAAAACAAAAACTTTTAAAACAATGAATGACATCAAAGTTTTGAATCATGCAGCGGACAATATCCGTATCCTTGCTGCATCAGCTGTTGAAAAGGCTAAGTCTGGTCACCCAGGTGGTGCTATGGGTGGTGCCGACTTCATTAACGTACTCTACTCTGAGTACCTCCAGTACGATCCAAAGAACCCTGAGTGGGTAGGTCGCGACCGTTTCTTCCTCGATCCTGGTCACATGGCTCCAATGCTCTACTCTCAGCTTTGCCTCATCGGCAAGTTCTCTCTTGAGGAGCTTTCACAGCTTCGTCAGTGGGGTTCTCCAACTACTGGTCACCCAGAGTTTGAGATTGCTCGTGGTATCGAGAATACTTCTGGTCCTCTTGGCCAGGGTCACGTATTCGCAGTAGGTGCTGCTATCGCTGCTAAGTTCCTTGCTGCTCACACAGGCAACCCAACATTTGCAAAGGAGACAATCTATGCATACATCTCTGATGGTGGTGTTCAGGAAGAAATTTCACAGGGTGGTGCTCGTATCGCTGCTACTCTCGGTCTTGACAACCTCATCATGTTCTATGACTCTAATGATATTCAGCTTTCTACTGAGACTAAGGAAGTTATGACTGAGGATACTGCTGCTAAGTATCGTGCACTCGGTTGGGAAGTTATCGAGATCGTAGGTAACGATGCTGCTCAGATCCGTACAGCTCTCGATGCTGCAAAGAAGGTTGAAGGCAAGCCAACACTCATCATCGGTAAGTGTATCATGGGTAAGGGTGCCCTCAAGGCTGACGGCTCTTCATACGAGGCTAACTGCAAGACTCACGGTGCTCCACTCGGTGGCGATGCTTACATTAACACAATCAAGAACCTCGGTGGTGATCCTGAGAATCCATTCGTTATTTTCGACGATGTTAAGGAACTCTATGCTAACCGTGCTAAGGAACTCGAAGCTATCTGTGCTGCTCGCTACGAAGAGGAGAAGGCATGGGCTGCTGCTAACCCAGAAAAGGCTGCTCAGCAGGATGACTGGTTCGCTGGCAAGGCTCCAAAGATCGACTGGAGCGCATGCGTTCAGAAGGACAACGACGCTACTCGTAATGCATCAGCTGCTTGTCTTTCAGTTCTTGCAGAGCAGGTTCCTAACATGATCGTAGGTTCTGCTGACCTCTCTAACTCAGATAAGACTGACGGCTTCCTTAAGAAGACTAAGGCTCTCGCTGCAGGCGACTTCTCTGGTGCATTCTTCCAGGCAGGTGTTGCTGAGCTCACTATGGCTTGCTGCTGCATCGGTATGGCTCTCCACGGAGGTGTTATCCCTGCATGTGGTACATTCTTCGTATTCTCTGACTACATGAAGCCAGCAGTTCGTATGGCAGCTCTCATGGAGCTCCCAGTTAAGTTCATCTGGACTCACGATGCATTCCGCGTAGGTGAGGACGGTCCAACTCACGAGCCAGTAGAGCAGGAAGCACAGATCCGTCTCATGGAGAAGCTTCGCAACCACTCAGGCAAGCCATCTACACTTGTTCTTCGTCCAGCTGACGCTAAGGAGACAACTGCTGCATGGGCACTTGCAATGGAGAACACAACAACTCCAACAGCTCTCATCTTCTCTCGCCAGAACATCAACAACCTCCCAGAGGGCAACGACTATTGTGCAGCAGCTAAGGGTGCTTACATCGTTGCAGGTTCAGATGAGAATCCAGATGTAGTATGCGTTGCTTCAGGTTCAGAGGTTTCTACACTCATTTCTGGTGCAGAGCTCCTTCGCAAGGAAGGTGTTAAGGTACGTATCGTATCTGTTCCTTCTGAGGGCCTCTTCCGTGAGCAGTCAAAGGAATATCAGGAGTCTGTTATCCCAGCAGGTGCTAAGGTATTCGGTATGACAGCAGGTCTTCCAGTAAATCTCCAGGGCTTCCTTATTGGTGCAGCTCCTGAGTCAAAGATCTGGGGTCTTGAGTCATTCGGCTTCTCTGCTCCTTACAAGGTGCTCGATGAGAAACTCGGCTACACAGCTCAGAACGTTTACGAGCAGGTTAAGTCAATGCTTTAATTATGGTTGGTTTAGCTTCAGATCACGCAGCCTACCCTCTCAAGCAATTCGTAAAGAAGTACCTTGAGGAGAAAGGCATTGAATACAAGGACTACGGCACCTATACAGAGGATAGCTGTAACTACGCAACCTATGGACATGCCCTTGCAGAGGGCATAGAGAAAGGCGAAGTATATCCAGGTATTGCAATGTGCGGTTCGGGTGAAGGTATATCAATGACTCTCAACAAGCACCAGCAGATCCGTGCAGGTCTTGTATGGCAGCCAGAGATTGCACATCTCATCCGTGAGCACAATAATGCCAATGTTATTGTATTCCCAGGTCGATTCATTACTGAAGACACTTGTCGTGCTTGTCTCGATGAATTCTTCGGAACTGAGTTTGCCGGAGGTCGTCATCAGCAGCGCATTGATGACATCCCTGTAAAGTAACATTTATCTATAAATAAAAAGAGGACACACCAAGCATGACCTACATCATTGTAAGTCATTGGTGTGTCCTTTTATTTTTGCTAAAACGTAAGAACTTAAAAATAATCTTAGAAACTATTATGAGTCAAGAAAACCAGGGTTCTAAGTCCTACTTGTTCTCTATTGTGCTTGTAGCAGTAATCGGAGGTCTTCTCTTTGGTTACGATACTGCAGTAATCTCGGGTGCAGAAAAAGGACTTCAGGCATTCTTCATGGGTGCACAGGACTTCACATATACTGACTTCTGGCATGGATTTACAAGTTCAAGTGCACTCATCGGATGTATCATCGGATCCTCCATATCAGGTGTGCTTGCATCCAACTGGGGCCGTAAGAAGTCACTTATCTTTGCCGGTGTCATGTTCTTCATATCAGCATGGGGATCAATGTGTCCGGAAACAATGATTCTCGAAAACGAGCCAAACCTCACTCTCCTTATTGTGTTCAACATTTACCGTGTTATTGGTGGTGTTGGTGTTGGTCTTGCTTCTGCAGTATGTCCAATGTATATCGGTGAAATTGCACCAAGCAACATTCGCGGTATGCTTGTAAGCTGGAACCAGTTTGCCATCATATTTGGTCAGCTCGTTGTTTACTTTGTCAATTTCTTCATTCTTGGCGACCATGTTGCTCCTGCTATCGAGAGCGTAGGCGAAGGTGTCAACCGACTCCTTAACGGTCCTGAAGCAGCATGGAGCATTGAGCACGGATGGCGTTACATGTTTGGTTCGGAAATGATACCTGCAGGTCTCTTTGCTATCCTCATCTGCTTTGTTCCTGAAACTCCTCGCTACCTTGCATCAATCGGTGCAGACAGCAAGGCTGAAGCAATCCTTTCAAAGATCAATGGTGCAGCAAAGGCAAAGGAGATTCTTGCAGACATCAAGGCTACAATGACAGTAAAGACAGAGCCAATCATGACTTACGGATTCCTCTGCATCTTCGTAGGTATCATGCTTTCTGTGTTCCAGCAGGCAGTAGGTATCAATGCCGTTCTGTATTTCGCACCACGTATCTATGGTGCTATGGGCTTTGACAATCCTATGATGCTCACAGTCTTCAATGGTATCGTAAATCTCGGTTTCACATGCGTTGCAATCTTCACAGTTGAGAAACTCGGCCGCAAACCACTTCTTATCGTAGGTTCGCTCGGCATGGCTCTTGGCGCAATAGGTGTGGCTTGTACATTCGAGGGCGCAATGGCCAACGATTCCACAATGCAGCTCCTCTGCATGATCTCGCTCATGGTTTACTCTGCAAGCTTCATGTTCTCATGGGGCCCAATCTGTTGGGTACTCATTGCTGAGGTATTCCCTAACACCATCCGTGGTGGTGCAGTTGCTATAGCTGTTGCCTTCCAGTGGATCTTCAACTGGATTGTCTCTACTTCGTTCGTTCCTATGGCCAATAGTCTTGGCTACTGGTTCGTCTACGCAATGTACGGCATCATCTGCGTAGTCGCAGCAGTATTTGTATGGAAGCTTGTTCCTGAGACAAAGGGCAAGACTCTTGAGGACATGACTAAGCTTTGGAAAGATAGAAAGTAATCAGTCTCATTTACTGTAGATACAATTATTATTTATCCAATACAACCATAGTAACAACCGAAGGCCAACCACCTTCGGTTGTTTTGTATTACGACATATGTAAACACATTGAATAAGAGAGTTATTCACCCCAAATTTTATAATGCAATATAGCAAAAATGGAAATTGAAAGTGTCATTTATGGGAAATTGCATAACACATTCAATATTTCATTTCATTTTATTTGGGAATTTGTTTTCAATTGCGTAATTTTGCCATTAAATAAATTGAATACTATTACGCATAAGAATATGAATAATATCCTTCCTGAGAAGTACTTTGGCCGAGATGCACTGCCATATTGGTGTATCGTAGCCTTGGATTGTGCCACACTTGTTCTGGCAGGCGTCATCTCTGTATACCTCACACTTGGTGGTGAAGCTGTTATTGCAGACTTCTGGAGATACGTGAACATTTGGTTGTTTGCTTTGCCATTCTTCCTGCTGTTTATGCACCTGTTCAGAACATATACAGGAATGCTGAAGAACACGAAGAAAGCGATGTTCATCCAGTTGTCCAGCGCACTTGTTTTGGGTGGATTACTGCTCGAGGGGGCTTCTTTCTTGTTACCTAACGGATTATTCCCATTCCGTGTGCCAATACGCGTGATAGGAGTTACTGTACTGATCTCGCTCATATTCCAGTTTGTGTATCGTATGCTTGCTCGCGTTATATTCAATGATCGCAAGGAAGAGAGCGCACAAGCAATATTCTTCAATATGTTCAACAACTCGAAAGGTGTGGTTGACGTATCGCTCGGAGAAAGAACACGTATCAATCTTTGTCTCGCACACATGAGCGAAGATGAAGTGGAGAAGAAATATGTGCGTGAGGCATTTGACACCAATTGGGTTGTGCCACTTGGTCCTAACGTAAATGCGTTCGAAAAGGATCTTGAGGACTTTGTAAACAACGATGGACAAAGCAATTCACTTGATAAGAAGGTAGTAGCATTGAGTGCAGGAACAGCTGCTGTTCACCTTGCTCTGCTTGCCTGCGATGTACAACCTGGTGATGAGGTTATAGTACAGAGTTTCACATTCTGTGCATCTGCCAATCCTGTAACTTACCTCGGTGCCATGCCTGTGTTCGTTGATTCAGAACCTGACACATGGAATATGGATCCAGCTCTTCTTGAAACAGCCATTCAGGACAGAATCCGTGTTAAGGGCAAGGCTCCTAAGGCTATCGTGCCTGTTGCTCTGTATGGAATGCCTTACCAGATAGATCGAATCATGGAGGTTGCTAACCGTTACAACATCCCTGTTGTGGAAGATGCTGCTGAAGGATTTGGTTCTACATGGAAGGGACGAAAGCTCGGAACCTTCGGTAGATACGGTGTGCTCTCATTCAATGGTAACAAGATGATTACTACGTCGGGTGGTGGTGCTCTCATCACCAATAATGACGCAGACAAGAACAATGTGCTATGGTATGCAACCCAGGCACGTGAGGCTTACCCATATTATCAGCACGAGACGATCGGTTTCAACTACCGAATGTCAAATGTATGTGCAGGTATAGGTCGCGGCCAGATGACTATTGCCAACGATCATATCAATCATCACAAGCATGTTCAGGAACTTTACGAGCAACTTCTTGCGGACGTACAAGGCATCAAGGTGCATAAACAGCCTAACGATGCAGCTTTCGACAGTAATTATTGGCTTGTAACCATTACACTTAGTCCTGACTTGAAGATTGTCGGTCAGGATATGGCATACAAGAAGAAAGTACAGGGAGCTGTGGGTGGTGCTGCAGGTGTGGTTCATACAGTCGACTGCCCTACTACCGATTGTCAACCAAACGACAATGTTGAAGCTCTCCGCACATATCTCGATACTGCTCAGATTGAGGCACGTCCGCTTTGGAAGCCAATGCACAAACAACCTGTATACAAGAATGCTCCTGCATACATCAATGGTGTGAGTGAAAGCTTATTCAAAGTTGGTATGTGTTTGCCTGCAGGTCCATGCGTTACTGATCTTGATGTGCATTATATCGTAAGAACAATAAAGAGCGCAATCGTAACGCATTAAGTCAGATGCATCGAAGTGTCAATCATGCACTTCGAAAATATCAAGTAGCCACGTTAATGCATCAATCAGTAAAAGGTAAACGGTAATTGCATCCTTCGCGCCAGCGAGAGCAACCATAGGCTGTACGACCTTTGATGATAGTTCCTACATGACATAGCGGGCATGGCATACCAATGATGTCATCCGGATTATAAGAAGCCTTGACCTCCTCTGTGGAGAGTTGAGGTTTCTTTTTTTCTTTTGTTGCACGTGGACGGAAACCTGCAGGAGCAGATGCTGACGATGGTGCGCTGGAAGAAGAACCTGATGAGGTACTCGTTGTCGCATTAGATGAAATACCTGGCGAAGCACTAGAAGAAGTTGATGCTTTTGCCTTACGAGGTGTCTTTTTCTTCAGATCTTCATCTGTCGTTACAGCCACCTGACGCTTGGAATTGTCGGCACGTACCTTATATATAATATCTGTGACCATCGCCTTCAGTTCATCGATGAATTGGCGTGTGTCATACTGGTTATGCTCAATATCGCGTAGTTTCTTCTCCCATTGTCCAGTGAGTTCGGCACTCTTTAGCAGTTCTTCCTGGATAATGCCAATGAGTTCGACACCCGTAGGAGTGGCAATAAGATTTTTGCGTTCCTTACGAATGTAGCGGCGCTTGAAAAGTGTCTCGATAATGGCTGCACGCGTAGATGGTCGTCCTATGCCATTCTCTTTCATAGCATCGCGCAGTTCTTCATTATCAACAAACTTACCAGCCGTTTCCATGGCACGAAGTAGTGTTGCCTCCGTATATGGCTTAGGTGGCTGTGTCCATTTCTCTGCAAGAGATGGTATGTGAGGTCCTGACTCCCCTTTTGTAAAGACTGGCAACCCTGATTGTGACAGGTCGGAATCATTGGTGTCGTCATCGGTGGAAGCTTGTGAAGTGTCGTGTGTACGATATATCACTTTCCATCCTTCGTCTATGGTGACACGACCGCTTGTGCGGAAGGTTACAGCATCGATATTCTCAGGAACGACCTCACCCATTACGGTGGTTGTCTCGAACTTGCAATCAGGGTAAAATACGGCAATGAAAGCACGAGCTACGAGATCATACACACGCTTCTCCATGTCGCTCAAGTTCGTGGCTGGTACTCCTGTAGGGATGATGGCATGGTGATCTGTAACCTTCGAAGAATCAAATACCTTCTTTGACTTATTTAAAGTCTTTCCTAATAATGGATTTGTAAATTGTTCGTAACCTTTTATTCCCTTGAGAATACCAGGACACTTAGGGTAAATGTCATCGCTCAAGAAGGTTGTATCAACACGAGGATAAGTCGTGAACTTCTTCTCGTAAAGCGACTGTATGAGTTGTAGCGTTTGATCGGCAGAATATCCATATTTCTTATTGCAATCCACCTGAAGCGAAGTAAGATCATAGAGACGAGGAGGCGCTTCCGTACCCTTCTTCTTCGTAATTGAAGTGACTGTGAAGGGACGCTCCTTTATCGCTTCAAGAACAGCTTGTCCTTCTGCTTCTGTGGCATATTCAATCTGTCGGTATATTGGTCCCTTGCTCTTGATTGTCTTGCCTTGTGCAGCTGCTTCTGCTATTTCTGCCTCGGCTTCAGCTTCTGCTTCTTCATCGTGTGCTATCGCTGTAAACTTTACATCTCGATACAGAGTGGAAAGCACAAAGCTCTGGCGAGGTACGAAATCCTCAATCTCTTTTTGGCGATTGACTATAAGTGCCAGGGTAGGTGTCTGCACACGTCCTATGGATAGAACCTGTCCACGTTGTTGCTGGTATTTCATGGTGTAGAGGCGAGTGGCATTCATACCAAGTGTCCAGTCACCTATGGCACGTGAAAGTCCTGCTTCATAGAGCGACTGATAAGCGCTTTGGTCCTTCAGATCGTTGAATCCCTCACGAATAGCATCCTCTGTGAGCGATGAAATCCAAAGTCGCTTTACAGGACATTTCACTCCAGCCTTCTGCATAACCCATCGCTGTATAAGTTCTCCTTCCTGGCCGGCATCACCACAATTGATGATTCCATCAGCCTTCTGCATCAGCGATTGTATGATGGAAAATTGTTGCTTGATGCCATTATCCTCTTTGAGGCGAATACCGAATCGTTGCGGAATCATCGGCAGATCCCACATATCCCAACGTTTCCATCGCTCATTGTATTCATGCGGTTCCTTCAACTCGCACAGATGGCCAAACGTCCATGTCACCTGATACCCGTTGCCTTCTAGGTATCCTTGGTGCTGTTGCGTTGCTCCTAACACACTGGCTATTTCACGTGCCACACTTGGTTTCTCGGCTATGCAAACTATCAATTTCGCTAATGTTTTTGAGGTTAAAGGACTAAAGGATGATGAAATGCTATAGAAAAGACTTATCCTTTGCGCTGAGCATCATGCAACTGCTTGGCTTGGCGAAGAATATCGGATGCAAATATGAAGTCAGACAGGTTCTTATTGTCTGCATCCATAATCTCTTTGTTCGATCCTTGCCATTCTGCTCTACCTTCACAAATGAATGTGATATTCTCGCCTATACCCATCACGGAATTCATGTCGTGGGTATTGACTATTGTAGTTATCTTATCTTCATGTGTGATACCGGATATCAATTCATCGATGACAATAGATGTCTTTGGGTCAAGACCAGAATTTGGTTCGTCACAGAATAGATACTTAGGTTCCAACACTATGGCACGTGCTATTGCAACACGCTTCTGCATACCTCCCGATATCTCACCAGGATACTTGTCTTCTGCACCTTGCAGATTGACACGTGCAAGGCACTCGAGTGCTCGTTTGCGACGATCCTCATAACTCTTGTCAGAGAACATGTCAAGCGGAAACATAACGTTATCAAGGACTGTAAGGGAGTCGAACAACGCTGCATTCTGGAAAATCATTCCCATCTCGCGGCGAAGCATTATCTTCTCCTTCTTAGTCATTGATACAAAGTCACGATTGTCGTAAAGTACACGTCCCTTAGTCGGTTCAAAAAGGCCAACTATGTTCTTCATGAACACAGTCTTACCACTACCCGACTGACCAATGATAAGGTTGACCTCACCATCACGAAAGACAGCGTTGATGTCCTTCAACACTTCCTTGTCCTCAAACGATTTATATAAATGCTCAACCGTAATCATGTCAACATGTTTGTTAAGAAAATATCACTGAAAAGAATCAATATGCTGGAATTGACCACAGCATCGGTCGATGCCTTACCGACTTCTACCGAACCACCTTCGACTGTATAGCCTTTGTAGGCCGAAACGCTCGTAATGATGAAGGCATAGACGACAGCCTTGATCATACCGCACCAGAAGAACCATGGATTGAACGAGTACTGGAAACCCTCATTGAGTTCGGCAATGGTGGTGGTACCAATCATGGTAGTTGCATATGCACCTCCTATACCTGCTGCTACGCTGAGCGTTACGAGGATAGGCATGATAGTCATAAGACCAAGTACTTTTGGAAGGATGAGATAGTTTGCCGAATTGACTCCCATAATATCAAGAGCATCAATCTGCTGAGTGATTCGCATGGTGCCAATCTCACTGGCGATATTACTACCAACCTTACCGGCTAGGATAAGGCACATGATGGAACTTGAAAACTCAAGAAGCATGATTTCACGAGTTGTAAAACCTGTGGTCATGGTTGGCATCCAACTCGACTGGATGTTCAGTTTCATCTGCAGGCATATCACAGCTCCGATAAAGCAACTTATGATCAGAACGATTGCTATGGAGTTGTAGCCCAACTGATACATTTCTGTCCAATATTGCTTGACAAACATACGCATTCTATCGGGGCGAGTACATACTCGTCCCATCAATTGAATGTAACGTCCCAACGCTGTCAAACCAGACTTGATTGTTATCATATAACTCTATTTTTCGGCAAAATTAGTAATTTCTTCTCAAAAGAATGCCTATTTAACTTATATTTTTATTGTTTAGAGCGATTAATCGGCAAAGATTTCGTACTTTTGTCCCTAAATTGTAAAAAATGGAAAATAAAATATATAGCGCAACAACCAATGCTGGCGATGCTGAGCGTCCCGAGTATTCAGACGACAGGATGGCTCTCTATACCCGACATCTGGTCAAGACATACGGAAAGCGAACTGTTGTAAATGACGTGTCGATCAATGTGCGCCAGGGTGAAATCGTGGGATTGCTTGGACCAAATGGAGCAGGAAAGACCACATCGTTCTACATGACCACAGGACTTGTCGTTCCAAACGGCGGAAAAGTGTATCTCAACGATGAGGAAATCACCAAGGATCCTGTGTCTACCCGAGCACGTAAAGGCGTAGGTTACCTTGCTCAGGAAGCAAGTGTGTTCCGTACCATGAGTGTTGAGGACAACATCATGACCGTACTTGAGATGAAGTATAAGTCGGTCGAAGAACAGCGTGAACACCTCGAACAGCTTCTCAACGAGTTCCGTCTGCAGAAAGTACGCAAGAACAAGGGTAATCAACTATCCGGAGGTGAGCGTCGCCGATGCGAGATAGCACGATGCCTTGCCATTGATCCTAAGTTCATCATGCTTGATGAACCATTTGCCGGAGTTGACCCTATTGCCGTCGAAGATATCCAGTACATCGTGTGGAAACTTAAGGACCGCAACATCGGAATCCTCATTACCGACCATAACGTACAGGAAACCCTTTGCATTACTGACAGAGCCTACTTGCTATTTGAAGGTCGAATCCTCTTCAAGGGCACACCACAGGAGTTGGCTGACAATGCGATTGTACGCGACAAGTATCTCGGTTCTAACTTTGTATTGCGTCCTAAAGATTTCCAGATCATTGAAGACAAAAAGAAACAACAAGAACTAGACGAAGTATTATAAAGACGAATTTTATAAATGAACGAAACAGAAAAGTTAGTTAAAGCCGCTATCGACGGCATTCAGGAGAAGAAAGGTCACAACATTACTACTATCGACCTTCAGGACATTGATGATACAATAACAAAATTCCTCGTTATCTGCGAAGGCAATTCACCTACACAGGTGTCTGCAATCTATGATTCAGTACGTGAGGTAGTGCGACAGAAGACTGGTCAGAAGCCTACAGCAATCGATGGTACACAGAATTGTTTGTGGGTTGCAATGGATTATACTGACATGGTGGTTCATGTGTTCCTGCCTGAGGCACGCGAATTCTATGATATTGACAACCTTTGGGAAGATGCCATCGTAACTGATATACCTGATCTCGATTAGTTTCGAAGCACAGTAAAGGTAAAAGAATGATTTAGGAGAATTAATTAACAGACAATGGAAGAAAATCAAAATAACCCTGCATCGCAGCAGAACAACCAGCCTAATGACGATAAGAAGCAGAGGTTTCCTAACTTCAGCTTTAACTGGTTCTATCTGTTCATCATCGGTGCAACAATATACCTCTTTGTCTCTCGCAATGACAATCCTGGCACGAAGAGCGTAAACTATTCTGCATTCCAGGAGATTGTGGAACGCGGCTACGCTTCCGACATCGTGATTGACAAGGGAGAACAGACCATACTCCTTACCGTGAAGTCGAAGTATGACAAGCAGGTATTCGGTACTACTAACAAGACCGGTGCACCACGCACCATCAGTATCGAGTACGGATCGATCGAGAAGGTTGAGGAGTTCATTGACAAGCAGCGTGAGGCAGGTCACTTTGATGGCAACGTTAATTACGAGCGTCACGATAACATCATCATGAACATCCTATGGCAGATATTACCTATCATCTTCATTGTAGCCATCTGGATGTTTATCATGCGTCGCATGAGCGGTGGTGGCGGTGTAATGGGAGGTGGCATCTTCAACGTGGGCAAGAGCAAAGCTCAGCTCATCGAAGGTGGCGGTAAGGACAATGCTAACAAGATTACATTCAAGGATGTCGCAGGTCAGACAGGTGCTAAGCAGGAAGTTCAGGAGATTGTTGAATTCCTTAAGAATCCTCAGCGCTACACCGAACTTGGAGGTAAAATTCCTAAGGGTGCTCTTCTCGTAGGTCCTCCGGGAACGGGTAAGACTCTCCTTGCCAAGGCTGTAGCAGGCGAGGCCGACGTACCATTCTTCTCACTCTCTGGTTCTGAGTTTGTGGAGATGTTCGTAGGTGTGGGAGCAAGCCGTGTGCGCGACCTCTTCCAACAAGCCAAGCAGAAGGCACCATGTATCGTCTTTATCGACGAGATCGATGCCATCGGACGTGCTCGTTCGAAGTCTGTTGCTATGGGAGGCAACGATGAACGTGAGAGTACACTCAACCAGTTGCTCACCGAAATGGATGGATTCGGAACTAATTCGGGCATCATCATCCTTGCTGCTACCAACCGCGCTGATGTGCTCGATTCAGCCTTGCTTCGTGCCGGTCGTTTCGATCGTCAGATACATGTCGACCTTCCAGACCTCAATGAGCGCAAGGAAATATTTATGGTGCATCTTCGACCTATTAAGATTGATGAGACAGTTGATGTCGACACTCTTGCACGACAGACACCAGGATTCTCCGGTGCTGACATTGCAAATGTATGTAATGAGGCTGCTCTTATTGCTGCACGCTATAATAAAAAGTGGGTTGACAAGCAATGTTTCCTCGATGCAGTCGATCGTATCATTGGCGGTCTTGAGAAGAAGACAAAGCTTCTTACTGCCAACGAGAAGCGTTCCATTGCACTCCACGAGGCTGGCCACGCTACGATATCGTGGTTCCTCCAGTATGCCAACCCACTCGTGAAAGTCACTATCGTACCAAGAGGACGAGCACTTGGTGCTGCATGGTACATGCCTGAGGAGCGTCAAATCACTACAAAGGAAGAAATGCTTGACGAGATCTGTGCTACTTTGGGCGGACGAGCTGCAGAGGAACTTTGCATCGGACGCATCTCTACCGGTGCGATGAACGACCTTGAGACAGTTACCAAGCGTGCATACGGCATGATAGCATATGCCGGTATGGGTAAGCGCATCCCTAACCTCTGCTACTATCGTACCAGCGAATATGAATTCCAAAAGCCATACTCGGAGAAGACTGCAGAACTCATCGATGAAGAAGTAAAGGAACTCATTGCTGAACAGTATGAGCGCGCAAAGCAAGTCCTCACCGAGCATAAGGAAGGACATGCACAGCTTGCACAGATACTCATCGATCGCGAGGTTATCTTTGCCGAGGATGTAGAAAAGATCTTTGGCAAGCGTCCATGGGCATCACGTACAGAAGAGATTCTCACCGATGATAATACCACAGAGGACGGCAACACATCGACCGATGAGTCAAAGTTCGACTGGAAGAAGGAGAATGAGGACATCATCCGCAAGAAGGCCATTGATGCCGTTCTTGAAAAGTTAAAGGAAGAAGAAAATAATAAGGAGGAGGAGGAAAGCAGTAATGTCGAATAAAATGAAGAATTTCATAGTCAGGGCAATCACAAGTATATTGTTCGTGATAGTAGTCGTAGGATGCATCCTTTGGGATGCCACCACATTCGATCTGCTATTTGGCATCATAACCGCTATGACCATCTGGGAGTTCTGTACTATCGTCAACAGGAATGCAGACTTGCAGGTCAATCGATTCATCACCACCGTGGCAGGTACATACCTTTTCTATGCCGTTATGGCATTCAATCTCAACACCTGCGGATCGGAGATCTTCATCCCCTACCTCATCAGCATTGTATACCTGATGGTTTCTGAGTTGTACTTCGACCGCAAAAACTCCATCTACAACTGGGCATTTACTATGATGGCACAGTTATATGTAGCCTTGCCATTTGCATTGCTCAATACTTTGTCGTTCATTGCCGTACCACAGCAGTTCGGTACTCCGAATGCCGTCTATACCCCACTCCTTGTCCTCTCCATGTTCATATTCCTTTGGTGCAGCGATGCAGGAGCTTATTGTGTCGGCTCGTTGATTGGCAAGCACAAGCTTTTCCCACGCATTTCTCCTGCTAAGAGCTGGGAAGGAAGTATCGGAGGAGGCGTTCTTGCCATCATAGTTTCGCAGATCATTGCTCATTTTGCCGACCAATTCATGGCTCCCGGCATTATGACTTCCCCACTCTCATGGGCAGGTTTGGCTGTGGTCGTGGTAATCTTCGGCACGTGGGGCGACCTCGTCGAGAGCCTCCTGAAGCGCAAGCTTGGCATCAAGGATTCGGGTCACATACTTCCTGGACACGGAGGTATGCTCGATCGTTTCGACAGCACCATTCTTGCAACTCCGGCTGTTGTGGTGTATATCCACACGCTATTGAGCTTTAGTTAGTTTTTACACCTTATTAATATAATAATTAACCATTTATTATGACAGAAATTCAGAACCCCACTGAGGAGCCTATCGTAGAGGCACCACAGGCAGAAATCTCTTCGTCCGAACAGATTGAAGCACCTGAAGCTGCACCAGCTACAGATGCAAGTGAACCAACATTCCAGACCAAGGCTGAAGTCATCGCTCGTCTTAAGGTACTTGCTGAGACTGATGAAGAAGCTACACGTCAGGAACTTGACACACTCAAGTCCGTATTCTATCGCATCCATCGCCAGGAAGGCGAGGCAGCCTTCAAGCAGTTTGTTGAAGAGGGAGGCAATGCCGAAGAGTACATACCTGCACCTAACGTAGAGGAGGCAGAATTCAAGGCTCAGATGGCTATCATCCGTGAGAAGAGAGCCAAGATTGCAGAAGAACTTGAGCGTAAGAAAGAGGAAAACTACCAGAAGAAACTCGAAATCATCGAAAAGATCAAGGCTATCCTTGCCAATCCAGACGAGATTAATCGACAGTATAATGAGTTCAAGGCTCTGCAGCAAGAGTGGAACGACATCAAGGACGTTCCTGCAGAAAAGGCTACAGAGCTTTGGAAGAACTATCAGGTCACAGTAGAGGCATTCTATGACAACCTGAAGATCAACAACGAACTCCGTGCATACGACTTCAAAAAGAACCTTGAATTGAAGACTGCACTCTGTGAGGCAGCAGAGAAGCTTGCAGACGAAGAGGACATCATTGCTGCATTCCGCAAGCTTCAGCAGCTCCATCAGGAATTCCGCGAGATTGGTCCTGTACAGAACGACCTCCGCGAAGAGATTTGGAACCGCTTCAAGGCTGCCAGCACTATCATCAACAAGAAGCATCAGGACTTCTTCGAGGGACGTAAGGCACAGGAAGAAGAAAACCTCAGCAAGAAGACTGCAATCTGCGAAGAGATAGAAGGCATCAATACTGAAGAACTCAGAACATTCAACGAATGGAATCAGCTTTCTGAGAAGATCACAGAACTCCAGCAACAGTGGCGCACAATCGGTTTTGCACCACAGAAGATGAACCAGAAGATCTTCGAGCGCTTCCGTACAGCATGCGATGCATTCTTCACAAAGAAGGCAGAATACTTCAAGAGCGTACGCGACAGCTTGAACGAGAACCTTGCAAAGAAGCAGGAACTTGTTGCACTTGCAGAGTCGCTCAAGGATTCTACTGAGTGGAAAGAGACTACAGAAAAACTCGTAGACCTTCAGAAGCGTTGGCGCGAGATTGGAACCGTGCCAAAGAAGTACTCTGATCAGATTTGGGAGCGCTTCAATGCAGCATGCGATACATTCTTCGCAGCAAAGAAGGAAGCAACATCAGGTCAGCGCAACGAGCAGCTCGAGAACCTCGACAAGAAGAAGTCCATCATCGAGCGTCTTGCTGCCATCGAACCAGGTGACATGGAGAGCGAACTCCGCGACAAACTTCGTGCTGCACAGGAAGAATGGAATCAGATTGGACATGTACCATTCAAGGAGAAGGACAAGCTCTACAAGCTCTTCCGTGAGCAGATGGATCGTCTCTACGGAGCAGCAAGTGCCAACGCTACTCGCCGCCGTATCAACAAGTTCAAGGACGACATCAAGTCCGCTGCACAGGATGGTGGTGCTCGCATCAAGGAGCGTCTGCTTCGCCAGAAGGACATCCTCCAGAACGAGATCAAGACTTACGAGAACAACCTCGGCTTCCTCTCCCTCTCAAGCAAGAGCAAGCAAGGCAACGCCCTTGTCGACGAACTCAACCGCAAGGTAGAAAAGCTCCGTTCCGACCTTCAGGAACTCAAAGACAAGATCGCTGCACTCGAAGAGAACAAGTAACTCTTTTCTTCCAATTATAGCATTGCAAGGAGTTGACCAATTCCTTGCAATAAGTAAGGCAACTCCTTGCAAGGACTTCATCGTTTCCTTGCAAGGAGTTTTTTATATGTTAGAACCATACATTTAAATATCGACGCGCTCATATATGCGATGAGTGAAAGAATGAATAAGAAAGCAAATTCTTCTTGTTGTATACAATAATTGAAGAAATATAACGTTTATTTATTATAAAAGGAAATTACTTACATATCGACTTTTGGAATATGAATTGTGATCTACTATATATAATAACAACGTTTTTGGTCAGTTTTGCGGCAGGGGCTATATGCATTCCTCTCGTGGTGCAGATGTGCAAGAAGTATAACTTGTACGATCAACCAAATGCGAGAAAGGTGCATAAGGTGGCTATACCTCGACTGGGAGGAATAGTGTTTATGCCAAGTATGCTCTTTGGTATTACAGCTGGTTTTACGGTGCTGCACAATTACAATGGAAAGACGTTTGTATTGACGGTTTCGATGGTGGCCATGATTTTTGGCGCTTTTCTCATATATCTTATCGGTCTGCTCGACGACTTCAAGGGCATGAAGGCTGCGCACAAGTTTGTCATTCAGCTTGTGGCTTCGTCTGTGTTTCCTCTGTGCAATCTGATGATTAACGATTTGCATGGTTTTTGCGGCATCAATGAGATTCCTATTTATGTGAGCTATCCGCTTACGGTACTTGTTATCATGGTGATTGTGAATGCCATGAATCTCATCGATGGTATTGATGGACTGTCATCATCGCTGTCAATATTGATTCTCCTTGCTTTCGCGCATCTCTATTATCAGCTTGGTGCTCCGATATTCGTCCTTCTTGCCATTGGACTTGTAGGTCCTGTGGTGGCATTCTTTATCTATAATTTCTTCGGGAAGGTGGGACGCAACAAGGTGTTCATGGGCGATACGGGCAGTTTGTTTCTTGGCTATGTGATCGCTTATCTTGCCATCAAGTATCAGATGTATAATGACTTGGTGTTCCCATATCGCGAGGAGTCGTTGCTGGTGTCGGAGACGCTGGTGTTCATCCCTGTGATTGATGTGGCAAGAGTCGCCATTTTCAGAAAGTTAAGGGGTAATGGCATCTTTGAGCCAGACAAGACTCACATCCATCACATCATCATGCAGGCGGGTGCTTCGATGCATCAGACGCTTGCAATCATCCTGTTGATGTTCGGTGTGTTCTGTGTAGTGAACTATGGTTTGTTTATCTTCGACCTAAACATCACGTTCATCATTCTGATTGATGTAGCAATCTACGGTTTGTTCATGTGGATCATGAGCAAACTGGGCGAAGAATAAGAGGTTAAAGGTGAGAGGTTAAAGGTTAGAGGACATTGATTAAGTAAGAAGTATGAAGTAAGAAGTAAGATGGTTGGACACTTATTTCTTTGTATGAACCAGATCAAATAAATAAGTAAGGTGGAAGCTGATGGTGTTGTGGCACGCACGACCGAAATCGCCCTTCTTGCTTGTGTCGAAGAAGTCGGAAAGGCCATAGTAATAGCGAGCACCAAGAAGGAAGTGGCCGAAAGGTGACGAATACTCCACGCCTAATCCTGCCGTAATACCGTAGTCGAATCGATTGTGAATGCCACCCTTATCAGCATGAATGTGTGCGGCGTAGCTGGGACGCTCGTATTCGGTAAGGAAGGATTCTATCTGCTTTTCTTCCTTGTCATTGAGCATGTAACCAAACTGTGGACCGGCTTCGAATAGGAACTTCAATCCTTTTATCTCCTTACCCCATCCCATTTGCATCAATACAGGCATGGTGATGTAGTTCATGTGACGTGTGTACTGGTCGTTTGTACCATCTTCTATGAGCTCTTTCCATCCAAGATCCTGATAGTTGAACTCCACCTGCAAAGCGCAAATGGTCTTGAAATACTTTTCACACACGTAGCGGAGTGCAACGCCATACTGAGGAGCTGTCTTGAAATCCTGTTTGATGGCAGGATGCATAAAGCCTACTTTGTTGAGCAGATAACCTCCCGACACACCTACAGAGAAGTCGCGGCGTGAGTCACCTACCTGAGCAAGGGCGGTAAGGGAGGACAAGAGGAATAATATGTAGATGAAGTATTTTTTCATTTCGTAAGGTGGCGATCCACAGGTGTGGATGTTTGCTTAGTGCTGTTCGAGTGAATAAGTGCCGTCAGTACGGAAGTTGATGAATAGGAATGCATCATTGAATGCTGTTCCACCAGGAGTGAGTTGCACAAAGTGCATTGGTGTCTGAAGGCCTACATATCCAACATTCTTTGTATAGTCGAACTTATCGCCGTAGGCATTGAGTGTGAGAATGAAACGTGCACCGATGTCGTAGCCAATCTCGCCATACTTTGGGAATGAAGTACGCTGCTTCTCCTTGAACCAGTTCTGGTACGAATCAAGGAAGTGCTTTGTGCGACTTGCATAAGGCATATCGAAGTATGGGGTGAAGTATACAGCCTTGTAGCGTGAGAGGTAGCGTGCCTGGCGAACGGCAAACTGCTGCCAGTCAGGATAGCCGAACAAGGTGATGTCGTAATCCTTGTCGAGGCCATCGATGGAAGATAGTTTGTCAACCATCTCGAGGAATGCCTTCTCGCTCTTACCTGAAGGTATTATGACATTCTTCACACCCTTGCGTAGATAGTTTTTGAGGTTATCAATAATGCTGAATGTGATTCCTGTTAACTTTACATTTGCGGCTTGTAGTTTGCCAAAGAGCATAGAGTCGTCCGAATCGGTAGTTTGGGACACATAGATCACGTTGGCATCCTTATACTTTGTAGCAAATGCTTTAGCTACGAATTCGTTGAGCATGTCGTGCGGAGCACTAATCTGGAACACGCATCCATCTGAAAGCACCGATGTGGTCTTGGTTGTGGTAGGAATGATCATCGGAATGGAATGCGACTTGGCAAATGATGCAAGTGCGTCGATGTGTGCACTTTTACCTGGACCAATGAGCAGTTGCATGTTGCTGAGCTCTGGGAGGTTGATGATCTCATCGAAGTTCATGTTTGCACGTTCTTCGTAAGCATGAACATTTATATTGATACCGATAGACTTGAGCGAATCGACCGAAAGGAGGAATCCACGATAGAACTCCAGACACTTTTGTGATTCAGAGCTGTAAGCATTGTCCGATGCTGCGAATGGCAATATCACGGCCACGTTGATAGCATCGAAATGGTGTATCTTGGCAGCCTCGATGCGTGCCTTTTCTTCTGCCTCGCGAGCAAGGTATGCTTCCTTCTCCGCACGAGTGTAAGGTATGCAAACATAAGCTCCCTTCTTCAGTTTCACCTCTCGCAGTTCAGGGTTGGCATCGACAAATTCGTCAACAGTAAGTCCGTATTTTGTAGCGATGCCGTATATGGTCTCCTTCTTCTCTACCTTATGCATTTCCTTGCAGTCGGTAAGGACGTTCTGGGCATGGGATGATAAGGTTATGGATAGCAGAAATATGCAAAAAAGTATTTGTTTCATAATCATGCTGTTGTTTGTACATAATTTTTCTTGGTACAAAATTAGTGTTTTTTTTACACATAAAAAGGCTTTTAATTTAATTTCAATGCAATTTTATTTATTTTTGTTCGTTTTTATCAATGATTATTCTTAATTTTGCACAATTTGAGACATTACGAACGTATGAAATACATAATATTTATCATTGCCTTACTATGCACTCAATGTGCCATAGGCCAGGTGGCGACACCTACAATCTCCTATCATTCCGTTGCTACGAGTGAAGATATAAAGATGAATCCAGGCGACGAGAACACCGAGCAGGCACCACTGGAACTGACCTGTTCGGTCGACTTTGAGGTGCCTGAAGGATGGTCGTACTACTTCAACTGGTCGTTCTTCCGCCCTGAGGATGACAAGGACAACCCTATCCTGGTGCGAAACAACGATGAGGAGTCCACATACACCCTCACACAGTCGGGTGCTTATGAGGTGAAGTTCTTCATCACATGGGTTGACTCGCTTGGCAACGAACGAAGCAACGACGATGATCCAATGACCTTCAAGATAAAGATCAGCGAGTCGTCACTCAGATGTCCCAACGGATTCTCGCCCAATGGCGATAACATCAATGACAAACTGCGCATATCGTGCCAAAGCATTGTAAAACTCGATGCTGTGGTCGTGAATCGATGGGGGCAGAAAGTGGCAGAAAAGCATATCAACGGTACTGAGGGCGGATATGTGGATATGACCGACCAGGGGTATTACATTGACATTTGGGATGGTTACATCCATGGAAAGGTGTGCAACGATGGCGTCTATTTCCTCAATCTCAATGCCTACGGATCGGATGGATTGCACTATAAGATGAAGAAGGCCATCAACGTGATGAAGAATTTCAGAGAGACCGATGAGGGAGTTTGAAAAATATTTAAGTAAGAAGTAAAAAGTAAGAAGTAATAGTAAGAAGACGAGTTGAGAGATGGATAATCAAGGGGTCTGACCCTTTGATTATCCATGTGAGGTTAAAAAGAAGATAAGATAATGAACAATATAGAAATAGAAGGAGCAAGAGTCCATAACCTGAAGAATGTGGATGTCACCATACCTCGCAATTCGCTGACAGTTATCACCGGATTGTCAGGTAGCGGAAAGTCATCGTTGGCTTTCGACACCATCTTTGCGGAAGGACAGCGTAGATATATTGAAACATTCTCTGCTTATGTGAGGAATTTCCTTGGCGGAATGGAACGTCCTGATGTCGATAAGGTTTCGGGACTTTCGCCCGTAATCAGCATCGAACAGAAAACGACAAACAAGAACCCTCGAAGTACCGTTGGTACCGTGACCGAAATCTACGACTATCTCCGTTTGCTCTATGCACGTGCCGGCGAGGCATATAGTTACGAGACGGGCGAACACATGGTGAAGTATACTGAAGAACAGATTGCTGAACTGCTTCTGAAGCAATACGAGGAGAAGGCAGTCTACATCCTTGCTCCTGTGGTGAGAAGCCGTAAGGGACACTATCATGAACTATTTGAGAACATTCGTCGTAAGGGCTATCTCTATGCCCGAATAGATGGAAGTGTTGAGGATATAAGCGGCGGAATGAGACTTGACCGATACAAAAAACATAACATTGAAGTGGTTGTTGACAAACTGAAGGTGAGTTCGAAGGATGTCGACCGCCTGAAGCATAGTCTTGCTACGGCGATGACTATGGGCGATGGACAGATCATGGTGCTTGATAAGGCTAACGATCAGTTGCAGCACTACTCAAAGCGCCTCATGTGCCCTACTACGGGCATTTGCTATCACGAACCAGCGCCTAACAACTTCTCATTCAACTCGCCTGAAGGTGCGTGTCCTCATTGCAAGGGCCTTGGATTCGTAACCCTTGCCGATGTGGACAAGATCATACCTGATAGAAGCCTGTCGGTACACGATGGTGGTCTTGCACCACTTGGAAAGTACAAGAACTCCATGATCTTCTGGCAGATCCAAGCTGTACTCGAGCGCCATGGATACGAACTGAAGTATCCTATCAACGATTTCAACGAGGAAGTGATAAGTGAAATCTTGTACGGAAGTACAGAGCGCATACGCATTCCTAAGGAACTGGTAAAGACAAGCAGCGACTTCTACACCGAATACGAAGGACTGGTGAAGTACATCAATCAGCTTCGCGATGCAGAAACATCGGCAAGTGCTCAGAAATGGGCAGAATCGTTCGACCGCGTTGCACCTTGCCCTGTATGTCACGGAGCACGACTCAACAAGGAAGCACTTCATTTCCGCATAGACGGCAAGAACATCTACGAACTCTCAACCATGGACCTCAAGGAGCTCTTCGAGTGGCTCGATGGATTGGAGGACAGACTTGAAGGAAAACAAAGGCGCATAGCCGTAGAAATCATAAAGGAGATACGTACACGACTCCAGTTCCTTCTCAACGTAGGACTGAACTACCTCTCGCTCAATCGTAGCAGCGTGAGCCTAAGTGGTGGTGAAAGCCAGCGCATTCGTCTTGCTACACAGATTGGTTCTAAACTGGTCAATGTGCTTTACATCCTCGATGAGCCATCCATTGGTTTGCATCAGCGCGACAATGTTCGCCTCATCAACTCGCTCAAGGATTTGCGCGACGAAGGCAATACGGTCATCGTAGTGGAGCACGACAAGGATATGATGCTCAACTCCGATTACATCGTTGACATGGGGCCGTATGCCGGAAGGCGTGGAGGAGAGGTCGTATTCCAAGGCACACCAAAGAAAATGATAGAAGGTTCAACGATGACAGCACAGTACCTTAACGGTGAGCGACGCATCGAAGTACCACTTCAACGTAGACCTGGCAACGGCAACAAACTCAAGATAGTAGGTGCTACAGGAAATAACCTGAAGAATGTCAGCGTTGAATTCCCTTTGGGCACGTTGACTTGCATCACCGGTGTGAGTGGCAGCGGAAAGAGTACTCTGATAAATGAGACCTTGCAACCGATCCTCTCTCAGCACTTCTACCGTTCGTTGAAGGATCCGATGCCATACGAAAGTGTCGATGGATTGGACTTCATAGATAAGGTGGTAAATGTCGACCAAAGTCCGCTCGGACGCACTCCACGAAGCAATCCTGCCACATACACAGGTGTATTCAGCGACATTCGAAGCCTGTTTGTCGAAATGCCAGAAGCCAAGATGCGAGGATACAAGCCAGGACGCTTCTCGTTCAACGTGAGCGGTGGACGATGCGAAACTTGCGGTGGAAACGGATATAAGACCATTGCCATGAATTTCCTCCCAGATGTTCTCGTGCCTTGCGAAACCTGCCACGGCAAGCGATACAACCGTGAGACGCTCGAGGTGCGCTTCAAGGGCAAGAGCATAGCTGATGTTCTGGATATGACTATCAATCAAGCTGTCGAGTTTTTCGAAAACCAGCCACACATCCTCAATAAGATAAAGGTGATTCAGGACGTTGGACTTGGCTACATCAAGCTTGGACAGCCATCAACCACCCTTTCCGGAGGTGAAAGCCAACGCGTAAAACTCGCAACCGAACTCAGCAAGCGAGATACGGGTAAGACCGTCTACATACTCGACGAACCAACCACCGGTCTTCACTTTGAGGACATCAGAGTACTGATGGGCGTACTCAACCGCTTGGTGGAAAAGGGCAACACCGTCATTGTTATTGAGCACAACCTCGATGTGATAAAGACTGCCGACTACATCATAGACATGGGGCCTGAAGGCGGACGCGATGGAGGAAACATCGTGGTGACAGGCACACCGGAAGAGGTGGCTAAGTCGGGATTGGGCAACACAAGCTTCTTCCTGAACGAAGAACTGAAGATGAAATAAACTTGAGAATTCTTCGTGCGACCTCATGGGCATTTGAAAACTAATTTATACTGACACATTATTTAATATAATAAAGAGACATTGATCTATCCAAATACATACGAACAGAAAATCGGATTCACGACCATCCGCGAACTTCTTTCGGAAGCGTGCCTTTGCGAACTTGGACAGCAAAGGGTGCGTGAGATGTCGTTCAGTCACGATCACAGCCATATAAAGAAGAGCGTACGCCAGACGATGGAGTTTGTGAAAATTATCCAAACCGAGGATTTCCCTTCGCTAAACTTTTTTGATGTACGAAAGAGCCTGAAGCGCATACGCATACAGAACACATTCCTTGAGGTGCAGGAGCTTTTCGACCTTCAGCGCTCGCTCGACACAATATGCCAGATTGTAGCATTCTTGCAGAAAAGCGTCGATGAAGACGGAGAAATACCCGTTTACCCATACCTGCAGGACCTGTCGGCCAACGTAAGGACCTTCCCGATGGTAGTAAAGCGCATCGACCAGATTCTTGACAAATTCGGGCACGTAAAGGATTCGGCATCCCCAACATTGATGGCCATACGAAGGGAACTGGCTTCAACTGCAGGCAGCATCTCCCGCATGCTTAACAACATCATGAAGGCTGCAAAAGGCGATGGCCTCGTCGAGAAGGATGTCACTCCTACCCTTCGCGATGGACGCCTTGTGATACCTGTGGCACCAGCGATGAAACGCAAGATACGAGGCATAGTTCACGATGAATCCGACACGGGTAAGACCGTATACATCGAACCAGCGGAAGTGGTTGAAGCCAACAATCGCATACGAGAGCTTGAAGCTGATGAGCGACATGAGATAAAGAGAATACTCCTCGAATTCTGCGACAACATTCGTCCCGACATTCACGACATAATGTTCAGCTACGAGTTTTTGGCTGATATCGACTTCATTCGTGCCAAGGCAAAATTTGCCATACAGACAAACTCCGTCGAGCCATCCATCGAAGATAGACAAGTGGTTGATTTAAGCATGGCTATACATCCATTGCTTTATCTTTCCTTTAAGAAGAAGGAAGGCAAGAAGGTGATACCGCTCGACATACTGCTGAACAAGAAGCAACGCATACTTATCATCTCTGGTCCTAATGCTGGCGGTAAGTCAGTATGCCTTAAGACCGTCGGATTGTTGCAGTACATGCTTCAAAGCGGAATGCCTGTGCCATGTGCGGAGAGTAGCGTAATGGGCATCTTCAAGAGCATATTCATAGATATAGGTGACGAACAGAGTTTGGAGAACGACCTCTCGACCTATTCATCTCATCTGACCAACATGAAGCAGATGATGAAGCATGCTGACGGAGCAAGCCTCATACTCATTGATGAGTTCGGTACTGGTACAGAGCCTCAGATTGGTGGAGCCATAGCAGAGAGCGTATTGAAACGCTTCAACAAGCGCCATGCGTTCGGTGTAATAACCACCCACTATCAGAACCTGAAGCACTATGCACAGGAGACACAGGGCATCATAAATGGTGCCATGCTTTACGACCGCCAGCAGATGGCTCCTCTCTACCAATTACAGATAGGTAATCCAGGCAGCAGTTTTGCTGTTGAAATAGCACGTAAGATTGGTATTCCGGAAGATGTTATTGCCGATGCATCCGAGATTGTGGGACGTGATTACATCAATTCGGACAAGTATCTGCAGGACATCGTACGCGACAAGCGCTATTGGGAACAGAAGCGCCAGACCATTCATCAGCACGAAAAGCAGATGGAAGCAACCATCGAACGCTACGAGGCTGAGATAAACCGTTTGCACTCCGAACGACGCGAAATCATTGCCCGTGCAAAAGCTGAGGCAGAGGAGATTCTGAAGAATTCGAATGCCCAGATTGAACGTACCGTTAAGGAGATTAAAGAGGCACAAGCCGACAACGAAGCCACACGCATCATCCGCCAGAATCTTAACGACTTCAAGCGATCAATTAAAGATATTGATGAAAACGCTATGGAGGAAGATATCAAGCGTCAGATGGAGAAAATTAAGCGTCGTCGCGAGAACAAGGGCAAAGGAAAGAATTCCAACCCAGACATTTCCGCAAAGGGTGCTTCGGCTACAAAGAACGAACCAAAGGTGTTCATGCCTCAGGTGGGCAATTATGTACGCATCAAGGGAACTTCGGCTCCTGGCAAGATAACGAAGGTGAATGGTAAGGAAGCACAGGTGGCATTCGGTTCCGTACTTACAAATGTCAGAATCGACCGCCTCGAACCTTGCGATGCTCCTAAGGAAAACAAATCGGCAAGTGCAGCAACCTTTGTGAGCGCCCAAACACGCGATGAAATCAGGTCGAGAGCCCTCAACTTCAAGTCGGACATCGATGTGAGAGGAATGCGTGGCGATGAGGCTGTACAGACCATCACATACTTCATAGACGATGCGCTCGTAGCAGGAGTGTCGAGAGTAAGGATACTTCACGGCACAGGCGAAGGAATCCTGAAGACCCTCATACGCCAGTACCTGAAGACCATTCCTGCCGTTTCCGACATACGCGATGAGCATCCTCAGTTTGGAGGTGCCGGCATCACCATCGTTGAGATGCTTTAGGTGAGGCTGTTCATTAATCTTGAAGACAAACTGCTCTTCTTCAATCATTGTTGAATAAATAAAAACAAACATAGCTCGTGCAACCATTAGCAGAAAGACTTCGTCCGCAAACCATAGACGAATACATCGGACAAAAGCACCTCGTAGGTGAAGGAAGCGTAATACGCCGCATGATAGACATGAAGCGCATCTCGTCCTTCATCCTTTGGGGACCTCCAGGCGTAGGTAAGACCACACTTGCAAACATCATTGCCAAGACACTCGATGTGCCATTCTTCACGTTGAGTGCGGTGACAAGCGGCGTGAAGGATGTGCGTGAAGTGATCGACAAGGCGAGATCATCGAGGTTTTTCGGACAGATGTCCCCTATCCTTTTCATCGATGAAATCCATCGTTTCTCAAAGTCACAACAAGACTCACTTCTCGGAGCAGTAGAACAAGGCATCGTGACGTTGATAGGTGCTACGACCGAGAATCCATCGTTTGAGGTGATCCGTCCGCTCCTGTCGCGTTGCCAGGTCTATGTGCTCAAGAGTCTGGAGAAGGACGACCTCCTTGAACTTCTTGAAAATGCTGTAAAGAAAGACATTTACCTCAAGGAGCGCAACATCGAGTTTCTGGAGACCGATGCCATGCTTCGCTATAGTGGCGGCGATGCGCGCAAGCTGCTTAACATCCTTGAACTGGTGACGGAGAGCGGTAAGAATCAGATTACCGATGAAATCGTGACTGAAACGTTGCAGCAGAACCCTCTTGCCTACGATAAGGATGGAGAGATGCATTACGACATCATCTCTGCATTCATCAAGAGCATCAGAGGCAGCGATCCCGATGCAGCCATTTATTATCTTGCCCGCATGATAGAAGGAGGTGAGGACCCTGTGTTCATTGCCCGCCGACTCGTCATCTCTGCCAGCGAGGATGTCGGCTTGGCCAACCCTAATGCACTTCTCCTTGCCAATGCTGCATTTGACACGGTGAGCAAGATAGGAATGCCCGAGGGACGCATACCGCTTGCTGAGGCCACAGTTTACCTTGCGACCTCGCCAAAGTCCAATTCAGCCTACGAAGCCATCAATTCTGCCCTTCAATATGTGCAGCAGACGGGCAACCTCCCTATCCCACTCCATCTGCGCAATGCACCTACCAAGCTCATGGCCCAACTGGGGTACGGCAAGGACTACAAATATGCTCATGCCTACAAAGGTAACTTCGTTGAGCAGCAGTTCCTGCCTGATGGCGCAACTGACCAACGTTTTTGGCATTCTCAATCCAATCCGTCCGAAAACAAGCTGCAAGAACGCATGATTCAACTTTGGGGAGAAAGATTTAAGAAATAAAATTTGCAATTTTGAAATTAATAACATATCTTTGCAAAGATATTTAATGTCCATGATAAAAACATACTGACAATTCTTTGTGAAGAGCATATTTTTTTAACTTATGATAAACGTAGGACTCACACATACATCACGACTCACCGTTACTGATGCCAACACAGCCATTGCACTCGGATCGGGCGACATGCCTGTGCTCGCAACCCCTCAGATGATGGCACTCATGGAGAATGCCGCCATGCTTGCAGTAGCCCCAGAGCTTGAAGCAGGACAAACGACAGTAGGAGGACACATAGAGTCGTCCCATCTGCGTCCGTCGAAGGTGGGTGCAGAGATAGAAGCAACTGCCACCCTTACCAAGGTGGATGGCAAGAAGCTTTCGTTCAATATTGTTGCCAGGATGGGCGACACCGTGGTAGGCGAAGGCACACACCTTCGATTCATCGTCGACAGAGAAAAATTCTTATCTAAACTATAATCAATTCAATCATCCATGAAGAAACTACTATTTGCAGCTGCTTCCCTTATACTGGCAGCATCGCCTACCTTCGCTCAGAAGAAGGCAAAAGCAGTTCCTGAGGTAAAGGATCCTAACGAAAAGGTTGCCTTCCTCTTCACTTATTTCACAGGCAACGCACCTGAGGAAGAGCAGATTTGCTATGCTCTCTCGGAGGATGGCTACAACTACACATTGCTCAATCAGGGTTTGCCTGTCATCAAGTCCGATACTATCGCCTACACCCAATGTGTACGTGACCCACACATCCTTCGCGGCGAGGATGGCAAGACATTCTATATGGTTGTAACCGACATGAAGTCGAGCCTCGGATGGGCAAGCAACCGCGGACTGGTGCTCATGAAGTCGACCGACCTCATCCATTGGACTCACTCAGCCATCAACTTCCCTACCAAGTATCCAAAGCTCTGGAAGAACGTGACTCGTGTATGGGCTCCAGAGACCATCTACGACCATCAGGCAAAGAAGTACATGGTGTTCTACTCGCTCCTTACAAACGATGGTAAACTCAACTACGACAAGATATTCTATTCGTATGTAAACGATGACTTCACCGACCTTGAGGGCGAACCAAAGTGGCTCTTCGATGCTGGCAACGCTACCATCGATGGCGACATCGTGTACAACGAGGCTGACCAGATGTACCACCTCTTCTACAAGCAGGAGTCGGGCCGAGGCATCTATCAGGCTGTAGCCAAGAACCTCACAGACAAGTGGCAGATGCTCGATGGACACGTAGAGCAGACAAAGGAAGCTGTCGAGGGCGTAGGCGTATGCAAGAGCCTTGATGGCAAGTCGTGGGTTGTAATGTACGACTGCTACGGATCAGGTCACTATCAGTTCTGCAAGTCAGAGGACCTCAAGACATTCACTAAGGTTCAGGACACTAAGACTCACGGCCGATTCACTCCTCGCCACGGAACCATCATGCCTATCACTCAGGCTGAGAAGGACCGCCTCATCGCAGAATGGGGTGACGGTGTCAACCCTATTCTTCCAGGTTTCCATGCTGACCCAGAGGTGCTCTATTCCAACAAGACAAAGAAGTACTACATCTACTCTACTACCGATGGTACTCCAGGATGGGGTGGCCACGACTTCTCGGTATTCTCATCATCTGACCTTGTAAGCTGGACAGACGAAGGAAAGATGCTCGACGTCAAGGGCGATCAGGTGAAGTGGGCAAACGGCAACGCTTGGGCTCCATGCATCATCGAACGCAAGGTTGGTAAGGACTATAAGTACTACTTCTACTTCTCTGCTCACAATCCACAGTCTAACCGCAAGGAGATCGGTTGTGCAGTATCTGACTCACCTACAGGTCCATTCGTTGATTGCGGCCACCCTGTGATTACAGACAATATCCGTCCTTCCGACGTTCGTGGAGGCCAGTCGATCGATGTTGACGTGTTCCAGGATCCAAAGTCGGGCAAGTTCTATCTCTATTGGGGCAACGGCTTCATGGCAGGTGCTGAGCTCAACGACGACATGACAAGCATCAAGCAGGAGACAATGGTCAACCTCACTCCAAAGGGTGGCTCGCTCAAGGATTATGCTTACCGCGAGGGTGCGTACGTATTCTACCGCAAGGGCACATACTATTTCCTCTGGTCGGTTGACGATACTGGTGCTGACAACTATCACGTAGCTTACGGAACTGCCAAGAGTCCGCTCGGCCCTATCGAGGTTGCTGCTGAGCCAATCGTTATCCAGCAGGATCCATCGCAGAAGATCTACGGTACTGCTCACAATTCAGTACTCCAGATTCCTGGCAAGGATGAGTGGTACATCGTTTACCACCGCATCAACCCTAACTTCCGCGAGCGTCAGCTTTCTCCAGGCACACATCGTCAGGTTTGTATCGACAAGATGACATTCGACAAGAGTGGCAAGATCATTCCTGTAAAGCCAACTCACGAAGGTCCTAAGCCATTGAAGAAATAAGTAACTCTATCACTTATACAAAAAAAGAGCAAGCACTATTACTAAGCGCTTGCTCTTTTTCTGTTTGTCACACTTGTTATTACTTGTCTTCGCCTACGAATACTGCGAAGCTCATCTGGCGTCCAGCTGGTGTCTGTCCCCAGATCCATAGAGTCTGATCTTCTGAGTTCTGTGCAACCTTGAACAACTGCTCGAGTTCCTTAACTGTCTTCACATTCTGACCATTCACCTTACGGATGATGAAGTCCTTCTCGATGCCTGCATCAGCAAAGCGACCTTCCTTGATTGAAGATATCTGAACGCCCGAGCTGAGGTTGAGAGTCTTCTTCTGGTTATCGGTCAGTTCCTTGAATTCTGCTCCAAGGATGGAAATGTTGGTCGACTTCACAACGGCTGTCGTACCCTTGGCATTCTTGAATGTGATGGTAGCAGTCTTTTCCTTCTTGTCGCGATAGAATCCTACTACGGCATTGTCGCCAGGTGCGTACTTTGTAGTTGCTTCCTGCAGCTCAGACATCTTTGTGATCTTCTTGCCATTCATGCTTACGATGATGTCGCCCTCCTTGAGTCCTGCACCTGCAGCAGCGCCGTCCTCGATTACTTCTGCGATGTAGACACCGTCTATTGTGCCGAAGTCAGGCTTGAACTTCTCATCCTCAGCCTTCTTGCTGTCGATGTACTTGAGAAGGTCCATACCGCTGATGCCCATCATGGCACGCTGTACAGTACCATAGTTCTTGAGGTCGTTGACCACCTTCTTTACGATGCTTGTAGGGATTGCAAATCCGTAGCCGCTGTACGAACCGGTATTGCTGTAGAGCATGGCATTGATGCCGACCAACTCGCCGCGCACGTTGACGAGTGCACCACCCGAGTTGCCCTGATTGATGGCAGCATCGGTCTGGATGAACGATTCGATTCCCGAACGGTTAGCGCCGAGGTTGCGTGCCTTTGCACTTACTATTCCGGCTGTTACCGTGCTTGTGAGGTTGAATGGATTACCTACGGCAAGTACCCACTCGCCTACCTTCAGGGCATCCGAATCGCCCATTGTGAGTGTAGGCAGGTTCTCGCCATCTATCTTGAGGAGTGCAAGGTCGGTGTCGGCATCAAGACCGATAACGGTTGCTGAGAACTCGCGATTGTCGTTGAGCGTGATGGTGATGTCGTTAGCCTCTTCCACTACGTGGTTGTTAGTCACTATGTAGCCGTCCTTGCTAATTATCACACCACTTCCTGCAGCCTCGCGCTTAGGTGTCTGCACCTGGCGGCGCTGAGTACCGTTGCCACGACCGAAGAAGTCGCCGAAGAACTCCTCGAATGGATCCCTGTACTCTACGGTACGAGTCTTTCCGCCCATTGTCACCTTAATATATACTACGGCAGCACATCCCTTCTCGGCAGCGTCGGTAAGGTCGACTGGCTGTACAGGAGTGCTCTGAATGTTCGACACGGTCATAACCTTGTTTTCGTCCGTGCGCTCATTGTCGTAGGCGAGTTCGGTGTCGGTCATGAATGAAGTCTTGTCCATTGCAAAATGATTGATGGCATTCAAAGCAAATGCACCAGTCAATCCAGATACAAATGCCACAGCGGCAATTGTTCCATAAACTCTCTTTGTTGTCTGATTCATAACTTAAATATGTTTTAATTGTTAATTTTCGATTTGATTTAACTTTTCGAACGCAAAATTACTATAAGGTTTAATACTGACAAAACATTTTGCAAACAAAATGAGTGCAATTTGAAATTGTTTAACAAATAATCTTGCTGCATTAACACCGATTAAACAACAAAATTCACTTTTTCACAATTGTTTTGAGACATGAAAACACGCTAAATGTGTTAAATATGTTAAGCATCAGTCATTTTATGAAATACACATTATTATTAATGTATAAATTTTTACTAACTTTGCCGACTGAAAGCAGTCGGACAGTCTGTCGCTGGTGTGGCTTTATGGCTGCACAAGAGGAAAGTCCGGGCAACATAGGGTATCCCACTTGCTAATATACAAGCAGTCCGCGAGGGTTGAGTAATGCAGAAGAAAACAACCGCCAGCCTCCCCGGCTGGTAAGGGTGAGAAGGTGGTGTAAGAGACCACCAGCAGCGTGGTGACACGTCTGGCTGTGCATCTTGGGAGTTGCAAGTTCATGTAAACTACCGCCATCAGGGTTACCCGCCCGACAGTTCGGTAGAGGGTAGAACGCTAGAGGCATGAGGCGACTCATGTAGTGGATAAATGACAGGCACTTTCGCCCTCCGTGGCGAAAGATACAGAACCCGGCTTATCGTCCGTCTGCTTTCATTTTTTTCAGGTCAATCAGCAGATATAGATTACAATATCGCATGGAAAGCGTCATTTTCGTCGTTTTCCTCTTTTTTTAATAATATTTTAATCCATAAACTCTTCCGTAATTCATCCTTTTTTTTTATTTTTGCAAAAATTATATACACATAATTTATTTTTTTATTAATAAAAAACATTTATCACACTATGGTTTATTCTAAAGAAGTGCAGGAAATGTGCTGCATAGCCAAAGGCCCTAACCACGGACCAGCTCCAATCCCAGAAGAGGGAAAGTGGATCCAGGCTAAGGAAATCAAGGACATCAGCGGTCTTACTCACGGTATCGGTTGGTGTGCTCCACAGCAGGGTGCTTGTAAGCTTACTCTCAATGTAAAGGAAGGTATTATCGAGGAGTGTCTCGTTGAGACAATCGGTTGCTCAGGTATGACTCACTCAGCTGCTATGGCATCTGAAATCCTCCCTGGCAAGACTATTCTCGAAGCTCTCAATACTGACCTCGTTTGCGATGCTATCAACACAGCAATGCGTGAACTCTTCCTCCAGATCGTATACGGACGTACTCAGTCTGCATTCTCTGAGGGTGGTCTTATGATCGGTGCTGGTCTTGAGGACCTCGGTAAGGGTCTCATCTCTCAGACAGGTACCCTCTACGGTACTAAGGCTAAGGGAACTCGCTACCTCCAGCTCACAGAGGGTTACATCACAAAGATGTATCTCGACAAGGACGACCAGGTATGCGGTTACGAGTTCGTTCACATGGGCAAGTTCATGGACGCTATCAAGAAGGGTGTACCAGCTGACGAGGCTCTCAAGAGTGTAACAGGTACTTACGGCCGCACTAAGGAAGAGGACGGCGCAGTTAAGTCTATTGATCCACGTAAAAACTAATAGGAGGAATATATAATTATGATTCGCGAAGTAAAATTTGAATCTCAGGATCGTCGTATCGCACAGATCCTTGCATGCTTGAACAAGCACGGTATTGCTTCTATTGAAGAGGCTAACGAAATCTGCGAAGCAGCAGGTCTCGACCCATATATGACTTGTGAAGAAACTCAGATGATCTGTTTCGAGAACGCAAAGTGGGCTTACGTAGTAGGTACAGCTATCGCTCTCAAGGAAAAGGCAAAGGACGCTGTTGAAGCAGCTAACTACATCGGTGAGGGACTTCAGTCATTCTGTATCCCAGGTTCTGTAGCTGACGACCGTAAGGTAGGTATCGGCCACGGAGAGCTCGCAGCTCGTCTTCTCGAGCCAGAGACAAAGTGTTTCGCATTCCTCGCAGGTCACGAGTCGTTCGCAGCTGCTGAGGGTGCTATCAAGATCGCTCAGATGGCTAACAAGTCACGTCCAGCTGACAAGCCACTCCGTTGTATCCTCAACGGTCTTGGCAAGGACGCAGCTATGATCATCTCACGTATCAACGGATTCACATACGTACAGACTCAGTTCGACTACTTCACAGGCGAGCTCAAGGAAGTAAAGCGCATCCCATACTCAAACGGTCCACGTGCAGCAGTTAACTGCTACGGTGCTGACGACGTTCGTGAAGGTGTTGCTATCATGTGGAAGGAAGACGTTGACGTATCTATCACAGGTAACTCAACTAACCCAACACGTTTCCAGCACCCAACAGCTGGTACATACAAGAAGGAGCGTACTCGCGCTGGTAAGCCATACTTCTCAGTAGCATCAGGTGGTGGTACAGGTCGTACACTTCACCCAGACAACATGGCTGCAGGTCCTGCTTCTTACGGTATGACTGATACACTCGGCCGTATGCACTCTGACGCTCAGTTCGCTGGTTCTTCATCAGTTCCTGCACACGTAGAGATGATGGGCTTCCTCGGTATCGGTAACAACCCAATGGTAGGTTGCTCAGTAGCATGTGCCGTAAACGTTGACCTCGCACTCAACAAGAAGTAATCATCACAACTTCAACATATCGAGAATGGGCTCATTACATACATTGAGCCTATTCTCTTTTTAAATAAATAAGTGAAAAATCATTAGTGTCCTAAAAAAAAATTCACGAAACAATTCACGAATAATTCACGGACAATTCACGTTTGCCGAAGGCCTAAAAACTTTTATGGGACACCAATATTGACCAACACAGCATAGCCATGAAACACTCCACCCTCCTCCTATCCATCATCCTCAGCCTCCTCGCGCTTCCATCATCAGCACAGGTCAAGCCAGCAGAACCAACACTCAAGGAAGCCTTTGCAGGCCAGTTCCTCGTAGGCGTAGCCGTATCGCACTCATTCATAGAGCGCAACAACACCCCATGCCTCAATCTCATATGCGAACAGTTCAACGCCGTATCGCCCGAGGACGTCATGAAACCCGAAACCATCCACCCTGCCCCATCCGTATGGAACTTCGGCAAGGGCGACGCCTACTGCAAGTTTGCCAGCGACCACGGACTGAAAGCTCTCGGCCACACCCTCATGTGGCACAACCAGACACCCGACTTCTTCTGGCTCAATGAAGATGGCAGCGTGCGTACCAAGGAGCAGATGCAAGCCACACTCGTCGAATACGTGGAAAAGACCGTCACCCACTTCGCAGGCAAAGTATACGCATGGGACGTAGTCAACGAATTCATCAGCGAGGAGGGCGGCTACCGCAACGACAAGGGATGGGAGAAATACTACCCTGGCAACCTCGACGAACTCGTATGCCTTGCATTCGAGACAGCACACCGCTGCGCCCCCAACGCCGAACTCTACTACAACGACTACAACATGTGGCGCCAGACGAAAGTTGATGGCGTAGTTCGCCTCGTGAAGATGCTGCAATCCAAAGGCATACGCATCGACGGCGTAGGCATCCAAGCCCATTGGGGACTCAACTACCCATCCACCCACGACATCGAAACCACCATCGACCGCCTCCATGCCCTTGGTGTGAAAGTCATGATCACCGAGTTCGACATCGACATGCTCCCATTCTCGAAGGAAGGACAGATGACAGGCAAAGCCATGTACGATCCTGCCCTCCAGCGCGATGAGTTCATGCGCTACCTCAACCCATACGCTGACGAGCTCCCAGCATCGGTCGACCAGGAAGTAGCCGACCGCTACGAGCAGATCATGCGCACCATCTGGGGCCGTCGCGACAAGATAGCCCGCGTCACCTTCTGGGGCCTCCACGACGGCGTATCGTGGAAGAACAACTACCCTATCCCCAACCGCAAGAACTATCCCCTCATCTTCGACCGCAAACTACAGAAGAAGAAAGCATTCCACCAGATCATCAGCATACCAACCAAGAACTGACACTCTGGCACGCAATATCAACAGCAAAGGCTCTCGGCACATCATCGTGTCGGGAGCCTTTTGCATTTTAATCATCCTATAACGATTCAACAAACTCCTTGCAAGGACTTCATCGATTCCTTGCAAGGAATCGGGCAAAACTCTATAAAGATTCGACCAAAATGGTATACAATTTCAGGCAAAAGTGTATACACTTTTCATAAAAATGGTATAAAATATCAGAGATGGGCAATCAAATGAGCGGACACTTTGAATATACAAAGTGAGTTTTCAATGAGTTTTTACGGCATCTACAGTTATATGCATGCCACTGATCTTCTTTATATTACGTATTCTTATGTGAGTTTTGTGAGTTTTTATCCTAAAAACTTTTTAAAAAGAAATAGTATTATATAAAGTTTTGGGCGCAAAAACTCACAAAACTCACAAAAAGCAGAGCTACTTGCTGAATGTCAATCATATATAGGCCCATGCAAGTCGCTCAAAAACTCACAAAAAAATCACTTTAAATCGGTAGTCAACCCAACAATTAAGTCTTTGGGCGCAGGGATAGGTCCATCCCACAATTGAAGACGACATACGCATGCAAAAGCAATACTACGCAACAGGCTCCCGACACGATGATGTGCCAGGAGCCTATTATGTAAAATTGGATAGTCCTTGAATCTTGTCTTATTATTACAGGATGGTCTTGACTGCTTCGAGCATGCCCTTTGCCTGGATGAGGTCGAGGTACTCCTTTACGAGGGCTGTAAGACCTGGGACGGTGACGTTGAGGTTCTCCTTCCAGATGTTTTCAGCAGCAAGCACGCCCTCGGCTACCTTCTGAGTGTCGCCTGTAGCCCAGAGGTCCTTGAGAAGCTGCATGATCTCTGGTGCATCGTTTGGCTCGATAGGTGCTCCGTCCTCGCGTACACCACCCTTGTAGTAGGTGATGATGGCTGCAAGACCAAACACAAGTCCCTTAGGAAGCTCACCCTTGCGCTCGAGGTAAACCTTGACGCCTGGGAGGTCACGAGTTTCGTACTTAGGGAATGAATTGAGCATGATGCTTGTCACCTGATGATCAACGTATGGGTTGTTGAAACGCTCGAGGACGTCGGTTGCAAACTGCTGAAGCTCATCCATTGGGAGGTTGAGGGTCTGCATGAGTTCATCGAACTGTACCTTGTGGATGTACTTGCCAAGCACCTCGTGGTTGCAAGCGTCGCGCACGATGTTTACGCCCGAGAGGTAGGTGACTGGCGAAAGCACGGTGTGAGGACCGTTGAGCAGCGTTACCTTGCGCTCGTGGTAAGGCTTCTCCGATGGTGCGATGAGCACGTTGAGACCTGCCTTTTCTGCAGGGAATTCCTTCTTGAGGTCCTCGATGTCCATATTCTCTGGCTTCTCGATAACCCAGAGGTGGAACACTTCGCCCTGAACTACGAGGTTGTCCTTGTAGCATACCTTCTCCTGAATCTCCTTGATCTCCTTGCGTGGGAATCCTGGCACGATGCGGTCTACGAGTGTAGCGCAGACGTAGCAGTAGTTGGTGAACCACGCCTTGAAAGCCTCATAGTCGCCAGCGAAGTCGTCCTTCCAGAGCTCTATGTACTTGTAGATGCAGTCCTTGAGGTGATGACCGTTGAGGAAGATGAGCTCACATGGCATGATGATGAGTCCCTTGGTTGGATCGCCATTGAAGGTCTTGAATCGATGGTAGAGAAGCTGGGTGAGCTTGCCTGGATAGCTTGATGCAGGAGCATCCGACAACTTGCATGCAGAATCGAATGCGATACCAGCCTCGGTAGTGTTGGAGATGACGAATCGGATCTCTGGCTGCTCAGCAAGGGCTTCGTATGCCCAGTACTGGCTGTATGGATTGATGGCACGGCTGATACAATCCACGCGTGTGAGCGAATTGACAGCCTCACCGTTAAGGCGTCCCTGAAGATTGACATGATAGAGGCAGTCCTGACCGTTGAGCCATTCCACCATACCACGTTCGATAGGCTGAACGACTACTACCGACGAGTTGAAGTCGGTCTTCTGATTCATGTTGTAGATGATCCAGTCAACGAAACAGCGAAGGAAATTGCCCTCACCAAACTGGATGATGCGCTCAGGAGCATTGCTCTTAGGAGCTGTACGTGCATTAAGTGATTTCATTGGGTTAATATTTTAGTGGTTTATAAGTCAAATTTTAGGGGGTAAAAACTTTTATCACCTAATTTTGCCACAAAATTACATCAAATATATTTATTATTCAAATATTTTCCGTAATTTCGCACAAAATTCATATAATTAATTAACTAACAGCTTACCTATGAAACCATTTATGGACGAAAACTTCCTTCTCCAGAGTGAGACAGCGAAGATCCTTTATCACGAACATGCGGCTAAGATGCCAATCATCGACTACCATTGTCACCTCATTCCTCAGATGGTGGCAGACAACAAGCGCTTCGAGAGCATAGCTCAGATATGGCTCATGGGCGACCACTACAAGTGGCGCGCAATGCGAAGCAACGGCGTGGACGAGCGCTTCTGCACAGGCAAGGATACTACCGACTGGGAAAAGTTTGAGAAGTGGGCAGAGACCGTACCTTACACATTCCGCAATCCTCTCTACCATTGGACACACCTCGAGCTAAAGACTGCTTTCGGCATCGACAAGCTGCTCAACCCACAGACAGCACGCGAAATCTACGACGAGTGTAACGACAAGATACAGAACGACCCTAAGTTCACACCACGCGGACTCATGGAGCACTATAACGTAAAGACCGTCTGCACTACCGACGACCCTATCGACACGCTCGAATACCACAAGCAGGTAGCTGACGATCCTACATCGAAGACCAAGATGCTTCCTACATGGCGTCCAGACAAGGCAATGGCCGTGGAAGTACCTGCCAACTTCAAGGCTTACGTGGAGAAGCTGAGCGAGATGAGCGGAGTGACTATCAGCAACTTCAACGACTTCGTTGATGCCATTCAGAACCGCCACGACTTCTTCGCAAGCATGGGCTGTAAGCTCTCCGACCACGGTATCGAAGAGTTCTATGCAGAGGACTATACCGATGCTGAGATTGCATCTATATTTAATAAGGTATACGGAGGCAGCGAACTCACTCAGGACGAGATCCTCAAGTTCAAGTCGGCTATGATGTACATCTTCGCCGTACAGGATGCAGAGACAGGTTGGGCACAGCAGTTCCACTACGGAGCAATCCGCGACAACAACTCGAAGATGTTCAAGCAGCTTGGTCCTGACACAGGATTCGACTCTATCGGCGAATTCAACACAGCCAAGAAGTGCTCCAAGTTCCTCAACCGCCTCAATGCCGAGGACAAGCTTGCCAAGACCATCCTCTACAACCTCAACCCATGTGCCAACGAAGTGCTTGCCACCATGCTCGGCAACTTCCAGGATGGCAGCATCCCAGGCAAGATCCAATGGGGATCAGGTTGGTGGTTCCTCGATCAGAAGGACGGCATGCAGAAGCAGATGAACGCCCTCTCGGTACTCGGCCTCCTCTCTCGCTTCGTAGGTATGCTCACCGACTCGCGCAGCTTCCTCTCCTACCCTCGTCACGAATACTTCCGCCGCATCCTCTGCAACCTCGTTGCTACCGACATCGAGAATGGCGAAGTACCATACGTAGGCTACGAAGCTGACCGCGTAAACCAGATGATCGAGGACATCAGCTACAACAACGCCCTCAACTACTTCAAGTTCTAAGACATCCGCAGACATTGCGATTACCATTCAGTTCACACGAACACTTAGTATTCGCTTCCACCTCAATAACAAAGGGACCCGGTAAACACCGAGTCCCTTTTTCTTATGTCGTATAGAATAGGATTATTCCTCAACAGCAGCCTGGGCGGCAGCAAGGCGTGCGATTGGCACACGGAATGGAGAACATGAAGCGTAGTTCATGCCTACCTTAGCACAGAACTTGACTGATGAAGGCTCACCACCATGCTCACCACAGATACCTGTGCGCATGCCTGGACGTACTGAGCGGCCCTTCTCGACTGCAATCTTGATGAGCTGACCTACACCGTTCTGGTCGAGTACCTGGAATGGGTCAACCTTGAGGATCTTCTTCTCGAGGTATGCAGGGAGGAACGAAGCGATGTCGTCACGTGAGTAACCGAATGTCATCTGAGTGAGGTCGTTAGTACCGAATGAGAAGTACTCAGCCTCAGTAGCGATGCGGTCGGCAGTAAGAGCTGCACGTGGGATCTCGATCATTGTACCGATCTCGAATTCGATTTCAACACCTTCCTCAGCAAATACTTCCTTAGCAACGCGCTGGATGATCTCCTTCTGCTGCTTGAGCTCGTAGAGGATACCGATGAGTGGAACCATGATCTCTGGATGTGGATCGAAGCCTTCCTTCTTCAACTGGCAAGCAGCACCGAGGATGGCACGAGTCTGCATAGCTGTGATCTCAGGGAATGTGATACCAAGACGACAACCACGGTGACCGAGCATTGGGTTGTTCTCAGCAAGCGATGCAACACGCTTCTGGATAGTCTTAACATCTACGCCCATTTCCTTAGCCATTGTTTCCTGACCAGCGAGATCATGTGGTACGAACTCGTGGAGAGGTGGGTCAAGGAGACGGATGTTAACATGGAGACCATCCATTGCCTTGAGGATTCCGTAGAAGTCTGACTTCTGATATGGAAGGAGCTTAGCAAGAGCCTTCTCACGACCTTCTGGAGTCTCAGAAAGGATCATCTCACGCATAGCGATGATCTTCTGATCGTCGAAGAACATATGCTCTGTACGAGTAAGACCGATACCCTTAGCACCGAATGCACGAGCAACCTCTGCATCGTGTGGAGTATCAGCATTAGTACGTACCTCCATCTTAGTATACTTGTCACAGAGATCCATGAGTTCCTTGAAGTCACCAGAGAGCTCTGCAGCCTTTGTCTTGATCTCACCTGCGTAAACCTGACCTGTTGTACCGTTAAGAGAGATGAAGTCACCTTCCTTATATACAACGCCTTCGATTTCAACTGTCTTAGCCTTGTAGTCAACGTTGATTGCACCAGCACCTGATACGCAGCACTTACCCATACCACGAGCAACTACGGCAGCGTGAGAAGTCATACCACCACGAGCAGTGAGGATACCTTCTGCAGAAGCCATACCAGCGAGGTCTTCTGGTGAAGTCTCAATACGAACCATGATTACCTTGTGTCCGTTTGCATGCCATTCCTGTGCATCGTCAGCGTGGAATACGATCTGACCGCAAGCAGCACCTGGAGAAGCAGGAAGACCCTGAGTTATAACCTTAGCCTTCTTCAAAGCATCTTTGTCGAATACTGGGTGGAGAAGTTCGTCGAGCTTATTTGGCTCGCAACGCAAGATAGCAGTCTTCTCGTCGATGAGGCCTTCCTTAACGAGATCCATAGCAATCTTAACCATTGCAGTACCTGTACGCTTACCGTTACGAGTCTGGAGGAACCAGAGCTTGCCTTCCTGTACGGTGAACTCCATATCCTGCATATCGTGATAGTGGTTCTCGAGCTTGTTCTGGAGGTCGTCGAGCTGCTTGTAGAGCTCAGGCATAGCCTCTTCCATTGATGGGTACTTAGCTACACGCTCCTCCTCAGAGATGCCTGCACGCTCAGCCCAACGCTGCGAACCGATCTTTGTGATCTGCTGTGGTGTGCGGATACCAGCAACAACGTCCTCACCCTGTGCGTTGATAAGGTACTCACCGTTGAAGAGGTTCTCACCATTACCTGCGTCGCGTGAGAAGCAAACACCTGTAGCCGAAGTCTCGCCCATGTTACCGAATACCATGGCCATAACCGATACGGCTGTACCCCACTCGTCTGGAATGCCTTCCATCTTACGGTAGAGGATAGCACGCTCGTTCATCCATGAACGGAACACAGCGCAGATAGCGCCCCAGAGCTGAACGATAGGATCAGTTGGGAAGTCCTGACCAGTCTGCTCCTTGATAGCTGCCTTGAAGAGGGCAACAAGCTTCTTGAGCGACTCAACAGAGAGGTCCTTGTCGAGTGTTACGCCCTGCTCTTCCTTCACCTTCTCGATGATAGCCTCGAATGGGTCGATATCTTCCTTGTTGACTGGCTTGAGACCCATTACAACGTCACCATACATCTGTACGAAACGACGGTATGAGTCATATACGAAGTGAGGATTGTTTGTCTTCTTTACAAGACCTTCTGCTACTTCATCATTGAGACCGAGGTTGAGGATGGTATCCATCATACCTGGCATTGAAGCACGAGCACCAGAACGTACAGAAACGAGAAGTGGGTTCTCAACCGAACCGAACTTGCTGTTCATGAGCTCCTCTGTGTGAGCTACAGCAGCCATCACTTCGTCCTGAAGGAGTTCCTTGATCTTCTCCTCACCTACTTCATAATATTCATTACAACAATCAGTTGTGATTGTGAAACCTGGAGGTACTGGAACACCGATAAGGTTCATCTCGGCAAGGTTTGCTCCCTTACCACCAAGTGCCTCACGCATAGAAGCGTCACCTTCTGCCTTACCAGCACCGAAGGTATAAACTCTTTTCTGAGCCATAGAAAAATACTTTTTTTTATTTAAGGTGTATAAATAATTTATTGTAATAGCGTTATCTTTTTTGTTTTCCTTACTTGGAACAGTTAATTTAGGTTCAGGTTATACCGAAATTGAGTGTTTCGATTTACAAAATTAGTACAAATTATTTACTTCACACAATTTTTTCTTAAAAATATGAAGAATAAGAGTGAAATAATTGATATTTGAATGCTTTTAAAAGAAAAATCCGTACTTTTGCAACGAAAATGATGCGGATTGACTTATACTATCCAATCATATTCACATACTATTTCAACATTAAAACTATAAATCGGAAACAAACAATGGCAGGTTATTTAGTTGATGACCAAAGAAAGGTGACTACTCACCGACTCATCCAGATGAAACAAGAAGGCAAGAAGATTGCCATGCTCACCTCATATGACTACACTACAGCCCAGATTACAGACGGAGCCGGAGTGGACGTGATTCTCGTAGGCGACAGCGCATCGAACGTGATGGCAGGCAACTGGACCACTCTCCCTATCACTCTCGATCAGATGATTTATCATGCCAAGGCGGTGGTAAGAGCCGTGAAGCGTGCCCTCGTAATATGCGACATGCCTTTCGGTACTTATCAGGTCAACGAAACCGAGGCTGTAAGCAATGCTATCCGCATCATGAAGGAGACTCATTGCGATGCCCTCAAGCTCGAAGGAGGAGTGGAGATCCTGCCTGCAGTAAAGAAGATTCTCGATGCAGGCATTCCAATATGCGGACACCTCGGTCTCACACCTCAGGCTATCAATAAGTTCGGTACCTACAGCGTGCGTGCCAAGGAAGAAGCCGAGGCAAACAAGCTTATCGCCGATGCTCATGCACTTGAAGAGGCTGGATGCTTTGCCATCGTACTCGAGAAGATTCCAGCCAAGCTTGCAGAGAGAGTGGCAAGCGAACTCACCATTCCAATCATCGGTATCGGTGCTGGTGGCAAATGTGACGGACAGGTGCTTGTGATTGCCGATATGCTTGGCATGACACAGGGATTCAGCCCTAAGTTCCTTCGTCGCTATGCCGACCTTAACACCATCATGACCGATGCAATCGGACACTATGTGGAGGACGTGAAGGAAGGTGACTTCCCTAACGAGAACGAGCAGTATTAACCCGTTCTGACTTCAACATTCAAAGAAATACTGTAAACTCTTGAACAAAGTGAACAGCAACATTACGTTGAAAACAAAAAAATAATACCGTAGGCCCTATGTGAAGCTTACGGTATTATTTTGTTTATGCAGTAAGGACTCATAGAAAAGATATACTATCTTATTTCGTAGAATAGTATATCTTTCAAAATAAGATAGTATATCTTGTTGTTTTCTTCAAATAGAACAATGCTCGATTAGTCGTTAGGATTTGAAGTACAATAACCTGCCACCTTACCAATCATTACTGGGATATCAATATTGTTGATTCGTCCGTGGAATGTCTCTGCACCTGCACCAATGGCAAATACTGGTACATAGCCATTAGTGTGCGAACCAGAAGTCCAACCAAGGCGAGAACGGCGGTTGATGATGCTCTTCACCAGATTGCCGAATGCACTCTCAGAGGCATACATACTCTTTGCACCCTTGTCCTGATCAGAGACAATCTTGTCGAAGGCACGCTGAAGCTGATCCTCCTGATACTCATCGAGGCTTATTTCCTTCCAGAATCCGAAGTTCTTCTTCAGGTCTTCCTTAACCAACTGATAAGTGAACTTGCTGCCAGCCTTCTTGCGCAGATTGCTGATGTAGTCACTATAGGCAGGAGCGCTCATGCTCTGGTTGCGCAGATACTGGCTACGCTGCACGTAGTCGCCGTTTCCGAGTCCGAGACCACCAGTCTCATGGTCGGCTGTGATGACAATGAGTGTTTCGTCTGGATGCTGGCAATAGAATTCGTATGCTACACGAACGGCATCGTCCATGTCCATAATCTCAAGGAATGTTGTTGCAGCATCGTTAGCATGACAAGCCCAGTCGATCTTTCCACCTTCTACCATAAGGAAGAACTTGTCTGGATTCTTCTTATAGAGGAAGTTGATTCCGGCACGAGTGATCTCCTGCAGAGTCATATCGCCCTTCTTACGGTCGATAGCATAAGGAATGGCTGTGCGGTCCACCTTTGAAGCAGCCTCAGTCTGAAACATGATCATGCGGTCAGCCTTCTTAGTCTTCTTCTGATAGTCCTTGTAACCACGAGCAATGGTGTAGCCCGCATTTTGGCAAAGAGTATAGAGGTCTTGGCCTGGAGTCTTGCTCTCAGGTTTGAGGAAATCGCTTCCTGCAAAGAAATCAAATCCACTCTTGATCAAGTCGAGTCCCACTTCATAGTACATGCCGCGATCCTTCTGATGAGCATAGAACGATGCTGGAGTAGCATGGTCCACACTCACGCTTGTGCTTACGCCTACCGCAGCACCTGCCTGCTTTGCCCATACGGCAACTGAAGATAAAGGCGTAATGCTGTCAGGACGCAAACCGAGGCATCCATTATATGTCTTCGCACCTGTAGCAAGAGCAGTACCACCTGCAGCAGAGTCGGTAATACCGTTCGAGGCGCTGTAGGTAGTAGCCATCGCTGTGTATGGGAAATCGGCAAATGTAAGTGGCTTCGTGCCAATTCTGCCTTCTATTGCGGCCATATAGGTTTCTGTACCGTTCACCTGATTCACACCCATTCCGTCACCAATAAAATAAAACACATACTTCGGAGTCTGCTGAGCAAGCACGCAAACTGCCGATGTGATGAAGAGTGAGATTGAAACTAATATTTTTTTCATTATTTAGGATAGATTGTTTTTATTAGTATTCTTGTTTTACGTTACAAATATAGGAACTTTTTACAATACAATCAAAATATTTGACAAATAAAGTAACAATTCAGTATGTTTTCTGCATAAAACCCACCTAATATGCATCGTACAGAACAATAAAAAAGCCGATGCTTCGTTATATAAAAGTATGAAAAGATTCTGCAGATTCATATTATACCTTATTATATATTTAGAGGCTTCAGTCGCCAATGCACAAAGCGTAACCATACGCGGACAGGTGACCGATGACAACAAGCAGCCTATCGAATTGGCACAGGTACGTGTCGAGGGGCAAGCCTTTGGCACAACGTGCGACCTCAAGGGACACTACCAGTTCACATGCGAAAGCCAGGATTCGATGGTCATCGTGTATTCATTCATCGGTTACATGACCAAGAAGCGCACCCTCAAGAATCCCACCGATACCGTAACCATCAACATCCAGCTTCTGCCCAACAGCATCGAACTTGGCGATGTGGAAGTCAATGAGATAAGGCGACAGACCAACACCATGACCGATGTGTCATTAAAGGACATGAAACACATGGGAAACGCCAGCGGAGGCGGCATTGAAAAACTCATACAGTCGCAAGCAGGCGTGAGTTCGCGCAACGAGCTTTCGAACCAATACAACGTACGAGGTGGATCGTTCGATGAGAACTCAGTCTACATCAACGGAATAGAAGTCTACCGTCCACTCCTCATCCGAAGCGGTCAGCAAGAAGGACTCTCCATCATCAATCCCGACATGGTAGAGAAAGTAGGTTTCTCAGCCGGAGGATTCGAAGCACGCTATGGCGAGAAGATGTCGTCCGTGCTTGACATCACATACAAGAAGGTACAGGGATTTGAAGCCAGCTTGAGTGCATCCCTGCTCGGTGCAAGTGCTTATGTTGGATATGGTACGAAGAAATTCTCCATGTCTCACTCCGTGCGCTACAAGACCATGAAGAACCTCCTTTCCACTACCGACACCAAGGGCGAATACGATCCGCGCGACTTCGACTATCAGACCTACATTAGTTATTCGCCAAACCAGCGATGGACGTTCGACTTCATAGGCGTGGTCAGCACCAACGATTACAAATTCGTGCCAACCAACCGAAGCACCAAGTTCGGCACATCGGAGGATGTGAAGGAATTCAAGGTCTACTTCGATGGTCAGGAACAAGACAAGTTCAACACCTATTTCGGAGCATTTTCCACCACTCACAATTTCAATCCATACAACAACCTCACTCTCAATCTCTCTGCATTCAAGACTCAGGAGCGTGAAACCTACGACATACAAGGTCAGTACTGGCTCAATCAGGATGGAGAGGACGAAAGCCTCGGCATAGGTACCTACCTCGAGCATGCACGCAACCGACTTAATGCCCAGATGATCAACGTAGGTCTCGAAGGCAAATCGCGCATCAAGGCACATGAGTTCCGCTATGGAGCTCTTATGAAATTTGAGAAAGTCAACGAGTCCATGAGGGAATGGGAATTCCGCGATTCGTCAGGCTACTCACTCCCCCACACCGCCACTCGACTCGACCTTATATACAACATGAATTCGAAGAATGCAGAATCGAGCAATCATCTCGAAATCTTTGCTCAGGACCGATGGATGCATGAATTCAAGGAAGGCGAGATCGTCATCAACTACGGAGCCCGTCTCACTCATTGGAGTTGGAATCGCGAATGGCTCTTCTCGCCACGCGCCACGATTGCCTTCATCCCAAGCAGCAACGACAACATCACCGCTCGCTTCTCTACAGGATTGTACTATCAGACACCATTCTATAAAGAGATGCGCGACACAACGACCGTCGATGGTAACACCTTTGCCTATCTTAACAAAGACATCCATTCGCAGCGTTCCATCCATTTCCTTCTCGGTATGGACTACAAGTTCCGCGTCTATCAGCGACCATTCAAATTCACAGCCGAAGCCTACTACAAGGTGCTTGACAACCTCATCCCTTACAATGTAGACAATGTACGAGTGGTCTACTATGGTGGTAACATAGCCAAAGGTTATGCCACAGGACTCGACCTCAAGCTGTATGGTGAATTTGTGCCTGGTACCGACTCGTGGGTTAGTCTCGGCATCATGAAGACTGAAGAAAAGATACTTGGTGCCAACGGATGGAGCCGCTACGTGCCACGTCCTACCGACCAACGCTACAACTTCTCCGTCTTCTTCTCCGACTATTTCCCAAACACCGACCGTTGGAAAGTCACAGTCCAGGGCCACTTTGCAGGTGGCTTGCCATTTGGTCCACCTCACAAGGGACGCGAAAAACAGGTGTTCCGCATGAGTACCTATCGTCGTGTGGACCTCGGCATCTCCTATCGTCTGTTGAAGAATGAGGATCGCAGCATGTATTCACAGTTTGCCAACAACTTCCGCAACATCTGGCTCGGCATCGATGCCTTCAACATCCTCGGCATCAGTAATGTCAATAGTTACTACTGGGTGTCTGACATCACCAGTAACCAGTATGCAGTACCAAACTACCTTACCGGCAGACAGATAAATGCCCGTTTGCTTATAGAATTCTAAATTCAGAGATCAACAGATTGCAATGTCAAAATATTTTGTTTTTAAAATACCTTTAAAAGTTCTAAAAACTCACTTTTGAAGATAAGCAAAAATAAGAAAAATGGTATAAAGAAATCATCAAATCCTTATACCATTTTACTTACAACTATATACCATTTCGCTCAAAACCTTATACCATTTTACAAAATCCTTATTACCTTTCACCCATATCCGAATAACACTTCCACCTACCAACCAAGGCTGGTAGATTCAACCTTAGTAAAGAAACTGTCAACTTCTTGCAAGGACATCGCCTACACATTGCAAGGACTTTGCTTATTCTTTGCAAGGCATTGATAAAGTTCTTGCAAGGATTCGGTCAACTTACCATAAGCCCTCTTCCAAAAATATAGTTCCTTTCATTGAAAATTGGAATATTTATGGAACTTTGGAATGCTTTTGGAATGCATTTGGAACTTTACACAATGCACATATAATATTATATAACAGAGCGTTGCAAAGGCATATAGACTAATCATTCCAATATTCCAATCAAATTACAACTTAGAGTGAGTGAAAAAAACAAAATTAAAGTCAAAAGCTAAAAACTTAAGTTTTTAGCTGGAATGTTTGGAACATTGGAACACAATCTTAAGTAGTAAAAGTGAACTTTTAAAGTTTTTAAGAAAACAAAAATTTCTATCCGCTATCAGTTTTCTACATTTTGTTTTGGTTCTTTCATCTGAATGCATTATCTTTGCAGCATTCATTCGGAATATTTCAGTTTGGATGACATATAATAATAGTGTTTGCTATTTGTTCAAGTACACAGGAAGTGTAGGAAGCTTAAACTATACAAACCGAGAACAGATTGGCGAATACTCACGTATTGCGTGGGTGTTCTTGTCTGTTTGTACCGGTTTTTCCTACCACCGCTGTGTAAGGCAAGAATTGCCTGCGCATTTTGTTGGAGGATAGGAAGATGAACAGCAACACAAGAAAAGAACCGAATTCATTAACTTTTAAACATTATTTTTATGAGGCAAAACTCACACAAACTCATTCTTACACTCATGTGCCTTGTTTTCTCCATCGCATCCTATGCATACGATGTTGAGATTGATGGCATTTATTATAATGTAGTGAAAAAGGCGAAGACCGCAGAGGTGACAAGAGGAAATTATAACGACTCGGTAACAATACCTTCGTCTATTTTCTATAATGGAGAAACTTATACCGTCACCAGCATAGGTGACCAAGCATTTTTAGGTTGTAAGAACTTAGCATCCATCACAATACCCAACTCTGTGACTAGAATAGGAATTCAGGCGTTTTCTCAATGCTCATCGCTCATGTCAATCAACATTCCAAATTCCATAACAACAATTTGCAATTACTCGTTCTACCAATGTTCAAGTCTCACGTCTATTACAATCCCAAACTCAGTAACTAGTATAGGGGAACATGCATTCGGGTGTAGTATTTAGAGACCTCAAAACAACCATAAATAACGAAAAACACATAGAGATAATCAGTTGATTATCAATAGATATTAGATTTTAACACTTCGGACTTGCTTTTTGGTGGTTCCCGATTTTCCGCTTACCTTTGCAACGTATTTCTACCGCGGAGAA
>JAKSLM010000019.1 GCA_024401225.1 Bacteroidaceae bacterium | reverse complement strand
CTGCAAAGGAAACTAATTTTGATACAAAGCGTACAGACGCTCCACTCCCACCAAGCCAGATGATTCTGCTTGGTCTTAAATAAGAAAGGATTTTATGCAAACATTTAGAATAGGTGGTGTTCACCCAGCTGAAAACAAGCTCTCTGCCGATCAGCCAATCAAGGTGGCTGAACTTCCAAAGGTTGCAGTTTATCCTATGGGTCAGCACATCGGTGCTCCAGCCAAGTGCATTGTCCAGAAGGGCGACAAGGTCAAGGTTGGTACCATGATTGCTGAAGCCGGCGGATTTGTCTCTGCGCCTATCTTCTCTGGCGTCAGCGGTACAGTGCTCAAGGTCGACACCGTTATCGATGCCAGTGGCTATGCAAAGCCAGCGGTCTACATTACCGTGGAAGGTGATGAATGGGAACCATCCATCGATCGTAGCGAGACACTCGTTACTCTCAAGGATAAGCCAGAACTTACTCCTGAGGAAATCGTAAACAAGATCAAGGCTGCCGGCGTGGTCGGTATGGGTGGTGCCTGCTTCCCAACCCACGTCAAGCTCTGTCCTCCTCCTGGTGCAAAGCCAGAGTGGGTTATCATCAATGCCGTAGAGTGTGAGCCTTACCTCACAGCTGACCATCGTCTCATGCTTGAGAAGGCTGACGAGATCCTCGTCGGAGTCGACCTCCTCATGAAGGGTGGTAAGGTCAATAAGGGTTACATCGGCATCGAGGAGAACAAACCAGATGCCATCAAGCTCCTTACCGAGAAGTGCAAGGCGCAGTATCCAAACATTGAGGTCGTACCTCTCAAGACCAAGTATCCACAGGGAGGTGAGAAGCAGCTCATCGACGCCGTTGTTCGTCGTCAGGTACCAGCTCCTCCAGCCATCCCAGTCAATGTTGGAGCAATAGTTCAGAACGTAGGTACTGCCTATGCTGTCTATGAGGCAGTTATGAAGAACAAACCGCTCTTCGAACGCATCGTTACCGTGACAGGTAAGAGCCTCAAGCAGCCAAGCAACTTCCTCGCTCGTATGGGTACTCCAATGAGCCAGCTCATCGATGCTTGCGGAGGTCTTCCTGAGGACACAGGCAAGGTCATCGGCGGTGGTCCTATGATGGGTAAGGCACTCGTCAACACCGAGGTGCCAATCTGCAAGGGATCGTCGGGCATCCTCATCATGAACGACAAGGAAGCGCGCCGTGGCGAACCACAGCCATGTATCCGTTGTGCCAAGTGTGTAGGCGCCTGCCCAATGGGTCTAGAACCATACCTCCTCGCTACAGCCAGTGGCAAGCAGATGTGGGAAAGGGTAGAGGCTGAGGACATCACCTCATGTATTGAGTGTGGTTCGTGCCAGTTCACTTGTCCTTCCAACCGTCCAATGCTCGATCTGATTCGCTTAGGAAAACAAACTGTTATGGGTATCATCCGTGCAAGACAGGCAAAGTGAGAAGACCCCCTCTGTCCTAACGGACATCTCCCACGTTAAGGGGAGAGCCATCCGGATAGACTGGGAACTTGAAATCGCTATATGAATTGACGGATTAGTATAAAAAAAGTAAATAATAATTAAAACTCCCTCAAACCAACCGCAGGTCTCCCCTCCACGGGGGAGGTGCCCGAAGGGCGGAGAGGGTCTCTATTATGAATAAATTAGTTGTATCACTTTCACCACATGTACATTCGGGTGATTCAGTTCAGAAGAACATGTACTGGGTAATCCTTGCCCTTGTACCAGCTCTCATCTGTTCGTTCATCTCGTTTGGCATGGGTGCAATCATAACCACAGCTATCTCGGTAGCTGCGTGCGTGCTGACTGAGTGGGTTATCAATAAGTTCCTCCTTGGCAGCAGCAAGTGTACCGTATGCGATGGCTCAGCAGCCCTCACAGGTATACTCCTGGCCTTCAACATGCCAAGCAACATCGCACCATGGATCATCGTCATCGGTGCCATCTTCGCTATTGGCGTAGTTAAGATGACCTTCGGCGGACTCGGTTGCAACCTCTTCAACCCAGCTCTCGCAGGTCGTGCCTTCCTCCTCATCTCCTTCCCAGTCGACATGACCACATGGCCACTCCCAGGTCAGGGCTTCGGCACCTACCTCGATGCAGAGACAGGAGCTACACCGCTCGCACTCATGTCGCAGGCATTCAAGGGCGACACTTCTGCCCTCAGCCAGCTCCCATCAGTCAGCGATATGCTCCTTGGCAACACAGGTGGATGTCTTGGTGAGGTTTGTGCACTCGCAATGCTCCTCGGCCTTGTCATCCTCCTCGTAAAGAAAGTTATCACATGGCACATCCCTGTCAGCATCATCGCAACGGTGTTCGTGTTCTCTGGACTCCTCTCGCTCATTAACCCAGTTCAGTATGCCAATCCTGTAGCTGAGGTACTCTCGGGTGGTCTCCTCCTTGGTGCCATCTTCATGGCCACCGACTATGTCACATCGCCAATGTCGAAAAGCGGACAGCTCGTATACGGTATTGCAATCGGTCTTCTCACCCTCATCATCCGTACTTGGGGAGCATACCCAGAAGGTATGTCGTTTGCCATCCTTATCATGAACGCATTCGTGCCTCTTATCAACAGCAAGTTCAAACCAAAGCGCTTCGGTGAGGTGCCAGCAAAGAAGTAACGATATGGAAAAGCTTAAATCATCATTAGTAAATATGGTTGCGGTGCTCACAGTCATCGCACTCGTAGCTGGATTTGTTTTGGCTTATGTCAACTCCGTTACAGCTCCACAGATTGAGAAAATCAATGCTGAAAACCTCGCTGCCGGTATCAAGGCCGTCATGGGATCGGACGACATCCTGGTATCCGACCCAGAAGAGATTGACGCCTTCACATCCTACTCCGTATCTGACGCACAGGGTGCATCGCTCGGTAAGGCAGTAGTCAGCACAAGCAACGGTTTCGGCGGTCCGCTCAAGGTCCTCGTAGGTTTCGACAACGAAGGAACCATCAAGGGCTACACAGTTCTCGAGCATGCAGAAACACCGGGTCTCGGTGCCAAGGCAGGCGAGTGGTTCCAGGACAAGATCCTTGGCAAGAACCCAGGTTCATGCAACTTCACAGTATCAAAGGACGGTGGCGACATCGATGCCATCACAGCATCTACCATCACCTCACGTGCCTTCCTCCTCGCTATTCAGAACGCCTACGACAAGATCATAGCAGGCAGCGACGCCACTACTTCAGCCACTACACAGGCTAAGGAAGCCCACCAGTGTGGTGCAGAAGGCGAGTGTGCCGATTGTCAGGCTGAAGGCGCAGAGTGCGACAGCACTCATGCCTCCAAAGGTGAAGGCAAGGATTGCTGCGGCAAGTGTAAGGAATAATAACTTAAAAGAAAGGAAACAAAACTATGAGTAATATAAAAGTTTTGGTGAATGGTATCATCAAGGAGAATCCTACGTTCGTCCTTCTTTTGGGTATGTGTCCAACACTCGGTACCACTTCATCTGCAATCAATGGTATGTCGATGGGTCTCGCCACAATGGCAGTCCTCATCGTCTCAAACCTCATCATCTCACTCATCAAGAAGCTCATCCCTGACATGGTGCGCATCCCATCCTACATCGTGGTTATCGCATCGCTCGTTACCGTGCTTCAGATGCTAATCAAGGCGTACGCTCCGGATGTGGACAAGAGCCTCGGCCTCTTCATCCCACTTATCGTAGTCAACTGTATCATCCTCGGACGTGCTGAGTCGTTCGCAGCCAAGAACGGTCCTGTGGCATCCATCTTCGATGGTATCGGTATCGGTCTCGGCTTCACCCTTGGTCTCACATCCCTCGGTGCAGTACGTGAGCTCCTCGGCACTGGTGCTATCTTCGGACAGACACTCTGGGGCGAGTCGTACGGTATGCTTATGTTCGTCCTTGCACCAGGAGCATTCCTCGTGCTCGGCTATCTCATCGTACTGTTTAACAAAATCTTCAAAAAGGCATAAACTATGGATTCAGTATTAAGTTTGATTCTTATCATTATCACAGCGATCTTCGTCAACAACGTTGTTCTCGCTCAGTTCCTTGGTATCTGTCCTTTCCTTGGCGTGTCTAAGAAGGTTGATACAGCATCCGGAATGGGAGTTGCCGTAACCGTGGTGCTCGTCATTGCAACGGCAGTAACCTATTGCATTCAGAAGTTCGTGCTCGATGTCTACAATCTCGAATACCTGCAGACCATAGCCTTCATCCTCGTCATCGCAGCCCTCGTGCAGATGATTGAGATCGTGCTCAAGAAGACCATGCCAGCCCTTTATCAGGCCCTTGGCGTGTTCCTTCCGCTCATCACTACCAACTGCTGTATTCTTGGTGTTGCCATCCTCGTCATCCAGAAGGATTACAACTTCCTTGAAGGCATCGTCTACGCCCTCTCTACAGGTATCGGCTTCCTTCTCGCCATGGTCCTCTTCGCAGGTCTTCGCGAGCAGCTCGAGATGGTGGAAGTGCCAAAATCCTTCCGTGGCGTGCCAATCGCCCTCGTTACCGCATCCCTCCTTGCCATGGCATTCATGGGCTTCAGCGGAGTAGACGGAGGCCTCAAGATCCTTTTCGGATTGTAAGCATTCCCACCCATCATTCATATCGAAAGTGGACACCCTTATCCGGGTGCCCACTTTTTTTGCGATAGCGTAAATAGATTCTTGATATGGGTCTGCAATCTGCGTATCACGGAACCATACCCACGATTCTCTCATGTTTACCCGGGCGGGAGTCAAACTGCTAAGAGCAAAATAATCTTTTCCTACTATCAATAAACAAAATAGATTTGCCTTTAAATGACGTGGAACAGAGATTATTCAAAATTTGCAGGCATTATAGCAGAATATCCCCTATTTGCATGCAGATTGATTCCTTTAGAGAAGAAATCGTCATTTAGTATTGTTAACTGTAATGCTCCATTCATCGCATCACACAAATCCTTTAGTTTTGTCGTATTAAGAGAAATAACGAACTTGAGATTGTACGTATTTGGCCGCAATGTCAGAGAAGGAATAACAAGCGAGAATACACCATCCTTTATTCCTCCGAAATCGTGGGCAATTTCATCAGACCCCCAGGTTACAGATGACCTACCAAACATATCCAGAAAAGCACATATCACAACCATGTTTGACAAATCAATACCTTCTTCAACATCAATATGGAACTCTATCCTCAAATATTGGCCAACGAATGCCTCCGTCATTTCTTTGCCATTGATATTCCTGAGAATTATGTTGTTGACTCTAATTTTTCCGTTTCCATAACGATCTGTTCTTTTACAAAACGGTTTCGCCATTTCATTAGGATCAAAAGCAAAATATTTTTCGATAGCATTTTCTGAGGTTCCAGAATATGAGATTTGTCCATTCTCTAATATAATGCCACTCTTGCAAAGTTGCTTTACAGCTGTCATGTTATGAGAAACGAACAATACTGTTCTTCCCCCAGAAGACGATACATCCTTCATCTTACCGATTGCTTTCTTCTGAAATTCAGCATCGCCAACAGCGAGAACTTCGTCAACAACGAGGATTTCGGGTTCGAGGAATGCAGCAACAGCAAAGCCAAGACGAACAGTCATGCCTGAGGAAAAACGCTTTACTGGGGTATCAAGGTAGCGTTCGATGCCTGCGAAGTCAACTATCTCATCGAGTTTTATGTCAATTTCATGCTTGGTCATGCCCATGATTGAACTATTCATGTATATATTCTGTCTGGCAGTCATCTCTGGGTGGAAGCCTGTGCCAACTTCAAGTAATGATGCTATACGTCCTCTATAGGCGATAGTGCCTGTGCTTGGGGCTGTAATGTGGCTGAGGAGCTTTAGTAGGGTACTCTTGCCTGCTCCATTCTTGCCAATGATTCCAACAACGTCACCTTGCTCGATCTTGAAACTGATGTCTTTCAGTGCCCAGACATAGTCCGAGTTACCTTTTGTGGATCGGTCATTGACTTCGCCGATTTTGAGATATGGGTCTTCCTTACCGAGTATCGTGGTCTGCCACCAGCGGTTAAGGTCGTGCTTGAGGGTTCCAGTACCGACAAGTCCCAGACGGTATTGCTTACCAACATTATTGAATTCTATTGCTATATTTTTATCTAACATATTCCCAAAAATTTATTCTTTTGTTTGAGTACTCACCTGAAGATTACACAGTATCCATAAAGCGTTGTTCTGTTCGGTTGAAGAGAATAACAGCGAAGAACATCACGATGCAAAGGGTAAAGGCACTGTATGCGAGGTTGATAATGTCAAGGGTACCGGCACCCACAAAGGTGTATTTGAAAATCTCGAAGATTGGAGTGAGAGGATTGATATTAATAATCGAACGATATTTTTCTGGTGCGAAGGAAAGTGGGTATATCACAGGGGTGGCATACATCAAGAGTTGGACACCGAAGGCGATGAGCATATTGAGGTCACGATACTTAGTGGTGAGAGAAGTGATGATTAGTCCCCAGGACATTGCGTGCATACCTATCATGAAGACGCTGATGATGGGGAACACAAACGTTAACAATAGTCCTACCCTCATGCCATAGTCGTTGATAAAGCCGAAACTTGGGGCATAGTCCTTGAAGACGATATAATAAATAAGGATAAGCACGAACATAAGCCACTGGATACCAAAACGTATGAGATTGCTGGTGACAGAACTCAATGGGACTACTAGGCGTGGGAAATATACCTTTCCAAAGACTCTTTGGTTGGCTACGAATACGTAGCTGCATGAGGTGAAACAGCTGTTGAAGTACTGCCAAAGACAAATACCGCACATATAGAACAATGGCTGTGGCACACCATCTGTAGAGATGCCAGCCAGACCACCGAAAACGAACATATACATGATGGTGGTGAAGAGTGGCTGGATGAGATACCACGCAGGTCCTAAAATCGTCTGCTTGTATTGCGTGATGATGTCACGTTTGATGTACATGTAATAAAGGTCTCTGTATCGCCAGAGTCCTTTGATGTCCACATCAAGCCATTTCTTCTTTGACTCAATATGGGAGATTACTTCATTAGGATTCATTATTTCTTAAACTGTGACTTACCAATATAACATAATTATAAAAAACATCTAATTTTTATAGTGTATCATCTCATTATCTTGAATATTGATTTTGTATGCTTATATATGTGTCTCGTCAACCATGTATACGAAAGTAAAACCAGCATGAATAACTTTATATCAAATATCTTATATTTGAGCATGCGACTAAGCAAATCTTTCTTGTGGAATTTTGATACACGCAAACTCATGTTTGCTGCAATTCTTATCTGCTTTTCCCGCACAGCTTTTTCCGCACTATCTCCCCAATATCTCTTTGCATAAAACGCTCTGCAATCATAAGCAGCTTCGCAAAAAGACAATTTCCTGTAAAAATCCAATGAGTGAGATACAGATTCCGGAAGTTCTCGATATACAGCAATAAATTCATCGACAAAATACACTTTCGTTCTATATAGCATGAACATCCAAAGTGTTACATCGGGCAACGGCCATATGGGATCGTTTTTACGCATTGCATGATATTCTGTTGCTAATTTCGTTCTGTAACAAGCCGTTGAAGTAGGTATGCAACTTGATTCTGTCAACAGTTCCATGTAGTTAGAGATACCCCTGCCCCAAACTCCGGAGTACTCATTTTCCCCATCTTTCAGACGGTGAGCTTTAGCATATATAAAACCGATATCAGGGTTTTTGTCTAAAAAAGAAATTTGTTTTTGTAAACTTTCATAATCAAACCAATAATCATCCCCATCACATAGTGCCTCATACTCACTATGCGATCTCCATGGAGCAATAAGCTTATCTTTCTCTTCCGGATTCATCCATAGATTTGTCTTTAACAAGATAGCAGCAAATGTACAGTTACAGTTTTCTGCATGTACTGCTATAATTAGCTTGGCAGATGGCAAATCTAATATTTCTCGAGTTTCTGGTATGAAATGTTGGTTTATATACTCCTCTATTACCTCTGGCTCATTGTCACTGCTTGCATCATCCACTATGCAGCATACGTATGGAAAGCTGGTCTTTTGTCGTGTAAAGCCATCCATCGCTTGCGTTATATATTGTGATTGATTGTACGTTATACAAACACATAATGCTTTATAGTCTGTAGTAGGTTCAAAAACTTCTTTAATCATAATAAATTCTGAATATGATTGAACATGTCTGGACATTCAGGTTGTTGTTATTGATTGTTGGAAAATGTTTTTACTGTTATTTCTATATTGTTTTAGTTGATCAGACACAGCATCCCAATTAATTTCCGGGTCTATTTCTGGTAATGCCTGTCTTGCCTCCATCATCCTATTTTCCAATCCAATCGCGGCTAGTATTGTTTTTGCTCTGTTAGTGTTTTTAAATGAGCAATAAAAATTTTTTTTATAGTTAATGGAAAATACAAGTCCATGGTATGAACTCGTAAGTACCACATCTGCATATTTGATAAGAGAAAGAAACTCCTCAGGTGTTGTGGTGGTGATATCATTTGGATGTTTACAGTCGTATTTTGCTCCCAGTATCACTAATTTTAGATTACGTTTTTTGGCAAACTCTTTTGCGTGCTTACGAGAGATGGAATTATCCATTTGGTATAGCATAACATAAGGTTCTTTGACAAGTCTGTTAATTGGCATCAACATATCCCATTCACCCGATGTCAGAAGCAATGTCGGGTCGAGAACAACTCTCGCTTCACTGAACCCAAGTTCGTGCAGTAACTGATTAAGATCATCTTCTCGCACCATAAGGCTATCAAATTTTTTCAGGCTATCTTTAAGGAATATCCGATCTCTTTCCGAAATGTTGATCTCGCCCATACTGGCGGCATAAGCAATGTGCCTATCAGCATTGATTTTATTATTTCCAAAATAGACATGATTGAATCTGTTGTCATATGAAATCTGTTTACGCCAGATCTGGTCACTTCCATATATTACTACTTCATAATGTTCGTATCCTGTATAAGGTTTGCAATATGGTGCTATATATTTTGCAATAAATGGCTCAAATCTCTTGATTCTTGCCTTCCTTCCACTGTAGTTTATCAAAGTATGTCCTATAATTAATAATTTCATCAGCAACCCACTACGCGCGTAACGCGTTTGGTCAAATAAGGCATACATATCTCGGTGATAATCTGGCCAATAATCGATATAGTACACTTCATGTCCTTGCTTCTGCAAATAGTAGCGGGTAGCTACGGCTTGCAACAATGCACCATAGTTGTTCGTACGATGATATGTTAATATTCCAAATTTCATCTAAAACTATATGTACTTTTTTACAAATTTCTTTAATTCATTTTTGGCAGCAGTCTTCATTTTATCAACCAATGAACGCTCATCAGGCAATGAATGTCGGAGGGAATCTAGCGTATTTACGTCATCTTCGTATAGAACAAAGACTTCAAGGAACTTTGGTGAGCTTGACTTTGTAGAATCAACAAACCATTCTTTTACATTGTCTAACTCTTCTTTGCTACTTGCCGATCTATAGTCAAATCCCAAATCCTCTGTATAATGTTTTACTAATTGGGAAGATTTATTGCCGAAATGACCTGCTGCAGCCACATAAAGACCGGCATCCTTTCCAAAACGAGAGCCAGGATGATCCTTCTGCTGAAACTCTACTCCACACCCATTATTGACTAAAATAATTCGGACATTGGAGGGTAAATGACGGTTTCCTAAAGAATTCAAATCATAAAAGAATGCCAGATCACCAATACACAAGAAATATAATTTGTCTGGATTACATAAAGCGGCACCAATAAGCGTAGAACATGAACCATCAATGCCGAAACCACCAACATTACAAGCGGAATGGATGGAATGGTCTAACATAAACAGATTCCAAGTGCGAAGAGAATTGTATATTCCGAAGTGAATAACACTATTTTGGGGTAAGATGGGAGTCAGTACACTAGCTACATATATATTGCCAAATCCGAATTCCGGAATGCTCTTCTGTGCATTCTGAAGAGCAATCTTGCACTCATTGAAATAAGAATCATTCGCTTCAGCCTCCGAGGTATAATGCTCGAAAAAACTTTGTTCTGTCATCTCAAAGACTACACTTAGTCTTTTAAACAAGTCTCTTACCTCTCCGTCCGGACTTACACGCCACACTTGTTTTGGCTTCAGATGGCTGGTGGTATATGTATCACCTGATACCTCTCCTATGTGTATCAATAATTCTGGGTTGTCAATATTATGATTTAGTCCAAATTGCCCATGTACCAAGGTTGATTGAAAACGATATTTACCTTGATAACCACTGGTGTTGTCACAAAATACAACGGAATCATTTGAAGCACAAAATGCATCAATTGCATTTTGTAAGGTCTCTGACATTTGCACATGTGCGCCAACAAATACAGCTATCCGACCTATAGGTGGATCTGGAAGCACATCTTCAATCGTCTTATGAGTAATTACTCGACACGGCGGAAGTTCGTCTGTGTTGAACGGTTTATATGCGTCTGCAAAAATATTAATTAAGACAGGGCCTCCTCCTCTTTGTCTAAGTTTGATTAATGCTTTGTTGATTTCTACATTGTTATACCATGCTATATTCTTGGATGTTACCGGTTTTATTGATGCGCTATAAATAATAGTATCATTTGGTGATTGGCTACGGTCAATCACTTGGGCCCCGAGATGTCCTATGAATTCTTCGCCATGAGTACCGCAAATAGCAAGTACTGGCAGCTTTCGATAATATGCTTCTGTCAAACCGGGGAGATAATTTCTTGATGCTGTCGCCTCTGTGCAGACAATTGCTACAGGCTCGCCACTTTCTGCTGCCATACCGCATGCCATGTAAGCAGCAGACCGTTCATCTACAGAAGAAAACATTTCGAAATAATTGTCATGTTGCATACTACCAACAATCGCTATATTCATTGTCCCTGGTGATGCTATAACTTTTCTTACACCATGTGCCTTCAACAGAGATAAAAGCATAAGTGCATTTTTGTCATTTGAATACTTCTTCATTTCAACTGTATTGTTTCAACCTTGTATTAATAGAACGTCCATTATTGCATGTTAGTATCTGTCCTGAAATACATCCCGAACATTCAGAAATCAAAAATGCAGCTGTTTCTGCAACCTCCTCGGGCAGATACACTCTGCCTAAAGCATTTTTTCGGAATGTCAAGTCATCGTCAGCCTTACGACCTGTCATGTCTGAGCATGTGACGCCTGGAGCTATTGCATTAATGCGAATTCCTTTTTTTGCAAACATGCATGCAAGTCCTTGGGTCATGCTGTTAATCATTGCTTTTGTAAAACCATAAGGTCTATAATCTGCCATTTCGCCTGTTTCTGATGATGTAAACAGAATTGTACCTGCCTGTTTGCGCTTTAACCAGAGAGAAATAATCTTTTGAGCCATAAAAAAACTGCCCTTTAGATTGACATTAATCTGTTCGTCAAACGAGTCAGGTGTTACATCAAAGAATGTTCTCTCGTGTAGCGAAATGCCTGCATTGTTGACAAGTACATTCATACCGCCTAACGATTCATCTGCTTGTCTAATGAAATCATCATGGCTCTGTACGTCAGATACATCAAGCGCAAGGTATTTACAACCTATTTTCTCTGATGTTTCTTTTAACATTTTATTATTTCTTCCAGAAATAAGTACATCTGCACCCTCATTTACGAATTTTTCTGCCATTGCAGCTCCAAGTCCACGTCCACCTCCTATAATTAATATTTTTTTACCTGCAAGTAAATTGGCAGGAGTAGAGTATGTAATATTTGCATAGGTCACTTGTTCTTTCTGAAATAAACATAAAACTCTCTTTATTTGTTTTATGAAATACATATTCTCGAAAACGTCTTATAAATGTCAATATAACAACTTTCAGCAAAAAAGATTAATATCCATGAAAAAACTTGAGGCATTAATGAATAAGCTTCATATTGCGGATCCCCCATCAATAGGTAATACATATCCAACAATTTGTCGAGCTTCTCCACTCGTCAAATAGAGGGCTGCTTTTGCTATCTCCTCTGGCATAGTAAACCTATGCGATGGATGTCCACGGAAATAAGCATTTTCATTAAACACCCTTCCTTGTGGTATCGCAGGGTTAGAGGTCAAACAAGTACCTGGGGCAATTCCATTTACAACAATATCATTTTGGATAAGTTTTCTTGCAAGTCCTCCAGTAATAGCATTACATCCCCATTTTGCCATTGCATAAGGATTAAACTGCTTTTTGAAACCAGCAACCGATGTGATATTTAGGATATTGCCATGTATATTATTATTAATCATATATTTTCCTTCAAGCTGACACAACAGAAACATACTTTTTGAATTCAACTGAAAAGTACTATCAAGAACATCTTCTGGATAATCCAACCCTGCCTCATATTTTGTGATTCCACCTCCAACATTATTTATAAATATATCAATATGCCCCATTATTTCTATCATCTCCATAAATTTAGTATTGTAAAGAGCGAAATCGGATGCATCCCATACATAAGTATGTAACCTATTGCACGCTAGTTCGTTTTCTAGAACCTCAAGCTTTGTCCTTGCACGTCCAGTTACTATTACTTCTGCACCTTCATTTAGATAAGCAATAGCAATAGCTTTTCCTATCCCTTCACTAGCTCCAGAGACGAAGACTTTTTTCCCTACATATCTTTCTGAAGGATTTACAAATGTGACATTTACATTCGTTACACCTCCGTGTTTTATATATTTAATAAAATTGTTAATTTTAGTTTTCATATAAATAACATTTAGTTTATCAATCAATTATTTCAAAGAAGATGTCAAGAATTCAAGTGATGATTTTCTTATTATCTCTAAGTTTGCATCAATCATTTGTTTATTCAATGGTATTATCTTCTTTGGCTCGAAGCTTATTTCGACTGCTCGATCAAGACATCCAACCTGCTCCAAAAGATCCTTGTTTCTATCGTCCCTTCCATCATTTAGGTTGTATGTGTAGAAAGGAGTTCCAAAAACCAAAGAGAAAACTGTTGCATGAAAAGACGATGTTATTACACACTGTGCATATTTAATTATGGATATAAAATCTTCTACTGTATATTGTGTTGGATACAATATTATCAATTCATAACCATATTGCAAAGCAAGTCTTCTAGACTTTTTAAATAATAATGTACGCTCAATAGGGTATCTTACTTGATACAAGACAATATACTTACGGTCCTTGTATTCGTGATTAATCAAACCTTCCCAGATTGTACTTTTGCATAATAAAGTAGGATCTATTGCTAACCGTAAAGGCAAAGTACTAATACTTTTGAACGACTCAATGGCAGAACTTTCTCGGAGAGAAAGAGAAGAAAAATTACTAAAGAGTGGAATTTTTTTACTAACAATTTGGTCTATAGAACCTTTATCTAAACTTATTGCATATCCTATTATCCGACTATTTTTTGGATGACAGAAATCACCCCAATATACGGGATCAAACGTTCCTCCTAAACAAATTGTACTCCAGAGTTGATCGCTGCCAATGATATAGTAGTCATAACTCTGTGGAATATTATGCTCAGTATTGCATGGTTCTGATAACTGTAAATTGTGTTTAACAAAGCCACTAAAACGCTTATTTCTTAATCTTCTGTTATTGGCGTTTTTCAGATATTGCAGTTTATTCCTTAAGCCTTTTCTGTGTGCAAGGACATGGAAACTAAAAGTTGTATAAATAGATTCAATCCATTTCTGGCGATAATCTATGATTTCTACATCATGACCTAATTGCTTTAGTGTTTCCTGCAGAGCATAGCATTGAAGAACAGCACCATAATTGCGTGCAGTATGAAATGTTAATATACCTATTTTCATGTCATTCATTATTTAGAAACATTGGAGCGGCCTCCCAACAGTTTGTCCACATGAACATTATAATCAGTCGTATTACCACATCAATAATTTATTCTGGAGCAAATGCCTACATCTTGCTTCATAAAACGAGAAAACAGCGACAAGGGACTTGTAAGAATAAACATCAGTACAAAAACTGACTTCACTAGCCAGCGTCTTTTTGACACTATATTAATGAAAGCATTTTTTTTGGTAAGACCACTAGAGGATAATTTATTCCAGTATTCCCAAAACACAATAGGATTAGTCGCAACTGCTTGCGGAAGATAAATTGTTGCAGGTTGTACTTCCAGTTTATATCCACTATCTGTTATTATTTTCTGTGCTTGAAATAATACTTCTATTCTAGTCCTAAGTTCTTTTGCACTCTTGAAACGTTTACTCGTTAATGATCCTGGACGATAAGTTATCACATACAGTAGTTCGTCAAAGCACATAATCTTGTCTGCTTTCAAACCTGTCATCACAGAGAAATAGATGTCGTTTGCATATTCAACTTCAGCAAATTTAATCTGATATTCATCCACTAATTTCTTCTTGATAAACTTACCCCATGGAGATACATAATATAATCTGATGTTTTCTTCCGATCCGCCCTTAGAACTTAATAAGTCATTTATGAAACTATTTTGTAACTCTGCTCGATCAGTTTTTTTTGACAGGTCGTTAGAATAACATGATGTTGACTTGAAGAATAATATATCCTCTTCAGCATTCAGGTGTTCATCAAGAATATGTAAAAATTCATCGGTGAAAAAATCATCCGCATCGGCAAAAATAAGCCATTTGCCCTTTGCATGTTTCAAACCAACATTTCTTGCATACCCCGCATTGATATGCTGGTCATAATGATAATATTCAAGATACGGTCTTGTTAACTCCTTATAATTGCGAGGATAATTTTCCCCCTCGATACTTCCATCATCTACAACAATCACCTGAATATCTTCACGAATAGGAATAGAGTTAACGCACCTGATTAGTAGACCAGGAATATTATAGTGTGGGATGATGATTGTAAAATTAAATATCATGTCACCTTCATTTGTTGTTCGAATCAATCAGATGTAGCACCTTTGAGTATAGGTACTGATGCTATTGCTATAACTATAATTGGAGAATTTTTAAGCGATTAGCAACTAAAGTTCACAAAGTTAATAAAAATATCACTATTGGGATCAATTGATTCGATAAAAATGCTGTTTCGTATAGATTTTTTAACACTCTGTGCTTGTAAATGTAAATTTTAAGGAATAATCATTAACAGGATCACGACAAATCGATGTCGTTGTCCTGCTTGATTATACTGGTATACTCTCGAACGAGCTAGTTTTGTACCTGATGCGACGGTTTTGTTTGTTGTTGCACTTGTCAAGAGGATTGAATTCCACACCTTCCTGACATTCAATCCATGCCTTGAGTTGTTGCTTGAAATCGCTCTTCATGAGTTGTGGGGAGTGATTGAAGTTGTAATCCTTTAGCATCAGGTCGATTACTATGTCGCTGTTATGATTCTCTGGGACAGTTCCGCAGTATGCGTTATCGCCGAATCGTCTCTCGGAAAATACCCATAAATGTACACTTACCCCACTTCAGTTACATGGCTCTGGCATGAGGATGTTCCCACCAAAGAAGCGATTATAACATGCGAAAAAGTGTGTTTTCTATATACATACCTACATGCGGATGTATAAATGCCAGAATATCAGTACGCTGAACGCCTGTATATGCATGTATATTGGTATGTAGGTATGTAGATTGAATATACATGAATGACATACTAAATAAGGTTTTCAAGATAAGACTATGTCTTATAGCAAATAAGATAGTATATCTTCCGCAATAGGATAGTATATCTTATTCAATAGGATAGTATATGTTGTTTGAAATTCGGTGTGCGGGAATTTCCTGCTATGAATAACGTTTTTGGCATCTTTTAAGTCGTATATAGCAGAAATTCGCTGCTTATCATGCATATTTCCCCTATTCTTGTGGAAGTGGGGAAAGTGGGCTATTAGGGCTTTATTAAAAGCTTTTGTTTCTATTGGGCTAGGCTTAGAGAGGGGATGGGGGAGCGCCATGCGAGGAGGGGACTAATTATTAATCGTCTATTAAAAAAGAAGGCTCCCGACACGTTGATGTGCCGGGAGCCTTTGCTTTGTTTGGTATTTCTATTGATGTGTTAGAAGTCGAATTCCTCCGATACGCTTGCGTCGCGCGATACGCGGTCGATGGCACGGGCGAACATGTCGGCTACGGAGAGCTGCTTGACCTTGGCACAACGCTGGGAGTATGGAATGGAGTCGGTGAAGACGATTTCCTCGAGGGCTGATGCCTGTACGCGGTCGGATGCAGGACCTGACATGATGCAATGGCTGGCTACAGCGCGGACGCTGCGGGCGCCTGCCTTGAACATTTCGTCGGCTGCACGGCAGATGGTGCCTGCGGTGTCGACCATGTCGTCGACGAGAACTACGTCCTTGCCTACGACGTCGCCGATGATCTGGATGCTCTCAACGACGTTGGCGCGTGCACGGGTCTTGTTGCAAAGCACGAGTGGCACGTGGAGCTTCTTTGAGAAGAGGGCTGCTCGCTTGGATCCGCCTACGTCAGGGGTTGCGATGACGAGGTTAGGGAGCTTGAGCGACTCGATGTATGGGATGCAGATGAGCGATCCGTAGAGGTGATCGACTGGTACGTTGAAGAAGCCCTGGATCTGGTCGGCATGGAGGTCCATGGTGATGAGGCGGTCGATGCCTGCTACGGAGAGGATGTCGGCTACGAGCTTGGCTCCGATGGATACGCGTGGCTTGTCCTTGCGATCCTGACGCGCCCATCCGAAGTAAGGTATGACAGCGATGATCTTACGTGCTGAAGCGCGCTTGGCTGCGTCGATCATGAGGAGGAGCTCCATGAGGTTGTCGCTGTTAGGGAATGTGGACTGTACGAGGTATACGTCTTTGCCACGTATGCTTTCTTCGAATGATACTGCAAATTCTCCGTCGGCGAAGTGTGTGATGACGAGGTTGCCGAGCGGGCAATCGAGTGCCTGACAGATACGCTCTGCAAGGTATCGTGACTTAGTGCCTGAAAATACCTTGAAAGGTCTTCTTTCGTTCATTTCTAGTTTTGGTTTTATAGTTTTGTTGGTGCAAAGGTAAGAATTTTAATTAAGAGTTGTGAATTCATAATTAAGATTTTTTACGATGTGCAGTCTTTTTTCGCCTTATTGATGAAAAATAAGACTCAAATGTTTATGTAATGTATCAAAACGGCCTTTGACAGGTGCGGTTAGATGGCGGCGAGGATGGCTACGATGTGGTCGTAGACCATCTGGACGGTTGGGATGAGGAGGCACTCGTCGGGTGAGTGTACGCCGCGGAGGGTAGGGCCTACGGAGATCATGTCGAGGCCTGGGTATTTCTCGCTGAAGAGTCCGCACTCGAGGCCGGCATGGATGGCTTTGACTTTTGGCTCTTTGCCGAAGAGGGTGTTGTACTGCTCGACGGCTACCTTGAGGAGGTGGGAGTCGGGGTTTGGCTTCCAGCCTGGATAGCCTTCGCCTGTGACGCATGTGGCTCCGATGAGTTCGAATGGGGCGCGGATGATGGCTGACATGGCCTGACGCTGCGATCCGATGGATGAGCGCTGGGAGGTGACGATGCGCACTTGCTCGCCTTCGAGATGGATGGATGCGAGGTTGCTCGAGGTCTCTACGAGGCCTGGGAGGTCGATGGACATTTCGTAGACGCCGTTGTGGACGGCGAGGAGGGCGAGGATGAGGCGGTGTGCCTGCTCTGGGTCGATGCAGTGGTCGATGCCCTGGATGCTTTCGAGGGTGAGTTGCAGCTTGGTCTCGTCGTGGAATTCGGCTTCGAGTTCGCTCGAGAAGATGTTGAAGTCGATGCGGAGGTTTTCCTTGTCAGGGAATGGCACGGCGATGATGGCTTCTGCATGGCGTGGGATGGCGTTGTGGAGTCCGCCTGCCTGGATGTCGCAGAGCTGGAGGTCGTACTTGGCCTGTGCCTGTGCTATGAAGCGCACGAGGGCCTTGTTGGCGTTGAGTCGGTGCTTCTGTATGTCGTCGCCCGAGTGGCCGCCACGGAGTCCGTCGACGGTGATGCGTACTGGGAAGTATTTCTTTGAGAGTGGGCAGAGTGGTGCTGGCACGGTGATGGTGGTGTTGGCTCCGCCTGCGCAACCGATGAAGATTTCGCCTTCGTCCTCTGAGTCGAGGTTGATGAGGTACTGGCCGTTCATGAATCCTGGCTGAAGGGCGAAGGCTCCGGTGAGTCCTGTCTCCTCATCGACGGTGAAGAGGCACTGGAGTGGTCCGTGCTTGACTGCTGGGTCGGTGATGAAGGCGAGTGCCATGGCTATGCCGAGTCCGTCGTCGGCTCCGAGTGTGGTGCCTTTGGCGCGCATCCAGTCGCCGTCGATGTATGTGAGGATTGGGTCGGTCATGAAGTTGATGTCGCGATCGGACGATTTCTCACACACCATGTCCATGTGGGCCTGGAAGATGACGGTTGGCTTGGTTTCCATGCCTGGGGTGGCTGGTACGGTGTAGAGGAGGTTGCCTGCTGCATCTTTCTTGCAGTCGATGTGGCGCTGGGCTGCGAACTGCTCGAGCCATGCGATGATCTGTTCCTCGTGCTTGGATGGACGAGGCACTTGATTGATCTGTGAGAAGTAGTCGAATACGAGTTTTGGTTCCATGTGTATTATTCGGTTGAGTTTTTTTGTTTGTAATTTTTTGTAATTATAATGCAAATATAGAGTTTATTAATTTAAAATAGGAGGAAAATGGAAAAAAATCGCGTTTGGTTGATGTTTTTTAAATTATTGTCCGTATATTTGGAGTCGCATATAAGTTTTTTATTGGCTAAGATATGAACAACATCTACTATAATCAAACTGTACAGTTGCTGACGGCTAAGCCTGAGGGCATGAAGCTGTGCCACATTGCGCGGGCTATTTACAATAGCAATACGAGCCTTTTTGCCGACGAGGGGCTGTACAGGCAGATCTATGGTCAGGTGAAGCGGTTTCTGTGGAAGCAGAGCAAGCTGAAGCGGTCGCCTTTCATGAGTGCCGACAAGTGGGGGCACTATCGTATCAAGCCTAAGTATGCCGTGCAGTTTGAGTTGCCTTTTGACGATTTCCAGTATGATGGTATAGAGACAAAAAAGGCTGTCAAACCGGTGAAGGTCGAACAGCCTAGTTTGTTTGGATGGTAAAAAAGCCCCCCTTTGGGCTTTTACACTTTTCTGTTTTTATTTCTCGCTTTTTGCAGGAGCAGATTTCTTGTCCTTTGAGTAGCGCTTGTTGAGTGCTGCAACTACTTCTGCTGTGACGTCAAACTTCTCGTCGGCATAGAGCACGTTGTCGATACCTGACGACTTGCAGAGGATGAAGTCGAAGCCCTTCTTCTTGGCATACTGCTTTGTGAATGACTGGATGGTGTCGGTGAGTGCCTGGAATGCCTTGGCATAGTCCTCCTGAAGGGTGTTGGTGAGGCGAGCCTGAAGCTCCTCCATGTCGGCCTGCTGCTTCTGGAGGCGTGCCTGCTCAGCGTTGTACTGATCCTGTGTGAACATGTTCTGCTGCACCTTGCGTTGGAATTCCTGTACGTCGGCAGCGAACTTCTTGCCCTTGGTAGTCACGGTTGCCTCGGCGTTGGCGCGCTTCTTGGCAAATTCCTCCTCGAGGTCTTTGCAGCGCTCGTACTGGCTTGTGAGGGTGTCGATAAGCACGTATGCTATCTTGAGTTCTGTCTTTGACGCAGGAACGTCCTTGGCTCCTGCCACTGTCACATCATCGTTGTTGTTGCCACAAGAAGCAAGCAATGCTGCAGCGGCAAAGAGAATTGTGTAGATTGTTTTCATTTTTATTTTTTAGTTGTTATGTTCCTGAGTTTTTACGTTCTTAAGTTTTTACGTTCTTGGGTTCTTTACATGCTCCTTCACTCCACCACGACGGTGACGCTGGGCGAAGTCCTGGCTCTGCACACATGTGATTCCACGGTCGCGCATGGCCTTGCTGCTGGAAACATGTGTCTTCACAAAGCGTCCATTTTTCAGAAAAATGATGCGTACTGATAGTAAAAGTATGCAAATTGCAAGAATTATAACGCTAAAGAGAATAAGTTTCAGCATTTTTTTGTAGTTTTGTGGCTACAAAGATACGCTATAATTGTGTATCGCTCGTAATAAGTGTGGTTATTTTAACCTATTTTATGAAAAAAATAATGTTTTTGGATGTGAAAAAAGTCTTTTACATATTATTTGCATTGATAATGTCGGTGATGTATGGGGCGTGCGGTAAGCATGGCTCGGTAGTCGATGCCGACAAATGCCGAATGGTGGACAGCCTGAACGATGCGTCGTACAGGTGGCGCTACGCATCGATCGACTCGGCATGTGCCATGGCTGATAGTGCGATGGCCCTGTCGGGGGGGTATCAGGACGGACGGATGGAGGCTTTGTGCAACATCGGTTTTGCCATGGTGCAGCGCATGCGATACGATTCGGCCATGGTATGCTTCAACCAGGTGCTGAAGGAAGCCGACAACCGCATGTATGTGCTGATGGCCAATGTAGGCATGATGCGCACGTGCAAGTTGCTGGCGCTCAATAGGGAATACTGCGTGTACCGTACGGAGGCGCTGAGCGTGATGAAGACCCTGGAGACGGTGGAGAATGAGATGACCGAGAGGCAGAGACGGTTGTGGAACGTGGGCCGGTCGGTATTCCACAGCGTGGAGGTCGATTACCTGTCGTTCATGGGACGAAAGGAGGAGGTGAGGGTGCATGCCCGATTCTTCAGGGACAATCCCGAGGTGATAGCACACGACTCGATACTGATAGCTGAGCACTACCTGGCACGTCTCATAGCCCGTGTGAACGACGAGACTTCGACCGTTGATGACAAGGAGCATCTGCTCACCAATCTGCTCTATGTGGCAAACGTGCAGGGGCTGAAATACTTTGAGGCAATAGCGCTCAACGGACTTGCACAGCAGATCAGCATCGACCCAGAACTGAAGCCTAAGCGATTCAATATCATAAGGTCGTACCTTGAGAACGACTCCATAACCATTCAGGACCTGCCGTTTGTGCTCGTAGACCGTTCGCTCAATCTGCACGAGGAGTATGGCAACAGATTCCAAGAGACGTTTGCCCTCATCACGCTGTCGAACCTCTTGCTGCAGAAGCATGAGAACAATCCTGCCGTATTCACCATGTTCCATGCATTGCAGATGATCAACGTGCACCACATGACGGTGAATCCAACCGACAGCACAGCGCTCTATGCCTACGAGGACGACAACGTGTACAAGAACGCCGAAAATCCCGACTATGTGAGCACCGAGATGCGATGGATAGCCGATCCCGACATCATCTCCGTGCCTCAATGGATGGGGATAGTGCGCGAGCAGCTGAGCAAGCTGTACGCATCGAACGGCATGGAGGACGCTGCGCACTACTACCACACGATGTACGAGAAGATCCGTACTGCCACACGCCAGGACATGATGCAGGTGCAGCGAAAGGAAAGCCTCGAGGCTGATGCCATGCACCTTAATATAATGATAGCGGTACTCATAGCATGCGTCGTGCTGGCTGTATGGGGCGTTGTGGTCTTTGCTCGCAAACATATCAAAAAGAGTAGGGAGAAGGTGATGCGTCTCAGCTTCATCATGGACATTTGCCGCAACATGACGAAGGCCATGCCACAGGAGATAGACGACGAGGACGACTTCAGCACCGCCGTGCACGAGGCTGTGGATGAGGACATACGTAAGCTGAACCCTACCGACAGCGAAAGCAATGTGCTCAACGTGTTCTTCAACTGGATAGAACACAACGGAAGGAAGTACCTGCAGTTTGCTGAGGACACGCGCCGCATAGAGAGCGAGACCTACAACTCGGAACGCCGCATAGAGGAGAACAAGCGACAGCATGTGGACAAGAGCACATGCATCAGCATAGTGCAGGGCATCACGCCTTTCCTTGACCGTGCCATACGCGAGGTGCGCATACTGGCCGAAGGTACCGACGAGGATGCCAGCCACACGGAGGAACGCCTGGAGTATGTGGCTGAACTGATAGACAAGATCAACGAGTACAACGAAGTGCTCGGCCAGTGGGTAAAGGTGCGCCAGGGCATGGTGAGCCTCAATATCGAAAACTTCGAACTGACACCTCTGCTCGAGATGCTGCAGAAGGGCAGGAAGACGTTTGAGGCGAAGGGCATAGACTTCGAGGTGGAGCAGAAGGATGCCGTGGTGAAAGCCGACAGGGCGCTCACTCTCTTCATGATGAATACGCTGCTCGACAATGCACGAAAGTACACTCCAGAAGGGGGCAAGGTGAGCTTGCTGACTGACGTCCAGGATGAGTATGTGGAGATAAGCGTAAAGGATAATGGAAGAGGTCTGAACGAGGAAGATATCGATATGATTAACAATATGAAAGTTTACGACTCTTCAATCATAGGTAGAAAGGATGATAAGGACGGTATGATAACCTCGAACAAGGGCTTTGGCTTCGGTCTGCAGAACTGTCGTGGCATCATAGAGAAGTACAAGAAGACGAATGCCCGATTCGGCATGTGTGCCTTCGGCGTGGAGAGCAAGCTGGGCGAGGGAAGCCGCTTCTACTTCCGCCTGCCAAGAGGTGTGAAGAGGGCATTCACGGTGCTGATGCTCATGCTCTGCCTCAGCACGAATGTAGGTGCTCAGGATGCCCTTACGCTTGATGAAATCTACGAAACGGAGAAGGTGTGTGACCAGCTGGAGGAGAGCAACAATGCAAAGAAGGTGGTGCTCTTCATCTCGTTCATGACTCTGGTGCTGGCTGCAATCATCTTTATACTCCTATACTATAAGCATGTGATGCTGGAGGCATTCAATCTGCGTCAGCTGCATGAGTTCAACAGCCGAATGTTCAAGGCAAAGGAAGAAGAACTTCCACAGGTGCTGTACGAGGGTGTGAGCGACATCCGCATGGCCGATTGCGTGGCTGTAGCCATTCCTTCCGACGATGGAAAGGATCTGACATTCTATTCTGCCGGCAGAAAGGAACCCGACGATGTGCTGAGGGCGCTCATGCATGCCACCTACGAGGAGAAGCGCGCCATCAACAAGCTTGACGACCATGTGCAGACCTATCCGCTCACGGTGAACATCGACAATGACAATATCCTGGTGGGAGTGATGGGAGTGCTGCTGCACGACTCGCACATCACCAAGAGCGAGCGCATCATTCTCGAACTGATAGTACAGTTTACGGCCATCCACATCTACTTCACCTCCACCAAGATTGAGCATCAGCAGCTGCAGCTCGAGATGCTGGAGGACGAGCAGAGGCGAGTGGCGCTTGAGGAACAGCGCATACATGTGGAGAACATGGTGCTCGACAATTGCCTTTCGACCATCAAGCACGAGACGATGTACTACCCAAGCCGCATACGACAGATACTGGATGCGGAGCACATTCATGACATCAACGAACTCATCAACTATTACCGCGATGTGTTTGCCCTTCTGAGCCAGAATGCTGGCAGGCAGTTGGAGAAGTCGGTCATCAAGCTTACGGAAGTGGCATGTGACGATGTGAAGAGTCATGTGAAAAAGACGTTCGAGAAGATGAACAAGAAGCAACAGTTGCCCCTCACCATCACGGTGCAAGGCAACAGCGGATTGCGTGTCAGAGCTGACAAAATACTCTTGTTTTACCTACTGGATAGTCTTATTTCTGCATGTTTTGAGAAAAAAGATTCGGGTGAACTGTGCTTTTCCTTTGAAATGTCAGAAGGATTTATTAAGTTTGCACTCTCGGACAGCCGTATGCATCTCACAAAAGAGCAGCAGGCACAGCTTTTCTATGCTGACAACGTCAAGATGGATGAGCATGAGAACGTGCTGAGAGGTTCGCAGTATCTCGTGGCAAAGCAGATAATCCGTGAGCACGATGAGCGCCTCGGACACGTGGGTTGCCGAATATATGCAGAAGAGGATAGGGTGGTGTTCACCTTACCTAAGAAATAAGAAACAAATAACAATAAAAACTAAATATGGAAAAGTTCAAAGTAATAATAGTAGAAGACGTAAAACTCGAACTCAAGGGTACAGAAGAGATTTTCCGCAACGATATCCCAGAGGCTGAAATAATCGGCACGGCTCAGAATGAGCATGATCTTTGGCTGTTGCTCAAGGAGAATGAGCCTGACCTCGTGTTGCTCGACCTCGGACTTGGAGGTTCGACAACGGTTGGCGTGGACATCTGCCGTACGCTTAGAAAGCGCTATCCGCAGGTTCATGTACTCATCTTTACGGGCGAGATTCTCAATGAGAAGCTCTGGGTGGACGTGCTCGATGCTGGAGCCGACGGCATCTGCCTGAAGAGCGGCGAACTGCTCACTAAGGGCGAAGTGATGAACGTGATGAGCGGCAAGAAGATGGTGTTCAACCAGCCTATCCTTGAGAAGATCCTTCAGCGATTCCGCCGTTCCGTACTTGACGATGTGAAGCGTCAGGAATCTATCCTCGACTACGACATTGACGAATACGATGAGCGTCTGCTTCGCCACCTTGCGCTCGGATACACAAAGGATATGATTGCCAATCTGCGAAGCATGCCTTTCGGTGTGAAGAGCATAGAAAAGCGTCAGAACGACCTTGTAGCACGACTCTTTGGCGAGGATCGTACAGGTATCAATGCTACTCGACTGGTGACAAGGGCTTTCGAGCTTCACATCCTGAATATCGATAATCTTGAACCTGACGAGGATTAAGTTTCTCTTAAAAGTAATAAGTAAAAAGTAAGAAGTAAGAAGTAAGAGCTGAGAGGTTAAAGGTTAGAGATTAAAGGTTAAAGTTGTTTTATTGAAAAATAAAGAAAGCATAAATGAAGATTAAGGCAGATTCATTGTTTCCAATCATACTATTGGTCATGATACCCGTGGTGTACATTGCATCATGGGTGGGAAGTCTGTACAATCCTCAGGTGTGCAGCCTGTTGTCGGATGATGGAATACGCTGGACGGTAAGTCATCCGATAGCAAATTTCTCCACGGTGCCTCTGGGAAGCATCCTGGTGTTGATGATGACGATAAGTGTGCTGATAGAATCGGGACTTTTCGAACTCGTACGTGGCCGTACATCGCTGAAGCAGAGGCGTGCCATCATTATCACATCGTGTGTGATGGTGTTCGTAGCCGTTATTATAGGCATGATGCTTTTCCTTGCCGATGCTGTGATAGTATCGCCTCTTGGCACGTTCGCTGATTCTGCCTTGGCAAGAGGAGGCATTGGTGTGCTGATGGTGTTTTTCATCATCCTGGGCAACGTATATGGCTTTGCCTCAGGGCGTTTTGTCACTACTCGCGACTTCATCTATGCTCATCGCAAACTCCTTACGGAGTGTGCAAGCTATTTCATCGCACTCTTTCTTTCGGCACAATTGGTATGCTCTCTCGAGTATTCCAATCTGCCATTCTTCAGTTCTTCAGCATTCCTTCTGGTGCTAAAACTCCTACTATACTACGTACCTCTCGTAGGAGTCATCGTTCGTTCGGTAAGAAGGATGCTGTAAGCTTAGCAATTGTTTTTCTCATGTTGTCCATTGCCACGGTGCGTTGCATAAGTGTGGCCAATGGTCGTTGATCATCTTCATTGATTGAAGCAGCGGTGATGAATCCTGCTTCAGTAAGTTGGTCGGCATCCTTTATTCCTCCTGACAACAGAAGTACGGGCACATCCATCCGCTTTGACCACGCTAGTACGCCGAATGGGACTTTACCCATAAGTGTTTGTGCATCCGATTGTCCTTCGCCTGTAATGACAAGGTCGGCATGGTGCAATAGCGTGTCGAATTCTGCTATGCGGAGCAGCGTGTCAATGCCCGATTGCAAAGTGGCACCAAGGTATGCCATCAATCCATATCCCAATCCACCTGCAGCACCCGCTCCAGGGTAAGTAGCCATGGATGGGGAGGCTATGCCTCTTTGTTCAGTTGTGGCGGCAAAATCCTTAAGCATTTGGTCGAGCAGGATGACTTGTTCGGGTGTCGCACCTTTTTGCGGAGCAAAGATGTGGGCAGCACCGTTAGGACCATAGAGAGGGTTTGTGACGTCGCATGCTACGGTTATTTTTGGTATGTCATGAAATCCCTCAAGGCATTGTATCATGCCTTTTCCTCCATCGCAGGTGGCACTGCCTCCAATGCCCATGATGATGTGTTTGCAACCTCTACGAGTAGCATCGATTATCATCTCGCCCACACCATAGGTCGTGGTAAGCATAGGGTTACGCTTATCCATAGGAACGAGCGTAAGGCCACTTGTGGCTGCCATCTCCATGTAGGCTGTCTGTCTGTCGGCTGATAATGCATACGAGGCTTTGATGCTTTCCATCAATGGACCATGAGCATCGATGGTTACCTCCTCTACGGGGCGAAGCTTGCTGATGCAATGCACAAGTCCTTCGCCTCCATCGCTCAATGGCATAGAGATGATGTTGGCATCGGGATAGACGGATCTTATTCCTTCGGCAGCAGCCATGCAGGCATCGTCAGCGCTCATGCAACCCTTGAAGGAATCGAAGGCCAGGATGATGGTAGGAATGTTGTTGGTCATGGGAAAGGGGTGGCTTCCAATATGGGTATGGAATGATTTTCAATATAGGAAAAGAAAGACTCCCAATACGCAATTGGTATTGGGAGTCGGGATAAATACGCTGATGTGAAGTGTCTTTATTACTGGAACTTGTAACGGTTGTCAACAACCTTTGCGTTCTTGTAGAGAACCTGCATGATGCCGTTAGTTGCATTGCGGAGGTTCTGCTGTGAGAGAAGAGACTCTTCTGACTTAGCATCGAACTTCTCAGCTGACTGCTTCTTTGCGAGAACCTTGAGTGCATAAACACCGAAGTTACCCTTAACAGCCTTTGACGACTGTCCCTGCTCTGTCTTTGCTGCAACTGCCGAGAGGATAGCCTCGCTGACATTTGTAGAAGTAACGAATGTAGGAACTGCGAATGAGATGTTCTTTACTGTGTCGATCTGTACACCCTTGTAAGTAGATGCTGATGCGAAGTCCTTAACTGTAGTGAAGATCTTCTCAGCCTTCTTCTCGTTTCGTACCTGTGAAGTAAGGTAGTCGTTAACCTTCTCCTGTGAGAGGTAACCCTTCTTGTTGATACCATCGAGAGCTACAACGATGATGTGAGTGCGGTCAGTTGACTCATAAAGCTCTGATACCTGACCAACCTTAGCCTCGTCGAATGCCCACTTGAGAGCGTCGTGAGTACCACGGATGTTAGAGATAACGTGAGCAGAGTTCTGTACGTTGTTGAGTGGAGTAACAACGTAGCCAGCCTTAGCAGCTTCAGCCTCAAGCTTCTCAACTGTGTTGTTAGTAGCAACGAATGAAGAAAGCTTGTTGTAAGTGTCGTTGAATGTATCGTTAGAGAAGTCGAGCGACTTAACTACGCATGCTGCATTGTAGAGAGTCTTAACAGCCTTTGTCTGATCTACCTTGATAACGATGATGTTACCGTTAGCGAGCTTTACCTGGTTAGTCTGACCAGCAGCTGTGCTGTAGATAGTGTTTACAAGGTTTGTATTGTCCTCATCGAGCGATGCGTTAGCGAACTGCTGAGTAGCAACCCATGCAGAGTCTGCTGTCTGTGCATACTTCTTTGCAATGTCCTTGATGTCAGCACCAGCAGCGATAGCCTTCTGGATAGAGTCAGCCTTAGCTGCGATGTCCTTTTCGTCCTTACCAGTTACACCGATCTGACGGAAGCATACTGAGTCAGCCTTCTGAACGCGATCGAGAAGCTTTACTGCATAGAATGCGTTGTACTCCTGATTGTAAGCAACCTTTGAAGTCTCGCCTACAGCAAGTGAATCAACGAGGTCGCCAATCATTGTGAATGTACCTGACTGGAATGCATCCTTTGCCTTGAGAACGTTAGAGTATGGCATAAGTGATGAAGCGTCGCGAACAACCTGCTTGATAGTCTTAGCGTTGTTAGCATTTGCAAGCTGTGCTGCTACTTCTTCCATATCCTTCTGTGTCTCTGCCTTGTCAGCATCAGAAGCCTTTACGATTACGTCGATAACCTTGAGGTCGCGAGTTTCGTTTTCAGAAACGAACTTCTCCTTTTCCTCGTTGTACTTGTTCTTAAGGTCGCTGTCCTCAATCTTGATATCCTTGTCGTCAACTGCTGTGAATGGAATTGAAGCGAGAAGAACGTCTGTCTGTGTAGCACGGCTGTCGAACGAAAGCTTTGCTTCTACAGGGTTTGAAGTGAAGAGGCTTGTGAGAAGAACCTGATACTTCTGCATGAGAAGCTGATTGCGAATCTGCTTCTGAGCGTAGATGTAGTAGTTGTAAAGCTTGTCAAGAGTCTCGTTCTGCTGACCAGCTTCCTTCTGTGACTTGTACTCAGTGAGAATCTGATTTACGATTGAGTAATCGTAACGCTGAGTCTGCTGGTTCATGAAATAAGGGATCTGAAGGAACTGGCTGTAACCGTTCTTGATAACTTCAGCTACTTCATCGTCAGAAACGGCAAGACCGAGCTTGTCGCACTCCTTCTGGATGAGCATGCTCTGAACGTGGTTGTTCCAAGCTTCATCATTGATCTGATTGATTTCCTCCTCTGAGAAAGAAGACTGCTGACGTGCAATCTCATAGAAGTTCTGAGTTGCCTTTGTCAGTTCCTGATACTCCTGGATGGACATTGCTTCGCCATCCACTTCGCCTACCTGCTGCTTTGACTGGTTCCAAAGACTCTCACCGCCGCGGAGTGCGTCGCCAATGACGAAAAGCGCGAGTGCGAGTGCAATGATACCAACGAGCAGAACACCGTGACTACGGATTTTTTGTAATGCTGCCATTTGATTTTGATTGTAATTTTTATTGTTATTATTATTATTTATTTGCCGTTGTGGATATGGCACAATTATGCCATAGCGCTAAAAAGCGTACAAATTTACGGTTTTTTTTGGGAAATACCGCTATCCGCATTTAAATATTTTATATTATAAGACAAAAAAAGATGATTTAGCCGAATTTTGTGCTAAATCACCTTTGTGTCTTTTACAAATGATGAATATATAACTAAAGTTATAGGTCATCAGAATGCTGCTCTTCCATTGATGCTTCAGGGGTAGGAGTCTCGTTGTCCTCTGAGAATGGAAAGGCTCCCTTGGAGTTGTGGATTCGATATACGGTCAACTGCTCGTTTGAGCGGAAATCATATCCGGACAGTTGCTGCTCGCCTTCGATCTCCATGTAGCGGTCGGAATAGATTTGGTGTGTTGACTGATCCCAATAGAGTAGGGATGTGCGGAATTTCTCGCCCTTCAGGTTTTTAAGGAACACGCGTCCTCTCAATTCCCACAATCTCTTGGTATCATAATAGTAAGCGGTGTCGCATGATATGAATGCCTCCACATGGAACGACTCGTCAAACTGCTCAAGGAACATGCCCTTTTCAAATGCCCAGTATGTAACAGGAGTCTTATCGTAGATGTACCAATCCTCGGAGATGATCTTGTATCTGATGATTCCCGAATCGGATATCAACTGACTGACGCCTCTTGACACAAGAACAGGAAGAGAGTCACGCTCGCCGATGTCGGGTCCGTGAGGTCCATCATCTTCGTGGCATGACTGTAGCGATAATAACATTGCAGCGGTACTTAATACCGCTGCAATGCTTATAATATGTGTAAGTTTCTTAAACATTAACGGAAACGGATTGTTGTTGATCCGTAAGCAGTAGATGCTGGTGTACCTGGCTTGATACCTGCCATGAAGCCTTCTGACTTTGGATAGAGGTTGGCAGAGTAGTTAGAGATGGCACGGTTAGCACGACCAGAACATGATGGGTCAACTGCCTTAGCCTTGTTGCAAAGGTCGATAGCAAGACAGTAAGGTGCAGTAGACATGATGTCCTTGCGGCTACCAGAACGAGCTACGATGCTAGCCTTGAGAAGGTATGCACCACCATTGCCTGGTGTGTACTGGAGTGTCTTTGAGATGTAGTTGAGACATCCGCTTGTGTTGCCCTTCTTGTAGAGGAGAGCTGCCACGATGTAAGCATACTTACCCTTGCTTGCATTGTCGTTGAGAAGGTCGATTGCCTCATCGAAGTACTTGATGGCACCATTTGTGTCGTTAGCCTTCAGACACTTAGAAGCCTTACCGATAGCAGCCTGTGGAGTCTTGTTGATCTGGTATGAGTAGTCAGCTGCGATGTCATAAAGGTCTGACTTGTCACAGTCGAAGCTTGAGAGAACCTTAAGAACTCCCTGGAGGAAGTTGTTGTCGGTCTTGTTTGCCTCAACCTTTGGACGGTAGATCTTGTCGAGAGCGTCACAGTCGGCAGCACCTGATGCAACGAAGAGTGCTTCTGCCTGATCGAATGGTGGCTGGTATGCCTGGATGATCTTTTCTGCCTCTGGAGCAAGAACAACAGTAGTGTCGCCATCTTCGCTTACCTGAGTAGTAGTCTCGTATTCGTTAGCCTGCTCGAGAAGACGGCTACAGATATCAGTTACGAGGAGATAGTCGTTGATGTAGTCCTCACGATACTTGTCGTTGTTGAACTTGTAGCGTGAGTCAGAGAGCTGCATGAATCCGTAGAGCACGAATCCTTCTGTATCGTTACCAGTATCATTGATACCCTCCTTGAAGAGGTCGTAAGATGTTGCTACGTCTGGCTTTGGATTGAAGAAGTAAGAGTCATAAGCCTTACGGCAAGTGATACCACCCTTTGATGACTGGTCCTTCTTTGAAGCAAACTCATTGAGCTTGTCCATGTACTTCAAACGCTGATCGTACACCTTCATAAGCTTCTCGTAGTATTCCTGCTTCTTAGCAGCATCAGTCTCGTCGGTAAAGAGCTTCTCGAACATCCAAGCTCCATCCTTATAGATACGTACCATTGAGAGCGGTGCCTTTTCAAATACGAATTCCCATGGCTCAATTGCTTCAACATAGCTCTGGCGCTTGAATGCATCCTGATAGAGGCTAAGGCTGCCGAGTACGTCGATTGAGTCCTGACCGTGACCGATACGATCGTTCAAAGAAGTTCCTGCAAGGCTCTGTGCTGAAGCTCCGAGAGAGAAGAGAGCCATTGCGCTAGCTAAAACGAATTTTCCTTTCATAGAATATTATTTGAATGTTTATTATTTTGCGTATTACTTTATTTTATGTGTATTGCTTTGTTTTATGTGTATTGTTTTGTTGTTTTTGTCAGTATGATATCAATGTATTGATAAAGTTTAATGAATTAACGTTCCTTATAAAATCATTAACTTTACTTTACTTTCCACTTATGGAACCATCGCTCAGATATTGTCATTCCGACATTGAGGCGGAGATAGTTCTCTATGAGTTTCTGTTCTGAGCCTGTGTTTGAACTCAAGTATGGAATGTTTGTACGAGCCCATTGTACAGAAACGTTGACCATTGGGGAATCGTTCCACAGGTGCTTGTTTGCTATAGGAAGGGACACTCCAGCTGATATTCCAAATTCTGTAGGACGGGTGTTGACCTTGCCTGACACATCAGCCTTAGCATAGTTGCGTGCATAGTAAGCACCCACTTTGTAAGTTATACGGTTGGCAAACTTAGCGCTGAATGGGTTAGGAATGTAGCTTGCGCCGATGGCTATCTTTTCCCTGTCAAACAGCTGTCCTGTTGTGGCAACATACGATGATTGTGCATCAGTTGCGTTGACTGCATTGTTAGGGAATTTTGCTTTGCTCCACTTCTGAAGTTCCACATCAAGTCCAATCTTTAAAAGATCTAAGTGTGAGAATGTTATACCTGCAGCAAAAGTGTGTGGCAACTGGAATGCATTCTTTACTTTTGCTGTGTCGGTTGCTTCAATAGTTATGCTGCTTGTACCTTGCGACTGAGTCTGTGTGATGCGGTAAGCTGTACTGTTGATGTCGTGACCAAGTCCGTATGTTGCACCGATGATGATACGGTCTTTCTTTGATATTGGCTGTGTGTACTGGATACCGAACTCTGCGCTGTATGTGCTTATGTCGGCAGAATAGTTTCTTACTGTATAAAAGGCTGATGACTGACTGAATGCAATCTTCATGTCATGATTATATTCACCCCAGATGTAAGACAAGTTAGCACCGATGGAAATAGGCTTGAATGGCTGCCATCCCAAACCTACGAATACCTGGCGCAGACCTCCATTACCGCTAAAGCTATAACCCGATGTGATGTCTTCTGTATTCTCCAGTTTCTCACCCGATGATGAAAAGCTGTAGTTGATGTTTGACAATGGGAGTACACCTGCTGCTACACCAAGTCCTTTCACCACGCGGAAATGCATTGCTGCGTAATCGAAGCTTGAGTTACGAATGTTCTTCTGCAATCCACTCATCTTGTAGTTGTTGTTGGAAAGGGTGAGTCCAAGATCAAAGAGAGCGGTAAGGGTGTCAACGGCAGAATATGATGCAGGGTTGGCTACGTTGATGGTCTGTCCGTCACGGAATCCCTGTGCAACTCCTGCCATACCTTTGTTGAAACCCATGCTGCGATCGGACAAAACGCCAAATCCATAACGTGAATATGGCGAATTAACTCCATTTTGCGCCTTTGCACAAAGTGCAGCAGAGAGTAGTGCTATTGTTAGAAATGTATATCTGAGATTAGCCATTTATATCAAATTTATATGCAAAAATAAAAGTTTTAACTGATACGACAAAATTTATTCATATCTTTTAAGCATTATTTGTGCTTTTATGCTTCTTTTTTGCATTATTGGACTTTTGCGCATCCTTTTTTGACGTATTGTTTTTGTTTGGTGCGTCTGCATTTTTCTTTCCATGTCGATGCTTGCCGCCCCTATGCTTACCATGATGCGCCCCTTGTATCGCGGGCTTTTCACCACATCCCTCAGGCAGTTCTGGCTTCTCAATCTCCTTCTCGATGAGATGCTCTATCTTCAACAGGTATCGCCAGTCTTTCTCGTTTACAAGGGTGATAGCCTGACCGTCACGATTAGCTCGTGCAGTACGTCCTATTCGGTGTACGTAGTCCTCTGGGTCACGTGGTACGTCATAGTTGACAACAAGTTGGATGTCATCAATATCTATGCCTCGGCTTACGATGTCGGTAGCAATAAGAATGCTGATTCGCCTGTTCTTGAATTCGTACATTATCTTATCTCGCTCCTTCTGCTCAAGGTCGGAATGCATGGCACCTACGTTCAGTCCCTTCATCTTCATGCTTCGTGCCAGTTCTTTCACTTTCTGCTTGGATGATGCAAACAGAATGACACGATCTAATGACTTGTCGTCGAGAATCTTGAAAGCAATCTTATCTTTCATGCCGTCGTAACATACGAAAGCCGTCTGCTTGATCTTCTCCGCAGGCTTGCTGACTGCAATCTTTATCTCTACAGGGTCATGGAGAAGGGTGTGCGCAAGCTTCTGAATCTCATTAGGCATTGTAGCCGAGAACAAGATGGTCTGATGGTTGTTTCCCAGATGCTTGGCTATCTTTATTATGTCATCGTAGAAACCCATGTCGAGCATGCGGTCAGCCTCATCGAGTATGAAAAATGATACTCGCGTGAGGTCAATGTGACCTCCATTCAAATGGCTGATAAGTCGGCCTGGCGTAGCGATGATGATGTCAGCACCCATTTCAAGCCCCTTGCGTTCCTGATCGAATCTTGCTCCGTCATTTCCTCCATATACGGCTACGCTCGACACTCCATCAATGTAATAACCAAATCCTTGTACCTGTTGGTCAATCTGCTGTGCAAGTTCGCGCGTTGGAGACATGATGATGCAATTGACGGCATCGTGAGGGTAGTATCCACTACTCAATTCATCAAGTACGGGAAGCAGATAAGCTGCTGTCTTACCCGTTCCTGTTTGTGCTATTCCCATTACATCATGTCCTTCAAGAATAGGCGGGATCGCTTTTTCCTGAATAGGTGTGCACTGGCTGAAATTCATTGAGTCAAGTGCGTCAAGTATGTCGTCCGATAAGTCGAGTTCGTCAAAATACATTGTTATGATTGTGATATTCTATTGTTATTTTGGAGCTTTTGTATAGCAATACAAAGCGATAAATGTGTAGAGTATGTTTGGCAACCATGCTGCAAGCATAGGAGGGAAGTCGGCATTGATGGCAAACGTCGCTGATACCGTCTGGAACAGGATGTAGGCAAAGCTCAATGCAAGACCTATACCGAGCGATACTCCGAGACCATTCTTACGTTTCTGTGCCGAAAGTGAGACACCAATCAATGTCAGGATAAACGCAGCGAAAGCTGAAGCACCTCGTTTCCAATACTCAACTTCAAACTCCTTGATGTTGGCAAATCCGCGCTGCTTCTGTCGCTCAATATATTTTCGCAGCTTAGGAGTTGTGAGAGTCTCCTGCTGTCCTTTCTGAATGAGGAAGTCCTGTGGTTCCATCTTGATGATGGTATCTTTGCGTGCTCCATTCTTTATCACTTCTCGCATACCCTGCAGGTCGCGTGTCTGGAAATTGCTGATAATCCAGTGATAAGGTTCTGAAGCAAGTGAGTCGTACTGGATAGTGTAGGCTTGAAGATGCTTTACCAGTTTCTTATTCTCAAACTTGTCCAATGTGAACTCGTATCCCGTCTTTGTCACGTCCTCATACCTGCCTATGTAAGCAATGACTCCTGAGTCAACCTCAAGCTGGACGTTGGTCGTAAAGTTGGCCACATATCTTCTTTTGTAAGTGTTCTCAAACTTCACTCGCTTCACGTTGCCCTCAGGAATGATGTAAGCACCTAACACATAAGTCAGTACACCGATGAACGCTGCTGATATCATGTAAGGGCGCAACAAGCGCTTGAAGCTTACGCCTGTTGACATCATTGCTATGATCTCCGAGTTGCCTGCCAGTTTTGTTGTGAAGAAGATCACGGAGATGAACACGAACAACTGACTGAAAAGGTTGGAGAAGTAAGGGATGAAGTTGATGTAGTAGTCAACGAGGATTGACTTCATTGGTGCATTCTTCTCAAGGAACTTATCGATGTGCTCGTTGAAGTCGAACACGACCGCGATGGAGATGATAAGTGCTATGGAGAAGAAATACGTGCCGAGGAATTTTCCTATGATGTAACGGTCAAGTCGCGACAGAAGACTATGGTCTCTGAACCATTTGCGCACACCTCTCCAGCCCGTTGATTCCTTTTGTATCTCAAGGAATCGGCGGATCTCTTCCGGGTCGCCTTTTACAGGAACCAATCTGCCGTTTTGAACATCAAATATTATCACTTCTTATATATTGTCTTTTGTTGTGTAATGTGACACACGAACGTATCCGTTGCTGTGTCAATCTTCTATTCGTATATGCGATGGTTATAGGCGTCTGCCCAGTTCTTCACACATCTTTGCTTTCCAGATGCTGAAATCGCCGGCTATGATGTGCTGCCTTGCTTCGCCTACGAGCCATAGGTAGAACGCAAGGTTGTGGATTGATGCAACCTGCAGAGCCAGGAGTTCCTGCGCTTTAAATAAATGATGTACGTATGCGCGTGTATAAGCTGTGTCAACGTACGAGGTGCCTTCAGGATCTAGTGGTGAGAAGTCCATTTCCCACTTCTTGTTGCGCAGATTGATAGTGCCATGCTTGGTAAATATCTGTGCGTTTCGTCCGTTGCGTGTAGGCATCACGCAGTCAAACATATCAATGCCGCGCTCTATTCCTTCAAGCAGGTTGATAGGCGTTCCTACTCCCATCAGATATCTTGGCTTGTCCTGTGGCAGAATTGCATTTACCACCTCAATCATCTCGTACATCACATCGGTTGGCTCGCCTACGGCCAGACCTCCAATCGCATTTCCGTCGCATCCCTTTGAGGCAACATTCTCAGCTGCACGTTTGCGCAGTTCTGGGTAGGTGCATCCTTGGACGATAGGGAAGAGGCTTTGCTGATAGCCGTACTTTGGTTCCGTCTCGTTGAATCGCTTGATGCATCGATCCAACCATCGCTCTGTTAGTGCCAATGAGCGCTTTGCGTATTCAAAGTCGCTTGTGCCAGGAGGACATTCGTCAAATGCCATCATGATGTCAGCACCGATGGTTCGCTCTATGTCCATCACGCCTTCTGGAGTGAAGTTGTGCTTGCTGCCATCTATATGCGAACGGAACTCTACGCCTGCTTCACGTATCTTTCGTATTCCTGCAAGCGAGAACACCTGGAAACCGCCGGAGTCGGTAAGCATAGGACGGCCGAATCCATTGAAGCGATGCAATCCGCCTGCGCGTTCTATCACCTCAAGTCCTGGTCGAAGGTACAGATGGTATGTATTTCCAAGTATGATCTGAGCCTTGATGTCATCTTTTATCTCATGTAGATGCACGCCTTTTACGCTACCCAACGTACCTACTGGCATGAATATAGGAGTTTGGATGTCGCCATGATCCGTATGTATGAGACCTGCACGAGCGTTGGTCTTTGCATCCGTATGTTCTAATGTAAATGTCATTTTCTTGGAATGGGGTTAGAGTAGGGCGAAGTCAAGGACGTCCTTCACATTTTCTACATAATGGAAATTCACTCCCTTGACGTATCTCTCAGGAATGTCAAGGATATTCTTTCTGTTTTCCTCGCATATAAGGATGTCTGTTATTCCCGCACGCTTTGCAGCAAGGATTTTCTCTTTTATGCCTCCTACTGGGAGCACTTTGCCACGCAGGGTTATCTCGCCTGTCATTGCTATGTTCTTGCGGACTTTGCGCTTTGTGACAGCCGATGCAATCGATGTGGCAATGGTGATGCCGGCCGAAGGGCCATCCTTTGGAGTAGCACCTTCAGGAACGTGCATATGGATAGAATGGTAGTCGAAATAGTCAGCCCATGTGGTTGGTTCTGCCTTTTCGCCTTCCTTTACAGGCTTTTGCCATGTGAGTTCGCCGAGCACCTCTGGGTGTGACTTGAGGTATTCCAATGCTATCATGGCACTCTCCTTCATTACGTCACCGAGGTTTCCTGTCAAGGTGAGCTTGCCTCCCTTGCTGTCGTTGATGCTGGTTTCGATGAAGAGGATCTCGCCACCGACGCTTGTCCATGCAAGTCCTGTAACGACTCCGTAATAGTCGTTGCCCTGATAGATGTCGCGAGTGAAAGGCTCTGTGCCGAGGTACTTCTTCACGTCGGCAGCGTTCAGTTCATGGTCTGGCAGCACATTGCTCTTGGCGTATTCCAATGTCACCTTGCGCAGCAGGCTGTTGATTGACTTGTCAAGTCCTCGCACACCCGACTCACGAGTGTACGACTCGATGATCTTTTCAATTCCTGCCTTCGAGATCTTTATTTTCTGATCCTTCATGCCCAGGTTATCCAACTGCTGAGGGATGAGGTGGCGTTTCGCAATCTCAATCTTCTCTTCGGTAAGATATCCGCTTACCTCAATCATTTCCATGCGGTCGCGAAGCGGACCTGGTATGGTGCTGATATTATTGGCAGTTGCAATGAACATCACATTTGACAGATCGTAATCTGTATCAAGGTAATTATCGTGGAATGCTGAGTTCTGTTCTGGATCGAGCACTTCAAGCAGGGCTGATGCTGGGTCGCCATGCACATTGTCGGAAGTGACCTTGTCTATCTCATCGAGGATGAATACCGGGTTGCTGCTTCCTGCCTTCATGATGCTCTTCATGATGCGTCCAGGCATAGCTCCGATGTAAGTTCTGCGGTGGCCGCGAATCTCTGACTCATCGTGCACGCCACCGAGGCTCATGCGGACATATTTACGCTTCATGGCCTTTGCAATGCTCTTGCCGAGCGATGTCTTGCCCACTCCCGGAGGTCCATAGAGGCAAATGATTGGGCTCTTGAAGTCACCGCGCATCTTCAGCACGGCCAAGTGCTCGATGATGCGTTCCTTCACCTTCTCCATGCCGTAGTGATCCTTGTCGAGAATCTTTTCTGCATTCTTGAGGTTGAGGTTATCCTTTGTCATCTCACCCCATGGCAAGTCAAGGAGAGTCTGGATGTATGTGTATGACACCTGATAGTCTGGGCTTGAAGGATTGAGACGCGACATCTTGTCGAGTTCCCTGACGAACAGTTCGCGAGTTTCTGCATTCCATTTCTTTCCCTCAGCCTTGCTCTTGAACTTGTTGATGTCCTCGCTTGCGTCGTCACCGAGCTCCTCCTTGATGTTATCAAGCTCTGTGCGCAGATAATGCTCACGCTGCTGACGGCTCAGTTCCTCACGAGTCTTCGTCTGAATGTTGGTCTTGAGCTGGGCAAACTGGTATTCACGGTTGAGCACCGTGAGTAGCTTGTAGCCTCTGTCGGCATAGTTTGTCTCTTCGAGCAGAGTGATACGTTCCTTATTATCGATAGGCAGACTTGTGCAGATGAAGTTGATCATCATCATGCGGTCTTCGATGTTGTTGATAGCAAAGGTCTGTCCGTTTACATTCATCGATCCGCTGTTTGTCTGCATGTATTTTGACGCAATGTCGCGGCATGCTTCAGCTACGGCCATGAAGTTGCGGTCGTTCTTCGATGGGATGATCTCATCGTAGATCTCGATTCGTCCCATCTGATATTTCTTCGATTCGTTCGTGAACTCAATGAGGCGAACACGATCGTATCCCTGAATGAATGCAGTCGACATTCCCCCAGGCAATTCAAGTATGCGAAGCACCTTGGCCAGCACACCCGTGCGATACACGTCTCTCTCCGTTGGTTCCTCTACATTGTCATCAATCTGAGAGAACACCGCGATTGGTGTGCCGTGTTTGTATGCGTCATTGAGAAGCTTTGACGACGTTTTTCTTCCAATGTTGATTGGCAACATCGTCTGTGGAAACAGCATGACATTGCGCAATGGCAGGATTGGGATCTTGTAATCCGTGTCAATCTTGAAATCAGCAACAAGCGACTCGCTACGGTCAAACTTGGCAACAAACGAAATGGAATTGCTGCCAGGCTGTTCATCAAATATATCTTCTATTTTGAAATCTTTCATCCGAAAAAGGTGAGTATTCAGTGATGGTTTGGTTCCTAAAATCTATGTGATAATAAACTTAATTGTGACGTCATTTCGTCGATGGCATTCTTTTTGTGCCCAAAAACGCTGCAAATTTACAAAAAAATATTGATATCTATGCAAAAATTCAAATCTTTGAACTATCTTTGCACCCGAAAACAAAAATTAATACACAATAATGGACGATTATCCGGCGAATAGTACAAGTTTCATAGGATAAAGAACCAACAACAGTTTGGATCTTTACCCGCTTTTCTATTCTACATACTAAAGTAAAGATTCAGACAATATGCGAACATTCTGGAATTTTAATGGCGGTATCAAGCATATCGACTCTTGGCAGAGTGGATGCTGGGTACAGGTGACATGCCCTGTTGATGATGATGTGCGTTTCCTTCAGGACGAATTGGGAATGCCCGATTACTTCCTTATGGACGTTGCCGATACCGATGAGCGAGCACGTTACGATTTAGATGAAGGATGGCTCATGATCATCCTCCGCATTCCGCACCTCAAGAGCGTGTCATCACGTTCTCCTTACACCACCATACCTTTAGGTATAGTCATCAAGGACGATAAGATCATCACCATCTGTCATCAGGAGACACGCATGATGCTTGACTTTGTCAACCATCAGATGCGTCGTGCTGAGGGCTTTACCGATGCTGCCGACCTCGTGTTTCGCATCTTCCTCTCCGCATCCGTATGGTATCTGAAATATCTGAAGCAGGTCAACTCTATGATTGATAAAGCAAAGCGCGACTTGGACAAGCACATCGACAACAAAGACCTTGTCAACCTCTCACGCCTTCAGGATTCCCTTACCTATTTCGGCACATCAATCCGTGGCAACGAGTCGCTCTTGTCAAAGCTTAAGTTCCGCCTGCCGGTCGATGAACTGGATGCCGAACTGATTGAGGATGTAAATATTGAGATGAATCAGGCGCGTGAGACAACAGCCATCTACATCAACATCCTCAGTAGTACGATGGACACCTATGCTAACATCATCAACAACAACATGAATACGGTGATGCGACTTCTCACATCGCTCAACATGATTATCATGTTCCCGACCCTCATCACGTCCATGTTTGGTATGAACCTCATCAACGGCATGGAGTCGTGGGTAGGAGGCTTCCCGATAGCCATCGTGCTCTGCATCCTCTGCACCTATCTCTCCTTGATCTGGTTCCGTCACAAGAAATGGTTGTAAGCCTTTTTTCGCTTCGTTACATAGTACAAGTAAAATGCCATCAGCTCACGATAGCTGATGGCATTGTTATTCATAATCCTGTTTGTGCATGATGTCCTTCAGTTCGTCGTAGCTGAATTTGATGGTTGTGGTGCCTACGGCGTAGGGAGCAATGTCGTATGGGTTGTAGAAGAAGGTGATGCTGTCCTTCTCGAGCATGAAGTTGTCGGTGACGAACATGTCGATCATGTCAAGGTAGCCGAGTTTGTGAAGAGAGTCGAGCGAGGCAACTCCAAGGTTGCGCATGAGTCGGGTGGTGAGTCGCTCGGTAAGTGTTGTCATGCATGTGTCAACAAATACTTCCTCGAGGTCGATTTTGCGGCCATTGTCGGTATTGAAACGTAGCATGGTAGTGACGCTGGTAGGGTGAGCACCTCCGCTGTAGTAGTTTTCTGTAAGCACATAGTTCACGATGCCTGACATGCCGAAGTTGGCCTTTCCCGTGAAGTAGTCGTACATTGCTGGTATTTCTTCCTCAAGCTCCATCTGGTTGGCAAGGCGTTCGATGAATGTGTTGACTGCTTTGTTTACATCGTCTTCGTCCTGCTGGTTGAGGAATTCTGAGATGAGCTGGCGGTTGATGGATTGGCATGCTTCTGAGTTTTTCTCCGTCTCTCCATCGAGGAAGTCCATCTCTACTTTTATGTCGTAGGGTACGGAGGTCTTGACGGCAAAGGTGTCGTTGCCATCATCGTTGGTTGTCTGCTCTTGATGCTGATTGCGGTTGGATGCCGTTGCTGCGACGTTCACTATCTGCAGATTGTTCCATTTTCCTGTGTTGGAAGCACAAGATGCAGCCAATACGGTCGCTATTATTCCCAATAAAATATAGTGGGCTTTCATTCTTTTTGGTGTATTCTAAAAACAGTCTTTTCTTTCTAAATTCCCTTTTCTCCCGTTAGAAATCGCTTTCGCTGTCGGGAGCGATGATCTCTACGTCTTCAATTTTTGTGTCTATTGCGTCGTCACCGAGATCTATGTTTAGGTCAAGATCACCGATGATGTCGGCTGTGTCAACATGTATCGTGTCAATGGTTTGTACTACGAGTATTTCCGGATCGTCGCGCACCACGAAGGCTTCTTCCTCGGTTGTGTCGCTGAGCGCTCCTTCAAAAGCGTGCATCTTAGGGCGTGCATTCTGGTCGAAGAGGAAGGAGAGGCCTGCAACGCATACGCTCAAAGCAAGGAAGGTGTATGTGGCATACTTCATTTTTCTATCGTCGGAAGGGATGAAAAATGAGCATGCAATGTAAGCTATGCTAATGATGAACCATACTATGGCACCCCATGAGACACCAAAAAGCAAACTCTTAATCAGTATGACGATGAATACTGATATTGCAATGACCATTCCGAGGTCGGCCAATGAGTCTCTTTTCTTGAATTCCATTCTTGCTATTGTTCTTTCTGCTTTTCTGGTGCAAAATTACTTATTATTCCTAATATGGCAATGAAAACTATGAATATTTTTTTGGATATCGGAACATAATGCACAAAATGAGAGCAATTCCTATGGCCATTGGATAGTAGAGATGCGGAATGATGCTGATAGGATTGAGCGCGGTGAGTCCCGATGCTATGAGTATCTGTGCACCGTAAGGCAGGAGTCCCTGGGTGAAGCAGGATGCCGTGTCGAGTATGGATGCGCTCTTACGGCTGTCTATGCCGAATGTGGTTGCAATGTCCTTTGCTATAGGACCTGCGGTGATGATTGCCACGGTATTGTTGGCTGTACAGATGTTGACAAGGCACACCAATGCTGCGATGCTGAATTCGCCGCCTCGCTTGGTCTTAGTGCTCTTTGTTATCTTTTGGATGATGTAATCGATGCCTCCGTTGTAGCGTATGAATTCGAGCATTCCACCTGCCAGCAGGGTTACTATGATGAGTTCGCTCATGCCCATCATACCCTGGTTCATCTGACTCATCCATCCATAGATGTCGTATGCTCCGTCGGACATGCCGATAATGCCTGTGGCAAGCAATCCTATGAGCAGCACGTACATCACGTTGATGCCTGCAATGGCCATTGCCACGACGATGAGGTAGGGGAGTACCTTCAGATAGTTGATGTCGGGTATGGATTCCGGAGTCTTGATGTCCTGTCCCAGAAAGAAGTAAAGGCACATGATGATCAATGCTACGGGAATCACTATGCGTGAGTTGACATTAAACTTGTCCTTCATGTTGCATCCCTGCGTCTGAGTGGCGATGATGGTGGTGTCGGAAATGAACGACAGGTTGTCGCCGAAGTATGTACCTCCCACAACAAGTCCTACCATGAGTGCTACGTCGACTCCTGCCTTCTGCGCAATTCCTACCGCAACAGGGGTGAGCGATGCAATCGTGCCGCAGCTGGTGCCGATGCTGAGCGAAATGAAGCAGCTGGCAAGAAACACTCCTGGCAGGATGAACGATTCGGGCAGGAGTTTCAATGCCAGATTGACCGTAGCATCCACAGCTCCCATGGCTTTCGCGCTTGAAGCGAATGCTCCCGCCAGGATGAAGATGATGAGCATGAGGATCATGGTCTTGTTGCCTGCTCCCTTAGCAAATGTTGCTATGCGCTCGTCCATTGTGCCTCTGGTGGTGAGCATGGCATAGAGCGCCGATACAAGAAATGCTACGGTGATAGGTACTTTATAGAAATCTTGTGCTATAACCGATGTCACGAGGTATAGCACAAGAAATAGTATGAGTGGGGATAGACTTTTCACTTTAGTGGATGGTAAATGTCGATTGTATTACAAGGTCACGCCATTCTTGAAGATAGCTATCTCCTGATAGTTCTTCTTCTCGTTCCATGCCTGTTCGCCATTGGCAACAGCGATGACTTTCTGTGCAAAGGCTGTGAAGAGGTCCTTCATCGACGTGCCTTCAAGCAGCTGTCCTGCGTTGAAATCGATCCATGTAGGCTTGTTGGCTGCGAGGGTGCTGTTGGTGCTTATCTTCATTGTAGGAACGAAGGTGCCGAATGGTGTGCCTCGTCCGGTGGTAAAGAGCACGATGTGGCATCCGCAGCTTGCCAGGGCAGTACTTGCCACGAGGTCGTTGCCTGGGGCAGAAAGGAGGTTCAAGCCCTTGTTTTGTATGCGCTCGCCGTATTCCATTACTCCTATTACTGCGCTCTTGCCACACTTCTGTGTGCATCCCAAAGCTTTCTCTTCGAGCGTGGAAATGCCTCCTGCCTTGTTGCCCGGACTTGGATTTTCACCTACTGGTTCTCCGTGACTTATGAAGTAATCCTTAAAGTTGTTGATTAAGCTTACTGTCTGATCGAAAAGCTGAGTGTTTGCGCATCTGTTCATGAGTATTGTCTCGGCTCCAAACATCTCTGGCACCTCAGTCAGGACGGTTGTGCCTCCCATGTGAACGATGTAGTCGGACAGGACACCGAGAAGTGGATTGGCTGTGATGCCGCTGAATCCGTCCGATCCTCCGCACTTGAGGCCTACGCGCAGTTCGCTGAGTGGAATGTCGGTTCGTTCGTCCTTCTCTGCAAGGGCGTAAAGCTCGGAGAGGATCTTCACGCCTTCTTCCACTTCATCGCCAACCACCTTCTGCGAAACCATGAGGCGTATGCGCTCTGTGTCGTAGTTGCCAAGTGTCTCCATGAATGCATCAGGCTGATTGTTTTCGCATCCAAGGCCTACTACAAGCACGGCACCTGCATTTGGATGGAGTACGAGGTCCTTGAGCACCTTGCGTGTGTTCTCGTGGTCTTCCGACAGCTGGCTGCAACCATAGTTGTGAGGGTAGGCTACGATGCGAAGCTGTGGAGCTGTGCCATGCTTTGCTGCGTATTCGGCAGTAAACTGTGTCTTGATTTGTTCTACGACTCCGTTGACGCATCCTACGGTAGGCACGATCCATACCTCGTTGCGAATGCCGACATCGCCATTCTTGCGCTTGTATCCGCGGAAGGTCTGTGGCAGTTCTTGGTTGCTGAACCACTCTGAGTATACTGGGCTGCTGAGCTCGCTCTTGTCTACTGGCTGATAGGTGTAGTCGAGCAGACCTGCAAGGTTGGTCTTGATGTTGTCATGATTGATGCAGTCGCCCTGCTTGTGATCCTCAATCAAGTGGCCTATAGGGTATCCGTACTTGATGACGTTGTCGCCCTGCTTAAGGTCTGCAAGCAGAATCTTGTGACCTGCTGGCACGTCGTTGTTGAGGGTGATTGATGTGCCTTCCACTTCAATCTTGTCGCCTGCATTCAATGCTTCGATGGCAACTGCTACGTTATCGTCTGGATTGATCTTTATTGTTTTCATCTGTTTATATTATATATTAGGTGTATTACAGGTTCTTGAACTCTTTAGGAGTGTAGCCGGTGTGCTGCTTGAAGTACTTGGCGAAGAAGCTCTGGTTGGAGAAATTCAGTTCGTTGCACACATCCTTGATAGTCTTTGTGCGGTCCTTCAGCTTTGATTTTGCCTCGATTATCACGAGTTCGGTAATCCAGTCGGTAGCGTACTTGTTGCTTACTTCATGAATCACGGTGCTGAGATACTTAGGCGTTACGCACAGTTTGTCGGCATAGAATGTGATGTTTCTTTCCTCGATGAAGTGCATATGAACCTCGTTGATGAACTGCATGAATATCTCCTCCTTTCGGCTTGAAGGCTTTGGAATGTCCTCCTTTATGCTGTCCTTGAGCTTGAGGTAGCCATCGTAAGCATTGCATTTCATGATGTTGAGATAGCTCTTTGCCACTTCTTCCTTGAATTGGTAATCCTCCTGGAACAGCTTATGCTTCAACGCTCTGTAGATGGATATGATTTCCTCCATGCCATGGTAGGACAATTTGCGCACAGGGAACTGCTTTGAAAGCTTTGCAAATTCCACTCCCAATCGAATGTCGCCCAGCGTGAAGAAGTCTCGGTGGGCGGCTATCAAAGCACATTCGGCATCGTCGCTTCGATATATTAACTGGAAGAATGTGCCTGGCAGTATTGATATTACCATGCCTGTCGTGGCTGTCACATCCTTCATGTCAAGTTTGATGTGTACTTCTCCGCATTTCACGAATATCAGACACGCCATGGTCAATTGCACAGGGTAGGTCATGAGTTCGCTCTGCTCGTATTTCACCGGAGTGTCAAAGTTGTCCAGCAAAAACAGCTTCCCCGGAATTTGTGCTGTGTTGCCATCGGTGGGGAAGTGCGAGAAGTTCACTTTCAGTATTTTATGCGATTCCATTATTTCTGCTTTGTTGTTTAGTTAGATGTAGATAGGTTGTAAATAATAAATGTATGTCTGGGTTGATGCAATTTGGGGACAAAAATAATGAAAAAAAATGAGAGTACCATCATATTTCCCGAAAAAGAATATTAAAATCGAGAAAAAATTTTTTTTGCATTTTTTTACTCCCTTTTTCTTTGTGGATTCAATAATTCGTTATATCTTTGCAGCACATAAAGAAACAAAGTATGGGTCGGAGTTCAGGGCAAGATCGGGATACTCATCAATTTTTATACTGAAACCGAGATATTTTTACTTTCTAATGGCGGGCCACGCTACAAAGTCGCCAGGCTTCGAACCTGGGGTTTCGGCTTTCACGGTAACTCTTCGAGTCGGTGGATTACAAAGGACTGTAAAAACTCAAATCTTAATTTTATCGGAGTTTCATCACATCTCCTGCCGACCCTTTTTTATAAAGAAAGCAGTACAAAACCATGGTGGTTCGTACTGCTTTTTCT
>JAKSLM010000018.1 GCA_024401225.1 Bacteroidaceae bacterium | reverse complement strand
GAACTTGTAGTTCAAAATGTAACCCTTGTCGAAGAGAATCTTAGTGATTTCCTTCTTGAGGTTTGACGCAGGAACTTCTACGATCTTGTGCTTAGCCTGGATCGCATTACGAAGTCTGGTCAGATAATCAGCTATTGGATCTGTCATAATAAAATTAAATTAATCGGGACTGGGATTATCATGCCCGACAATATTTAACAATAATGATAATAAAATAAGCCTTTGGAAGGATGTATTTAAACGCATAAAAACGCGTAAAATTACACGTCTTTAGACTTTTAACCGTCAAAAAGCGTGCAAATTTACATCTTTTTATTTAATTAAGCATTATAGTTTGTTATTATTAAAGCCCGCAATGCAATAATTTTAACAAAATATAACATCCTATACCGTTTTTTGCCAATAATTAAAGTATTAAAAGTTTACCACTCCCGAACTTGTGGTAAACTTTGAATTTTTAATCACCGGCGAGCTAAAGACTACCAACTAGCCTTCTTCACACCAGGGATAAGACCCTGCGATGCCATCTCACGGAACTGGATACGAGAGAGACCGAACTGGCGGATGTAACCTCTTGGACGTCCTGTGATCTTGCAACGATTGTGGAGACGGATTGGATTTGCATTAGCTGGGATAGACTGGAGTTCGCGAGCTGCCTCGTAAGCCTCTACTGGATCACCAGTAGCTACGACCTTCTTAAGGGCTGCACGCTTAGCAGCATACTTTGCTACGAGCTTTGCACGCTTTACCTCGCGTGCCTTCATTGATTCCTTTGCCATATCAATTATTTTTTAGCGTCCTTAAATGGAAGACCGAATGCCTTGAGGAGTGCATAACCCTCTTCGTCAGTCTGTGCAGATGTTACGAATGTGATGTTCATACCCATGATCTTGTCAACCTGGTCGATGTTGATCTCTGGGAAGATGATCTGCTCAGTGATACCGAGAGTGTAGTTACCACGACCATCAAACTTAGATTCGATACCCTTGAAGTCACGGATACGTGGAAGAGATACGCGAACGAGCTTCTCAAGGAACTCGTACATACGCTCACGACGGAGAGTAACCATGACACCGATAGGCATCTTCTTACGAAGACGGAAGTTAGAGATATCCTTCTTAGACATTGTTGCAACTGGCTTCTGACCTGTGATCTGTGCGATCTCGTTCATTGCAACCTCGATAACCTTCTTATCAGCAGTAGCCATACCAAGACCCTGGTTTACTACAATCTTCTTAAGTACAGGAATCTGCATTGGTGAAGAGTAGTTGAACTGCTTCATAAGTGCTGGAGCAATCTGCTCAGCATATACATTCTTAAGTTGTGCTGTAGTTGCCATTAGATTTCCTCTCCTGATTTTTTAGCGTAACGAACTAACTTGCCGTTCTCTCCCATCTTACGACCGATACGTGTTGGCTTGCCTGACTTAGGGTCAACTACGTTGAGGTTTGAAATGTGGATAGGAGCCTCCTGCTCGATAATACCTCCCTGTGGGTGTGCAGCACTTGGCTTAGTGCTCTTCTTAACCATGTTAACACCCTCGACAACAGCGCGCTGCTTGTCAACGATAACTGAAAGAACCTTACCAGTCTTTCCCTTCTCGTTACCAGCGTTTACGTAAACTGTGTCGCCTTTCTTAATATGTAATTTACTCATTGCTGTGTAATTCTTTAAATAATTAAAGTACCTCAGTAGCCAAAGAAACTACCTTCATGTTAGCAGCACGGAGTTCACGAGCTACAGGACCGAAAATACGGCTACCTCTCATTTCACCTGCATTGTTCAAGAGAACACATGCATTGTCATCGAAGCGGATGTAAGAACCGTCAGGACGGCGTACTTCCTTCTTTGTGCGAACGATGAGAGCCTTTGATACTGAACCCTTCTTTACTTCACTCGTTGGAATAGCACTCTTGACTGCTACTACAATAACGTCACCTACAGTAGCGTAACGGCGACGAGTACCGCCGAGGACGCGGATACAAAGTACCTCACGTGCACCACTGTTGTCAGCAACCTGTAATCTTGATTCTACCTGTATCATATTTACTTAGCTCTTTCTACGATTTGTACTAATCTCCATCTCTTAGTTTTGCTCAATGGGCGAGTTTCCATTACGAGAACTGTATCACCTACGTGAGCCTCGTTGTTCTCATCATGAGCATGGTACTTCTTTGTCTTCTGGACAAACTTACCATAGATAGGGTGCTTCTCCTTGAACTTAGCAGCGATAACGATAGTCTTGTCCATCTTGTCGCTAGTAACAACACCCTGACGCTGTTTTCTTAAATTTCTTTCCATGTGCGTCTCCTGTTTACTTGTTTCTTGCACTGAGTTCTGTCTTCATACGCGCGATATCACGACGAAGCTTCTTAATCTGTGAATTATCCTCAAGAGGAGCAACGTTGTGGTTGAACTTCATGTTAGTATAGTTAGCAACCTCTGTTTCGATGCGCTCTGCGAGTTCTTCAGTGCTGAGTTCTCTAATTTCTGAATTCTTCATAATTAAGCGTTTTTATCGTAGTCACGACGTACAACAAACTTAGTAGTAGTTGGGAGCTTCTGAGCACCGAGGCGAAGTGCCTCCTTAGCGATCTCGTATGAAACACCCTCAATCTCGAAAAGGATACGTCCTGGCTTTGCAGGGAATACGTACTGGTATGGATCTCCCTTACCCTTACCCATTCGGACGTCAGCAGGCTTCTTAGTGATTGGCTTATCTGGGAAGATACGAATCCAAACCTGTCCCTGACGCTGCATGTGACGTGTGATAGCTACACGGGCAGCCTCAATCTGGCGAGCTGTGATCCAACGTGTCTGAAGAGCCTTGATTCCGAAGCTTCCGAAAGCGAGCTCTGTACCTCTGTGAGAGACACCGTTCAAACGACCGCGACCTTTTTGCGGTCTTCTATATTTAAGTCTTTTTGGCTGTAACATTGTTCTTCTGATTAATTGCGATTAGACTTTCTGTTTCTAAATCTTCTGCCACCACCATTGTTGTTACCGCGGCCTGACTCCTTCTGCTGAGTGAAGTTAGGAGTGAGATCCTGCTTGCCGAACTTTTCACCACGACAGATCCAAACCTTGATACCAAGGAGACCTACCTTAGTGAGAGCCTCTGAGAGACAGTAGTCGATGTCGGCACGGAGAGTATGGAGAGGAGTACGTCCTTCCTTGTACATCTCTGAGCGTGACATTTCAGCACCGTTAAGACGACCAGAAATCTGGATCTTGATGCCTTCTGCTCCAGCACGCATAGTGTTAGTGATTGCAGTCTTGATAGCGCGGCGGTAAGCAATCTTACCTTCGATCTGACGAGCGATGTTGTTACCAACGATTACTGCGTCGAGCTCTGGGCGCTTAATCTCGAAGATGTTAATCTGAACGTCCTTATCAGTAACCTTCTTGAGCTCCTTCTTAAGAGCATCTACGTCCTGGCCACCCTTACCGATGATGATACCTGGTCGTGCAGAACAGATAGTGATAGTGACAAGCTTAAGTGTTCTCTCGATAACGATCTTTGAAACGCTTGCTTTTGCAAGACGAGCGTTAAGATACTTACGGATCTTGCTATCTTCGAGAAGATTGTCACCGAAGTTGTTACCACCGAACCAGTTTGAGTCCCAACCGCGAACGATACCGAGGCGGTTGCTTATTGGATTACATTTTTGTCCCATAATTACTTCTCATCATTAGTTTTAGCGTCCACGAAAATAGTAACATGATTAGAACGCTTGCGAATTCTGTATCCACGTCCCTGTGGTGCTGGGCGCATGCGCTTGAGTGTAGCACCTTCGTTTACGAAGATCTTTGAGATATAGAGTTCACCGTTTTCAGCCTTACGTTCGTTCTTCTGCTCCCAGTTAGCGATAGCAGAGCGGAGCAACTTCTCCAAGTCCTTAGAAGCATCCTTGCTGTTGAACTTGAGAGTTGCGAGAGCCTTGCTTACTTCCATGCCTCGTACGAGGTCTGCTACGTAGCGCATCTTGCGTGGTGAAGATGGTACATTGCGGAGAGTAGCAAAGTAAGTAGTCTTCTTGGCCTCCTTAATCTTTTCGGCCATTAAATGTTTTCTTGCTCCCATTATATAAAAGTCTTATTTACTTGTTTAAGGCCTGTTTACTTTTTCTTATTACCTGCGTGACCGCGGAATGTACGAGTAAGCGCGAACTCACCGAGCTTGTGGCCTACCATATTCTCTGTAATGTAAACAGGGATAAATTTATTACCGTTATGTACTGCAATGGTGTGTCCTACGAAGTCAGGAGAAATCATTGAAGCACGTGCCCATGACTTGATAACGCTCTTCTTGCCGCTCTCGTTCATGGCGAGAACCTTCTTTTCGAGCTTTACATTGATGTATGGACCCTTTTTTAATGAACGACTCATATTCAGTTAACTTTATTTCTTGTTACGTCTTTCGATTATGTACTTGCTTGACTGCTTCTTAGGTGCACGTGTCTTGAGACCCTTAGCGTAGAGGCCGTTGCGTGAACGTGGGTGTCCACCGGTCTGACGTCCTTCACCACCACCCATTGGGTGATCGATTGGGTTCATTACAACACCACGGTTGTGAGGACGACGTCCGAGCCAACGGCTACGTCCTGCCTTACCTGAAGATTCAAGTGCGTGGTCTGAGTTGCTTACGCTACCGATAGTTGCGCGGCAAACTGAGAGCACCTTACGAATTTCGCCTGAAGGAAGCTTGATTACGCAGAACTTGCCTTCACGTGAAGTTAACTGAGCAAAATTGCCGGCAGAACGTACCATCTTAGCACCCTGACCTGGGCGAAGCTCGATGTTGTGGATTACTGTACCTACTGGAATCTTCTCGAGTGGGAGAGTGTTTCCGAGGTCTGGAGTAGCCTCAGCACCTGACATGATAGTAGTACCTACCTTCAATCCGTTAGGAGCAACGATGTAACGCTTTTCACCGTCAGCATAGAATACGAGTGCGATACGCGCAGAGCGGTTTGGATCGTACTCGATAGTCTTAACTACTGCAGGAATACCGTCCTTATCTCTCTTGAAATCGATGAAGCGGAGAAGTCTCTTGTGACCGCCACCTCTGTAACGGACAGTCATCTGGCCCGAGTTGTTACGACCACCTGTGCTACGCTTACCGTAAACAAGAGTTTTTTCTGGTACTGATGTAGTAACATCATCGAAAGTACCAATAGCCTTGTGTCTTTGACCAGGAGTTACTGGTCTAAATTTACGAATACCCATTTTAATTATTAAATGTTACTATAGAAATCGATAGTTTCACCTTCCTTAAGGGTAACAATGGCCTTCTTGTAAGCCTTAGTGCTTCCCTTGATAACACCAGCCTTTGTGTAGCGGCTCTTACGCTTACCAGCGTAGTTCATAGTGTTAACAGAAACTACATTAACGTTATACTTAGCTTCAATTTCCTTTTTGATCTCGATCTTGTTGGCGCTAGGAAGCACGATGAAGCCGAACTTGTTACCCTGCTTCTCTGAAATAGCTGCCATCTTTTCAGTTACCAATGGTTTTACGATGTATGCCATATTCTGTGTCTCCTATTATTTATTAAGTGTTTCGTCCACCAACTTAAGCGCATTCTCAGTTACAACGAGAACGTTTGCGTTCATTACGTTGTAAGTATTGATAGCAGAAGCTGTCATTACGTTAACGCGCTGGATGTTACGAGTTGACAAATATACGTTTTTCTGAACTTCTGGAAGAAGGATGAGTGTCTTCTTACCTGCAACCTTAAGGTTGTTGAGCATTGCTGTTGCGTCCTTAGTCTTTGGTGCTTCGAAATCGAAGTCCTCAACTACTACGATAGCATTCTGCTGTGCCTTATATGCGAGGGCGCTCTTACGAGCGAGAGTCTTTACCTTCTTGTTGAGCTTGAACCAATAGTCACGTGGCTTAGGACCGAACACACGACCACCACCGCGAAGCACTGGAGACTTGATGTCACCGCGACGAGCGCCGCCACCACCCTTCTGACGGATGAGCTTACGAGTAGAGCCTGTAATTTCGCTTCTTTCCTTTGACTTGTGAGTACCCTGACGCTGAGCAGCGAGGTACTGATTAACTGCGAGGTAGATAACGTGGTCGTTAGGTTCAATTCCGAAGATAGCGTCATTGAGGACAACCTTCTTACCAGTATCTTCACCCTTGATGTTTAATACTGAAACTTCCATGTCTTACTTGTTTACAATTACGATTGAACCCTTATAACCTGGAACACTACCCTTAACGAGAAGGAGGTTGTGCTCTGGAATTACCTTAATCACCTGAAGGTTCTGTGTAGTTACCTGCACATTACCCATATGTCCGCCCATGTGGAGGTTCTTGAAAACTCGAGATGGAGTTGCACAAGCACCAATAGAACCTGGTTTGCGGAGACGGTCATCCTGACCGTGAGTAGCCTGACCTACACCGTTGAAGCCCCAACGCTTAACAACGCCCTGGAAACCCTTACCCTTAGAAGTTCCGACAACGTCTACGTAATCTGCATCATTGAAGAGATCTACAGTGATAACATCACCGAGGTTGTGCTCTTCTTCATAAGTGAACTCGGCCAAGTGGCGCTTTGGTGTTGTACCGGCCTTCTTGAAGTGGCCCATCATAGGCTTAGTAGTGTTCTTTTCCTTAGCCTCTTCGAAGCCAACCTGAACAGCTGCATAACCGTCCTTCTCGACAGTCTTAACCTGAGTTACAACACAAGGACCCAATTCGATAACAGTGCATGGAACATTCTTACCATCGGCACTGAAAACGGAAGTCATTCCGATTTTTTTTCCTAATAATCCTGGCATTTCTTTAATAATTTAATAATTCTCAATATTAGACCTTAATCTCAACTTCAACACCTGATGGGAGTTCGAGCTTCATAAGAGCGTCAACAGTCTTAGCTGTAGAGCTGTAGATGTCGATAAGACGCTTGTAAGTGTTGAGCTCAAACTGCTCACGTGACTTCTTGTTTACGAAAGTAGAACGGTTTACTGTAAAGATGCGCTTGTGAGTTGGAAGTGGAATAGGTCCGCTTACTACAGCGTCAGTAGCCTTTACAGTCTTAACGATCTTCTCTGCAGACTTGTCTACGAGGTTGTGATCGTAAGATTTCAGCTTAATACGAATTTTCTGACTCATAATTGTTTTATTGTTATTTTATTGTTAATGATTTAGAGGTATCGTCAAAGAGTCGTTTGCTTGACGAGGAACCTCTAAATCTGATTATCTTATTTATACAAGGTCTACGCGGCCGTTGCACTCAGCGAGTACTTCCTTAGCGATAGAGCTTGATACTGGTGCGTGATGATCGTAAGTCATTGATGAAGTTGCACGACCAGAAGTGATAGTACGGAGAGCTGTAACGTAACCGAACATCTCACCCAGTGGAACCATAGCCTTTACGAGGCGTGCACCTGAACGAGTAGTATCCATACCCTCAACCTGTCCACGACGCTTGTTAAGGTCACCGATTACATCACCCATGTTCTCTTCTGGAGTTGTAACCTCGAGCTTCATGATAGGCTCCATGAGAACTGGCTTAGCCTGTGAGCAAGCGTTCTTGTAAGCCTGACGAGCTGCGATTTCGAATGACAACTGGTCAGAGTCAACTGGGTGGAAGCTACCATCAACGAGAGTAACCTTGAGGCTATCCATTGGGAAGCCACCGAGCACACCGTTCTTCATTGCCTCAGCGAAGCCCTTCTGAACTGATGGGATGAATTCCTTAGGAACGTTACCACCCTTAACCTCGTCAACGAACTGAAGACCTGTGCCCTCGAAGTCGTCATCTACAGGACCTACGTTAACGATGATATCAGCGAACTTACCACGACCACCCGACTGCTTCTTGTAAACCTCACGGAGGTTAACAGTCTTAGTGATTGCCTCCTTGTAGTTAACCTGTGGCTTACCCTGGTTACACTCAACCTTGAACTCACGCTTAAGACGGTCGATGATGATATCGAGGTGAAGCTCACCCATACCAGAGATAACTGTCTGACCTGACTGCTCATCAGTCTTAACTGTGAATGTTGGGTCCTCCTCAGCGAGCTTCTGAAGACCGATAGAAAGCTTATCAAGGTCCTTCTGAGTCTTTGGCTCAACTGCGATACCGATAACTGGATCTGGGAACTCCATTGACTCGAGGATGATTGGAGCGTCCTCATCACAAAGAGTATCACCAGTGTGGATATCCTTAAGACCTACAACAGCACCGATATCACCTGCACCGATTACCTCAACTGGGTTCTGGTGGTTAGAGTGCATCTGGAAGAGACGTGATACACGCTCCTTCTTGCCTGAACGAGTGTTGTATGTATAAGAACCAGCCTCAATCTTACCTGAGTAAACACGGATGAATGTGAGACGGCCTACATATGGGTCTGTAGCAATCTTGAATGCGAGAGCAGAAGTCTTCTCATCCTCAGATGGCTTACGAGTATCCTCTTCCTTAGTATCAGGATTTGTACCAACTACAGCCTCTGTATCGAGTGGAGATGGAAGGAATGCGCAGATATAGTCGAGAAGAGTCTGTACACCCTTGTTCTTGAATGAAGAACCACAGAGCATTGGAGTACAAGCAAGTGAACAAGTTGCCTTGCGGATTGCAGAGATGATCTCCTCCTTAGTAATAGTAGAAGGATCATCGAAGAACTTCTCCATAAGAGCGTCATCAAACTCTGCTACTGACTCGAGCATGTTGTTACGCCACTCCTCAGCCTCAGCCTGGAGGTTTTCTGGAATATCGATGATGTCGAATTCAGCACCCTGAGTCTCATCATGCCAAACAATACCCTTCATCTCGATGAGGTCAACGATACCCTTGAAGTTTTCCTCTGCACCGATTGGGATAACAACTGGTACTGGGTTAGCACCGAGAACTTCCTTCATCTGGCGAACTACCTCGAAGAAGTCAGCACCTGAACGGTCCATCTTGTTAACGTAACCCATACGTGGTACGTTGTACTTATCAGCCTGGCGCCATACAGTCTCAGACTGTGGCTCTACACCACCTACTGCACAATATGTTGCAACTGCACCATCGAGTACACGGAGTGAACGCTCAACCTCAGCTGTGAAGTCAACGTGTCCCGGAGTATCGATCAAGTTGAACTTATACTTGTTGCCATTGTAGTTCCAGTAAGCTGTAGTAGCTGCTGAAGTAATAGTGATACCACGCTCCTGCTCCTGAGCCATCCAGTCCATTGTTGCACCACCGTCGTGAACCTCACCAATCTTGTGAGTCTTACCAGTGTAGAAGAGGATACGCTCTGATGTGGTAGTCTTACCAGCATCGATATGAGCCATGATACCGAAGTTACGGGTCAAATGCAAATCCTGCTTTGCCATATCTTATTTTTAGTTATTTCTAATTTATGAATAATGTTGATTAGAAGCGGAAGTGTGCGAATGCACGGTTAGCTTCAGCCATACGGTGCATATCTTCCTTACGCTTGAATGCGCCACCCTGCTCATTGAAAGCATCCATGATCTCAGAACAAAGCTTATCAGCCATGCTCTTACCGCTGCGCTTGCGAGCGAAAGAAATCATATTCTTCATTGAGATTGCTTCCTTACGGTCTGGACGAATCTCTGTTGGTACCTGGAATGTAGCACCACCGATACGGCGAGACTTAACCTCAACCTGTGGAGTAACGTTCTCGAGAGCCTTCTTCCAGATTTCGAGTGGAGACTTCTCCTCGTTCTTCATCTTGTTCTCAACATTCTTGAGAGCTGTGTAGAAGATAGTGTATGCAACACTCTTCTTTCCATCATACATGAGGTTATTAACGAACTTAGTAACCTTAACATCGCCGTAAACTGGATCTGGAAGGATCACACGCTTCTTTGGTTTTGCTTTTCTCATTTTTTCGTTTTGATTTTTTGTTGACTTGAGGCTGCATTGCATCTTGTTTCTTCAACGCTCGCGCATGAGCATTTACTCAACCGTCTTTGCTGTCCAACAAATCAAATCTTTTTAATTTTAGAAACTTAAATGTTCTTTCTTCACAAATTTGAATTACTTCTTAGCAGCTTTTGGACGCTTAGCACCGTACTTAGAACGACGCTGTGTGCGGCTTGCTACACCTGCAGTATCAAGAGCACCGCGGATGATGTGGTAACGTACACCTGGGAGGTCCTTTACACGACCACCACGTACGAGAACGATTGAGTGTTCCTGAAGATTGTGGCCCTCTCCTGGGATGTAAGAGTTAACTTCCTTCTTGTTTGTGAGACGAACACGAGCGACCTTACGCATCGCTGAATTAGGCTTCTTAGGTGTTGTAGTGTAGACACGTACACAAACGCCACGGCGCTGTGGGCAAGAATCCAAAGCTGGAGACTTACTCTTGTCTACCAATACCTTACGGCCTTTTCTAACTAATTGCTGAATAGTAGGCATTTTGTTTTGTTTTTTATTATTATTATATTTTTATTTTTTATTTACCATTCAATTCCGAGCGCCCACCATACTCCTATATAATATATAAGGTGTATTTACTTTTGTGGTGAGCTCTCGCTGTCTTCGTGCAATATAAGTCTTATCATCTGCTTTGGACTTAGGGATTATTTTCGGCATCCATTGCCCTCAAATCCAGCCTCGCACAGAGTGACTTGTGCACCCATTCGGGCGCGCACTACTCCAAAAAGCGGTGCAAAGGTACGACTTTTCTGCTAAATAACATATATTTATGGGTAATTATTTTTCGGCAGAAGTCCGTTTTTGCCCTAAAATACTCATATTTTAATTTTAATTAACGTTTTGATTGCGTTTTTCAAGCAGTCAAAGCCGGTTTTTATACACAATTAGTCGTCATAATGCAGCCATCGGCTCTTCTTATTGCACTCAAACGAGAAAGTCCTTGCAATATATTCATCAACATATTGCAAGGACTTTTCGTTTTCCTTGCAAGGACTTTTCGATTTCCTTGTAAGGACATCATGATGTGTCCACTACTAGTATTTTTCGATATTGAATCGGAAACCAGCATAGACCATTGGACCATGAACCGGTCCCCACACCATAGTCGCATCAAAGTTGTACCCCCAAGGATTCGATGCTTCGATGATTGGCATTTTCTGTTTGAATCCGGTGAGGTTCTCTCCGCCTAGATACACCGAAAAGTAACGGAACTCACGTGTAACCTGTGCTTGAAGCTGCGGAAACGCCTTATAGCGAGCATCCCAAGATGTGGCTCCGCTTCCTGCACCATCCAGATACGGAGTCGGCATTCGTCCTCCACCATTGATCTGAAGCGTCACATCAAACTTCCAGAACCCAAGTGGCGTCTCATAATTTGCTGACACAAGCCCCTTGTATCGGCTTGTAAGCGGACGTTCCATCAGAACCCCACCATACGTGGTCTTAGCATCCATCCAACGATAAGCGGCAGTCATGCTGAAACCCTCGAACAGCGGATAGGTAGCATCAACCTGAAGCACGTGACTGTACGACTTGCCCTCCAGATTATAGAACGACACAGCATGCGGGTTGCTATCCATATCCACCACAACCTGATTATTAAAGTCGGTATAATAGTACTCTGCATTCAACTTGAGGCGCTTGCCTGCAATAGGAATGTCGAACGCTGCACTTGCTCCGCAATTCAAAGCATCTTCCTGTTTGAGATCGGGAGCAATGTCCATTTGTCGGCTCGATGCAAGCAAGAAGTGATTCTCAGGCATCACATGCACGCTGCGGTAACCCTTACCTGCAGAGGCACGCAGAGAAAACCAGTCGCATGGCTTATACTTCACATGTGCTCTCGGAGTCACAAAACCTCCGTACTCACTTGAGACATCACCACGCAAACCTGCCATCACGGTAAGAGTCTCGTCAAGAAGAAATGTGTATTGCGCATAAGCACCGGTTACTGACTCGCCCTTCAGTGGATCCGATAACAGCGGAGAACCAAGTCCGTAGGAAGAACCAGAATAGTTGAAACAGTCATCATAGCTGTCGCGATTGAACGAAAGACCAGCAGACAGCTTATGCATATCAGAGAAATCGTTTTCAAATATCAGGCTTGCATACAGATTCCTCTGATTCAAGTTGTATAGTTTGTTGCCATACGCGGCATCAGCCTTATGTATGTTTCCTGAAAGGATGAGAGCGATGTTGGTGTTATGCTCACGGTCGAGCACAAAAGCATTCTTGGCAAAGGCTTCGTAACGATCAGTTTCTATATTTATCTTATAAGGACTATGCAAAGCAGAATGATCCATATCCATCTGCCCACTCTTACGATATTCCTTCAGTCCATTGACGCCAAACTGTGAGATAAACGAATCGGAAAAATAGCCCCATCGCCACATGCCATGATATTGGCGTACCCGAGGAAGGTCTTGAAAGCCATCCTTGTTCTCATCATGATTGGCATACTGATCCTCGTAGTGCAGAAGCAAACCCATGCTCCACTTATCGTTCAAATGTATTGAAGCATCAGCATTAGCCTCCAACTTAGCCTTGCTATTTGCATACATATTGACGCTAAGGTGATCCGTAAGCTGCGGCTTCACGTACTCGATATTGATCTGTCCCGTGATACTCTCATACCCATTCTTCACGCTACTCGCCCCCTTACTCACCTGAATGCTCTGCATCCATGTACCAGGCACATAGCCCAAAGCAAAAGGCCCTGCCGCACCACGGAAGTTTGGTATGTTCTCTGTCATCATCTGCACATAAGTGCCCGACAGTCCAAGCAGCTTGATCTGCTTTGCACCCGTGGCTGCATCCGAGTAGTTCACATCGACCGAAGGATTGGTAGTGAACGACTCTCCCAAATTGCAGCATGCGGCGCGGAACAGTTCCGTCTTTCCTATTATCTCTTTGTTCTCCACACCCATCGACTTCATGTTGAGCATACGCGCAGCATGAACCGTAACATCGTCCAACTCGGTAGCCGTGGTGTCAGTCGGAGTCTGGGCTGCGATAGCAAGAGGTGCAAAGGAGAGCAGTACTGATTGGAGTATTCGTTTCATTGGCAGAGATGCGGTAACCCTTCGTTACCTTATTAATAAATAGAGGCACATTCCAAACAGGAACCTGCCTCCATATACTTTTATACCTTATTTATTATTAAGCCTCACCCTTCTTGATGTTGAAAGGAGCGATAGTGCTGCCCTCGCGTGGCTGCTGTGGAGCCTGAGGCAGACGGATCTCGCCAAACTGCTGTTCAAACTTCTGCACGTTGTCCTGAAGAGCAAAGAGAAGACGCTTTGCATGTTCTGGAGCCATGATGATACGGCTTGCAACCTGTGCCTTAGGCATGCCTGGAAGCATCTGTACGAAGTCCATTACAAATTCATTGTTAGAGTGAGTGAGGATAGCGAGGTTAGAGTAAGTACCGCCTGCAACCTCTGGCTTGAGCTCGATCTGGAGCTGCTTTTCATTTTCGTTTGCCATAAATAGGAATTTAGTTTAGTTATTTTTTTTAGTTTGTTTGTCACTTGAATGATATACATGCCATCAACCATAATGTTGGTAAGCAACATTTCGCATTCACATCAATCCTTCTCTACAATAATGATGCCACAACAAGTATGACTGACACGAAAGCGACACATTGTCACAAACCATCCTATTTGCTTGTCATGATATCGAGCACACAGCGGTCGGTCTCATCCATCGCATCCTTACCTATCTTTGTAAGGTTGTGGATCGACTTGTCTACGCTGTCATCAATGATGCCTTCCACCGAAGTGACACACTCGCCCTGGATGGCAAGCATGGCACTAAGTACAGCCGTGCTCACGCCCGATGCCAACTTGAGAGCACACGAAGGCTTTGCACCATCGCAAATCATACCAGTAAGGTTGGCAATCATATTCTTGACAGCATACGTCGTCTGCTCGTACGTTCCTCCCATAAGGTAAGTGATGCCGCAACTACTACCTGTTGATGCAACAACGCATCCACACAGAGCACTAAGCTTTCCGAGACTTTGCTTCACGTAGATTGCCGTCAGATGCGACAGCATCAGAGCTCGTGTGAGTTCTTCCTCCGTGTTGTGATTCTCCTCCGCAAACTTCACTACTGGCAATGTGGCGCAGATGCCCTGGTTTCCGCTTCCGGAATTGCTCATGACAGGAATCATGGCACCAGCCATTCTGGCATCACATGCGCAAGCTGTTGAACTGAGGATATGCGAGAAGATGGTATCGCCCATTATGCCTCGTCCCAAAGGACGCGAAAGTGCCTTACCAAGCGAATGTCCATAGTTGCCAAGCAGCGACTCTGCCGCAGCTTTCTCGTTGAGTTCGCGTGCCTGATTGATGAAGTCAATCTCCGACAGAGGAGCTGTGGTGGCAAACTCATACACCTTTTCAAGAGTGAGCCAATCATCATCAGCATCAGCTTCATTAGTAGTTGAAGCCGCACGTTCGAAGAGGATCTCATCGTCCTTCTGCACCTTCACGAAGTCTTTATGACCTCCGTTGATGACAGCCACAGCCTTATGACCTTCAGCCTCAACGACTATCTCTATGTATAGTTTGCTTGGAGCATCAGCCTTCAGCTGCACGCTTATTCGCTTCTCCGAAATATAATGCTTGCCAGCCTCGACCGCCTCGGGAGTAACATCCTTCAGCACCTCCAGCTCGTATTCGCTTTTACCCACCGATGCTCCAAGGGCTATGGCGATAGGCAATCCGATCATACCTGTACCCGGTATGCCCACTCCCATGGCATTCTTGAGTATGTTGGCGCTGAGATAGGCAGTTATCTTCTCTGGCAGACAGCCAAGCGTTTCCTTAGCCTTTGCCACACAGAGAGCCACGGCTATCGGCTCGGTACATCCCACCGCAGGGACAACCTCACTCTTTACCAGCGCTATGATGCGTTCACGTATTTCTTTATCCATTTTTTTTTGTTATTATGCTTTGGATGTGCCACACAGGAATCACTTGAAGATGCCTTTCAGAATTTCGGTCGTAACCTTGCGTGCGGCAGTAGTAGTTGCTGTCTTAGTAGCACTTTCAACGATGGTGGCACCGGTCGACTTCTTTGTCTTAGACTTAGATGAAGACGATGATGAAGAACTTTTGCTACCGCTGCCAGTAATGCTCTTACCGACCTGAGTGCCGACCGAGCGGGCCACGCTTGTCACCACAGCACCAATCAAGGTGCCAAAGATGGTGCGTGTCCAGCCGCTGCTCTTTTTCTTTTCCTTAGCCTCCGCCTTTTCTGCTGCAGCACGTTCCTTCTCAGCCTGCTTCTCCGCCTTCTCTGCTTCCTTCTGAGCCTGAGCAGCCTCTGCATCGGCAGCTTCCTTTTCGTTCTGTACGGTAAGCACCTCGTAAGCACTCTCCCTGTCGAAGAATTCGCTATAAGCCTTGATGTTGGCTGGAGCGGCATTCTGGATGTCGAGACGCTGACCTGGTGTGATTGCACCGATCTGACTCAAAGGAAACAGTATTCGGGCACGCTGCACGATGGTTGGAGCGCCCTTGGCATCAAGCACAGACACGAGTGCCTCACCCGTCTCGAGGTTCATGATAGCCTCCTCCGTACTGAATTCAGGATTGGCACGGAAGGTTTGAGCAGCTGTACGCACAGCCTTCTGATCCTTAGGTGTGTAAGCACGAAGAGCGTGCTGCACACGGTTACCAAGCTGACCAAGTATGTTTTCTGGGATATCTGTTGGCGATTGAGTGATAAAGTATATTCCCACTCCCTTCGAGCGGATGAGACGGATCACTTGTTCCAACTTATCCACCAAGGCTGCTGATGTACCCTCAAAGAGCATGTGGGCCTCATCGAAGAAAAAGATGAGCTTTGGCAACTCAAGGTCTCCCACCTCAGGCAATGTAGCATAGAGCTCAGTCATGAGCCAAAGGAGGAAGGTGCTGTACAACTTAGGATTCATCATCAGTTTGTCGGCTGCGAGAACGTTCATCACGCCCTTGCCTCCCTCCTGAGCCATGAGGTCCTGTACGTTGAATGCTGGTTCGCCGAAGAACTTATCGCCACCTTCCGATTCGATCTGGAGCAAAGCGCGCTGGATAGCACCGATACTTGCTGTAGATATGTTGCCGTACTGGGTTGTGAATCGCGATGCGTTCTTTCCTACGAAGTCGAGCATCAGGCGAAGGTCCTTCATGTCGATGAGGAGCAGCTTCTCGTCGTCTGCAATGCGGAACACGATGTTCAGCACTCCCGCCTGAGTCTCATTGAGTCCCATGAGTCGAGCCAGAAGCTGAGGTCCCATTGCCGAAACTGTGGTACGCATTGGGAATCCCTGTTCGCCAAACACATCGAAGAAACGTACTGGGCAAGCCTGATAGTCAGGATTCTCTATACCGAACTCCACGCAGCGCTTCTCAATGAAGCCCGAAGTCTTGCCCACTTGGCTTATACCGCTGAGGTCACCCTTCATGTCGGCCATGAAACATGGCACTCCGGCCTGTGAGAATGTCTCAGCCATCACCTGGAGAGTTACAGTCTTACCTGTACCTGTAGCGCCGGCAATGAGTCCGTGTCTGTTACACATCTTGCCGATCAGATTGATCGGGCCTTCTGCACAATGTGCTATGTAGAGATTACCTTCTTTATACATACGCTTTCAATTATTTCTTGTAAGCATTCAAACCACCTCTCAACCATTCGAGATACTTAGCTACATCCTCATCGTACGAATATGACTTCTCAAGTGGATTGCCCTCGTTGTCAAGGAGCACATAGAATGGCTGAGCTGTTGCGCCAAACTTGCTCGACTGCAGATAGCTCCACTTGTCACCAATGGTGCGGAGTTTGCGAGTCTGTCCGTTATCGTTCACTTCGATTGGCTCTGCGAGCTTAGTCTTCTCGTCCACATAAAGCTGGATGAGCACGTAGTCATTAGTCATGATGTCAGCCACAGTCTGGTCAACAAACACAGCAGCCTCCATCTTTCGGCAGTTCACACATCCGTAGCCTGTAAAGTCGATCATCACTGGCATATTGTGAGCAGCAGCATACTTCATACCCTCTTCGTAGTCCATGAACATAGGCTTCACCTCCTGTTCCTCCACGAGATTGAAGTCCTGAGTCTTCATTGGTGGAGCGAAAGCGCTGACAGCCTTGAGAGGTGCTCCCCAGAGACCTGGAACCATATACATGGCAAAGGCAAATGCGATGAGCGACATGAAGAAGCGAGGCACGCTTGTCTTCTGGTTTACCACCACATTGCCCTCATCATCGTATTCATCCTCATCGTGTGGGAATCGGATCCAACCGATAAGGTAAGCACCGAGCAGAGCAAAGAGTGCAATCCAGAGGGCGAGGAATGTCTCACGATCGAGGAGTCCCCAACCGTAAGCGAGGTCGGCTACTGAGAAGAACTTGAGCGAGAACGCAAGTTCGACGAAGCCGAGAGTCACCTTCACCACATTCATCCAGTTGCCGCTCTTAGGAGTCGACTTCAGCATTGTTGGGAAGAGAGCAAAGAGTGTGAATGGCAATGCAAGAGCGATTGCGAATCCAAGCATACCAACTGTAGGACCCACGATGTTGCTTGTCACCATCTCCACGAGGAGGAATCCGATGATAGGACCAGTACAAGAGAAGCTGACGAGTACCAGTGTGAACGCCATAAGGAAGATGCTGAGCAATCCAGTAGTGCTGTTAGCCTTATTGTCGACAGCATTAGTAAACTTCGAAGGCAGGGTTATCTCAAATCCTCCGATGAAGCTTGCTCCGAAGAGGAGAAGCATCAGGAAGAACACGATGTTGAAGAATGCATTTGTAGCAAGGTTGTTGAGTGCACTTGCGCCGAAGAGACCTGTCACGATCAATCCGAGCGCCACATATATTACCACGATGCTCAAGCCATAGAGAATGGCATCGCGCACACCGCGCTTCTTTGCAGCTGCAATCTCCTCAGGAGTCGACTTCTTTGTCGTACCCTTCTTGAGGAAGAAGCTTACCGTCATTGGGATGATAGGCCAGACACATGGAGTGACGAGAGCCACAAGTCCGCCGAGGAATCCAAGGATGAAGATGTACCACAATGGATTGTCGGTAGCATTTGCGTTACCACCCTCATCGAATGCACGAAGTTTATCGATGACTGGAGCCCAGAGTCCCTCAACAGGAGTTCCTGCCTCTGCTACTATCGCTGTGTCAGCAGTTATTGTGTCAGGCACTTCCTCCACTACTGGAGCAGATTCCTCTACTGGCTCATCCTTCACATCTTCCTTCTTAGGTTCATCCTTTGGTGCAGCCACCTCGCCCTTGAAACTGAAGTCGACCGATGTAGGAGGAATACAGTTCATGTCGTTGCAGGCACCATACTGGAGATAGCCTTCCACCTCGTACTTTCCGCCGAGCAACTTGACCTTCTGAGTGAATGTTGCCGACTTCTCGAAATAGTACACATCGGCATCAAACATATCCTCAAAATGCTTGATAGGAGCAGAACCTGTCTTGAGCGGACCGTCAGCCTTAGCTCCGGACATTTTTTCAAAGGTGATGGTACAAGGTGTAGGGCCGTCAGGCACCACCTGAGTACTGTACATGTGCCATCCAGCATCGATCGATGCCTGGAATGTAATCACGGCTTCAGTTGCCGAAGTCTCCTTGATGGTGGTCGTCACCTTCACAGGATTTTCGAACTGGGCATTTGCTACTCCCATGCAAAGGAGCGCCAAAAGAATGGAAAATAGTTTTTTCATTGATTATCGAGTATTATTCAACTTTCGCAAGTTTCCAACCTGCTCTCGTTGAAAGTGAAGAGTGAAGAACGAAGAGTGAAGAATGCAAATTGCACGGCTTATAATTCTCCTCTAAATGAAGAGTAATGAGTGTGCGTATTCCCATTCTTCACTCTTCACTCTTCGTTCTTCACTTACAAGTTGAGCATGCGAAAACTTGTAGAGTGTTATTATATTTTGTGCACAAAGATACACCTTTTTATTGTAATACGCAAACGAATGTCAAATGGTATATGGTAAAAGTGTTAAAAAAGAGGCATTTTTAACGGAAACATTTGGTAAAATGAAAAATATTGGCGATTTTTGTCCTACAATCACTAAAACAACAAGTAAAAATGAGACTAAGCACCACCCTCCCACGAGTAGCATCCCGCAGCATCGCTGCCTTGCTCCTACTCCTATTCACCCCATGCCTCACATCGCACGTCAAGGCACAGAATCCATACCTTCCTCTTTGGGAATACATACCAGACGGGGAGCCATACGTATTTGAAGATCCCGACAAGCCAGGCGAGTATCGCGTCTACATCTATGGTTCGCACGACTCCCTTATCAAGGAGTACTGCGGACGCGAACAGGTCGTTTGGTCGGCATCGGTCAACAACCTCTCCGAGTGGCGCTACGATGGCGTCATCTTCAAGTCGGAACTTGGTCCTGACGGCCGTCCTCTCGATGCCGAACTCAAGGCCGATGTGCTGTATGCTCCCGATGTCACAATGAAGATTGGTCCTGACGGAAAGAAGGAGTACTACCTCTACCCTAACAATCAGGCTGGCGGACGCAACGGCATGGTAGCCAAGAGCGACCGTCCTGACGGTCCATTCAAGGTTATCAACTGGAGTAAGACCAATCCAACCCGCACCGATGGTGTGCTCGAGTTCGACCCAGCAGTCTTTGTTGACGATGATGGTCGCGTGTACGGTTACTGGGGATTTGAGAAGTCATACTGTGCCGAGTTCGATCCTGCCACCATGGCAACCGTCAAGCCTGGCACCGAGATCATCAAGGACATGATCTCCGGTCGTTACGACGATGGCATATTCAGTTTCTTTGAGGCATCATCAATGCGTAAGATTGAGGACAAGTACGTATTCATCTACAGCCGCTTCACAAAGGACGGTGAGAAAGGTCTGCCAGCCAGCAACTATACTCTCGCCTATGCCTACAGCGACAATCCAATGGGTCCATTCACCTACGGAGGAACCATCATCGACGGACGTGCCATTGCTACCGATGCCAACGGCAAGTCGGCACCTACCGCCCATCCTGATGGCAACACTCACGGCAGCATCTGCCAGATCAACGGCCAGTGGTACGTATTCTACCATCGCCAGTGTGGTCTCGATGAGTACTCTCGCCAGGCAATGGTTGCTCCTATCACGGTCCGTGTGGAGAAGGGCAAGGGAGGCAAGGTATTCATCTCCGAAGGCGAATACACATCCGAAGGCTTCATGACCGAAGGACTCAATCCTCTCCACCGCACGGCAGCAGGCTGGGCTTGCTACTACACAGGACCTAAGCCTGCCACTCACGACTGGCCTAACAACACATTCTTCGGATCCTTCATCCACCCTACCCGCATCGCTGGAGGCGAGGAACAGACTGCCTACACCCTCAAGGAACCAATCTGCCCTGTGATCAACAACACAGCAGGCTCAACGGTAGGTTTCAAGTATTTCAACATGAGCAAGCTCAACAAGAAGCAGAACTACACTCTTGCCATCAACCTCAAACCACAGGGCGTAGACGGCACCGTCAAGGTACTGCTTGGTGCCCCTTCCGAGAAGGACGGAGCATCGCCCATCGGCACCTTCAGCCTCAATGCCAACATGCCTCAGAGAGCCACAACGATCGACGTTCCACTCCATGGTTGGCAGAACCTGAAGGGCAAGCAGGCACTCTACTTCGTGTTTGAGTCGGCTACTCCCGACAAGTCGCTCTGCGAATTGTACGACTTTATCATAAGGTAAGTAAGAAGCAGGGGGGGCTCCTTGCAACACCTATGGTCACCCTCTATATACTTAGTTTCTTTCCACCCAGGTGAACTCAGGCTTAGCGCCCTCTTCCTTGCTTACAGTCACCATGATGGATGAGGTCTGCTCCTCACCAGCCTGGTTCTTGCTTACTGCGGTGTAGAGGTAGTCGGTCGAAGTCGATGTGGTGCGTCCTGCAACGGTGACTGGAGTGCCGAGAGGATACTGATAGTCGCTGCAAGCCTGGTCGAAGATGGCTGCTTCCTCCTCGCTCACAGGATGCTGTTCCATGAATGCAGGAAGAGCTTCGATCTCGCCCTCCTTGTAGCCCTGTTCGATAAGGAATCGTGCCACCTCAGCCTCAACAGCCTTGATACGAGCATTGCGAACTCCGTAGCCATCGAGAACCTCTGCCTTTGGAAGGGCAGTCCTGAGGTTTGCTGTAGAAGCGCCAAGGCCTCCGCTGCCAAACGTGCAGAAAGGAACCACCTTCTTACCCTCGAAAGTCACGTCCTTCACCAAAGTTGCGATAGGCAAAGCATAAGTGCCGAACCATACTGGATAGCCGAGGAAGATAACATCGTAGTCCTCCACGTTCACCTTCATCTCCTTTAGAGCAGGAGTCACGCCTTCGGCCATCTCCTTCTGGCAGCGCTCAATGGTCTGTCCGAAGTCGCCATCGTAAGCCTCCTCGACCTCGATAGCCTCAATGTCGGCACCAAGCTGCTTCTGGATCTCCTCAGCCACGGTCTTGGTTGCTCCTGTCTGGGAATAGTAAAGTACGAGCACCTTCTGCTCAGGTGCATCTTCAGTCTTTTTCTGCGAAGTGCAAGCCACCAACGCAAGTGCTGCAATTGCTACAGCAAGCATTTTCTTAATCATAGTCATTGAAATGTTTTAGTGAATTATGGATTTCGACTGCAAATATACATAAATGTTTAACAAAAAGCAACCGCAGACATTGTTTTTTGTGTTTTATTCACTATCTTTGCAGCACGAATCACAATTTATTCACAATAAACCATGCACTTACTCCGAACCTTCATCATCTCGCTCATACTGACAGTTAGTCTACAGTCGTGGGCACAGGCTGATCAGCAGCCATACGTCATCCCATCAACCAATATCGGCAACTCCTACCCTCGCATTCTCAGCGACAACAGCGTTCTGTTCCGCGTTCGCACCGACGATGCAAGCTCATGGAAAGTGTCGCTCGATCCTAACTGCCGATTCACCCGCCAGGACGACGGCACATGGATGGCACATACCAAACCTCTCGTGGAGGGTTTCCATTACTACTGGTTCACCATCGGAGGTCTTGATGTGTCCGACCCTGCAAGTCGCAGTTACTTCGGATGCGGTCGCATGACAAGTGCCATCGATATCCCGGAGAAGGACTGCACATTCTACGACTGCAAGGATGTGCCACACGGCAAGGTACATCAGACCGAGTACTACTCTCCTGTTCGCAAACAGCGCATCGGAGTGTGGGTTTACACCCCTGCCAGCTACGACCAGAGCAAGCGTAGCTACCCTGTGCTCTACCTTCAGCACGGAGGAGGCGAGGATGAAACGGGATGGATCAATCAAGGCAAGACCAACTACATACTCGACAACCTCATCGCCGAGGGCAAGGCAAAGGAGATGATTATCGTCATGGCTAACGGAACGTTCAACATCCCAGGTTCGCCTTTCGGCTATTCGGTTCAGGGCATGAAACCATTTGAGCAAGAACTCACTCAGTACCTCATACCATTCATCGAAAAGAACTTCCGCGTACAGACCGATCGCCATGGTCGTGCTCTTGCAGGACTCTCAATGGGAGGTGGTCAGACATTCTTTGGCGGTCTGCAGCACACTGAGCTCTTCTCACACCTTGGCATCTTCAGCACCGGAGTGTTCGGAGGCATCCGCGAGGCAAAGGCATTCGATGCCGAGAGTGCATTGCCTGGACTCATCAGCAATGCAGCCAAGTACAATCGCGACCTCCAGACTCTCTACATCTCCGTAGGAACTGACGATCCACGCATCACTCCAACTACCAAGGCCGTAGAATCAATGAAATCGCAAGGGCTCAACATCGTGTTCAACACCTTCCCTGGCGACCATGAATGGCAAGTGTGGCGCAAGTCACTCCACGACTACGTACAAAGAATATTCAAATAGGAAACGCAACGCGAGGACAATAAAACTGAAGGACTAAGGGAAAGCATCCCATCAAAATAGGAATGAAACTCGACATACGAAGACTCTGGATAGGACGCCTCTTGCTGGTAGTGTATCTGTCGATACTCTCAGCAAGCGTACTCCACGTGCATGAGCATGAGGGTGAGGACTTCGTATGTCAAGACTGTATCAGTCATGTGCGACACGGTGGGCACATCACCGAGGGTGGATTTTCACATGGTGACTGCTTATTTTGTAGTTTCCTTTCTACATCTTATCTTACCGCAGAAGTTATAGCACTCGCTGCCATGGCGATTGTGCTTCATCGCGACTTTGTGAAGTGGACGGCATGCGTCGTTTACCGTACAAAGCGCACAACACTCCTGCGTGGGCCTCCAATATGTCTTTGATATCCCATTAAACATTAATTATTTTAGAGCGTACCTCCTCCATGAGTTGCGCTCAGTGGTTATATTTATCAAAGACATAGAAGAACATGAAAGCAATAAGACTTTTCGTCCTGTTGCTCTGCTCGTCCGTATACGCCCATGCACTGGTGGCTGGTGGACAGAAAGCAGAGCAAGATACGTGTGCCCACCTAGACGAGGTGGTGGTGACTGGCGTTACTGGCAGCGCACGCATCAGGGAGATACCCGCTCCCGTCAGCGTAGTTTCAAACGCATCACTACGCACACATCAGAATACAAATATCATTGATGCCATCAGTCGTCAACCTGGTGTAAGTCAAGTGACAACTGGCAGCGGCATATCAAAGCCGGTCATCCGTGGCCTTGGTTACAATCGCGTGCTTGTGGTGAACGATGGAGTGCGCCAGGAAGGACAGCAATGGGGTGATGAACACGGCATAGAGGTGGATGGTAATGCAGTCCATTCGGTTGAGATACTGAAAGGTCCCGCTTCGCTGATGTACGGTTCGGATGCCATGGCTGGTGTCATCATCATGCACGATGCGCCCGTGATGCCTATGGGTGAAATGAGGGCAGAAGCAGGAACGGAATACCAAACAAACAATGGACTGTTTGACTACACCCTCGCATTCCTTGGCAATCAGCAAGGCTTCGTGTGGAACTGGCGATGGAGCCAGAAGTGGGCGCACGACTACAATGCTCCCAAGGATGGATATGTGTCCAACAGCCGTTTTCGCGAACGTGCCCTGAATGGTATGCTTGGCATGAACAAAGGTTGGGGATATTCACACCTCAAGCTCGGATATTATCATCTAACGCCTGGCATGACGGAGGTAGAGGACGACTATGAGGAAGGTTCGCGCACCTATACTATTACCTCCCCCTTCCAGCAAGTGAAGCACTACAAGGCGGTACTTGACAACTCCTTCCGTTTGGGAGAAGGCCAACTGAAATCCATTGTAGGCTATCAGCAGAATCGCCGTCAGGAGTTTGAAGAAGCAGATGAATGTGGGCTCGATTTCCGTCTGCATACTGTGAACTACGACCTTCGCTACGTCTCTCCGGAATGGAATGGATGGAAGATAAATGCTGGTGTAGGTGGTATGTATCAGCAGTCGGAAAACCTTGGTGATGAGTTTCTGATTCCTGCCTACAACCTCTTTGATGTGGGAGTTTTCGGTACGGTCTGCAAGACATTCTTCGAGCGATTGCACCTAAGCGGCGGACTTCGCTACGACCACCGCCGTCTGCACTCTTTGGCTTTGGAGGATGAAGGCGAAGAGCGTTTCTCTGATTTCAGACGCCACTTCGGTGCCTTGTCAGGAAGCCTTGGAGCAATCCTCAACATGGGTGAGCACCTCGATCTGAAAGCTAACATCTCGCATGGTTTCCGCGCTCCAAACATGAGCGAGCTAGGAAGCAATGGAGAGCATGAAGGCACTTTCCGCTACGAACTTGGCAATCATAGCCTCAAGGCAGAGCACAGTTGGCAGTTCGACCTTGGCATGGACTATTCTGCTGAACATTTCTCTGCATCCGTAGCTCTCTTTGCCAATCGCATCAGCAATTACATCTATCTCAGCCGTACCGGGGACAATGTTGACGACATCCCTGCATACCAGTTCACATCGGGCGATGCTCGTCTGCTTGGTGGTGAAGTGCGTCTGATATGGCACATAATCCGTCATCTGCATTTCGAAAATGCCATTTCGTATGTTGATGCCCGACAACTGAATGCAAACGATGCACAAGAGTCCGTCCTGAGCCAGTCGAAGGGCTACTTGCCCTTCACGCCTGCACCACGCTGGCTATCCACATTGCATTACGACATTCCGCTAAACGTGAAAGCAGTTCGAGACCTCTTTGCTGAAATCGAAGTCGATACCAACTTCCGCCAGAACCACGTGATGACTGCAGGCGGTACTGAGACGCCAACACCAGCCTATACGCTCGTGAACCTCTCTGTGGGCACAGACATCCATCTTCGTGGTGGTCGCAAACTCTGTTCAGTCGGCATCACAGCAACCAACCTCATGAACACAGCCTACCAGTCGCATCTCAGCCGTCTGAAATATGCTGACACATTCCCTCTAACGGGTCGCCATGGCATCAACAACATAGGGCGCAACATAGGCATCAAGCTGTTGTTTCCATTAGGGGAATAATGTCTCGGCACTATGATTTGTTCATAATCGATCCAACATCACAAACAAGATGGCTGCCCAGTGGCTGATGGCACCAAGCAGAACGAATACGTGCCATACAGCATGATAGTGTCGCTTCGTGTCATTGGCATAGAAATATGTGCCTGTCGTGTAAAGTAGCCCTTCGGCAAGAATAATACATACGGAGATGGAAGACAACTGATCGTAGACAGGTTTGGCAACGAACACACCACTCCATCCCATGACGAGATATAGGGCGAGCGACAAGCGGGGATATTTTCCCAAGGCAAGAATCTTATAGATGGTACCACCTATCACTACTGCCCAGAGCACACCAAAGATAGTCCATCCCAACCACCCTCCCACTACAGCAATGCAGATTGGGGTGTAGGAACAGGCTATCATGACGTAGATGCTGATATGGTCGCATTTGCGCAGGATGCGGCGTGCCCTTCCATCGGGCAGCCAGTGATAGATGGTGGACGATAGGAACATGAGAAACATGCCGACGATGAAGAACAGCACGCCCATGGCCCATTGCCATCCGATTGAAACTGCAGGCCATACCATCCAGATGCATGATATGGCAAAGACGACTCCGACGAGATGCGTCCAATGATTGGAGGATTCCTCCCGGAACAATTGAGGTACATCCTTCATAATCTATGCCTCAATGATAGTAGCCTTAACCTTTTCTGATATCTCATCGTACGTATCGTCGGGCAAAGGCATGATGGGTTTGAGATATTCTATGGTTATCTTGTGGCTGTTAGGAAACTTCTTGCCACGTGGCATGGCCTCGTATCCACCGGAGATACGAACAGGAAGGATGGGCACCTGCAGTTCCTTACTCAGTATGGCAAACGTCTTCTTGAATACTCCCACACGACCATCCAAGGTACGTCGGCCCTCGGGGAAGATAACCACGTTCTTGCCCTTCTTCAGCACTTCACCGAGTTTCAGGATGGAGTTCCTGAGGTTGCGACGCTCCATGCGGACTATATTGAGGCGATTGGCAAGATAGACAATCACGGGATTACGGACATGTTCTTCGGTGGCGTAATAAAACGTGTTGCGGAGAATCCTATTGTTTAAGCCCGCAACGCTTATCTGGCCGTCAAGGAATGTCTGGTGATTTGGAGCAATGATGAAGTTGCCATCCGTAGGTATGTTCTCTCTGCCCTTTATCTCTAGGCGGTTGTGAACCTTGAGGAACACTTTGAAAAGTCCCTCGGCTATAACAACGAATGTATCGGTGGGTAATTCCAGATTCGACGAATCGTCAGAGAGGATAGTCCCCCAATTGGTTTCCTCAGTCTTAGAGCCAGTCTTGCACACTTCGGTGCGGTCAGCAACGGGCTGAACATTGTCTATCTCTTTAATCATTCTGTGTAACTTTGTAATTAGTAATTTGAATTGCAAAGTTACAACAAAAAAAACATATTTTGCTCCGAATATCCTACAAACCGAGTAGCGCATAGCCATATTTGCTCGTTTTGTTATACACCTAAGATAAAATATACTACTTCAATTGCTCTCGATATTCTTGAGGCGTGAAACCAATCTTTTGTCGGAAAAGGCGCACAAAGTAGGACACATCATTGAACCCGACCTTCGCAGCTATGCCTGCAATGCTGTGCGAAGTGGTCATAAGCAAGCGTTGAGCATGCTGAATCCTGGTGCGCAACACAAACTGAATGGGCGACTGACCAAGAGTTTCGCGGAACAATCGTCCCAGATGAGCCTTTGTCACACAGGCTATCCTTGCCAGCGACTCTGTCGTCATATCCTGTTGTATATTATCCTTGACATAAGCCATCACCCGCAGCACACGGTCATCAATGTCGTCAATACGCTTATGGGCATGCTTCATAAAGAATGAACCGACAATCCACACAAAGCCCTGAAGCTGCATCTTCTCATAACGATCCATATTGGTGTAACGGACCACATACTCCTGATACGACGGATGAGCATAGAATTCCTCAGCCGTCTGGTATGGCAGATTAAGCTCGGGATAATAGTTGCAATAGTTTTCAAAGAGCAAGTCGATGGCCTCATTTGCCTCTACCTCATGTGGAAAAGTGTAGATATCAAAGAGGTCAGTCTGTTGGCCATACCGTTCGTAGACAAAAAGGTAGTAGAATTCAAGCCCTGCCTCACACGTTATGCTGTGTGGAACGAAACTGGGCACGATATACATACATCCCGGCTTAGCACGGAAGTGCGCATCGGGCATGCTGATCTCGGCACATCCGGCCTTGATGTAGTAGAGTCGGACGAAAGGAGAGGAAAGTCCTGTTCCACTCCATCGCATAGACGTTCGTGCATATCCAGCATTCAGTACGCAGATATTTATCAGTTCCAGTTCTGTCTTCATAACAACAATTGTCTTACATTAATAATTATCATTCAACCGCCTGCTTCTTAGGCTTCTTGTTGAGTTTCCATGCTACGTGAAGAAGGCAGTAGGATGGGATGACATTGTAGAAGGTCTCGGTGCGACCCTGAGCATTGACTGTGCGCTGCACATTGGAGAGGTTGCCGAGGATGTCGAAGCCATCGAGCTGGACAAGGAGGTTGCCATGGAGGAAGCGCTTGGTGAGGCGTGCGTTCCACACGAGTTCGTTGGTATTCATATCAGGATCGGAGTATCCGCGGCGCGAGTACATGGTGAGGTCGGTCGAGAGCTGGAAGTTGAGAGGAAGCTCCACTTGAGCACGGAAGCCATAATTGAAGTCGCAGGCACGGATGGTCTGGAATCCTTGGCGCTCGGAAGTGGAGTGCTGGTAGGCCACCTTGCCATCGAGGGCAAACTCCATCTTGTCAGTAGGCTCGTAGACGAGTTCAAGATGATCGTTCACATTATTATTATTTACCACGGAACGGATGGCTCCCAAAGCGATATCAGTACCAGAAAGGTCGACACTATGAGTATAATTGTAGTCAGCATTGTCGCGAATGGTAAACTTGCCGAGAGTCACATCTATGCCTCCATTTACACTGGCATTCCAGGTGCCATTGATGTTCTGCGGAGTGACGGTGCTCACACCTGTCTGCTTATCGAATATAAGACTCGAGGCTACCGAATTCTGCATAATGGAAGCAAAACTGCCCACGTTGTAAAGAAGCTTGCGCCACTTGCTGCTCAGGGTGAAGTGGAATGAATGACGGATGGAGTTCTTCAGGTTTGGGTTGCCAAGAGTGACATAGAGCGGATTGGCATCGTTTCTGATGTTGAGCAGATTGGACATACCTGGTGCACTCATGTTCATATTATAGGACACGTACATATTGCTTGACTTCTTATAGTTGTTCCAATGGAAGGATACGGATGGCGACGGAAGGAACGTGTTGCGCACCAGGAGTGTGTCGACTCCACGCTGATGATGGTCAAGCTGCTCATGCTGGAATGGCAAGGAGACACCGACATTGAAGAATGCCATCACGCCCGTGGAATCGCTGATCAAGCGATGGTCGTAGCCCACGCGAATGTCATGGGTAGAGTTGACAGTTGCCGACATGGATGTATTGTCCCTGTCAAGTGCCTGAAGCATGGCATCGTGCGATGGCAGGTGGCCAAGCGGATGAGCCTCAGGATCACGCCACGAATCGAGGCGATTGAGGAGATAGAGCGAACGGCTGGACTCGCTGTTAAGGTAGGAGTAGCTATAGTTGAGCTGCAGATTATTGCGCATGTCGTGATCAAGACTTGCGGAGAATGAAGCACCTGCATGAGCATTGTGGCTGCGGCTGAAGTTGTCGTTGTAGCGGTTGCGGAAATCGGTAGGCATGGTGCCGGATGTGCGTGGATAGTCGAGGCGATAATGATTGTAATCCTTATCCGCATTATCGCTGAAACTATAGCCAGCGTTCAATCCAAACTGGAGAAAGTCGTTGTGAGCCGGAGAGAATCCCGTATTCATACTTATATCAGCAGAGGTCGAATGTCCATCGCCCTTGGCTGTGGTCAGCGAACGGTTGATGGCATACTTGCGAAGCAGTTCGCCAGCATTTTGCACCTTCACGCTGTCAAGCCAGTCTTTGCCCAGTTGCAATGCTACATCGTCGGCAAGCGCCACCGATGCCGAATTGGAGTTGCGGTTGAAACGTCGGTAGTTGAAGTTTGGATCAAGACGGAAATTCACACTCTTGAAGTAATGCCACAGGGTGGCGGAACGTCCCCAGTAGTTCAAACTATGGTGCGTACCAACGGAGAAGTCGTAACTGCGATCGGCATTCATGGACTTGGAGTAGGTGTCGCCACCCTCCAGATAAGTAGCGGAATTGGTAGTCTGGGCATTGTTGGTCTCGCTGTAGTTGGCATTCACGCTGGCATTGTAATCCAGGTTCTCACCTTTGCTGTAGTTATAGTTAGCACCGCCCATGTATGTACTCTGCAGCCCTCGTGCCTGCTGCGATGGCGTCCACTGACTATCCTCTCCTGGCTGACGGTTGTCATTCAGATTGTTGGCGTTGGCATATAAAGTGAGGCGCGAGGTGTTGGAGAATCTAAGGGCAAAGGCGCGGGCAAGGAATCTCTTCTCCGATGCATCACCCTTCGCATCGCGCAGAGGCAATCCACCACCAAGGTTGGCATTGGCTATCCATCCCGACTGGTAGTCCTTCTTGAGCTTCACGTTCATCACAAACTCCTTCTCGGCAGTCTTGGCACGAGCCGTACCTGCCACATCGCGTGGTGTGCGGTCGTAGGCCTGCACGTTCTTCACCATGTAGGCAGGCATGTTCTCGAGCATGAGTTCGCGGTCCGAATCGAAGAAGTCCTTTCCGTTCAGCAGCAAGGCATCAATCTTGCGCCCGTTGACCTTGATCACTCCACCCTTCTCCATGGTCACTCCAGGCAGCTTCTTGATGAGCCCATCGAGCATGGAGCCATCGGCGAGGTTGAAGGCATCGGCATCGTAAGTGAGCGTATCGCCATTCATGTAGAACTTGAGTTTTGTGGCCTTCACCACTATCTCATCGAGTTCAATCTCCGTCTTCCGAGGCAGTTTGCGCATATACACCGTCTTCATTTCCTGCTGGACCTCACGCTTGTAGATCTTCTTCACCTCCACAGGTACATAGCGGGTAGTATAGCCGTCGGCCTCGCACATGAGCAGGTACTTGCCTGGCTTCTTTATCAAAAATGTGACCATACACACCTTCCATTGATCATCACTCCATTTATCAACCCTGACCGAATCGACAAATGTACTGTCGGCGGCAAGCAACTGGCATCGGGCAGTCGTAATGCCCTCGTGGGTGATATGATCGGCTATGGTGGTTGACATCATGAGGACCTTGCCCTTGAGCGAATCGGGCACATCCATCATTGAGCGCCAGAAGAACTGAGCGTTAGCCACAGCGCACAATAATAGCAAAGAGATGATACTTATTAATCGTTTCATACGTTGAGCGTCTTTTTACCTTTTCTTATTATATATAAAGCTTCCTATCGCAAGGGCAATAACCAAGATCGAGATGATGTAGGCCCAGTAGTTGGTCACCTGCGATGTGGCAGTAATGACATAGTCGCCTACGAACATGTACTGTGGTGAGATGCGGAACACAGCCACACCATTATCAACCATTCCCGAACTAACCGACATGATGGTGCCAGGCATGTGGAGGCGATAGTCATAGTTGGCATCCGATCCGTATTTCTCCATGATCAGCTCTCCCAATCGATTGCTGTAAGGAGTGCCTTCTGCAAACATTTTGCCATACACATCGCTCTTGAAGAATTCGTTCATCATGTCCTCCCAGCTCTTGCCACCTATCGTCATGCCATAGCTTTCCTGTTTGGCATACTTCACGAGTTCCGGACGCTTGTCGAGGAACTCCTGCCTTGTGAGAGGAGCGTTCTGTAGCGAGTCATAGTTTTCAGCCACAATGTCGCACCAGTCGTAGATGAGATTTGCCATTCCCCACTCTTCCATACGGTTAGAGAGATCGTTCATCTTCTCGCTTGCCTCGTATCCAGCCATTCCTGCCAGCATGTCAGGTTTGCCGGTGAACCAGTATCTCATGGTTTCCTCATCGACATAGTCCTTGCATGGCACAGAGAATTCGGAAGCAAGGCTCGCATATGTCTCCGTGTATGTGTATTCGGTATAGAACCACTTGAATGTCTTCTTCAGTTCACCCTTCACGCTGTATGGCTTTCCGTTCCACAGCAGCGGGATATTGCTGTTCATCTCATCAACCGATACAAAATGTCTGGTTGCATGAGCCTGCAGCGTATCGTTTGCACTTGAGGCATCAGCAGGAAATGCATGACGGGCTGTGTAGTTCAAGTGCGACCATGTCTTCTGCCATGAATCGTCGAACGCCATCGTTTGGTCGGTAAAGTCTTCAAACTTATTGAATTTACGGTAATCCGTAGTCATATTCTCTCCGTCCATGGTCTGCCCCCCTGCAATTTTGACGGAGATGGTGTACTCGCGGATGCACGAGCCATCCTCATTGATAGTTGTGTCGATAGTCACATGATGATTGGTACACGAAGCGGAAAGCAGCAACACCGTTGCAAGCAGTCCTATAATGTTATTGCGTTTCATTTATACATGCTTATTAATCGGTTGATATTACTTTTCCTAGCCTTGATCTCGGCATATCGCTCCATGACGTCATTTTGGGTGCTTGCTGTCGATAAAGACTGATAGGTATTGCCATAATTAGCGCGGAACTGTTCCTGGGCTTCACAACGCTCGGTGGAAGCATCAGCTCCTTGATGTACGAAGAAGAAGAGTCCGATGAGCACGGCTGCAGCCATCGATGACAGCGTGCGGACTATAGTCAGCATCGTGATGACCTTCGAACTGGCTGCAGGCTGTTCATCCAGCTCTGGCAGCGAATCCATGATGCTATCGACAAACAGGTCCTCATCCTCCACCTGCGGAGTCTGTGTCCTAAGTGTTGCGAACAGGTTGTCTATATTGTTATTCTTCATATCCTAATCGTTTTAATCGTTCCTTAATCGTGTTGCGAGCCACATACAGGTTGCTCTTTATCTGGGTGGCATCAAGACCGGTGATCAGGGCTATTTCCGTATTGTCCATCCCCTCGAGCTGACTCAGCGTGAACACCAGCCGTTGCTTTTCACTCAGTCCCTCAGCCATCACCCTCACTATCGACACCCATTCACGGTTCTCAAGTTGTCGCTGCAGGTTGCCTTGCGAGCAAAAGTCGCGTATCACCTCCTCATCCTCAGGCAACGGTACCATCCGTTTCATCTGCCTCAAACGGTCCAGGCATATGCGTGATGCTATGGTGTAGATCCATGTGGAAAGGCCTGCCCGCCCATCGTACTGCCGTATCTGCATCCATATCCTGACAAAGGCATCCTGCACAGCATCCTTCGCTTCCTCCTCATCGCCCAGCAGCTTGATCGCCAGCGAAAACAGCATGCGCTGGTACTGCTGCACGAGAAGGCGGAAGGCCCCTCTGTCGCCCTCCCTGCACCGCTGTATTATGTCCTTGCTCAATGCTTGCATACTGTTACACTTTTTTTCGACCTGCTAATATAATTGTTTTTTTCTTTTTTTGCCTTCGGCGAACGTGAATTTTCCGTGAATTCCCCGCGAACCTTTAGCTCGGCGTAGCCAATTTTATCGTGAATTGCTTTACTCGTGAACAAAATAAAATTTACGGAATAATTTGCGGGCAATTCACGGGCATTCACGTTATAAAAGAATTACTTATTTTATCCGTACAGCTCGCACTTTTTTTCGTTATCATTTGTCCATTATACGTTCCAACACAGCAAAAGTCAAATGCAAAGGTAAACTTTTTTTTGTTCCTATGCAAAAAAAAGGGGTATTCCCCACAAAACCCTCCTCCAAAATGTTAAATCTTCCACGATTTTAATAAAATCAAAGATTTACATGCCTACAATTGCAGATTTATTTGTACTTTTGCAGATACATATTAACATATAACGCGCATTGACCATTTGTATGAGTGAAAGAATAAACATACCGCAAACGCAGATTGTACTTGCTTTTGTTGCTACGTGCATAGAAGCAACTGCAAGAACGTTGGGTGTATCCTATCGCGAGGTTTTCATGCGCATGAAACGCTTGGGAATGATAGAAAACTATATTTTTCCCAACTACGGAGTACTTCATACAGAGAGTCGTGAAAACATTGCACTTGATATGATTGAGTGTATGAAATCTTGGGAGGCAAGGCAATGAGTACGATTGTTACATGAGAGAAATTACCGCAAACAATATTTGAATGCAGACAAAACATAATCGGCATGCAAAATAGGAAGTACGCGATAAGACTATGTCATATACGGAATAAGATAGTATATCTTATGGATTAGGATAGTATATCTTATGCAATATGATAGTATATGTTGCTTGGTTTACATAGTACAGGATTTTCGTGCCATTTATACCGAAATCTCTGTTCTTTTAGTGCAACTCAGCTTTTGCATTTGCTAAAAGCTGTTAGGTTATGAGATTATAACCTTATAACATCAGAACCTTATAACTGATCGACTGAGCCAAATGCTAAAGTCGAGTGATAAAAGCATTTCACATCCATCTTCAATCTGATTTGGAATGATTGGAACGCAATTGGAACGGTTTTGGAACATTGACGGAACGAGTTATAATATTAATTTTCGGTCAGTTACAAATCATGTGGACGTTAGTGTTCCAATATTCCAACCATATTCAACTTTGTCGATTAGAAAACAGAAAGAAGCATCATAATGTAAACATCTAAGTTTTTCATGGAATAGTTGGAACGTTTGGAATGTTGGAATCATGAATTTGAAAAACAAACGAGGTTCGTCGTGATGACTCGCCTCGTTTGTTTGTTCGTTTGTTTGTTTTGAAACTTCTTTCCATTTCAAGAATCATGATGCCGACGTAGAAACACATAAAGCTTCCGACATCGTGATGACGCGGAAGCTTTACGTGAATGTTATGTTGAATTAAGTAGTAAGGCTATTCTCTCCACTCGTAAGTGTAGACTGCATCCATGTATTTACCATTGGCACCCAAACCTGTCGCAACGATGGTCAATTTTATCCTGTCGCCAGCCTTTTTGCCTGTTGGTACTTCGCCGTAGATATAGCCCTCAGCATCATAGAGGTCTGGTTGGTTGTCCTTCATACATACAATTGGCACATTGTAGCCATTATATTTGTCAAAATCCTCTTCTTTAGAGCGAATCTTGTTGTCGTCAATTCGGCAGTCAACCCAGCAGAAGCAGTGGAAATATTTCCATTGTGCATAGTCGTTATTATTATCCTTTGCACCATTATGTCTTGGCAACGATAATTTGTCGTAGAGAGTTATTGTGCTGCCGCCCTTCAGTTCTTGAGGTATTTGTGAAATTTCGAAACGGAACAAGTAGGAACCTCCATCCCAAGGGTCGCCCTTAGCAAAGACAGTTTCGGAGTAGAAACCACTACACGTAGTCTTTGTAGCTTCCATTTTCAGGGAATCTATGTGATAAATCGGGTTGTATGCATTGGCATTGGCATCAGCAACGTCCTTTGCTGTGAAGTTTGGAGCTTCATATCCTACCAACACCCACTTAGGGCCTTTGATCTGGCTGCTACTGCTTGCTCCCTTCTGTGTCACATTAACATAAACGTAGTTCTGATACTGTTTTTTCTCACGGAAATCAGCTGTCGCTCCAACACAAACCATGATTTTGCTTGTACGTTCTTGTGTGCTGGTGTTTGGATCAGCAATAACCTGCAGCTGTGTGCCATTCATCTTGAAATGTATCCATTCCACGTAACACTCGGCACCTGCATAATTGGCATTTGAGGTGATGTTGATGAGTTGTGTTCCACCCTCAGCATCGTACTGCAACGATGTTTTAGATACGGAGAGTGTGGCGTCAGAGTCTTTGATTTCGCCCGAAGCAGAATCGTCGGCTTTCTCGCACGAGATGAACGACATGGTCGAGAGCATTGCTAAAAGCAAGAAAAATACTTTTTTCATAATGTACGGTTTGTTTTTATTGTTTAACGTTTTTGCAGATACACTTAGTTTGTTTATGCATTTTTTCAAGTCTGCAAATATACAATTATTAAGGTTTACGCGATGTAACAAAAGGTGTAAAGCGTCTATCAAAAGATACAAATGTACTCTCAAAACGTACAAATGTGGCGCTATGAACAAAAAAAGTGTCATTCATGGCCATTTTCTATTGTCAAAACGAGTAAAAGACATTACCTTTGCAAAATATTAAAATTCACTCCCCCTCATCAACTATGCTTAAGATATTTCTCAGTTCCATTCCGTTTATGGTATGCCTGTGTTGGTTTGTCGCCTTTGCCTTGCAGTACCGAAAGAATGACTCACCCAAACGCACGCTCACGTGGTTTCTGGCTACGTGCGTGGTTCTGTATCTGTGCCACGCTCTGTACCTAAATGCAGGCCTGTCCGTTGGGATGGAGAGCCTTTGGGCTTTATGTTCTCTGTCGGTCTATCCTCTTTATTATATATACCTGCGCGAATTGACTGTAAAACCTTTCGATGGGAAGACGGTTGCCTTATGTCTGCTACCTGGAGCACTTGTGGCATTGGCAAAGTTTCTGCTACCTGGAGAAGAGTCGGACATGGCAAGGAAGGTGCTGTTCGCCATTCAGGTGGTGATGGTTTGCTACTTAGGATACAGGGACTTGGTGGCATTTGACAAGGAACTGGCAAATGTATACGCCGACACGGAGGGCAAGGAGACGAAGGATGTGAAGGTGCTCCTCGTGGCTTTCGTGACCACATCCATAGTGAGTATGGTGGCAAATGCCATTGGAAAACAGTTTTTCACCACGAGCGATTGGCTGGTGCTGGCTTTGCTACCCTTTGCCATCATGCTGTATGCATTGAGTTACATCGGATTCACACGTTCATTTTCGGTCAATCAGTATCTGGATGACGCAAAGGATGATGCCGAAGTTGTTCCTGCGATTGAGACTCCTGATGAGAAGAGCGCACTGGAGCAGAAGATAGAGATGCTGATGAAGGAGAAAAGCATCTACCTGAGGAAAAACCTGAAGATTGGAGACATGGCTAACGAGGCTGATTCATGTCGGACGTATGTATCAAACTACATAAACACAAAATACGGGTATACGTTTCTTGAGTACATCAACCGCCACCGCATCGAATATGCGAAAGAGCTTATGCGCACAGCAGAGTCGGAGAAGATGTGGATAGTGGCAGACAAAGCTGGTTTTTCGAGCGAACAGTCGTTCTACCGCAACTTCCGCAAGTTTGTAGGCATGAATCCTGCTGAATGGATGGCAGAGGAGAAGAAAAAGACGAAATAAAAACAAACAACGTGCAGACACACAATCTGCACGTTGTTTGTTTTTATTCTTAAATTTGTATCACTTCACCACGAATGTTGTGACTGAACGGGCAGGAAGAAGGGCTTCTGCGAGCTTCACGCTGCCAAGGTTCTTGAGGTTCTCACCCTCTACATCCGATGTGCGATAGGCGGTGGCGCTGCGTCCAAGACCCTTGAGGCTGACCTTTGAGTCGGACTTTGCGTAGTTGATGGCTACGATAGCCGTGGTGCCATCAGCATTACGGTAGGCAGATACCATAGTGCCTTCCATCTGCTGTTCCCCCTCTACATCGAGGCGTACAGCTCCTGGACGGACGAAGCGGCTGAAGTTGCCCAGTGTCCACATCCATTTCGAATCGCGTACAGAGTTTTCCTCTATGCGTCCTCTCTGCTGACCTCTGCCACCGGTACGTTCACCCTTGACATACATGCGGATAAGTCCGTCCTTATAGTTGCCTCCTGCAGCACGCCACCATTGCCACGACTGAGCATTGGCCACGGTGAGGTCGTAGTGCATCACACGAGCCACATAAAGTGCCTCCTCCATAGTGAAGTCAAATCCGCCGCCTCCATGTATCTCCTCATCGTTGGACATAATGCAGAGTTCTGTTTGCCAGAACGATACTGGCTGATACTTATTTACCTTCGCCATCTCATCCTTGATACGCTTGCGATAGCCATAAAGTCCTTCGCGCTCGTAGCGGCGATCGCCTGGCTTGAGGATTGGTGTGTTGGTCCAATATGAATGACCTGCCATGATGCGTGCTATGCTTGGCAGATTGCCCACGTACGTATCGGTCGAGTCGGGATTCCAGAAGCATTGGATCTCGTTGCCTCGCTCCCATCCTGCCTGATACTCGCCAAACATGCAACGGTAGTCGGACGACTCATTAACAAGAATCTTTGTCGTGATGCCACGCTTCTGGAATTCGCTATTGAATTCACGTGCCACGCGTGCTATCTCACGGTTGGTGGCAGGTGTGCCTTCCTGCTTAGGTCCCTGCCAGTTCCAATGGCCATCAGGTTCGTTGACAGGACACACATAGTCAAAGTGTATTCCGTCCTCACGCTGTATTGCCTGTATCATATCGGCTGTATAGCGTGCAAAGTCGTCGTAGCAGTCGTCCTTCAGATTGAACGTACCACCACGACCGGTATTGGTTCCTAATCCATTGATGGTCATCGTGACAGGAGGAGTATTGAAGAATGCCAGGAATGTAGGAACGCCGCGCTCCTTTGCCATGCGGAGGAACTTACGCTGACCTACCTGCTTATCATAGTAATCGGTACGCGTGTCGCGATTGATCTGCGCCGAATCGCCCTGAGATGCACTTCCTGCTCCAGCATTGAATCGCCAGATGCTCAATGCTATGCCCTTAGGATTGCCATTGGCATCGTTCTCGGACGAGAAGAGCCAGTCGGCCACCTGCGTCTGAATCTGTTCACCCCATGTGCCTATCTGCCAGAAACTCCACGCATCGCTGGCACCAAAACCATCGATCGGTTGACACTGACGGCTGGTTATGGTGAACTGCTGCGCTTTCTGTGCATGTATGGATGTGCCTGGCATTAATGCCAATGCTGCGGTAAAAAGTAAATTCGGTAATAGTTTCATTATCTTTGTCGTATTTATTAGTAGGTTTATGCGTGCAAAGATAATAAAAATTTACAATTCCTCATGCGCAATTGCTAATTATTTTATATCTTTGCACGCAAATAGTAAACCTAACAAGCTAATTTTTATGACTGAAGTAAAGAAAAGCGCATTCCGTGCACCGCACCAGAAAATGAACTATGCACTCCAGTATCCAGGCAATGATGGAGGCATGAACGACCGTATCAAGCGTCTGCATCAGCAGAGCATCGACACTCCAACCACCCTGACCATAGAGCGCGCGCTCATTGAGACAGCATTCTACAAGGAGAACTATGGCAAAATGCCTAACTGCATTCTCCGTGCCCGCAATTTCTACGAGATTTGCAAGAAGAAGACTATATATATAGGTGATGATGAACTCATAGTCGGCGAACGCGGACCTGTGCCAAAGGCGGTACCTACATTCCCTGAACTGACCTGCCACACCGTGGAGGACCTCCACACGCTCAACGACCGCGACATGCAGCCTTACTACATCTCGCAGGAGGACATCGACACCTACGAGCGTGAGGTTATCCCTTATTGGGAAGGCCGTACGCAGCGCGAGCGCATCTTCAGCCACGTAAGCAAGGAATGGGAAGAGGCTTACCATGCAGGAGTCTTCACCGAGTTTATGGAACAGCGTGCCGGTGGTCATACTGCTATGGACGGCAAGATGTACCAGCGCGGTCTGCTCGATGTGAAGGCACAGATTGCAGAAGTGCTTGCCAACCTCGACTTCATCAACGATCCTGAGGCTACCGACAAGCAGCAGGAGCTGCAGGCTATGGACATCTCGTGCGATGCAGCCATTCTCTTCGCTGAGCGCCATGCAGAAGAAGCCGAGCGCCAAGCTGCCATGCTCGAGCAAGGACTCAACCCGGATGGCTCTCCCCATAGAGGGGGAGATGCCCAAAGGGCAGAGAGGGTCTTGGAACTTCGTAAAATAGCCGACACATGCCGTTGGGTGCCTGCCCATGCTCCACGCGACATGCAGGAAGCCATTCAAACCTACTGGTTCACTCACCTCGGTACGGTGACTGAGCTCAACGGATGGGACTGCATGAATCCTGGACACATCGACCAGCATCTCTACCCATTCTATAAGAAAGGCATTGAGGATGGCACTATGACACGCGAGAAGGCAAAGGAACTCATATCATGTTTCTGGATCAAGTTCAACAACCAGCCTGCTCCTCCGAAGGTAGGCGTCACAGCTCTTGAATCAGGTACATACAACGACTTCACGAATATCAACATCGGAGGTATCGACAAGTACGGCAACGATGCTGTCAACGATCTCTCATACATAATACTTGAGGTTCAGGAAGAACTTCACGAACTGCAGCCAGGCCTTTCAATCCATGTGAGCAAGGTGACTCCAGACGAGTTTGTGCTTGCAGGAGCAAAGGTGATACGACAGGGCCATGGCTACCCATCATGCTTCAACCCCGACACCTACACTCAGGAACTGGTGCGCCAGGGAAAGAGCCAGGAGGATGCCAACGAAGGCGGTTGCTCGGGCTGCATCGAGGTAGGTGCATTCGGTAAGGAGGCTTACATCCTTACAGGCTATCTGAACACTCCTAAGATTCTGGAGATCACACTCAACAACGGTATCGACCCTATGACAGGCAAGAAACTCGGACTGGAGACTGGCGATCCACGCACATTCACCTCGTACGAGCAATTGTACGATGCCTACCATAAGCAGATGCTATACTTCGTAAACATGAAGCTGGCTGTCAACAATTACATCGAGCGCATGTTCTCGCTTTATGCTCCAGCCACCTTCCTCAGCCTCTTCATCGACGACTGTGTGGCACGAGGCCGCGACTACTATAGCGGTGGTGCCCGATACAACACAACTTACATCCAGTGTACAGGCCTCGGCACCATTACCGACTGTCTGTCTACACTCAAGAAGCACGTGTTTGAGGACAAGAAGTTCACCATGGACGAGATTCTCAAGGCTGTAAGCGAGAACTTTGAGGGCAATGAGAAGATGCGCCAGTTCATCATGAACCGCACCCCATTCTTTGGCAACGATGATGAGTATGCAGACAGCATAGCAGTCAAGGTATACGACGACCTTGTGGATGCCATCGAAGGACATCCTAACACACGCGGTGGCACAACCCAGCTCAACATGCTCTCAACCACTTGCCACAACTACTTCGGAAGCGTGTGCGGAGCAAGCTGCAACGGTCGTCTTGCCAAGTTTGCCATCAGCGACGGAACAAGTCCCGCTCACGGAGCCGACACCAATGGTCCTACATCGGTCATCAAGAGTCTTGGCAAGCTCGATCAGACCAAGTCGGGTGGAACGCTGCTCAACGTTCGCTTCATCCCAAGCCTGCTCAAGCGTGAGGACGACCTGAAGAAGCTCGTATCCCTCATCCGTACCTATTTCTCTATGGGTGGACATCACATCCAGTTCAACATCGTTGATACGCAGACGCTCCTCGATGCTCAGCAAACTCCTGAGGACTACAAGGATCTGCTCGTTCGCGTAGCAGGTTATTCCGACTACTTCAACGACATGACCGAGCAGTTGCAGAACGAGATCATAGCTCGTACTGAAAACGAGGAATTCTAATCACAAGTGGAGGCGTCCGTAAGCAACTCCTTCCGTTACGTTATGCAGTATTAGCGCCATGAGTCAGAAACTATTCAACGAGATGGATTACAATCCGTCGCGCACCATGTTCACACTCAATGCGCCTAGTACTGCAAAGGAAGTAAAAGTACGCCTCTACGACTCATGCTCGGCATCCAGGCCATCGCAGACCATCAGCCTCAAGCGCATCGGAGTGAACCGATGGGCCGGTACTGCACGAGGCGACATGAATGGCAAGTACTACACCTTCGACATGGGGAGGGGCGAATGTCCCGGCCCCTTTGCAAAGGCTGTAGGCGTGAACGGCAAACGGGCAGCGGTGATAGACCTCAAGACTACCGATCCTGATGGATGGGCAGACGATGTGCGACCATCCATCGCTACCCCATCCGACCTCGTGGTGTACGAGATGCACCATCGCGACTTCTCCATCCACCCATCGAGCAAGAGCCAGTATCCTGGCAAGTTTCTTGCACTTACTGAGCCCCGCAACCTGTGGTATCTGAACACCCTCGGCATCAATGCCGTACAAATCATGCCTTCGTTCGACTATGCCACGGTCGATGAGTCGCACCTCGAAGAGCCTCAGTACAACTGGGGCTACGATCCTCTCAACTACAACGTGCCAGAAGGTTCGTACTCGACCGACGCCACCGATCCTGCCACACGCATCCGCGAGTTCAAACTGATGGTGCAGGCTCTGCATAGCGCAGGCATCAGGGTAATCCTTGATGTGGTCTACAACCACTGCATGAACATTGAGCAGTCCAACTTCCAACTCACCTTTCCCGACTATTACTTCCGCATGGCGAGCCACTTAAAGGGCGCACCGGGCGATGCAAGTACAAAGGGAGGCAGATACGCCAACGCTTCAGGATGCGACAACGAGACAGCATCGGAACAACCGCTCATGCGAGAGTTCATGCTCGAGAGCGTAAGGTACTGGGTGGAGGAATACCACATCGACGGTTTCCGGTTCGACCTCATGGGCATTCACGACATGGAGACCATGCGTCAGATACGCAGCATGCTCGACTCCATCGATCCTTCCATCACCATCTACGGCGAGGGATGGGCAGCCAATCCACCAGCCATCGATAACGACATCTGCGCCATGAAGGCTTCGACCTACAAGATGAAGGGCATCGGTGCTTTTGCCGATGAGATGCGCGATGCTATTCGCGGTCCGTTTGCAGACGACACCAAGCCCGCCTACCTTGCAGGCATGGCAGGCCATGAGGAGAGCATAAAATTTGGTCTTGTGGGAGGCATACGGCACGATGGGGTGGACATGAATAAGGTTAACTATAGTAAGGTAGCATGGGCTGCCGAACCATCGCAGCACGTTTCGTATGTATCATGTCACGACGACATGAGCCTGGTGGATCGCCTGCGTGCCAGCATCCCTGACATCAAGGACGACGAACTCATTCGTCTCGACAAGCTGGCCCAGACCCTTGTCTTTACCTCCCAGGGCATCCCGTTCCTTTGGGCGGGCGAAGAGGTGCTACGCGACAAGAAGGGCGTACGCAACAGCTACAACTCGCCCGATAGCATCAACCAGATCGATTGGAACAATCTGCAGAAGCATCCTGACGTATTCATGTACTACAAGGGACTCATCGAAATGCGCCGTAATCACAAGGCATTCCGCATGGGAAGCGCCGAACTGGTTCGCCGTAATATGCAGTTCCTGCCCACCCCCGATTGCGTCATCGCATTCACCCTCAATGGTGAAGCGGTAGGCGACTCATGGAAACGCATCGTATGCATCATGAATTCCAACCGCAAGGCAGCGACCATCACTATTCCTGAGGGACGCTACACCATCGTGTGCCGCAATGGGATGATCAACCTGCAAGGATTCGCTCACACCTCCCGTTCCAAGGTCAGGGTTGCTGCACAGAGTGCCATGATACTTGCATCTATCGTTTAACCACCTATCTTTACTGTGAGGCCCTTACTTTCGAGCATCTCCTGAACGTGCTGCAACAGAGCATCGTCGGGCGCTTCCATAGTGAGTTGCTCGGGATTGTACTCCGTACCCATTCTTGCATGCTTGCCCATGCCGATGTCGTGATAGGCAAGCAGATTGACCACCTCTGGATGTGTAGGCAACGAAGCCAGGAAGGCAGCACTTGCCTCAATATTGGCATCGTCCGCATTCACCCCTACTATGACAGGTATGCGTATCCAGAATCGGGCTCCGGCTTCCGAAATGCGGCGTATATTACGAAGTATAGGTTCGTTGGGTACCTGAGTATAACGCTTGTGCTTCTCGCTATCCATGTGCTTCAGGTCTACGAGGAAGAGGTCGGCAAGAGGCAGTACGCGATCGATGGTCTGCTCCGAAGCATAGAGGGTGGTATCCACCGTTCGGTGCAGTCCACGACGCTTCAGTTCCTCGAGCAGCGAACACAGATAGTCGGGATGCATCAATGGTTCGCCACCACACACCGTAACGCCACCACCCGAGTCCTCCATTACCTGACGTTCCTTCTCTATCACCTCCATCAGGCGGTCCATCTCCCATTCCTTGCCAGCTATCTGAAGTGCCAGCGTTGGGCATTCATCGGCACACTTTCCGCACATCGTGCAGCATCCCACTTCCTTTATTCCATCGGGAGTGAGAGCGAGGTTGCCCTGTTCGCAAATATCCACACACGACTTGCACCCGATGCACTTCTTCTTTGTGTACAGTTTGACAGGCTGCGGACTGATGCCTTCCGGATTGTGGCACCACACGCAACGGAGTGGGCATCCCTTCATGAACACCGTGGTGCGAATGCCCGGACCATCATTGATTGCAAATCGTTTGATATCAAATATCATAATCAGGAGTCGTTATTTTATGATTTTTATGCGGCAAAAAGCGCTTCGTTGTTTCTTTTTATTAATAATGTGCAACTTTTTGTTGACAAAGATACGAAAAATACCGTTATCTAAATAAAAAAATGTAACTTTGCACCAACTTTTTATTGCAAGTATTAATATTGATGTATAAAATGTGCGATTTAGCAGTTACAGTTATACATTGCTAACAAGGTAAAAAACGAATAAATGAGAATCACGATAAAGATAGGCAGCAATGTACTCACACGCCAGGACGGCAGTCTTGACGTGACCCGCATGTCTGCCCTTGTCGATCAGATAGCCATACTGCGCCAGCAGGGACATGAGGTGATCCTCGTGTCCTCGGGAGCCGTGGCTTCGGGACGCAGCGAGCTCAAGCACATACAGCACGACCTCGACTCAGTCGATCAGCGTCAGCTCTTCTCAGCTGTAGGCCAGGCGAAACTGATGAACCGCTACTTTGAGATGTTCCGCGAATACGGCATCTCCGTAGGTCAGGTACTTACCACAAAGGAGAACTTCGGCGACAACGATCACCGTAAGAATCAGGAGAACTGCTTCCGCGTCATGCTGGACAACGCCGTTCTGCCTATCGTAAACGAGAACGACACCGTTAGCATCACCGAGCTGATGTTTACCGACAACGACGAACTGTCAGGCCTCATAGCGCGCATGACTCAGTCGCAGATGCTCATCATCCTTTCCAACATAGATGGTATCTACACCGGCAACCCTAACGACCCTGAGTCGCGCCTCATCTCGATTGTAAAACCAGGCAAGGACCTCTCCGACTACATCCAGACAGCCAAATCGAGCGCCGGACGCGGCGGTATGCAGAGCAAATCGAGCGTAGCTGCCAACACCGCTGCTGAAGGCATCTCAGTCATCATTGCCAACGGCAAGCGCGACAATATCCTCATTCGTATCATGTCCGATCGCGACAACACCCCATGCACCGAATTCCTATGCTGACATCACTTCTTCAGAGCGCCAAAGACGCATCAATCGACATAGCCCTCCTTGACGAGGCAACCATCAACGGCATCCTTCTGCGCATCGCCGACTCCATCCATGTTCATTCACAAGCCATCATCGAGGCCAACAGCGAAGACTTGGCAAAGATGTCGCCCGACAATCCACTCTACGACCGTCTCAAGCTCACCGACGATCGCCTTGCTGCCATCGCATCCGACATGCGCAATGTGGCTTCGCTCCCATCGCCCCTCGGTCGCATCCTCAAGCAAAGCGTACTGCCTAACGGTCTTGAGCTCACTCGCATATCCGTGCCATTCGGTGTGATAGGCGTGGTCTACGAGGCTCGTCCTAACGTCACCTTCGACGTCTTCTCGCTCTGCCTCAAGGCGGGTAGCGCATGCGTACTCAAGGGAGGTAAGGATGCCGATGCTACCAATCAGAAGGTGGTAGGCATCATCCGCCAGATACTTACGGAGATGCACATCAATCCCGATGTCATCACCCTCCTTCCTGCCACTCACGAGGCTACAGCCCAGCTCCTTCATGCCAACGGACTGGTCGACCTCGTTATCCCACGAGGCAGCAAGCGACTCATCGACTTCGTGCGCACCGAAGCCTCCGTACCAGTCATCGAGACCGGAGCCGGAGTTTGCCACGCCTACTTCGACAAGGATGCCGACCTTCAGAAAGGCACAGCCATCATCAACAATGCCAAGACACGCCGCGTCAGCGTATGCAATGCTCTCGACTGCATGCTTCTGCACGAGGATCGTCTCTCCGACCTCCCAGCCATCTGCCGTCCTCTGCAGGACAGCAATGTACTCATCTATGCCGATGCTCCATCGCTGGCAGCACTTCAGGGTTCCTACCCTGCCGAACTTTTGCGCCCATCGACCGATGAGAGCTACGGTACCGAGTTCCTCTCCTACACCATGGCCATCAAGACCGTTGCCTCGGCCAATGAAGCCATCCGCCACATCCGCCACAACGGATCGGGACACAGCGAGTGCATCATCACCGACAACGAGGCCACCGCATCCCAGTTCCTTCGCCAGGTCGATGCAGCCTGTGTATACCATAATGCTCCAACAGCATTCACTGATGGAGCACAATTCGGACTCGGAGCAGAGATAGGCATCTCTACCCAGAAGCTACACGCTCGAGGCCCTATGGCACTCGAAGAGATCACAACTTACAAATGGATTATAAAAGGTAACGGACAGGTGAGGAAATGATGAGGACCAGTCTCTATATCTCCTCAAAATCCACATAGGTGCCTTCATCATCGCTGAACACCTTGCCGTTCGACCGTGGTCGAGCCCCCTGATTGGCAGCATTGCTATTTGCTTTAGCATTGCTGCCATTATTCGTATTGTTGCCAGGGCGTCTGTATGCCGATTGCTGAGTTCCGCGATTGCCGCCTGTGACCACACGCCACAGGTTGCTCAATCCGCCAAACAATCTTGCCAGCAGACTAATCCCCATTACTGCAATAATCAAAATTGCAGAAAGTAACATGAATAATATTGCTCCGATAAATCCCATAATGTATCACGTTTTATTGCGGAGTTCCACGCTTACCGGTAGAACACACGCGCCTTATGCCTGTTCTTCTGGCAAATAGCTTGCCACAATCGACATCATGACATAAAGTCCGATACACATAGCCATTCCTCGCGACAAATACTGCCATACTGCGCCCTGTCCGCTGCCAAATATGACACATGCGCCAAGTACGACTACACACAAAGCAAGGAACACATACTTAATCTTATTGTCCGCCCACGATAGGTTCTTGAACTTCAGCGCAAACATTGGTACCTCGCATACGAGGAGCCAGCAGCTGAGCATCATGAACATGAAGAGGAAGAACGCATTGAAGTGCACACCAGTCAGCCAGGCCTCGCTGCTCGATATCAGTCCACCCCAGAATATAGCATTGGCAGGAGTAGGCATACCTATGAATCCCAGATGCTGGCGCTCATCGATGTTGAACTTAGCCAGGCGCATGGCCGAGAAGGCAGCCATGATGAACGCTGTGAAAGGCATCACGTTGAAGAAGAAGTCAGTAGCCATCACCTGAGGATAGGCCACATGGTTAAACAACGTGAACACCATTGCCGAAGGCGCCAGACCAAACGTGATGTCGTCAGCAAGCGAATCGAGCTGCAAGCCGAGCTTGCCACTCACACCCAGCACACGTGCCACCATGCCATCGAAAAAGTCGAACACAGCGCCCAGCAGAATAAAAACAAAAGCCACCCCATGTCCATGATGGAAGGCGGCATAAGTAGCGATGCAACCGCATATCAGGTTGCAGCATGTCAGTATGTTTGGAATATTCTTCTTCATTATCCTTTATGAAAATACCGTGTCACACACACCTTGTACTTCGTCCTTACTTCAGACGAGCTATCAGCGTCTCATCGCCTACCGTAGCCTGTCCCATCTTCACCAGCACCTCAGTACCGAGAGGCAGATACACATCCACACGGCTACCAAACTTGATGAATCCCATGTGGTCGTCGATGAAGCACTCCTCGCCCTCCTTGCTGTAAGTCACGATGCGTCGAGCCATAGCACCGGCAATCTGTCGTGCCATGACCTCCACACCCTGCGGAGTACGGATCACCACCATCGAGCGCTCATTCTCCGTGCTCGCCTTAGGCAGATAAGCCTTCATGAAGTTACCATTCTGATGGTCCACCTTCACTATCGTACCCTCACATGGCACCCAGTTGGCATGCACATTGGTGAGCGACATGAAGATCGAGATCATCAGCCTCTTATCGTGGAAATACTCATTCTCCTCCACCTCTTCTATCACCACAATGCGTCCGTCAGCAGGAGCCACGATGCTCTTGTTGGTCGGTCCCTGGTACATACGGATTGGGCAGCGGAAGAAGTTGAGCAGTATGCCGTATATAATCAACGTGATGCCGATTATGGCATACGATCCCCACTGCAGAGAGTCCTTTGCAAACCACGCCAGACATACTATCACAGCACCCACAATACCCGTATATACAAGAGTATGGGTTCCCTCATGATGCAGTCTGATCTTATTTCTTCGTTTGTTGTGTATTATAGTTTTTTCTTTTGCCATTACAGGATGTATTAAGGAAATTTTGTGCAAAGTTAGCATTTTTCTCAGCGAAAAACAACTTTTTTGTAAAAAACTTTGCACAATCAAAGAAAAACTACTACCTTTGCATCCGCATTCGCGAAATATCCCCCTCGGGGACACGCAACAGAATGCTACCAGGATTGTGCTATGGTGTAATGGCAGCACTAGGGTTTTTGGTTCCCTCAGTCCAAGTTCGAATCTTGGTAGCACAACC
>JAKSLM010000017.1 GCA_024401225.1 Bacteroidaceae bacterium | reverse complement strand
TGTAATGCAATGACTGAATTTATTTCCTACGCCACGGAAGTGCCTCTATGTGGTGTCGGATGCTTCGTTGGCGGAGCGGGTAAAAGAAATCTATATGTAAAGAAAGAAATTCTTGACAAGTATCGTACATCCTTTGAATGGTCAACATGGTCAAATTTCTATGCAGTGGAAGACCATGATGCGATTCTAACTCCTATTGCTCCACTACCAATCGTGTCTGCCAAAGTTGGAGGCGTGAACATCGCAGGTCAACCTGTTAGCAACACATACAAGGGCATCGTGATAAGTCATGGAAAGAAAATACTATGCAGATGAGTGACACCTTTCGTTACGAAAGAATGCAATATAGTGATTAATAGTAGTTATAAGTAACGTGTGCCTTGTATAGGAAAAACCAAAATATATCAAATAGACGTATTAACCCATAAAACTGTATTCTATATGAAAGTTTTACTTTCTGCCATGTTTATGGCCTTTGCTATTAATGGCTATGCCCAGTCTTTTGTTTCAAAAGGAAAGTGCTGGCATGTATTAGAAATAAGTGAGAACGCAATAGTTAGTAATGTGACATTCAAAGGCGTAACGAATGTGTACGATATTACTATTGGCGAAGAGAGTGATACAATCATTGATGGAGTGGCATACGTACGCATGACAAAAGGCAACGATGTGTGTGCTGTTGTGCGAGAAGAAGGAGGACGTGTGTATGGATATAGTGAAGCTCTCAAAAAGGAATGCCTGATCTACGACTTTACCCTCAACACCGGTGACACATTCTTGCTGGAAAGCATGCGTGAAGATGGAGGGGCTTTCCATTGTACTGTCAACGAGGTCACCTACGAAGACCATGGAGGCCGAGAATTGAAGTGCATTGGATTTACATCCATTTATCATGATGCAAACGGTGTGGTATACCCTGCAATACAAAACACATGGAGAGAGGAGTTTGGCGGTAAGGAACCTTTCTGCCAGCCACAAATGGTAGAGTGTCCCGGTGCTGTGCAAACCATTGTCCCATATGTTACAATATCGGATGTGTGTTTTCTGCCAGCCAGCTTCAATATATTGGCTTTCAACGGTCAGCAGCTTGTGCTTGGAGATGACGTTACATATTTGACATCTAACGACCAATGGGAACATGATAATCTCCACTATGAATTTTCGGACAGTCAGACTCTTCACGTCTATGGAACCATGTGGACAAGCTGCAGTCCTAACCAGTATATCTATTGCTCAACAAACAACTATGATGTGCGATTGGATATAGAGGAGCTTGCTCCTTATGCCAAATGCATAGGTGCACATGTGGTTGATATGTATTTCCCGGGTTTCTTTGCCGATGGAACATATTACGTACATGACTCGGAAGGAAAGCATGCCGTTCATCACAACGTAGCTTCTGTCCCTATCTCTCATAAGGTCGAATCAGAAAGTTCCATCTATGGACTCGACGGACGAATACTTAATAAGCGTCCAGCCAAAGGCATCTATATAGAAGGGAATGTAAAAAGGGTAGCGAAGTAATAACATGAATAACCGGGACGGTTCCGCTGTCCGTTAGCAGGCTCATCCGCAAGGGTGAGTCTGTTTTTGTTTGTTTGTTTTGAAACAAGAAAAGTGGACTTTTATGGGTGGTGGGAAAAACAAAATAAAAAACCCTTACCTAATCTTCGCGATCGGATAAGGGTCTTGCAGTAACGAAATACTGCGATTCCAAGCTTAATTCTACAAAAAAATCATAAAAGAAATATTGTTTGCATATTGTTCTGTATCTCTTTTGACGTGCAAATGTAGTAAAAGTTTAGTCAATAATCGAGAAAAAATGATAAAAAAGTGCTTTTTTGTTAAATATTTCATCTCTTTACCATGTCTAAGAGCTCTTTTCCTGTCAATTTGTGACTCAAGTCGGTGCCGTCGAGTATATTTTCGGCCAGTTCGCGCTTTTGTTCATGAAGGCGTACAATCTTCTCCTCGATGGTGCCCTGTGCTATGAGGTGATAGACAGTCACGGCTTGGTTCTGACCTATGCGGTAGGCGCGGTCGGTAGCCTGCTGCTCGATGGCTGGATTCCACCATGGGTCGAGGTGGAACACGTAGTTGGCTCCGGTGAGGTTGAGTCCGAGGCCGCCAGCCTTGAGCGAGATGATGAAGATGGATGCTGAGTCCTTGCCTCCCTCCTGGAATTGCTTCACGAGCTGGGTGCGCTTCTTGACAGGTACCGCTCCGTCTATATAATAATAAGGTATACCTGCAGCATCGAGTGCTTTGCGCACGATGGTGAGGAACGAAGTGAACTGACTGAACACGAGTGCACGGTTCTCGCCCTCGATGACCTCCTGAAGCAGTTCGAGTAGGGCAGTCACCTTGCTTGTGGTGCCTTTCCACTTCTTCTCTACGAGGCTTGCGCTGCAGGCTGCCTGGCGCAGACGGGTGATCTCGGCAAGCACATTGATGTCGACCTTGTCGAGTGGTGTCTCTTCAAGCATCATCTCTGCCTTCTGACGTATCACCTCATAGATGGCCATCTCCTCGGTCGAGAGTTCAATCTTCTGATAGATCTCGGTCTTGTCAGGCAGTTCCTTGAGCACGGAGTTCTTGGTGCGTCGCAGCATGAATGGATGCACTCGCTGGTCGAGTCGTCGCTGGGCCTCCATGTCGTGGTCGCGCTCTATCTGCGCTATGTAACGGCGTCCGAAGTCCTCGAAGGTGCCGAGAAGTCCTGGGTTGATGAACTGGAAGAGGCTCCAGAGTTCGGAAAGGTGGTTCTGAACCGGCGTACCGGTAAGGATGACACGGTTGGCAGCCTGTATCTTCATGGCTGCAGCCGAGGTCTTTGCTCCGCGGTTCTTGATGATGTGTGCCTCGTCGAGGCATGCTATGTTCCACTTGCGGGCATTGATGCTGTCCTGCTCGGTGAGCAGCAGTCCATAGGTGGTGATGATTACATCGCCTGGACCTGCCTGCTTGATAGCCTTCTGGCGGTCGGACTCGAAGTTGAGCACGATGGTGTTGAGTGCAGGTGCAAAACGCTGCAGCTCCGTCTTCCAGTTGGGCGCTACGCTGGCTGGCGCAATGACGAGCGATGCGCCTTCGCCTGCCTTGAGCAGGAGGAATGCTATGGTCTGTATGGTCTTTCCGAGTCCCATGTCGTCGGCAAGCAATGCTCCTGCACCCCATGAGTTGAGTCGTGCCATCCATTGGTAGCCGTCAAGCTGGTATGGGCGCAGGGTGGCCTGAAGCTCTTTTGGTACCTCAGGTTTATAGTTCTCGCTTTCGGCTATCTTCCGGCGAAGTGCAACTAAGTCGTTGGTGAGCCCGATGCGGATCTCGCCATCGATCACGTCGTTCGAAAGGAGGGCAGCTGAGAATGGGGAAATGTGCAGTTTGCCTCGCTCGCGGCTTGATGCCGACTCGAGTGCCTTGAGCTGGCGGTGAAGTGCTTCGGAGAGTGCAAGGAATTCTCCTTCTCCCAGTTGCACATAGCGGCTCTTGCTGTTGGCTACGAGGTCGAGCAGTTCGGACATGGTGAGCACGGTGTCCTCATCGATCTGTATGTCGCCTTCGAGTTCGAACCATGAACCGCGGGCGTTGAGGGAACCGCTCCATGAGCCGTTGCTTGAACTGTGTCGCATCCTGACGCTCTTGCCTTCAGGCCATTCGGCGTATATCTGTTTGGGGTGTTGCTGTATGAAGTCGATGAGTGGCAGCATGAGGTCGGGCGTGAGCTCGGGATTCATCTCGGGATCGAGCATGACATCGGGTTCGTAGTATTCGACTCCGTGTTCTTCGTCCGTGAAGCTCTTGAAGAAGGTGGTGAGCATCTTTGCTACCTTCTTCTCTTCCTTTAGGTGGCGCATCACCCATACGCGCTCGCCATCGGCCTCGTCGATGAAGCGGTCTTCGCCCTTGCCCAGAGGAAAGTCGCGGTCGCCTCCAGGCAGAGGGTGCGCAGCAATGTTGACTGTGTAGTATCCATCCTTCTGAGGACGAATCTGTACCCTTGCCATAGTGCTGCCATCAACGGTGCGCAGGGTGCTTCCGCCCTCGATGAGGTCGGAATGCACTTCGACCGTGCCTCCGATGCGAGGTAGGAAACTCCTCAACGCTTCCTCGGCTTCGGGAGGGAAGGTGCCCAACTTGAGCAGCTGCATGTAGTAGGGGCGCTGAGTGTCGGACAGGCGGATGAAGGATATGTGGGATGCTGAGTTGCGACGGATGATGATTTTCTCGTCCGATTCGCTGGAGCGAATGTTCGACTTTACCTTGAATCCACGATCGGTCTTTTCCACTACGAGATAAGGCTTCTCCTCCGAAACTTTAACGGGTGTGAAAGGTGCGTACGAGCCATAGTACAGACGGTCGCATCCCGCCATGTAGGGAACGACGTGCTCTAGTTTGACTGCATAGCTATAGGAGCGCTTGAAGTCGTCGAGTATCTTCCTGTCGTTCTCATCCATGTAGTCGATGTCGCCATTGGTGTAGCGGCTCATCGATATGGCTTTTCCGCTTCCCCATTCACCGTTCTTGAGACGGGTCTGCTCACGTACTTCTATGTCATCGGTGTAGGATGAGCGAACGATGTAGGCGAGGCGCGTGGTACGCTCCTCCTCCTTCTGTTCTGTATTGTTGGCTATGGTAAGATTCTCAATCACCAATTCCCAATCGGACTTGTGGTAGATGCTTGTCAGAGCAGGTTTGTCGCCGTAGGATGATGCCAATCGTTCCCTTTGTTCATCGGAGAGGGGAATGTACTTCTGCATCTCGTGCTGAAGGATGAGAAGGTTCGGCACGGGGGACTTGAACTTCATCTGTGATGCGCATTTGAATCCCAGATAGCTGGCAAGCAGGTATGCCATGTAGGCGTATACGAGGGAGATCTGCAGGCGGCATGACTGATTGAAGATGTTGATCAGTGCACTTTCGTGCCACTCCTTGTCGAAGTTGGTGGCCTGACAGGCAATGATGCGTGAAGGAAGGAGTGATATGTACTCCTGTATGACCTGCTTGTTGAGAAACTGACGTAGCTTGGTCTTCGATTCCTCTGTGTTGTCGTGTGCGTAGGCAAGGACGAGGAAGTAGTTGTAGAGATAGTTGGTGTATAGGTTTTTGATGGAAGAGTTTTTGTTTTGGATCTTCAGGGCCATCTGGAATACCTTGATTGCCTCCTTATATTCGCCCTTGAGCACACGGTGGATGGCTGCCATGGTGAGTCCCGGGCTGTCGGCTGCGTTCACATGGTGCTCAGGCAGCACACCATTGGCAAGATAATCGTAGATCTCGGCATAGGAGGTGAGGCTGATGCGATCGGCAGCGGATAGGTGTTGGTTGTCCTTGATGAGCTGGTGCAGATACTGTCCATCGTCGACAAGGTCGTATTCGAGCATGTAGTCGACCAGTCCGGACAGGAAGGCTGTAAAGGTGTTTTTGGTCAGGTTGTTGAATATTGGCGCAAAGATGCGGGCATTACCTACGGCATAGAAGTACTGGATGTCGTTGGCGCTCAAAGATAAGGCATTGGGACAGGAAGTGTATTCCGATTGACAGATCTGATATACTGCGTTTCGCACTACGGAGTGGGTCATTGTAGGCGTGAGTTTCAGACTCTTGAATGCTTCGTAAAGATCCGCCCTCTCCTCAATCATGTACCATAGGGCAGAGACAAAGAAGTCGCGTTCGATGTCGTAGAGGTATGTGTTGTAGTACCAGCTGTACAGGCTCTTCTTCATCATGCCATGCTCCTCAAGCTCGCTCAGGGCTGCGTTTCCTTCATAACCGGGAAATAGTTTTTTGATCGACTTGTGGTATTCCTTGATGCCTTTCTGACTACCCATGCCATTGTAGGCGTAGATGCAAAGGAGGCGCTGCGCATCTTCTGAAAGTGCTTTGAAAAGGTCGAATATCATGGTATAGGTAAGTGCAAAGAGCGAAGTCTAAACAATAGAATAGACTTCGCTCAGCTGTATAATATGTATGTTTGGCTTATGCCTTGCGGCTTACGTAAGAACCGTCGCGAGTATCAACCTCGATCATGTCACCTTCGTTGATGAAGAGTGGCACACGGATCTCAACGCCGGTCTCGAGAGTAGCAGGCTTAGAAGCGTTGGTAGCAGTATTGCCTGCGAAACCTGGCTCAGTGTAAGTAACCTGAAGAACGATCTTTACAGGAGCCTCGGCAGTAAGGATCTGGCCTGTCTGGTCGTCGATAGAAGCCATAACCATAGTCTCACCTTCCTTGAGGAAGTCACCACCTGTGATGAGATCCTTGTTGATAGTGATCTGCTCGAATGTCTCGTTGTTCATGAAGATCATATCCTCACCTTCCTTGTAGAGGTACTGGAACTGCTGGTGTGATACTGTTACGTCGTCAAGCTTAGCTGAAACGATCCATGTACGCTCGAGCACACGGCCGTCCTCAACGTTACGAAGCTTTGTAATCATGACGGTGTTACCCTTACCTGGCTTCTTGTGAAGGAAGTCGATTACTACCCAAATCTTACCGTCGTCGAGACGGAGGCAAACGCCTTTCTTAATGTCACCTGCTAAAATAGCCATAATCTGATGTCTGTTTTTAGTTTCTTGGTTTTTAAGCCAGAATGATTGATGTGTCCTTGCTCCTTGATGAGCGAAAAACGATGTGCTTAAAAACGCTTATTTAATTAATAATTGTTCTTTCTATTGTTGAAATCGGGTGCAAATTTACGCTTTTTCATAAAAATGACAAAAAAAGTTGCTGAAAATTGTCCAAATCTTTTGTCATTTTATTTAAAATACCTAATTTTGCACTCGCTTTTTGCGTCAGGGCTTCCAATTTGTGACGTTTAGCACCACTATTTGTAAGAATTATAATAACTAAAATAAAAATAAAAGAAAGATGAAAAGAACATTCCAGCCTCACAACCGCAAGAGAATTAACAAGCACGGTTTCCGTCTCCGTATGCAGACTGCTAATGGCCGTCGCGTTCTTGCTGCTCGCCGTAAGAAGGGCCGCAAGTCTCTCACAGTTTCTAGCGAACATCACGGTAAATAATCCAAAAAATGAGTTACACTAGATAAAAAGCAGAAGTTTCGTATGAACTTCTGCTTTTTTTGTTGCCTTTTATCGATACGGATTGATATTTTTTTCGTAACTTTGCGCCCAGTTTAAATATAATAAGGTGTATAAGTAGGTTATATGGCTATCAAATCATATTTTCAAGGTAAGAAGGGCATCGTGTTCTGGGCCAATGTGGTCATCATGGCCCTTTTGGTGGTAGGTTTGCCAATTGGCGGCTTCTTTGCTCTCAACTCGTATACCCATCATGGTGAAAAGATCGAAGTGCCAAACGTGAAGGGTCTCAATATGAAGGACGCTATCAGCATGCTTGAAGATGCGGGTTTTGAAGTAGTCATATCGGATTCGGTGGACTGCCAGGATGTGAAGCCAGGATGCGTACACGAACAGACACCTCGCCCAGGCAGCGAGGTGAAGAGTGGACGAATGATTTACCTCATCACCCGATATGAAGGCGAACCTAGGGTGGAACTCCCTCCTCTTGTAGGTCATCACACTTATCGCGAGGCAAAGCAGATATTGAAGAACCTGGGTTTCCAACTTACTCCTGATGAATTGGTGGACGGACAGCCAGAGGGATTGCTCGTAGCTGTCTACCAGCGTGGTCGCATGCTTATCACGGGCGACCTTGTACCAAAGAACTATCCTCTCACTATTCATGTGGGAGCAGGCGTGGTTGATACGCTCGTGGTCGACTCGGTTGCTGGGGATGACTATTATGTGGATGAGGAGTCAGACTTCTAAGCAATGGCTGTAGGTTCAATCGTTAATTGTAATCAGAATTTTCCAGAATGGAAGAAAACTATATCGATATAGATAACGAAGAGATAGAGGATGATGAGTCGTCGGGCCTTTATGAGCACTACCGTTTTGTGGCTGATAAGGGACTGAAGATGGTGCGTGTGGACAAATATCTCTTTGAAATAATGTCCAACACTTCGCGCAACCGAGTGCAGAAGGCTGCTGATGCAGGTTTTATCCTCGTCAATGGAAAACCTGTGAAGCGTTCGTACAAGGTTAAACCTCTTGATGTGGTACAGGTGATGCTGGACCGCCCTCACTTCGAGAATAAGATAATACCGGAGGACATTCCGCTGAATATTGTGTACGAAGATGCAGACTTGATGGTCATCAACAAGCCTGCGGGCATGGTGGTGCATCCTGGATTCGGCAATTGGAAGGGTACGATGCTCAACGCCATTGCATGGCATTTTAAGGACAATCCAGCATACGACATCAATGACCCGGAGATAGGATTGGTGCACCGTATTGATAAGGATACAAGCGGACTGCTCGTGGTAGCAAAGACTGCTGATGCCAAGACTCAGTTGGGATTGCAGTTTTTCAACAAGACGACCAAACGAGAGTACAATGCCCTCGTATGGGGTAACTTCACAGAGGAACAGGGCCGTATAGAGGGCAACATAGGACGTGATCCGAAGGACAGGATGCGTATGGCTGTGTTCCCACCTGACAGCGACATTGGAAAGCACGCCGTGACTCATTATTATGTATTGGAGCGCTATGGTTATACAAGTCTGGTGAAGTGTGTGCTCGAGACTGGACGCACGCATCAGATACGAGCTCACATGCGTCACATTGGTCATCCTCTCTTCTCGGACGAGAGGTATGGAGGCGATCAGGTACTGAAGGGTACTACATCGAGCAAATATCGCCAGTTTATCGATAACTGCTTCGCCTTATGTCCACGGCAGGTGCTTCATGCAAAGACATTGGGATTTGTTCATCCCCGCACGAAGGAAGAGATGATGTTCAATAGCGAACTACCGGAAGATATCACAAACTTATTAAATAAATGGCGTAACTACGTCAAGGAAGTATGAAAAAGATTATAGCAATCATAGCAGGGGGCGATTCCTCTGAACATGACGTCTCAATGCGCTCGGCAGCAGGCATTGAGTCGTGGATAGACAAGGAGAAGTATGATGTATATGTTGTAGAGGTGGTAGGTCTTGATTGGCAGGCTCATCTACCATCGGGCAAGACTTCGAAGGTGTTCCTCCACAACTTCTCGTTCAAGGATGAGTGGGGAAAGGATATCCGTCCCGACTATGCCTACATCACCATACATGGTACACCAGGCGAGAATGGCATCATGCAGGGATACTTCGACTTGCTCAAGATACCTTATTCAACCAGTTCGCTGCTTGTGGAAGCAATGACTTTCGACAAGTTTACCCTCAATCAGTATCTCAAGGGTTTTGGCGTAAGGGTTGCAGAGGAAGTGCTTGTACGCAAGGGCATGGAGGTCGATGCAAAGGAGATAGTTGAAAAGGTAGGATTGCCATGTTTCATCAAGCCTAATGCTGGTGGTTCGTCGTTTGGAGTTACCAAGTGCAAGACTATCGATGATGTCGTTCCTGCAGTGGAAAAGGCTCGTGAAGAGAGCGATGATGTTCTGATAGAGAGTCTCATGGTGGGCACAGAGATAAGCAACGGTGTGTACAAGGGACGCAAGGTGAATGAAAATGGTGAAAGCGAATCGGTCAAGACCGTGCTTCCTATCACGGAGGTCGTTCCAAAGACTGAATTCTTCGACTACGATGCAAAGTACAACGGATTGGTGGAGGAGATCACTCCTGCGCGCCTGTCGGACGATACAACCAAGCGTGTTAAGGCCCTCACTTCTGCAATCTATGACATTATCGGCGCATCGGGTATCATCCGCATCGACTACATCATCGGAAAGAACGATAATGGCGACGATGTAATAAATATGCTGGAGATCAATACCACTCCGGGTATGACTCAGACTTCGTTCATCCCACAGCAGGTTCGTGCAGCCGGACTCGATATGACTCAGGTGCTTACCGAAGTCATCGAAGATAAATTGCGGTAAAAAAGGTGTACACTAAACCAATAAAACATTCATGACACTTTCAGATTTTGATGATATACGTCCATTGGCCGAAGGCGAGGTGAAGCCTGCTTTCGAGGAAATGCTGAAGGATAGGCAGTTCTCCCGTGTCCTTAAGGGACTTATACCTTGGATGCCTGTTGGACTGCGCAATGGTATCCTGAAGATGCTGTTCATCGGCATCAAGACTCCTCAGGACTTCCAGGTGCGTTACATGAAGTTCGTAGTGAAGTATGTGCTCCGTAAATGTTCGACAGGATGGAGTTGTCATTTCCATGACTCGCTGGACCGCCATGGCTCGTACACATTCATGAGCAATCATCGTGACATCGTGCTTGACTCAGCTATTCTTGATGTCATGCTGAATGATGAGAAGTTTGACAAGACCGTAGAGATTGCCATAGGCAACAATCTGCTCATCTATCCATGGATCAAGACCCTGGTGCGCATGAACAAGGCGTTTGTCGTAAATCGCGGCCTGACTCCAAAGGAGATGCTGAAGTCCAGCATCCACATGTCGCAGTACATGCACTTTGCTATCAACGAGAAGCACGAGAACATTTGGATTGCGCAGCGTGAGGGTAGGGCAAAGGACTCCAACGATTTCACTCAAGAGTCAGTGCTCAAGATGCTCAACTACGGCGGACCTACGGATGGCAGGACTACAGCCGATATAATCCGCAACCTCAAGGATATGAATATTGTGCCGCTCACCATCAGCTATGAGTACGATCCTTGCGACTATCTTAAGGCTCATGAGTTCCAGTGCAAGCGCGACAATGCTGGTTGGAAGAAGAGCAAGCAGGATGATCTTGACAACATGAAGATCGGTATCTGGGGCAAGAAGGGACATATCCATTATGAGTCGGCAGCTTGTATCAATGATTGGCTCGATACGCTTGATGCAGAAAACATCAGCAAGGCTGACATATTCCAAATGGTCGCAGAGCATATAGATAAGGAAATCCATAAGAACTATCGCATATACGATGTCAATCGTGACGCTGTGGAGGGAAAGAAGAACGATTATATCGAATCGCGCATAAAGATGGTCCCTATTGACAATCCTGATGTGCCATTCCTACGAGAGAAGATCACAGCAATGTATGCCAACCCTCTCCTTAACCATCAGAAGGCGAAATAACGCCCTACACCTATTATATAATATATAATGCAGAAAATGATAAAACACATAGTTCGTCTTGCGCTGATGAGTTGCATCTTGTTGGCGGCGTGTAAGAAGGATGATAAGATTGCACCTCCGCTGCGATCGGAATTGCTATGTGTGGTCACTGATGCTGATGCAAAGGTTGATCAGCTTGTGCTGGATAATGGCATCAGGTATTCTGTTGCGTGGCAAGAGATAGGTGCCAATGTGAAGTCGGCAGTATTGCGGTGCCTGTGTAGCTATGCTGTCAATGAGGATAACAAAACGGTGACGGTGTATCAGATGGATAAGGTGTCGTGCTATGCTCCAGCTTCAGCTGATTCGTTCAAAATCCACCCGATGGATCCACTTGATGTGCGTTCTGTGTACCGTACAGGACAGTTTGTCAATCTTCATCTGTCGCTCTTGACAAATGGTAGTCGTGAGCATGCATACGACTTGTGCCTTGATAGCATTACCAACGACTCCTCATGCATCCACTGCTCGTTTCTTTTCCAGCATGCCAAGTTGGACGATGAGTCGTATCATCACGACTTCTATCATTCCATACCTCTCAACAGCAATGCTTACCCATGCGAATTCGATTCACTTATAGTGTATATTAATACTTATGATGGCATGAAGCGTTACGGTTTCAAAAAATAGATAAAACGATAATATATGAAAACATTAAAACGAGTTTTCCTGGCTTCTCTTGTTATGACAGCATTCTCGCTTGCTGGTTGTGGGAGAGATGATGACTACGCTACTCCAGAGAAGAATAAGATTGAATACGAAAAGCATCCTCAACCGGATGATCCTGGTAGTGCACCAAGACAGTAAAAAGAAGAATACGTCCAGACTTCACAGTCTGGACGTATTCTTTGGTTGCAATCTTTTACCTTTTGAAAACAATACTATGAATATTGTTGTTTCTAGTTTTGTTCAATAAAAACCGAGTAAAAGGAAAACTATTAACCAATTAACCTAATCTAATTTAAATTAACCTAACAATTTAGAATCTAGACTCACGTCTCGATGAATAACTAACTATTATCTTTATGAGAAAATTTTTCTACATCAAATGTCTTGTTTTCTTAAGACATTGCAAAGGTAGGCTTTTTCCGACTATATTATTTCCTCAATTGTTTCTAAGGCTGTCTGATTTGTTACATTAAGGCAAAATGTATTATAATCTGAAGGCAATGTTACATTTTTATGGCGATTTCCGGTGCTTTGAAGAAGAAAAACTGCATTTTTGTACATTGCGATGTGACATAAAATGAAATGTTCAGCCCCTATTGTCTAGATGAAAATGCAGAAATAATGACTTGAAATGAGTGTGAATGTGGGGTAAGATGCCTGTTGTTGTAGAGAAAATTGCATTGTGAATGCTTAATTCGTGTCAAATACATCCTTTTGTAACATCTCGTGAAATCAATGTAACGACAAACATACATATATATAATAATAATGTCGTACATTTGCAAAGGAAATCAAGCAATAATAAAGGGGTGTCGTTGTTGATGCCTGCATATTATGAAAAAGAATAATCTTACATACAAATCATTTTTAATTTAATTATTAATCTCATGAAGAAACTTTTTACTTTTGCTTTTGTGGCAGCGTTTTCTTCAAGTGTTGTAGAGGCTCAGGTTCTCAAGTATGGAGCTGAGGCCGGCGAAACAGCACCTGATACTGTCAATTGGTATGGCAACTGGGTTGATGCTGGTGGCCAGATCGAGTTTGGCAATAGCGATGCCGCAACAGGTGATGGCGCTATTTACGTCAACACACCGGAAACTGCTGGCGCAGCTAACGATTGGGAGCGTGTGCTCAAGTTTGATGGCCTTCAGATTAAGCCAAACACAAACTATCGTGTTCGTGTATCTGCAAAAACTGATCCTGCAGCGGTGATCGGTCTCGCACTTATGTGTGGTGACGAAAACTGCGACATGCCTTTCGTGCTTCCTACAGAAAACGGCTATTACAGCCAGAAGAAGGATGTGTCGGGCTTCAATTCTTACTCGTACAACACAAAGTCAGCTATCTTCCGCTACACTACTGACGAATATCAGCAGGAGATCTATCCAAGGGTCAAGGCGGACGATCCAAACCCACTCGGCGCAAACCGTTTCCTCCGTCTCACAGTGAAGAGCGTGGGTGAGTACCTGATCGATGATGTTATCGTAGAAGAGGCTCCTATCGCATCATGCTACAACTCGGAGTATGCAATCAAGGTTGACTTCGGTTTCAGCACTAACATTGCTCAGCTCGTTAAGGAAAACGGCGGTGTTATCTCGCTCGATCCTTCATGTGCTAAGGTTACTGCCAACGGTGAAGAGGTTGCTGTAGAGGCAGTAGAGCTCAAGGAAGATGGCAATCTTTATATCTTCACAACAGATGAAATGGAAGAAGGTGCTGAGGTTCGCGTATCATTCGACGCTACTAACTCAGGCATCAAGTACTCAGGCAGCCAGACTCCAGGCGACGGCGTTGATGTACCAAGCTTCACAGACGAGGCTTCGTTCGTTGACGAGTCAATCGTTGTTGAGTCTATAATCTGGCAGGAGCCTAAGCTTGTCACTTCAAATCCTAAGGATGGCAGCTTCGAGCTTGATGAGGACACAGATGAGTTCACATTCACATTCGATAAGGATATCTGCTTGACAGGTAAGGATGCTCCTATCGCATACATCTCTGGTGGCAGCCTTAAGGAGCCATTGAAGCTCGATCTTAAGGACACTGGCGCAGAGACTGGTAAGAGTGCAGTATTCACTTGCAAGGCTGAGCTTCGCAAGGGGGCGTACAAGGTGACTGTAAGCCGCATCGTAAGTGCTGTCGGCGTACAGGCTTACAAGGATGTACAGATCTCATTCGAGACTGGTAAGGTTTCTGTTGCAGGTATCGAATACACAGACGTTGCAACAATCGATGTTAAGGGTGAAAACGGTAACCACTCAGAGAACTGGACTTCTTACTTCAACGGTGAGGAGGTTGTTCCTGCAGGTTCTGGAATCCGTATGTTCGACTTCCCAGCAGATGGTAAGTACACTAAGGGCTTCTACCTCTCACAGCGTGATGCAAATGAGTTGGGTACAGCTCTCAGCTATGGTGAGAAGGCTGATGCTAAGCTTACTCTCCCTGATGGCGACGTACAGATCACTATCCTCGCTTCTGCATGGCAGGGCAATAGCGGTAACTTCCTTTATGAACTCAAGAATGAGGCAGGTGATGTCGTAGCATCGGGCAATGGTTCTGCTGAGGTTCATCAGGCAGACCAGGGCACTCCAGCAAATGCTGTAAGCGCTATCTCATTCAACGTAGAGGGCTGTAAGGCTGGTAACTATGTACTCCGCCTCACAACAAATACTGGTGGATATGGTAACGCAATCATCGTATGGGGTCTCGATGTTAAGACTTATGAGATCGGCCAGGGTGAGACTGCTGACAACCAGACTGTAGTAAATGGTAACTTCGCAAATGTAGGTAATGACTGTACACCTGACCAGGGTGAGGGTTGGACAATCTACGAGAGCCGTAATATAGATGGTGAGACTGTTGTAGTACCATGTGAAAAGGGTAGTACTCAGGGTATCGGCCAGCGTGCACGCTTCTTCGTTTACAGTAATGTACCTAACCTCCCAGTTGCATACTACAACCGTAACATGGGTGGTGATCCAGAGAATGTATACTACATGACATATGGTGAGACTTCAGAACAGGCTGGAGAACCAGCATTCATGATGGATGAGGCTCGCTACAACTTCACTTGGTATTGTGTCAACTGGAAGGGTGATAACAATGACTACACATTCAAGATCCTCGATGTTGAAAACGGCAATGCTGTCGTATACGAGCGTACTGATAATGTAACTGCTTCTGTCAACGGTAGCCGCGATGCAAGCGTTGAACCACTTAAGATTGAATTCTCTTGGACACCAGAGCATGCTGGTCAGTATATCCTCAAGTGGTATATGACAGGTGAGTCAAGCCTTGGTAATATCAAGGTTCAGAAGATGGGTTCACTTGCTGTATTCTGGCACACTCAGCTCAACGATGCTGTTGCACTTGCAGAGGCTGAGCTTCAGAATGCTGCTGGTGATGAGTATGCAGGTGCTACTCGCGATGCACTCGAGGCTGCTATCAACGAGGCTAAGACTGTAACTTACCACACTGGTGAGGAGTACACTAAGGCTATCGAGAACCTCGAGCAGTATGTAAAGGATATGGCTGCACGCCGCAATGCTATCACTAACTACGATACTGCATACAGCCAGCTTGAGGCTCAGATCGAAAGCATGAAGGGTACTAAGTACGTTGCTCTTGACTCATACAGTCAGGCAGTTCAGTTTGTTGAGAAGTTTGCCGGTGTTGCAGGCTACACTATCGACAACGAAACACTCCTCCCTCTCGTAGACGAGATGCAGACTCTCCATGCTCTCAACAATAACCTCATGACAGCAGGCGTAGGTGTTGAACTTCTCATTGACCAGGTTAATAAGCTTGCAAATTCTTACATTACTCTCGATCAGTTCAATAATGGCGAGAATAGCGAGGCTTATGCAAACGACATGGTTATTGCTGCTCAGGACGAGGCCGTAACTGACGATCAGGCTCTTGCTGCTACTCTCAAGAAGATGGTTACAGCATCTCTCTACAAGGCTATCGCTAATGGTTACAAGTTCGAAGGTCTTGAGTTCCCAGACGAGGAGCCAAGTGAGGACAACCTCTACGTTCCACAGTCGCTCGACCTCAGTGGTTTCATCCGCAACTCTGTATTCTACACTCTTCTCCCTTCTAATTTGCCTCAGCCACTCACTCAGGCTGCTTCTGATGGCACTTGCCCAGGTTGGGAGTTCAACGCACCAAACGGCTACGCAGCTGACTGGGGCTGGGGTGGTTGGTCAGGTTCTAACATACCAGTAGCACCAGCCAACATCGCTAACTCACAGGCAGGTACACGTTGGGGAACTGACTTCGAGGTATTCCAGACAATCACTGATATCCCAGTAGGTATCTACTCAATCGGTGGTGACTGCTGCGACCGCTCATTCGTAGGCTCAGATAACTTGCTCGATCCAGCTGGTGCAACTCCTTCTTACCTCTATGTTAAGCAGGCAGGTCAGGATGAGATTAAGAAGCCATTCGAAGTTACTAACATCGGTCAGTACTACGGCATGACAGAGACTCTCATCGATGACGTCACAATCAACCCAGTTGAGGACGGCGCTAACGCTGGTAAGGTTACTCTCGGTGCCCAGGTGATCTTCTTCGGCCCAGAAGGTACAGAGGCAGTTGCACAGCGTGACGGTTTCGCTTCATTCGACAATGCTAAGCTTAAGATGTCAGCTCCTCATCCTACATTCGACTATGCTGCAGCTGCTGCTAAGCTCGAGGCTGAGATCTCAACAGACATCAAGGTTCTTGACAATACAGTTGCTGGTGAAGCAGTGAAGACTCAGTACTTCGACCTCAACGGCCGCAAGGTAGTTGACGGTAAGGGTGTACTCATCCGCGTTGATACAATGTCTGATGGCAGCCAGCGTGTAAACAAGGTGATCCGTCGATAATCGAAACGGTATTCTGATACGATATTTTTGCACTCTACGTGCAATGTAATGATAATGCTGAGCAGTAAGTCATGTTGGCTACTGCTCAGCTTTTTTCTATCTATGGCATAGGACATAATTGTCCGCAGGAAAGGATAAAATGCAGAAAAACACATTTTTGTTACATAAAACGAAAGCAATGTAACGGTAGATAAACATATTTTATAAATAATATTGTACTTTTGCAGCGTCATTTTGAATGATTGTTGTGATTCGAACTTGACTACACCTTTATATAAATAGGAAGAAAAGAAATAATACATATTAACAAACCTTTATTTATTTAATTATTTTTCTCATGAAGAAACTTTTACTTACGATTGGTTTTGTGTCAGCAGCATTGTTGGCACAGGCACAGAAAAGAGTTGTAGCTTCGCTCGGTTTCGAGGATTCCGATGAGAAGTACAATACTGAGTATGCCCTCACACCAAATCTCGGTAGCATTCATGGCGACTGGGTAAACGTTCAGGGTGGTGATGACTGGACAGAAAAGTATTCTCAGGATGCACACAGCGGTGAATACTGCTTCCGTGCAAACAACTCAGGTAATGCTGATGCATACAACTGGGACCGCGGTTTCAAGATTGGTTTGAGCGACGTTAAGCTTGAGACTCCTTACCGTGTATCATTCTGGATGAAGGCTGCTCCTACATTCATTGATGCTGATGGCAATACTCAGGACACTAAGATCACTTCTTGGATGTCAAAGGGTATGGAGAACTTCGATATCTCCCTTATGGCAGCAGATAAGTCGGAGTTCGGTCTTAACTCTGTTACTGGTCTTACAGAGCAGTGGCAACGTTTCACTTTCCTTGTGTTCAATCCTAGCCGTGAACTTGTTAAGGAAGTAGTTGACAGCCGTAGTTGGGTTGGTAACGCAAACTTCCCTGCAGAGTTCGGTGGTAATGGCGAAACTTATAAGGAGTTCTGGGGTGGTGAAATTCCAGAGATGTACTTCTTCATTGCTAACATGAAGAGCCCAGTTGAATACCTTCTTGACGATATCCTCGTAGAGGAGAACGTAGCTATCAAGCAGGCTACATTCAACATGGAAGCAATCAAGATCGACTTCGGTTACAAGACTAACCTCGCTGACCTTGCAAAGAAGAACAACGGTACATTCAGCGTTGATCCTTCAACAGCAAAGGTATTCCTTAACGGTGAAGAGATCGAGGTTGAGTTCGTAGAAGGTAAGGAGGATGGTTTCCTTTATATCTTCCCAGCTGATGCTGCATTCAATGAGAATGATGATATCCGCGTTTCATTCTCAGGCGACGATCGCATCCTTTATACTTCTAAGGTACGCCCAAGCGCTGACCTTGAAGGCGACGTAGTCGTTTTCGGTTGTGAGGATGAACCAGCTTACTATGAGGATTTCTCGGTTGAGGCTGCTGCTTGGTCTAACCCAATCATCGAGACTTCTAAGCCATCTAACTTCGAGTTCGGTATCAACGGCGATGAACTTAACGAGATCGTTATCACATTCAAGTCGGCTGTTGACATCTCAAAGGCATCAGCAGTTCTTGCTCTTGGTGCAACTAATACAAAGGTTGAGATGACTCTCTCGGAGGATGGTCGCACAATCACTATTCCTGTATCAGGTCTTAAGGACGGTGAGTACGTTCTTACTATCACAGGTCTTATCAACGCTCTTGGTCTTCCATCAACAGAGCCTACTAAGCTTACATTCACAGTAGGTGAAGGCGGCGGTGGCGAAGAGGTTGTCATTGCTTACAAGTCTGACTTCGAGAACTACGATATCAATACACTCCCACTCGGTTGGTCAGGTCACTCAGATGAATCAGACGATCGTATTGGTAGTTTGACAGACTCATTCTCAGGAGCTCCACGTATGATGGGTACTTCTGACGCTCCAAGCCACGGTATCTATATCGCACAGCGTGGTGGTTCGGAAGGTGTTATGGCATTTGGTAAGTATGCTGCAATGGGTGCTATCGGCGATCAGCTTCCTGACGGTGTAACTGCTGCTGAAGCACTTTATCTTGAGGCAGGTGAGTGGCAACTCTCTTACCGCATGGCTACATGGCAGGGTTCTGATCCTAACAAGAAGTACACTACTGCAATCTACAATTCATTGGGTGAACCTATCTACGAAATTCCAGAGCAGTCTCCAGAGTATGACGTTGCAGATGCTGGTGCAGAATCAGTTGTCAAGGAACTTGTATATGAATTCTCAGTTGCTGAGGATGGCTTCTACTATGTAGAGTTCGTAACTCACTCAGGTTGGGGTGGTCTCATCCTTACAGGCATGTCAGTTCAGTCTAAGCCTTCTTCTTCTGCTGGTTACTACAAGCAGTTGCTCGAAAAGGCTATCGAGGATGCTGATGCTATCGCTGCCAATGCAGGTGACAACTACGATGGTGAGACAAAGCAGGCATTCGTTGAGGCTCTCGAGCGTGCTAAGACTGGTACATTCACATCTCCTGCAGCTATCGAGGAAATGATCGACGAACTCAACGCTAAGGGTGCTAAGCTCGTAGCTCGTATCACAAGCTTCAAGGATTTCGTAAATGGTTTCAACAATGCTAAGTCTAAGTACGAAGGTCTCGACGCTAAGTACAAGCAGAGCACTATCGCTATCGAAGTAGAGAAGGTTATTGCTGAGTACGACGCAGTTGATCCAAACACTCTTACTGATGCAGAACTCGCAGAGATTGCATCAAAGGTTAAGTCTCTCTCAGGTCAGATTGACAATGTTGCTGACATCGTTAATACTATTACTTACCAGGCACAGAAGGCAGTTGAGTTGGCTATGGCTCTCAACGTATTCACTCCAGAGTTCGAGGCAGCTGATGCTCTTGCTACTGACAACTCAGAAGTAATCGACGCTCTCAACAAGCAGAACACAGGTGCATTCTATAAGGAAGTATCTACAAACTCTTACCTCGATGCTCTTCTTCTCGAAGAAGTATGGTACAACTCAGGTGACGTTCCAGAGGAATGGCCAGAGGATGGTACTTACAATGACGATGGTTACCAGCGTGCTACTACAGGTGTAAGCCTTGAGGCATTCATCAAGAACCCTAAGTTCTACACAACTTCTACAGGTGGTAACTTCCAGAGCGGTACAGCTGACCTTCCAGGTTGGACTATCGAGCAGGGTGATCCTGAGGCTGGCCAGTTCAACGGTACAGTTCACTTCTCAGGTGATGCAGCTTCTGAAAACAAGCCAGTTTCAAACATCATGATCAATAACTATGGTGCAAGCGACTACCGCATCACTCAGGTTATTGAGAACCTCCCAGCAGGTGTTTACGACTTCCGTCTTGACACTCGTACAGTAAAGAGCGGTGACCTCCTTTACAACGCTCAGAACGAAGAGGGCATTTGGGATAAGTACATCTTCGCTCAGGTAGACGACGAGGCTCCAGTTATGGCTCCATTCGCAATTGGCGGTTACCAGCAGGTTCGCGTTTCAGTTGCTAAGGGCATCCAGGTTAAGGAAGGCAGCAAGGTAACTATCGGTGTTGTTGAGAACTATACTTCAGGTCTTGCACAGAAGGATGGTAATCCAACTACTGGTTGGGATACTAACACTTGGGTAGACGATGCTAACCTCTACTTCGTAGCTCCACTTGAAGGCTTCGACTATGCAGCTGCTGCTGAGAAGCTCGCTTCTGACATCACAACTGTTAATGCACAGCGCAACACAGTAGTAGGTATCTACGGTATCAACGGTGCTAAGGCTACTAACCTCCAGAAGGGTATCAACATCGTTAAGTTGAGCGACGGTAATGTAAAGAAGGTTATCGTAAAGTAATGACACAATAGGGTTTTGCAGACAGGTGCAAAAAACATCGTCTGCATCCCTTTTACTCCATCATAAATAGGGGCGGTTAATTATAACCGCTCCTTTTTTTGCTATATTTTGATAAAAAAGGACGAAACGAGGGGCTAAATCTTAAAAAAAGTATTATCTTTGCGCCCATCTTTTTATTAGTACCATAACAACAATGCTAATACTTTTACCGCATGTTACGTAAATATTGCATCCTTATATACTCGTTTCTTTGTGTCGTAATGCATGTTTCGGCTCAGAATGTAACGTTCTTTTCTTCCAAGCAAGGGTTGTCTAACACGGCAATCAGAAGCATCCATGAGGATAGCCGTCATAACATTTGGATTACGACTACCAACGGATTGAACCGCTACGACAGGGTGAAGATGAATGTGTATCGTCACGATGATAACGATCCGTCTTCACTCTTGCATGATGAGAGCACGTACGTTTGTGAATACAATCGCGACCTTTTAATTATAGGTACCGATATGGGTGCCCAGATGTACAATTATGCAACCGACAAGTTTACCGAACTTCCATTAGTGTCGGCAACTGGCGATACGTTGCATGGACGTGTGGTAAGCATCGAAAAGGTTAGTGACAAACTGTTCCTTTTGTGCTATGCTGGTTATGGTTGTGGAGTGCTGAAGAATAAGGGTAATGGACAGTTTGTGGTGAATCAGACCACGGAATACCAAACGGAAAACGGATCGGCCGATCCTATCCGCTTCATCAACTACAAGGGAGACGTGTGGTTGATCAACTCGCATCGCAAGCTTTTCCGTCAGGTAAAAGGCAAATTCAAGGAATATCCATCTATTCAGAATGCCATAAAGATGTGTGTCAGTGGTACGGGCAACCTGTATGTGGCTACTACGAGAGACGGATTGTACATGTATAATTCTGTAACTGATACATACGATTGCGTTGCAACGGGAGCAGAGTGTGGATTGGTGTCGTCCATCAGCCGTTGGGGCGAAAGCAATATCTTTATATCTTCCGATGGAGGTGGACTTCGCATCTATCATGAGAGGAGCCATACCGTAACTCAAAGCACCATACAGGTTAATGACTTCAACCTTGCCACGAGCAACGTAAAGGATGCGCTCTGCGATTCCTATCAGAATGTGTGGGTAGGAGTGTATTGGAAGGGTGTGATGATGAAGTCATCGAGCAAGAGCGCTTTTGAATATGTCGGTCGCCATTCCATCACGAAGAATGTGATCGGTACCAATTCTGTAGCTTCGTTAGCCTCTGCTGGTGCTAAGGGCATGTGGGTGGCTACGGACAATAACGGACTCTACCTTGTGTCGCCGGATGGAACATCAAGCACTCATTGGGCACCGGAGGATAATCCGGGAATGCCTCGCACCTTTACTGCCATGCATTCATGTGTCGATATTGAAGGCAGGGGGCAGTCGGATGGGGCAGCGCCTCTTCTCCTTGGAGCGTTCCAAGGTGGATTGTGGAAGATGGAGGGAGGCCGGCTCTCACTCCTCACCCCTGATATCATACAGGTGTTTGATATCAAGGCTGGGGGCAACGGACACTATTGGATAGCATCGGTAGGACAGGGACTCTATGACTACGACTTGAATACCAATACATTTGTCAACTATGGAGGCGATGCTGATACACAGGAAGTCTCAGCTATCGGAGGCAACAGGTATGTAAATTGTGTGTATGTGGATCGCAATAACTTGTATGTTGGTACTGCTGATGGTGTCAATCTGTGTCAGATAGGTAAAGGTAACCGACTTACTCATGTGAAGAAACTGCTTAGCGGTCTCTCAGCTCTGCAAATGGCTTGCCAGGGTGACTACCTTTGGGTTGCCACAACCAAGGGACTTGCGCGCATCAAGAGCTATGATGTCAAGATGTACACGACTGCAGACGGATTGCCAAACAATGCCGTTAAGTCCGTGCTTCTTCATGCAGGACGCCTTTGGCTGGGTACAGATGTCGGCATGAGCTGCTTCGATCCAAAGAATGAGACCTTCACAAACTATTTTGCAGAGGATGGATTGCAAGACAATGAGTTCAGCCGTACTGCAGCTCTTGAGGCTAATGGAAAACTGTACTTCGGTGGAGTAAGCGGTCTTACATACTTCAATGTAGAGCACATGGAGTCGCTCAGGCGTGAAGCTCGCAATGTCTCACTAAAACTCGTGGACCTTAGCATTTCCAATACCGTGATTCATGAAGGAGACTTGTCGGGAGGATATGAAATCCTGAAGGGTGTGCTTGATGACAATCCGGTGATAAACCTGTACCATACCGACAACCATTTTGCAATCGACCTCTTTACAGAGGGCGGTGTCGGCCAGCACATCATATATGAATATAGTGTGAACAATGGGGAATGGCAGAATCAGGGCGACAAAACCAATCGATTGGTGTTTGACAACTTGGTGCCGGGCACTTATAATATAAAGGTACGTGCGCGCTTGATGGATGCGGTGAGTCCTGAGCGCGAGGTAAAAATCATCATCCATTCGCCTTGGTACTTCACTACATGGGCAAAGATCATCTACTTCCTACTCTTCCTCATGGCTTGTTGGGCAGGCTATGAATACTTGAAGGATAGACACCAGGCTCGTGACGTCTTGAGACGCCATCGCCAGGAAGAGGAGATCAACGAGGCACGCATTCAGTTCTTTATGAACATAAGCCATGAGATCCGTACTCCTATGACCCTCATCCTCGCTCCGCTCGAAAAACTTCGCATGATGGATACGGACGAGGAACATCAACGTAACTATAACCTCATCTACCAGAACTCACAGCGCATCCTGCGCCTTATTAATCAGTTGATGGATGTGCGCAAGATTGAGAAGGGACAGTTCCAACTCGAATACTCACGAGTACAACTCGTGCCATTCATCCAGAACCTGTACGACCTCTTTGCCGAGTCGGCAAAGCGCAGAGGCATATCCTTCCTGTTCTATCACCCTAAGGAGGACTTCGATGTGTACGTGGATTCACATAGCCTTGATAAGGTGGTGATGAACCTCCTGAGCAATGCATTCAAGTTCACTCCTGATGGCGGAACAATCTCCATCACATTGAGCAAGTGTGAGGAAGGTAGCACAGAGGTGGAAAACGATGAGATACCAGGCACATTCAAGATTGAAGTGCTCGACTCTGGTGTCGGCATCAGCGATGAGGACAAGAAGAAGGTGTTCCAGCGCTTCTATTCTGCAAAGCATCAGAATGGTTATATAGGTACGGGTATCGGTCTTAATCTGACTTACCTGTTGGTACAGATGCATGATGGTGAGATCGAGGTGAGCGATAATCCTACCGGTGTGGGCTCACGCTTCACGGTTCACTTGCCAATTGGGTCGGACAAGGCACGTAGCGTGTCGGATCGCCAGTTATACAGCATTACTGATGGCGATGAGAAGCATGGTGAGATGGAGACTGAACATGCCTCTGAACGTGTACCAGACATGCCGGTTCAATCATCAGCATCGCAGAACATGCGCCACAAGAATGTGCTTGTCGTTGAGGATGAAACGTCCATCCGCCAGTACATACATTCAGAGCTGTCGGCTGACTTCACCATCCATGAATGCCCGAACGGACAGGAAGCATGGGATTATATCCTTGCCAATGCAGAAAAGGTCGACCTCGTGATAAGCGATGTGATGATGCCTGTGATGGAGGGTACCACTCTGTGCCAGAACGTGAAGTCGAACTATAATACCAGCCATATACCTGTCATTCTGCTTACGGCTAAGAGCTCGGATGCCGATCGCATAGCAGGTCTGTCTACAGGAGCGGATGCCTACCTTAGCAAGCCGTTCAATGTGGAGGTGCTGCGTAGCACGGCTGCCAGTCTTCTCATGAGCCGAAACCTCATCTACGGAAAGGCTATGACGGAGAAGAACAAGAAGGAAAACCTTGAAGAGGTGAACATAGAATCGGCCGATGAACAGTTCATGCGTCGCCTGATGAAGGTTATCAGCGCCAATATGGACAATCCTGAGCTGTCGGTTGAGATGCTTGCTGACGAGGTGGGCATAAGCCGAGTACACTTCTACCGCAAGATGAAGGACCTCACGGGTCAGTCGCCTCGTGACTTTATCAAGTCGGTCCGTCTTCAGGAAGCAGCACGCCTCCTTGCCAGCAAGAAGATTGACATCACGGGTGTGGCAGTTGCTACAGGTTTCAAGACACTCAGCACGTTCTCTACATCGTTCAAGGAGATGTATGGCAAGAGTCCGTCGGAGTTTATGAAAAGCAAGGCTGATGAACATAAGCAGTCAGACAACTCTTGATGGTATAATCTGAATACTTAAATACGATAACGAATAATATACATAAAACGAATGGAAAAGAATTATAGAATGCTAAGAACGAAGATGAAGGGAGCCTTTCGTGCGGTCCTCTTGCTGTTCTCGATGCTTGCGCCTTCGTGTGCAAACGCTCAGAAGGTGACTGTCACAGAGTTCGATCCTAATTTCCACATCTACCTCTGTTTCGGTCAGTCGAACATGGAGGGCAATGCAGCCATCGAGCTTCAAGACAAGAAGAATGTTGACAAGCGATTCCGCATGATGGCTGCTGTAAACATGGACAACCTGAACCGCAAACAGTACGAATGGTATGTAGCCACTCCTCCGCTCTGCCGTTCGTACACAGGCCTTACTCCTGCCGATTACTTCGGTCGCACCATGGTTGAAAACCTCCCTGACAGCATTAAGGTTGGCGTCATCAATGTAGCAGTAGGTGGCGCAAGCATAAAGCTCTACGATGAGGATATCTGTGCAAGCTACATCGCTGGTGAGGCAGATTGGTTCAAGAACTACTGCAAGGAGTACAATAACAATCCGTTCCGTCGCCTCGTGAATTGTGCCAAGAAGGCTCAGGAGGTAGGCGTGATCAAGGGCATACTGTTCCATCAGGGATGTACTGACAATGGTCAGCGCGACTGGCCGGTAAAGGTGAAGCGCGTATATCAGCGCCTGCTCAAGGAACTGAACCTGAAGGAGGAAGAGACTCCACTCCTCGTAGGCGAGATGCTTGAGAAGGGCGTGGGTATATGCTCGGGACATAATGATGTGATAGCAAAGATTACTACAACGATACCAAATGCATACGTGATTTCATCCAAGGGATGCCCGGGCGCGTCCGATGGCTTGCATTTCACAGCCGAAGGCTATCGTATGATTGGCAAGCGCTATGCAGAGACCATGCTGAAGCATCTTGATGAGAAGAAGGAGATAGACTTCGACTATTCGGAGAATATGTTCCCTATCAAGGGTACAAGCTTCAATCCATCGCTCTGCTACTTCGGAACCTACAGCGGAACTGCTTCCATTGGTACATTCAAGAGCGGAGGCCCTCAGGGTTTCGGTGGCTGGCGCTACAGCAAGGGAGTGGACCTCTCAGCGTTCAACTATCTTGTTGTGAACTTGGGACGTGGTGCTGCTAAGTCAGCCAAGGTCACAATCCGCTTGTACGATGTGGACGACTATCTCTGCCCTTGCTATAAGTACGAGATGGGTACTGACAAGGATGCTCTCATAGATCTCCATGAGATGACAAACGAGAATGGAGAGAAGGTCGATCCTACACATATTTATATGATAGGTGTCTCGGCCGAACAAGACAATACCGTCTACATTAAGAGCTTCTTCCTCTCGGATGATGGTCAGAATCCTACCATTATTCTCCCTCTTGAGCAAGAAAAAGCAGAATCAACGCAATTTTTTGACTTAATGGGCCGTCCTGTATTTAAACCAAATCATGGTGTCTACGTCAAAGGGGGAAGGAAAGTGTTGCTCAAGTAGAAAGCTCCCTTTATATTGTAATGCATATATTTTAATAATACTAACCAATAAAAACAAAATGAAAAAATTATTTACATTCGTAGCTCTCGGACTCGTGTCGCTCTCTATGTTCGCGCAGTTCGGAGGTCCACGCCGTGATAATTCTTACGGTCTGAAGGACACTTACAAGAACTATTTTGATGTTGGTGTTGCTATCAACACTCGTAACCTCGATGAGGCTTCACAGAAGATCATTCTTACAAACTTCAACAGTATCACATGTGAGAACGAGATGAAGCCTGGTGAACTCCATCCAAAGGAGGGCGAATACAACTGGGAGCGCGCTGATAAGATTGCTAACTTCTGCCGTGAGCACAAGATCAAGCTTCGTGGTCACAACCTCGTATGGCACTCACAGTTCTGTGACTGGATGTTTACAGATGCCAAGGGTAAGGAAGTAACAAAGGAAGTGTTCTACAAGCGTCTTCGTGAGCACATCCATACAGTTGTAAATCGCTATAAGGACATCATCTATTGCTGGGACGTAGTAAACGAGGCAATGGCTGATGGAAACGGCCGTGGTTGGGGCAACCGCCAGCCAAACCCATACCGTGAGTCTCGTCTCTACAAGCTTTGCGGTGATGAGTTTATTGCAAAGGCATTTGAGTATGCTCATGAGGCAGACCCTAATGCAATCCTCTTCTACAACGATTACAATGCTGCTGATCCAGCTAAGCGCGACCGCATCTACAACATGGTTAAGAAGATGCAGGATGCTGGTGTGCCTATCACAGGTATCGGTATGCAGGGCCACTACAACATCTATGGTCCATCTATGGAGGATGTTGAGGCTGCCATCGTTAAGTACTCTGAACTTGTAAAGCACATCCACTTCACAGAGCTCGACATCCGTGCTAACGAAGAAATGGGTGGTCAGCTTCAGTTCTCTCGTCAGGGCGTTCAGATCCGCGACCACGTTAAGGCTATGCACACTGATCAGTATGTAAACCTCTTCAAGGTGCTCCGTAAGCATAAGGACGTTATCGACGTTGTAACATTCTGGAACCTCTCAGACAAGGATTCGTGGGTAGGTACAGCTAACTATCCACTCCTCATCGACGGTGATCTCCGTTACAAGGATGCTTACTATGCAGTACGTGACTTCGATCCAGCACTCGACAACGCAGTTATCAAGGACGACTTCGTTCCAAACCCACTCAACCAGCCAGGTAAGGAGTATCCACAGGTTAACTCTCAGGGCTATGCACGTTTCCGTGTAGAGGCTCCAGAGGCTAAGTCGGTAGTAGTAAGCCTTGGTCTTGGTGGCCGTGGCGGTACAGTTCTCCGCAAGAACAAGGATGGTGTATGGGAAGGTACAACTGATGGTCCTATGGACGAAGGTTTCCACTACTATCACCTCACTATCGACGGTGGTGTAGTAAATGACCCAGGTACAGCAAACTTCTTCGGTTCTTGCCGTTGGGAGAGCGGTATCGAAATCCCTGCACACGATCAGGACTTCTACCAGCTCAAGAACGTTCCTCACGGACAGGTTCAGGAGATTCTCTTCCACTCAGAGAGCACACAGTCTGAGCGTGTAGCTTACGTTTACACTCCAGCTGAGTACACTATGAACCCTAAGAAGAAGTATCCAGTACTCTACCTCCAGCACGGTTGGGGTGAGAATGAGACTACATGGCCAATCCAGGGTCGCGCAGGTATCATCATGGATAACCTCATCGCAGAAGGCAAGTGCAAGCCATTCATCATCGTAATGACTTACGGTATGACTAACGAGGCTAAGTTCGGTTCTCTCGGTTCATTCTCTGCTAAGGACTTCGAGACAGTTCTCTGCGACGAACTTATCCCATACGTTGACAAGAACTTCCGCACTATCGCTAAGAAGGAAAGCCGCGCAATGGCTGGTCTTTCAATGGGTGGTATGGAGACACACGCTATCACACTCTCTCGTCCTGACACATTCGACTATTGGGCACTCTTCTCAGGTGGCACATACTCTACTCAGGAACTCGAGGGCAAGAAGGCTCCAAAGCTCATGTTCATGACTTGCGGTTCGAAGGAGAATCCTGATGGCGTAAACAAGGCTGCTACTGATCTTAAGGCTGCTGGTTTCAATGCTGCTTCGTTCGTATCAGAGGGTACAGCTCATGAGTTCCTCACATGGCGTCGTTCGCTCAAGGAACTTGCTCCAATGCTCTTCACTAAGTAATCCAATCACGATTATTTCATACATTCGGCTTCCGGCATTCGTGTCGGAAGCTTTTTTTTGTCTCCAATGAGAAGTGGTGGATGTCTTGCAATAAGTTGTTTGATGCCTTGCACGGACTTCGCTTACTCCTTGCAAGGATTTGCTCGACTCCTTGCAAGGAGTTTGTTGATTCCTTGCAAGGACTTTGCCGACTCCTTGCAAGGCGTTTTTTGTGCTCTTTTGAAGTGGCTGCCGACGTTTACTGAAATACGAGGCACTATGCTTGTAGAACATTATCGTTGCATTTATGATACTTATAGGGGAAAAACATGCTTTTGTTACAAAAATGACACTAAAAGAAACATGGAAACAAGCGAAAAACGCTAATTTTTTATAACTTTGCAACAAAATAATATTATTTAGTACTAAATACCGTTTTATGAACAAACTTAAGATTGCGCTTCTCGGAGGCTTTATGGCGTTAAATGCTCCGATGGCAAGTGTTTTTGCACAGAATCCTATTTCACAAACTGGATTTACCACCGACCCTGCACCTATGGTGGCAGGCGACCGACTCTACGTTTTCACTGGTCACGATGAGGAGAAGGCTGACTTCTTCTGGATGAACGACTGGCGACTGTTTTCAACTACCGATATGGTCAACTGGACCGACCACGGAAGTCCTGCTTACCAGTGCGACTTCAAGTGGGCCGACGACCGCTCATGGGCAGCTCAGGCCATCGAACGCAATGGCAAGTTCTACCTTTACGTGCCTGTTCATTCAAAGATAAGCAAGGGCATGGCTATCGGTGTTGCTGTAGCCGACAAGGTAGAGGGCCCATACAAGGATGCACTCGGCAAACCTCTCTATGAGGATGGCAAGTGGGATCACATCGACCCAACCGTGATGATCGACAACGATGGTCAGGCATGGATATACTGGGGTAACCCAAAACTCTATAGCGCAAAGCTCAACGAAGATATGATCAGTCTTGGCAGCGAGGTGAAGGTTGATTCGCCAAACCGCTACACCGAGGGACCATGGATCTTCCATCAGCGCCAGCTCACTAAGGCTGAGAAGAAGAATAAGAAGCAGTTCGACTCAAGCAAGACTTCTGCATGGGGCAAGTACTTCATGATCTATGCAGCAGGCGGTGTGCCTGAGAGCATTGCTTACAGCGAGGCTGACAGTCCTCAGGGCCCTTGGACCTATGTAGGCGATATCATGAAGCAGGACAACTTCACCAACTCGTTCACCAACCATAGCGGTATCATCGAGTACAAGGGCCACAACTACTTCTTCTATCACACAGGATGGTTGCCAGGCGGTGGCGGTTTCGGTCGTAGCGTAAGCGTTGAGGAATTCGCTTGGAATCCAGACGGACGCATGCCTGAGATCAAGCCAACAAAGGAAGGCGTAAGCCCAATCGGCACTCTCAATCCATTCCAGCGCACAGAGGCTGAGACCATCGCGTTCAGCAGTGGCGTTCGCACAGAGTGGAACACAAAGCGTGGCGACATCTTCGTGAGCGACATTCAGAATGGCGACTGGACAAAGGTGCGCGAGGTAGAGTTCACACGCTCGCCTAAGAGCATCGAGGTGCGTGCAGCAAGTGCATTGCAAGGTGGTATGATCGAGGTTCGCCTCGACTCACTCAAGGGTCAGGTTCTCACTACCGTCAACATCGACCGTACAGGTGGATGGGAAGAGTGGGAGAACAGCAAGGCTCAGATCTCAACCAAGGTTGAAGGCAAGCACGATGTGTTCTTCCTCTTCAAGGGTCTGAAGGGTTGCAAGCTCTTCAACTTCGACTGGTGGAAGATGGATTGATAGAACGAACATTAAATTAAGAATAAGAACGCGGCAGCCATCAGCGTTGCCGCTTCAATACCATGAATCAATAAAATACAAAGTGAACATGAAGAAATTTATCATGCTTTCGGCTTTTGCCATGACCATGTGGTCGGCATCAGCACAGCAGTTGCCATACCAGAATCCAAACCTCTCTGCCCATGAGCGCGCCGTGGACCTCTGCAGTCGTCTCACCCTTGAGGAGAAGGCAGCACTCATGCTCGACGATTCGCCAGCCATCCCACGCCTTGGCATCAAGCATTGGCAATGGTGGAGCGAGGCTCTGCATGGATTTGCAAATACAGGCAACGTAACCAACTTCCCTGAGCCTATCGGTATGGCAGCATCGTTCAATCAGGACCTTGTATATAAGGTGTTTGATGCAGTCAGCACAGAGGCTCGTGCCAAGTGGAACCTCGAACAGAAGCGAGGTGACGATGTGCTCCGATTCCATGCCCTCAGCGTGTGGACTCCAAACGTCAACATCTTCCGCGACCCTCGATGGGGACGTGGTCAGGAGACTTACGGCGAGGATCCATACCTGACAGGATTGATGGGAAGTGCCGTGGTACGTGGTCTTCAGGGACCTGAGGATAGCAAGTACCGCAAGCTCTGGGCTTGTGCCAAGCACTATGCCGTACACAGCGGACCAGAGTGGAGCCGCCACACAGCCGATGTGAACAATATCTCTGCACGCGACCTTTGGGAGACTTATCTCCCAGCATTCAAGGTTCTCGTAGAGGATGCAAAGGTGCGTGAGGTGATGTGTGCCTACCAGCGCTACGACAACGAACCATGCTGCTCAAGCGGACGCCTGCTTCAGGACATCCTTCGCGATGAGTGGGGATTCAAGTATTTGGTAGTCAGCGACTGTGGCGCTGTAACTGATATTCACCAGAACCACAAGGTGGCAAGCGATGCCACTCACTCATCTGCCCGTGCTACATTGGCAGGTACTGACGTGGAGTGCGGATTCGACTATGCTTACAAGAGCATCCCTGATGCCGTAAAGCGCGACCTCATCAAGGAGTCGGAAGTTGACAAGCACGTGATTCGTCTGCTTGAGGGCCGTTTCGACCTCGGTGAGATGGATGATCCTTCGCTCGTGGAGTGGAGCAAGATCCCTGCTTCGGTATTGGAAAGCAAGGAGCACCTCCAGCTTGCGCTCGATATGGCTCGTCAGACTATGACCCTGCTTCAGAACAAGAACGACATCCTCCCATTGAAGAAGGGTGAGAAGATTGCCGTGATTGGTCCAAATGCTGACGATAAGACAATGATGTGGGGTAACTACAATGGTACTCCTACCACTACAGTTACAGTACTTGACGGTATCAAGGCCATCAACAAGAATATCGTCTACATGAAGGGCTGCGACCTTACAGACAATAAGATTGTTACCGACCTCTTTGACCAGATGTCGTTCGAAGGCAAGAAGGGCTTCAAGGGCACATTCTGGAACAACACTAAGTTTGAGGGCAAGCCAGTCACTACACTCTATCACAGCAGTCCATTCTTCAAGACTACTGCCGGCAACTACCAGTTTGCTCCAGGCGTTAACCTCATTGATTTCTCTGCTAAGTACGAGACTGTGCTTAAGCCAAAGAAGTCGGGCGAGGTAGTGATCAATGTGGAGAGTGTCAGCAACTTCGACGTGTTCGTAAATGGTGAGCGCAAGCAGCATTTCAGCACTTGGCGTGTGACTCCAACCCGTACTCCAATCCAGGTTGAGGCAGGCAAGGAATACAAGATTGAGATTCGCTTCTCGCACATCACTACTTACGGAGCAAGCATCAGAGTCAATGTAGGTACTGAGTCGGTTATCGACTACGATGCATTGATCAAGAAGCTCGCAGGCGTTGATAAGGTAGTATTCGTGGGCGGTATTGCTCCAAGCCTTGAGGGCGAAGAGATGCCAGTCAACATCGATGGCTTCAAGGGTGGCGACCGTACACATATCGAGCTTCCTGCCGTACAGCGCAACTTCCTCAAGGCATTGAAGGCTGCAGGCAAGAAGGTCATCCTTGTCAACTGTTCAGGTTCTGCCATCGCATTCCAGCCAGAGTCAGAGAGTTGCGACGCCATCCTTCAGGCATGGTACCCAGGTATGAAGGGCGGTCAGGCAGTAGCTGAGGCACTCTATGGCAAGATCAATCCAAGCGGTAAGCTTCCTGTCACATTCTATGCTTCATCCGATCAGATTGGCGACTTCGAGGACTACAATATGGAAGGACGCACTTACCGCTACATGCGCGACAAGAAGCCTCTCTTCCCATTCGGTCATGGTCTTAGCTACACTACTTTCGAGATAGGAAAGGCAAGTCTCTCGTCTTCTACACTTAAGGAAGGCGGCAGCATCAAGCTCACCGTTCCTGTGAAGAACGTGGGCAAGATGGACGGTACGGAAATCGTTCAGGTGTACGTACGCAATCCTCAGGACCCTAACGGACCAGTAAAGCAGCTCCGTGGCTATCAGCGTGTTGACGTGAAGGCTGGACAGAGCGCCAATGCTGTCATCACTCTTGATGAGAAGTCGTTCGAATGGTTTGATGAGGACACCAACACCATCTACACTAAGGAGGGCAACTACGAACTCCTCTACGGTAACAGTTCGGCTCCTGAGGCACTCCAGATGGTCAGCGTGAAGGTAAAGTAATCCGAATTGTAAAAAAGTAACTGGATCAGTATATAAATAATAAAAGAATAATAAAATATGAGAAAGATATTAGCATTAATGGCTATTGCAGCAGGAGTAAGTGCTACGGCGCAGACTCTGCCTACTCAAAACCTTAATATGCCAATCATTCAGACACGCTATACTGCCGACCCAGCGCCGGTGGTGCACGATGGCGTGGTGTATCTTTTCACAACTCACGATGAGGATGGGGCAGAGGGCTTCAACATGAAGGACTGGTTGCTCTACACCTCTACCGACATGGTCAACTGGCAGGATCATGGAGCTGTTGCTTCGCTCCGCGACTTCAAGTGGTACAAGGGCAACAACGGCGCATGGGCCGAGCAGGTGATCTATCGTGATGGCAAGTGGTACATGTATTGCCCAATCCATGGAAATGGTATTGGAGTGCTCGTTGCCGACTCGCCTTATGGACCATACGTCGATCCTATCGGCAAGCCACTTGTATGGCAGAAGGAGCATTGGGACGACATCGATCCTACGGTCATGATTGATGATGATGGCCAGGCTTACATGTTCTGGGGCAACCCTAACGTCTACTATGTAAAGCTGAACAAGGACATGATCTCCTATTCGGGCGACATCGTTAAGCTCCCAAAGATCAAGGACTATCAGGAAGGTCCATGGATCTGGGCACGCAAGAATGCAAAGGGCGAGAAGAACTACTACATGGCATTTGCTTCTACATGCTGTCCTGAGGGTATCGGCTATGCTATGAGCAAGAAGCCTGAAGGCCCATGGGAGTACAAGGGACACATCATGGATCACACGGTTCGCACACGCGGTAACCATCCAGGCATCATCGACTTCAATGGCAAGTCATATTGCTTTGGTCTCAACTACGACGTCTTCCGTCTTGAGACAAGCCGCCATGCAGAGCAGCGCTCCGTATCGGCAGCAGAGATGACATACAATCCTGATGGCACCATCCAGGAACTTCCATACTTCCTCGACTGCCAGCTCAATCAGGTAGGCACATTCAATCCATTCCGCAAGGTTGAGGCAGAGACTATGGCATGGGGCTATGGTCTTAAGACTACTCGCGAGAATCCTTCTGGTCCATGGAATCCAACTCCATTCGTTACCAGCATCGATGAGGGCGAATACCTTCTCGTCAAGGGTGTTAACTTCGGCGCGGGTGCATCATCGTTCACCGCTTCATGCTCAAGCCACCTCTATGGCGGCATCATGGAGCTTCGCATCGACTCGGTCGATGGCCAGAAGATCGGTGCTATCGTAGTGCCTGCTACAAAGGATGTATATAAGGAGTTCACTACCAATCTTACTGATGCCAAGGGTGTTCACGACCTTTATTTCGTGTTCCGCGGTGGCAAGCAGCAGAAGAAGAACCTCTTCAACTGGGACTGGTGGCAGATGACAGAGATCGTAGCTGGCAGCGTGACCAAGAGCAAGATAGTAGAGGAGGGTGGTACAGGCCCTTACAAGGCTATCATGGAGGAGATTGCAGGTCTGCCTGCTCACACCGTGTTCATGCCACAGGACCTCTCGAAGTTCGACAAGAAGAATCCTCTCCCAGTCCTTGTATGGGGTAACGGAGCATGTACAAACTCACCATGGGAGCACTTCAAGTTCCTCAATGAGATTGCTTCGCAGGGTTACCTTGTTCTTGCCACAGGCTTTATCCCAATGGAGGAAGAGGCTTACCGCGGTCCACAGTCTACTCCTGAACAGCAGATAGAGTCCATCGACTGGGCATTTGCACAGAATAGTGACAAGAACTCGCCTCTGTATGGCAAGATCAACACAAAGGCTATCTGTATCTCAGGAATGTCATGCGGTGGTCTGCAGACTCTCTTCAACTGCAAGGACAAGCGCATCACTACCTATATGATATGCAATTCGGGCTTGTTCATCAATCCTAGTGGTGCAATGGCAGGAATGCCTATGCCTACAAAGGATCAGCTCAAGCAGGTGCATGGTCCAATCCTTTACATCCTCGGTGGTGAGACCGACATCGCTTACCAGAACGGTATGGACGACTTCCACCGCATCAACCATGTCCCAGCCATGGCTATCAATCTTCCTGTAGGTCACGGAGGTACATACCGTCAGCCTCATGGTGGTGAGTTCCGTTTCCCTGCTATAGCATGGCTCAACTGGCAGCTCAAGGGCGATAAGGAAGCAGCCAAGATGTTCCAGGGCGAAAAGTGTGGAATATCACAGCGTGAGGGATGGACTGTAGAGAAGAATAAGCTGATTGACAAGAAATAACCTATTTATTAAAGGAAAACATCGCAATGTGAAGTTTGCTGAATGCTTGCTTGCTGAATAGCATCTTGCTGAATAGCATCTTGCTGAATGGCGTAAAGCTGAAAGGCTTCTTGCTGAAAGGCTTCTTGTTTAATGGCAGATTGCAGTATGTTGCTTGCCGAACATTGCGGTGTCGACCACTACTTTACACAAACTATATGAAAAAATTATTTTTATTAGCATCGATGCTTTTGGGCTCAGTACTTGGTATGAACGCCCAGAATCCGATTATCCGTAATCAGTACTCGGCCGACCCTACTGCCCGAGTATTCAACGGACGCGTGTATCTGTTCCCTTCACACGACATCATCAGTCCTGTGGAACCGGAACGTAAGTGGTTCTGCATGGCAGACTACCACATGTTCTCGTCAAACGATCTTATGGATTGGACAGACAATGGTGTGATCCTCTCGCAGGAAGATGTGCCTTGGGGTAATCCAAAGGGATTTGCTATGTGGGCTCCTGACTGTGTGTTCAAGCCAGAAGGACCTCAGAGCGCCAATAGCCGTCTCAACAACGGTAAGTATTATTTCTACTTCCCTGATGCACCAAAGGAAGGCCGTGGCTTCGGCATTGGTGTCGCAATCGCTGACAACCTCTTCCAGCCTAAGTTCGTGCCTCAGCCAACTCCTATCCAGGGTGCTATGGGTATCGACCCATGTGTGCTTCAGGCAAGCGATGGCAACAGTTACCTCTTCTGGGGTGGCGGTATGATTCAGGTGGCTAAGCTCAAGGACAACATGGTCGAGCTTGATGGCAAGCCAGAGCGCATCACCCTTCCTAAGGGATTCGTTGAGGGTCCATTCGCATTCGAGCGCAATGGCAAGTTCTACCTCACTTATCCATGGGTTCGCAAGGATGGCGGCACAGAGTGCCTCGCTTATGCTATGAGCGACAAGCCAATGGGTCCATACGAGCACAAGGGTATCATCATGGCAGAACATCCAAATGGATGCTGGACTAACCACCATAGTATCATTGAATTCAAGGATCAGTGGTATCTCTTCTACCACAACAATGCATACTCTCCATCGTTCGACAAGAACCGTTCGGTATGTGTTGACTCCCTCTTCTTCAATGCTGATGGTACTATCCAGGAGGTTAAGCCAACCCTTCGTGGTGTAGGTATTACTGATGCTCGCAAGGCAGTCCAGATCGACCGTTATAGCGAGATTGGCGGTAAGGCTCACATCGAGTATCACGACACTCTCAACTACTTCCTCGGATGGAAGACAGTCCTCCCTAAGGGTGGATGGGTAAAGTACAACCGTGTAGACCCTAAGAGCTCAAGCGCTCAGAACGTATGCGTACGCGTAAAGACTACTGCAGCTACTATCCTCAAGCTCCAACTCGGCGCTTATGCTACTAACCTCAACATCCCTGCAACCAAGGGTGAGTGGAAGGAAGTGAACATCGCTGTCAAGGCTATGCCTCAGGGCGTTAACGACCTTAAGCTTTCCAACATCGGTGTAGCACAGGCTGAGGTCGACTGGATCACTCTTACTGAGTCTCCACGTGAGCAGTACTTCACTCCTGCTACAGCAGCAGCAATGACTCCTGACAAGGATGGCTTCATCCGCCGTTGGATGCTTCTCGAGCCTATTGACAAGCCAAACCGCAGCAATACCGTGTTTGTTGACACATACCTCCGTGAGCAGTTCACAAAGGAGTACTTCCCTGGTCAGATGACAGTTCTTCCAAAGGGTGGCGACAAGGTTACCGTTGACGGCAAGTCGCTCACATGGCATGCTCTCGAGAGCACTCGCTTCAATGTCAAGCTCTTCCGCTTTGCTACAGGATTGGAGAAGCAGGAGTACGGTGTACTCTTCTGGGCTGTAACCGTTATCGATTGTCCTGAGGAGATCAAGGATGTACGCCTTGCAGCAGGTTCCAACTCTGCATCTATGTGGTGGCTCAATGGCGAGGAGGTTCTCCTTCTCTCAGGCGACCGCCGTATGGTGAAGGACGATGGCCTCTCTCCACGCATCACATTGAAGAAGGGACGTAACATCCTTCGCGGTGCCATCATCAATGGTCCTGGTATGAGTGATTTCTGTGTTCGCTTCATCGACGAGAAGGGCGAGCCTGTAAAGAATTGTTCAATCACATTAAAGTAAAGCACAACTATGAAACGACTAATATTTTCTCTTTTGGCAGCGGGTTCTACCTTTTTAAATATTAATGCACAGATTGGTGAACCATTCATTCATGACCCATCTACTCTCGTAGAGTGTGATGGAAAGTGGTATACATTTGGAACCGGTGGCGGTGGCCTCATCTCTGACGATGGTTGGTCATGGCATGGTGGAGCAGAGCGTCCTGGTGGCGGTGCAGCTCCTGATGTGATCAAGATGGGCAACAAGTACCTCATGATCTACGGTGCTACCGGTGGTGGTCTTGGTGGTGGTCATAGCGGCCGCATCCTCACCATGTGGAACAACACTCTCGACCCTAAGTCGCCTGACTTCAAGTATACTACAGCTGTTGAGGTAGCATCGTCCGACGGTATGGAGGACAATGATGCCATCGACCCAGGTGTGCTTCTCGACCCTACAACCGGTCGTATGTGGCTCTCGTACGGTACTTATTTCGGTAATATCCGCATCGTGGAGATTGATCCTAAGACTGGCTACCGCGTGAAGGGCAACAAGGCAAAGGACATCGCTATCGACTGTGAGGCTACCGACCTCATCTACCGCAATGGCTGGTACTACCTGCTCGGTACTCACGGTACTTGCTGTGACGGTGTGAACTCTACTTACAATATCGTCGTAGGACGCAGTAAGAACGTCCTTGGCCCTTACATCGACAATGTAGGTCGCGACATGCTTGCCGGTGGTGGTAAGATGGTTGTGGCTGCAGGCGATCGCAAGACTGGTGCCGGACACTTCGGACGTACAATCATCGACGAAGGTGTAGAGGTAACTTCATTCCACTGGGAGGCAGACTTCGACCAGGGCGGCCGTTCGGTTCTTGCCATCCGTCCTCTCCTTTGGAAGAACGACTGGCCAGTAGCAGGCGAGCGCTTCCGTGAAGGAACTTACGAGATTGAATCAGAGCGTCGTGGTTATAGCCTTGAGCTTGCTGTCGACTTCGTTCGCCTCAATGTACCACGCCAGCGTGGTGGTTGGAACCAGCCAGCACAGCAGGGCGAGCAGCCAACCCTCATCGGTGAGCAGAAGCTTGACGACGTGAAGGGTGCATGGCCAACAGGCAACATCGACATCCGCATCGGCGACTACATGTTCCGTCCTCATCAGCGCTGGACTATCACAGCCGTTCCTGAGGCAGGTGGCTACTTGAGCAACCCTTACTTCAAGATCACTATTGCTGGTACCGACCGTGCACTCGCTGCTACAAGCAAGATGGAGGTTACTTCGGTTCCTTCATTCACAGGTGCTGACGAGCAGCTCTGGCGCATCGAGCAGCTTACTGATGGCACATTCCGCATCATGCCTAAGGCTATCCCTGGCAAGAAGGGTGTGAACACAGTCTACTGCCTCTATTCTATCGGCGATAGTACTCCTACACTTGCAAAGTACGAATTCAAGAGCGACAACTCTAAGTGGAACTTCAAGGAATACGCAAAATAATTACTTATGAAAAGAATACTCTCAGTATTTGTAATAGCATTATCATTCGTGCCTGCCTTCGGGCAGACATCACCAAACGGAAAGATCAAGGTCAGTAGTTCTGACCTTGGTCTCACCGTAAGTTATCAATCCCTTTCCGGATGGCAGACCATCTACACAGCCGAGATGCCTGGCATAGGAAAAGGCGTAAGCCGAAAGGCTACCGAGACCTACGACATGATAGTAGGCAAACAGCATCACATCAGCAAACCGTATGTCGAGAGCGCCTATCCGCTCGCTGCTGATGGAAGCACACTTGTGGTGCGTGCATTCGACGATGGCGTGGCATTCCGCAAGGAGTGCCGTGGGGCTGCTGGTTCCAAGGCAGAGGTGCCAGTGGTTGTCGACTTCTCTTCTGCCCGTAGCAACTGGCTCCTGAAATGGTCAGATTCCTACGAGGGATTCTTCCCTAAAAATACCGACACTAAGGATGGTGACCGCTGGGCCTATCCTACACTCTTTGAGTACAATGACGGCGTGTTTGCGCTCCTTTCCGAGTCATGCATCGAGAAGGACAACGCTGCATCGTGCCTCTACAGCACATCCCGCAAGGGAGTGTTCCGCATCCAACCCGACGAGAACGACCAGAATCCAGAGTCGTCGCCATGGCGAGTAGCCATCGTAGGCCGCATCAGCGATGTGGTGGAGTCCACCCTCATATCCGACCTCGCTGCTCCTGCACGACTCACCGACACTTCGTGGATCGAGCCGGGCGTGGCCTCATGGGTGTACTGGGCATACAACCACGGTTCCAACGACTATAATATAATAAAGAAGTACGTGGATATGGCAGCCGAACTCAAGCTTCCATACGTGCTCATCGATGCCGAGTGGGACGAGATGCCTAAGCTCGCATCCAACAATGGCAAGACCATTGAGGATGCCGTGCGCTATGCCGTCGACAAGGGCGTCAAGCCTATGATATGGTACAACTCGTCCGTAGGATGGATCGATGGTGCGCCTACTCCTAAGTTCCGTCTCAACAAGCCTGAGGACCGTGAGAAGGAGTTTGCATGGTGCGAGAAGATTGGAGTGACAGGTGTGAAGATCGACTTCTTCTCGGGCGACAACAATATGAACATGAAGTACATGATCGAGCTGCTTGAGGATGCTGCCAAGCATCATCTGCTCGTCAACTTCCATGGTGCCACCATCCCTCGTGGCTGGCAGCGCACATACCCTAACCTCGTAAGCACGGAGGGCGTGTACGGTGCTGAGTGGTACAACAATGTGCCTACATTCACCAAGCGTGCTGCAGCCCACAATGCCACCATCCCATTCACACGCAATGTGGTTGGCTCGATGGACTACACCCCATGTGCATTCACCGACTCCCAGCATCCTCACATCACTACCCATGCCCACGAGCTTGCCCTCACAGCCATGTACGAGTCGGGCATCCAGCACCTTGCCGATCGCCCGGAGAGTTTCCTCGCACAGCCTCAGCAGGTGAAGGACTACCTTTCTGACCTTCCTACGGCATGGGACGAGACACGCCTGCTCGGCGGCTATCCTTCCGACTATGTCATCATGGCTCGCCGCAAGGGCTCTGCATGGTACATCTCGGGCATCAACGGCACCGATGAGGTGAAAAATGTGGCCCTCGATGTTAAACCTCTCAAGCGCTTGGGCAGTCGTATTACTATGTTCCTTGATAGTGGCGACGCTGCTCATCCTTGGAACATCAAGCAGCCAAAGTCTGTCCCTACGCAGATTGGTATGCTGCCACGAGGTGGATTCTTAATCGTAATTAACAAGTAATACTACAAAATCATGAAAAAATTATTATTTTCGGCCCTCATGCTTGCTTCACTCTCGGCAGTGAACGTATCAGCACAGAACTTCGGTTTTGGAGGATTCCAGTCACAGGAGATCACTGCTCAGTTCTCTGAGAAGTTTACTGACATCAACTATGCAGGCGATGATCAGGGTTATCACAACCTCGACATCTACCTTCCAAAGGCAGCCGCTCCAAAGGCAGGCTACCCAGTCATCGTGCACATCTATGGCTCGGCATGGTTCAGCAACAACTCAAAGGGTGCAGCTGACATCAATACCATCGTTTCGGCACTTCTCGATGCAGGCTATGCAGTCGTTTGCCCTAACCATCGCAGCAGTGGCGACGCCAAGTACCCAGCACAGATCAACGACATCAAGGCCGTAGTACGCTGGATTCGTGGCAACGCAAAGCAGTATAAGTTCGACGCCTCATTCATCGGCACTTCAGGCTTCTCGTCAGGCGCCCACCTTGCATCGCTCTGTGCAGCAACCAATGGCGTCGGTGAGGCATCGCTTGGCAAGGCAAAGTACAACATCGAGGGTGAGGTAGGCAAGTACACCAAGGAGAGCAGCGCTGTCAATGCTTGCTGCGAGTGGTCGGGCCCTATCGACCTCATGAACATGGAGTGCAACGGTCCTCTTCAGATGCAGATGAAGCCAGAGGATGCCCTCATGGGCTTCGCTTATCCTGGCAATGAGGATGCCTACAACCTCCTTTCGCCTACCTACTTTGCCAACAAGACTACCGTGCCAATCTACTGTTTCCACGGTTCGGACGACAATGTTGTGCCATGGTGCCAGGGCGAGGAACTCTACAAGATCCTCAAGGAGCGTGGTGCCAAGACAGGCTTCACCAAGGTAGCAGGTGGTGGACATGGATTCAATATGTACTCGCCTGAGAACCTCAAGGTTATGGTTGACTGGTTCGACGATGCCCGTAAAGCGAAGTAATCGAATTCAGCTTCCGCTATTCATTATGTTATAGATTTTTATCAAGATACTTGTCTTGCAAGGCAGGAATCTTGATAAAAATTTTTGAACAATCTACTTGTGTACACGACATACTAATTATTCTAAAATAAAAAATGAAACGCTATTTAATCTTAATTACAATGTTTGTGGTGGCACTTTGTGCAAAGAGTGCTGGCACAACCGACAATGATCAACGACTCTGGTACGTAAAGCCAGCCACCCATTGGCTCGAAGCCATGCCTATCGGCAACAGCCGCATGGGTGCCATGATATTCGGCGGTACCGAAGTGGAGGAGATCCAGCTCAACGAAGAGACCTTCTGGAGCGGTGGCCCTCACGACAACAACAGCAAGACATCCATCTACCACCTCAACGAGGTGCGCGACCTCATCTTCAGCGGTAAGGAGAAGGAGGCTGAGGACATCATCAACCGCGAGTTTATCAAGGGTCCTCACGGACAGAAATACCTCACCCTGGGTTCGCTCAAGCTCGACTTCGGACATAAGGACGTGCAGGCGTATCAGCGTGAGCTCGACCTCACACAGGCAGTCAGCACCGTCACTTACATGGTGGGTGGCGTGAAGTACACCCGTACAGCATTTGCATCGCTTGCCGATGGCGTGATCGTGGTGAATGTCAAGGCAAGCAAGAAGGGCGCACTCAGCTTCACTCTCAGCCAGGACTGCCAGCTCCCTACATCGGTCGTAGCCACATCCACCAGCGATGCCAAGCCTATGTCCCTCGGCATTCTTGAGGCAACAATACAGGGTTCTGACCACGAAGGCATCAAGACAGCACTTACAGCAAAGTGCAAGACACAGGTGCTCAGCGATGGAAAGTTGAGCGTAAACGACAAGAAGATTGTGGTTGAAAATGCATCGGAGGCAACCCTTTACATAGCAGCAGCTACCAACTACGTCAATTACAAGGACGTAAGCGGTGATGCATCGGCAAAGATCGATGCCCTGCTCTCGCCTGCCACCAAGATGAAGGCTCCACAGCTCCTGAAGCGCCATGTGGCCAAGTATCAGGCACAGTACAACCGCGTGAAGCTTACCCTCACATCCGATCCTGCCAACAAGGCCATGCAGACCGTCGATCGTCTCGACAAGTTCTATGGAAGCAAGGACTACGGCATGGTAGCGCTCCTCTTCAACTACGGTCGCTACCTCCTCATCTCCTCATCGCAGGAGGGCGGACAGCCAGCCAACCTGCAGGGCGTATGGAACTCAAGCCTCAATGCCCCATGGGATAGCAAATACACCATCAACATCAATGCCGAGATGAACTACTGGCCAGCCGAGGTGTGCAACATCTCCGAGACCACCGGTCCGCTCTTCTCCATGATACGCGACCTCTCCGTGACTGGTGCCGAGACAGCACGCGTCATGTACGGATGCCGTGGATGGGTGGCACACCACAACACCGACCTCTGGCGCATAGCCGGTCCGCTCGATGCAGCTGCATGGGGCATGTTCCCTAATGGTGGAGCATGGCTCACCACCCACATCTGGGAGCACTACCTCTACACCCTCGACAAGGACTTCCTCAAGCAGTACTACCCAATCATCCGCGGAGCAGCCGAGTTCTACCTCGACTACATGGTGGAGCGCGATGGCGAGCTCCTCGTCGTCCCATCCACATCGCCTGAGCATGGCGGCATGGGCAAGCAGAGCACCATCACAGCCGGTTGTACGATGGACAATCAGATAGCACGCGATGCCCTCACCCAGGCACTCAAGGCTGCCATGGTGCTCGGCGAGGATGCCGACTTCCAGTCGAAGCTCACACAGGCACTTGCCAAGTTGCCAAAGATGAAGGTGGGCAAGTATGGTCAGCTTCAGGAGTGGCGTGAGGACATGGACGATCCAAAGGATCAGCACCGCCACATCTCCCACCTCTACGGCCTCTACCCATCCAACCAGATCAACGCCTTCTCTACTCCAGACCTCTGGAAGGCATCGGGCGTGACCCTCAATCAGCGTGGCGACGAGGCTACAGGCTGGAGCCTTGGATGGAAGACCAACTTCTGGGCACGCATGCTCGATGGCGACCACGCCTTCACCATCCTCAGCAACATGCTCCGTCTGCTTCCTGACGATCGTCAGATGCGCAACTATCCTAACGGACGCACCTATCCAAACCTCTTCGATGCTCATCCACCATTCCAGATCGACGGTAACTTCGGTGCCACAGCCGGCATAGCCGAGATGCTCATGCAGAGCGAGCTCGACATCACCTCCGATGCTGCCACTCCAACCCTCTTCCTTCTCCCAGCCCTCCCATCCGTATGGCAGGAAGGAAGCATCAGCGGTCTCAAGGCACGTGGTGGCTACGAAGTGTCAATCCAGTGGAAGGGCGGCAAACTGGCATCTGCCACCATCCTCCCTTCTACCGGCACCACGCTCACCCTTCGCACCAAGACTCCCGTCCGCGATGCCAAGCTCATCAAGAAGTACGACACCCTTGGCGTCTACGAGTACGCCGTCCAGTGCGTAGCAGGCAAGCCATTGAAGATCACAGCCGAGTAACGCATTATATACTCGCTACCAAGCATAGCACATCTGCCATCAGCCCCACGGCTGGTGGCATTTTCTTTGCGATATGTTTGGAAGTGAAAGAAAGAAGTTGTATATTTGCAGCGTCGAACCGTTTTGCATGTGTGTGCGGATGGGTTTCGTAATCCGAGGGCGTTGCAACCTGACTCTCAAAAGCCTGGAAGGCTATACTATGAGTAACCGGGGGCAGCGCCCTCGGACTCTAAGACACTGATGGCAAACACAGCCTGGAGGGCTGTACCAAATACTACACTATAATGGCACATCAGAATCTCACATATCACATCGTCTGGCGTACAAAACGTTCTCAGCGTACCATACAGGAGGAGCATGAGCATAAAATTACGCCTTAAAATAGCACGATTTGATATTTAATGCTAAATTATAGTGATTTTTTCACTATTCGTAATCATATATTTGCAGTTTTAACATTTTTAATGTATCTTTGCACCAAAACTTTTATTTACTCCTATTTTACAGGACTATGATACAAGAATTCCAGGTACAAAATTTCTATAGCATCAGGGAGCGGCAATCAATAAATTTCGTGCCGAACAATGATGACAACATGCGTGGGCAGTATGTTCACGAGGTGGCAGAGGGTGTTGAACTGCTGAAGATTGGCATTGTCTATGGTAGCAACGCCAGCGGTAAGACGACCTTGCTCAATGCCCTTGCCTTCTTTCGTAGCACGATGCTCGATAAGCCGGAGTCGAAGAATGATGGCATGGGTTATTTCCCTTTCCTGCTCGACAAACACAGCGGGCAGGAACATTCGCACATGCAGATGACCTGCTGGGTGAAGGGCGAAAAGTACATTATGAACCTGGAATTTGACAGCAAGCGCATCTACGAGGAATCGCTTTTGGTTTACACGAGTGCACGTCCTACCTCGCTCTACAAGCGTACTTATCAGCCCGAGACTGATCACACAGAGGTTTCGTTTGGCAACAAAGTGGGTTTCGACAAGTCTGCTCAGCGAGCTATAGAAGGCAACACGACCAACAACTGTACGGTGATGGCTGCCTTCGGACAGTCGAATGTGCAGACATCAAAACTTAATGATGTCTTCGAATTTTTCTATACAGGATTGCAGAGCGTGCTGAGTCCAAGGGATTATCTGTCGTTTGATGTAAAGTCGGAACTGCGAAATGACAAGGATGGCATGAAGAAGCGGTTCCTCCTGCAGTTGCTGAAAGCCAGCGACTTCAACATCGTGGACATGACACTCAACGAACGCGAGGACGCCATCACACCCGAGATGGAGATGACCATCAAGAGTGCGCCTATCCCTGAGGAAGCAAAGATAGAAATGCTGAAACGCGGCACCATCAAGCACGATGACATCTTGTTCAGCCACACGGGCGAGGATGGAGAGTACGAGCTGCACGAAAGACTGGAGTCGGCAGGTACGCATCGCTTCCTAGGTATGTCAATTGTACTATATTATGTGCTGCACGTGAACAACTTCATTCCTATCGACGAAATTGAGACGAGCATACACTACGAGTTGCTGTCGTACTTCATCAAGCTCTTCCTTGCCAACAGCGAGGGTACATCGCAATTGCTGATGACCACCCACGACATCAACCTGCTGAACGAGGACTTCATTCGTCGCGATGTGGTGTGGTTCACGGACAAGAGTGAGGTGGGCGCAACTCAACTGAAGCGACTATCGACACTCGGCCTGCACAAGACGATGAACCCATACAACGCCTACAAGCAGGGCAAACTGGTTGACCTGCCTTTCCTCGGAAGTATTTACCTTGAAACGGAAGGATAACGCATGGCTGTAAAAAAGAGTATTGCAATCATAGGCGAAGGCGAAACCGAATGGTGGTACTTTGAGACCTTACGCATAGCGTGTAGGTATAAGTTCAAGGTGGCACCCGACTTTCCTCAGCATTCCGACATCCCGCACATGGCTAAACTTGCCGACAGCTATGTGAAGCGTGATACCGACCATGTGGTGTGTCTTGTGGACATGGACCGTCTGCTTACGCACCCCAAGGAGATGGCAGCATACGAGGAGATCAAGAAGAAGAGCAGCCGCAGAATTGTGTGGATTGAGACCAACCCATGCACCGAGTTCTGGTTCTTGCTTCATTTCCTGCCTCAGTTGTCCGTCAAGCATTACGAGTCGTATGAGGATCTGCTGCCCGAGCTCCAGCATTACATGCAGGGGTATGAGAAGACGGAACGTTACTTCAAGAAGAACAATCTGTATCGTTACCTCACGGAGAATGGCGACTTGCAACTTGCCATCAGTTATGCGGAAGAATTGTCACGTATGAGCGAAGCGACACCCGAGGACAGAATAGCCTACAGCCAGATGCATCATGTATTCGAACTCATAGCTTCAATGAATGAGGATGAGGGAGATAAAAACGCTCAAAAATCGCAAAATACGAATCGAAATCTCGAAATTCGGCGACAAATATTTGATTTTATCGCCGATAACGAAATTTCAGATGCAAAATCCATAGCAAAAGCCATCGGACTCAAGCCGTCACGCACGCGAGATTACCTCAAAGAACTCGTGGATGAAGGTGAGCTTGAGATTGAGGGCGGGTATAAAAACAGAAAGTATAAGATAAAGAAATAAATATGCTATATTCAACAATTGTAGACAAAAACGAAGAAGGCTTGACGATGATTATCAACGCAGCAGAAAAGTTCGAGGAGGGACGCTACCTGAGTGCCATCTACGACTGCCAGCTGAAAAAGGATGAGATACTTGGCATAACCGAATATGTTCGCGAATACAAAGCTCATCAAGAAGTACGACACCCTTGGCGTCTACGAGTACGCCGTCCAGTGCGTAGCAGGCAAGCCATTGAAGATCACAGCCGAGTAACGCATTATATACTCGCTACCAAGCATAGCACATCTGCCATCAGCCCCACGGCTGGTGGCATTTTCTTGACCTGTTAATTGTAATTGTTTTTCTTTTTGCCTTCGGTGAACGTAAATTACATATTATATCCGCACAGCTCGAAATATTTTTATCGTCTATTTCCTCTTCTGGCAGTCCCTGACGCATACACTTCTTGTATTGCTTTTTGAATCGTGTAGAAAGAGAAATGTTGTATGCCATTAGGAGTGAAGGTATTGCATAAGATTATCTACAGAACCGACATTCACAACTTTTCCTTCATCTATTTCCTCAAGACAGATGTCGAGTTCCGACTTTTTCTTGCGAACAGAAATAGACTCTACTCCCTTCACATGTTTAAGCAGACGTCTGATGTCCGCCATTACCGAAAGGTCAGAAATGGAGATTGTCATCTCCGCCTGTGGTTGTATTGCTGTTGTTGACATAATAATAGGTTGTTTATATGGCGCAAAGGTACACTTTTTCTTAAACACTACCAAATATGCTGCCCAATTTTTTTTTATGATATGTTTGGAAGTGAAGGTAAGAAGTTGTATAATTGCTGGAAAGAATCAAAGGAACAGGTCGATGAGCCACTTGAAAAATATCAATATATAAAAATAGATAAAAACCCGGTTCCTGAGTTGTGCATGTGCAATGCTACGCATCCACCAATCCTATTTTTATGTATTTTTATCTATTGATATTTTATGGCCTACGGCAATGAGGCTTCATTTCTCATTTCGCATTTTTTTTTTTGCTGATTGCTTTGCAGATATGGAAAGAAGTTGTATATTTGCAGCGAAAATGCGAAATCCCCACTTATAATTAAACAAATATGGAAACCGCCACTATGACTTCCGGATCTGTCAATATGATTGATGCTCTTTGGACTCTTATTCAAGCGCAACCAAAAAAAGTGCGTCAGGCATTGTCCCTACGTTTAGCAGAGGAGAATGCTTCGGCTCATAATATCATTACGCCAGCACTTGCCATGCAGATAAGGAAAGCACGTGAAGAGTATAGCAAAGCGGAAACTACGCGCTGCGAAACTCCAGAACAGATGCAACAATTTTTTGATAGTCTATGATATACGCCGTCCAGTGTGTAGCAGGCAAGCCATTGAAGATCACAGCCGAGTAACGTCATTATATACTCGCTACCAAGCATAGCACATCTGCCATCAGCCCCACGGCTGGTGGCATTTTCTTTGCGATATGTTTGGAAGTGAAGGAAAGAAGTTGTATAATTGCTGGAAAGAATCAAAGGAACAGGTCGATGAGCCACTTGAAAAATATCAATATATAAAAATAGATAAAAACCCGGTTCCTGAGTTGTGCATGTGCAATGCTACGCATCCACCAATCCTATTTTTATGTATTTTTATCTATTGATATTTTATGGCCTACGGCAATGAGGCTTCATTTCTCATTTCGCATTTTTTTTGCTGATTGCTTTGCAGATATGAAAAGAAGTTGTATATTTGCAGCGAAAACAGATTGATATGAATTACATTGACATTATAGAACAAGAGGAGGATTCGTCCTTAAAGGTGGAGGAACCCGTAGTCAGCATGGATCTGCAGCGTACGCTTGACTTCTTCGAACGCCATCATGATCCCCATGCCTGCATTGATAATGCTATGACATGGGATGAGTTTGAAAGCGAGATGGATGAACGCATAAACCGTATGTTTGATGAAAAAGACAGTAATCCCATCGCGCGAGTATCTTGAGGAATTGACAGAATTGATGTCTGTATTGGTAAGAAAGGAGTATTTCTCATCGAAAGAATATGCGAAACGAGCAAGGCTGCTTACCATTGGCACACAGCTCCTTGAATGTAAAATAAACCTGCCTGTAAAGATCAACTTTGTCCATATTCTTTTTGGATGCAAAGTTAATACCTTTACAGGCAGGTTACAATATGCTATCGCGGATGGTTATACCGATGTCTGGCGTGATTCCCTCTCGGTTATGTGAGTGAGGCTATCCTTGCCCCTATATTCTTATATTAGAGAGCAGTACCTGTATAAGTTCCAGCATTGAAGAGCTTACCCTTCTTGCCTTTTTTAGAAGTTCCCACTGCCTTTCTTGCAACAACCTGGTCGCCATTCTGTTTAGCAATGCCCCACTGGTCGTTCTTATTGCCAAACATACCCATTGTCACGTATGAATCTACACCTGCCTTGAGTGTGAAAGGCCTGGCATTTGCCCATCCCTTATAAGTGCTAGGTATCTGCGATACAGTTGGACCGAAGAAAGCAAAGTTACCCAAGTGCGTGCCATCATCTCCATAACAGCTTAGTGGAACACGGTAATCAAGTACATGGTACGTACCTGTACCATAACCTTGGCTAGACAAAGCAACCTTAATATCTGCTGCGGTGCCGTTCTTAACCTTCATCACATTATTGACTACCTCCATGGTGTAGCCGTCTCCGCTATTGAATGCAGCCATAACCACTACATCCTTCAGGTTCTCAGAGCACATTGTCTTTGGTACGAGAGCAACGCCCTCAGAACCAAACGAAACAGAAATAGCTTCTGCACCGTAAACAGCAAAAGTGTATTGGTCAAGAGTGCCAGTGCCCAGATCACCACTGAAGGTACCAGCTGTTGCGTCGATGCACTTGAAGGTCACACCTGTACCGCTAAGGGTTGCACTTTCCATACCGGGCATCTCATTATTCACCGTCACCTTATATAAAGTCACCTCATCGTTCAGTTCCCATCCGGTAACAAGGTTGCCAGTCATAGCTACGCGAGTCTCAGGCTCTGCTACTGGTGGTGCGATGGTGATAGTTACTACGTTGCTCTGCTCCTCTACTGGAGCTACCTCGTCGAGGTCGTTGCTACAAGAGGTCATCATAGGGGCAGCCATGAGCATCAATGCTGCCAAACTCCAAATTGTCTTTTTCATTGTCTTGCTTGTTTTTTTAGTTTGAAACATTGATTTACCATTCTTCTGGGGTGTAGCCTTCACCTTCTTTGATACCAAAGGTAGATTGCGTACTCGTGCAGATGATGTCCGTCTGATCTAACTGTACAACCTCCATCTTAGGTTGCTGGTAGATTTTCTTTTTCATTGTACTTTTGAATTAAAAATTAGTATTATTATTTGTAAATATATAGACACGAAAAAGCCTGCTACCGACACTCGCACAGAGTGCCCGTAGCAGGCTATATAGCTCGCTGTAATCGCTTGAAATTAAACCTCTTGCATTGCCCCCCCCTGTATACATAGCAAGTGCTCAGAAGCCATGTAAACAGCCTCTGCGCGAAGTGTGTATGTAGGAGTTGCGTGGAGCATAATTTGCAGTTAAAAAATTCTATTTATAGTGATTCTTATTCTGGTA